>JBNLDW010000011.1:0-572779 GCA_050304615.1 Sedimenticolaceae bacterium
GCCTAGCTCGACTAAGCGAGCCACCCTTTTGGAGTAGAAGACGTCAGGAATGCCTTTTACTCGATTAGGTAGATCACTCATTGTGGCACCAACAAGGTATGCCACTTTGCGGCTGTATTTAGGATGAACATGGCTCAAAAGTATTTCGTCTATTTCAGCCAACTGCTCATCAGAAAGAGTGGCAACTAGTTTCAGCTCTTCTTGTGTTAATTCCCTGTCCGGTGTTACATCATTCATCGTGCCTCCTGGCATTTGATTAAATGGGACGGAGGGAATAAAAAATGGTCAGTTGTTAGCTGAATCTTAGGATTGTACAAAATATATTCCCTCCGTCCCCTTTTCTGTTGTCCCCTTTTCTGATTTGGACTCATGCTCTACTGCCAAAACTCTACAGACCCTCGGTCACATGTGCCAGAAAAGTCGCGAGGTATCTCGATCTGATCACTTAACCACTCGTCCGGATGATGCACCTCTGCCATGCAACTGGTGTGATTTGCACTATCTATGGCTGGGCTATTCCCATTCAAACCGTGAAAGTAGGTAAATTTTTGATCAAGTAACTTTAGTCCTGCATCTATTGGATTATCTACTGTCCCCAGGATATCTTCTGGCGCCTCATCTAACTCACAACGATCTTTATCGAGGATCCCCACTATATTATGTCCTTCCGATTTGATATGTCCTACACAGTCTTCAGCACCATCACCTCCTGACTCATTATCAGCAACTATACTATTGCGAAGAATGAGCGTCCCCCCGCCGTCCAGTCCACCGAACAAGGCACCACCATCCACTCCGGTCTCTTTGAAATTTCTGTTGGATATATTCTTGGTAATGGTGACATTTCCTAACTGTACGTCACCTCCGGTGACACATACACCGGAGCCATTGCCATTAGAAAGATTACCACTTATGGTGCTATTAACAACGTTCAGCACACCACCATTGTTATGGATAGCCCCACCACATTGGATGGCCTTACTCGTAGTCGCCTCATTCGCAATTAAACTACAGCGGCTAAGTAACGGCTTCCAACCAGATGCAGCCTCATTGAATATTGCCCCGCCTGTTGGAGCGGTGTTTTTTTCAAAATGCACAGAATCCAGCAGCAACTCACCTGCGTTGTATATTGCACCTCCTGCCTTGCTTGATGTGTTACCGATAAACTTTATACGCGCGGCCTTAAATATCCCAGTTTCTGCGTTATACAAAGCCCCGCCCCAGCCACCAGAGTGATTATTCTCAAAGCTGCTACCAATGCCGACTCGAACAGTACCGTAATTTGCGATTGCGGCTCCAGCACCATTTCCGGAATTGTTACCCAACCAGATCCAAGACATGTCTAAATAACCTTCATTACGAATCGCTTGCATGTTCCCCATTATATTTCCGCTGATAACTGCCGTACCACCTTCTAAGATATGTAACGCTGTTTTACATTCTACAATTCCACCAAATTCTCCTTCGAGAGATGCGTCGTTTACAACTGAAATACCAGTCTCTGTTTTAGGTCCGCATTGGATAACCCCACTAGAAAGAATGGACACACTTTTTTTTATGATAATGATGGGGCCAAGTGTCAGGTGGTACTGTCCGTTGGGCGCATACACAGAGAATCTAAGCGGTGGATAGCCTTCCCCTTCCTCAATGGCTGCGCGCAAAGAACACTTTTTATCCCGATCCTCACATATTCCATCACCAGGATGGACATCATGGCTATCAGATTCAGTATTTACCGTATAGGTAGCCTCTAAAGAAGTGACAGCATGGGCAGTTGAGTACACTAGAGTAAGTATCGTAAAGAGCAATATTATAGTTGAGATCTTTTTCGCATCACTGTTAATTGACAACATCTTTCTCTCCTTTCTCTTTTTTATAGATGAAATAGAAGACTGCAATTCAACCTTAGATCTAAAAAATGCAATGGACACGATGGAGGACATCACGTAAAAAATAAATGCGTCCCCTTTAATTCTGTATTTTTTCCACCCATGATAAGTACTCTTTCTCTTCTTTGTCTTGTAGCTTTTTGTACTTTTCGGGGTCTTTTTCCTGTAGCCCCCAACGCCGAGAAGAATGCGGATACTCAGCAGCACAAAGTAAATCTCGATAATCAGTACACGCGAGATCTATAAATGCATCGATTCTTTCTGGCTCTTGTGAAAGCAGGTACAAAACACCAAGTTTCACCCGAGCCTGTTCCCTATGGAATGATTCAGTTCCATAGGCCTCGAGTTTTCACACAACAATCTTCCTTTCCGCATCATCAGGGAACATGGCATTTAGAGCCATTGGTAGCAAAGCGTCGTAATCAATATTCATGGGCATAACGTTTGAGTTGTGGGGCCGGCGCGAAGCGACGGTCCCGCACGAGCGACTAGTTAGATACCATATATTGAACGGCGGCGGCGCTTAGTAAACCACCATGCAAACATTGATAGCACAAAACCAAAGCCATAAATGCTTAGAACAAACGAACCAATATAGAATGGCAATGTTTGATTCCAGACAAGTAAGCCAGCAATAAACGAGCCAGCGCTCGCAATCAAAAATAATATCGTGATATACCGCTTAAGCATTAGTAAAACAATGCCCAAAAACATTATGATATCAGAGGCAACTCCAAGCAGCGGGCCGACCGCATTAATTTCTCCGGTTCTTATAAGAGTAAAATAGTTATTTGCATGATATGCAAAAAATGCAATGTGGACCATGTATAACAATACAATTACAACAGGTATATATTTATCTGGCTTATTTAAAGATGATAAAGATGTAACGCTATCGCATTCTATGCAACTCGATTCATCTATCTGATTCAATTAACTATCCCCTTGTGGTATCTAACGACCAGGCTCAGTGGAGCGAGCGATAGCGAGCGTCCACTGCAGCCTATGGTTAGATTGTTTTTTGTTCATTATTAACTTCTCATGTTTAATGTGACTTCCATACGCGTGAATACCAAAATATTGGTGTAGCAAACATATTTAGAATAATCAGAAAAGTAGTCCATGATTTCTTATTTTGTGTCGATACAAGCGTTGAGCGCCAGTTAATCACTATAAAAAGAATAACAACTAACCAACAATAAATGATTAATGAATACACATATATTTCAAAATTAGAAGATTCCATTAATGCATTTAATTTTCCTACTTCTTTCAAATGATCCATATACTTAAGGCCAGCCAAAAACAAAACAATTGGCGAAAACGCAACTAGCCCTGTTAAATATTTCATCAATTTCATGTTACACATGGCCCAATATAACAATCTAACGTTTCGCGTAACCGGGCGCACAAAGTTGCTGAGCGAAGCGGCGCAGCTTTGTACGATCCGTGTTTACGCGCTTGTTAAGTGCATGCTCATTGTATAACTGAATACACCAGTGTTTGTAAAAAAACATACACAAAAAATAGTGATACTAGGCCAAATGGCAAGACAAATATTCTTGCCAAGAGTTTATTAGCTGAACTTCTAGTTTTTGCTACTGGACCAAATGCCTCCGTTAGGATAAATAAGAACAACGGCACATTAGCAAGGGCCGCAGTACCAATAAACATAAGCTTCCATTGTATACCTTTCTCTATTTCACTTGACTGGATAATAACCGCAAAATGTAATGCGATACCTAGCACAATCATAATTAGCATTAGTTTTCTATATTGCGTTAATGTATCCAGCATTTATTTGCACTTAACAGGTGATTATCACGCTGGCTCTGATAATGTGTTATATAGCCGGCTCTGATATTGTAATATGCCGCCAAACGTTCTCCATATGTTCCTTATCCAATAGTCCATCTATTTATCCCTGTTTCGGGGCATATTCCAACAATATTTAGGAAGATCGCCGCATGTTTCAGTGAAAGGGGGGAGACTTTTTTGAATGGCCATCCCTCCGCCAGGTCGGTTTGCTTTCCGTGTGGCTGTCAGGCTAGCACACTGCTAGTGGGGTTTTCTAGTTGAAAACGGGTGGGATGGTATGCGTCTAACGCCAATATGCGTAGCCGCTTATATTAGGGACAACTGCTTTTCGGCCCTGGTCTGTTTTGGCTTTTGCTATTTGCTGCCGTCATTCATAAGAAAATAGCCACCCAGTCCGGCAACCACAACCCACAACACCATGGCCATGGCCCCAAGCTGCTCCCACAGTGAGCCCATGTTCAGCAGTATGACCAGGGCCAGGACCAGCAGCGCGTTGCCTATCCAGAAATTTCTTTTACTCGCTTCTTCATTCATTGTTGTATTCCCACTTTAGTATCTGCCGCCAATTGTAACCTCTCTCCGCACCGTCTACATAGGTAAGTCTGCCCCCGGCTACTACGATTGTGCCGGATGCTGGTCAATTGATGCTGCTGGCAACCACAGACATAGTCGTAGCGCCGCAGTCGCCTAGTCGAAGAACGGGAGGTGTCGTAGGGGTGACAGCGGGAGCTCTCCGCCCCAAAAAAGGCCATCACCCGGCGCCACTCCTCACCGTGGGGTCTACAGCTACCAAACGCGGCCCTGGCAACTATGTGGGCAACCTCGTGGGGCACGGTACGGAGGATAAAATCTGCCCGGTTCTCCCGCAGTAGCAGCCCATTGTAGCGAATCTCCACAGCCCCCCTCCTGGAGTAACGCACCATGCCTGCCGACTGGCCGCTGAGGTCAAAGCAGATATCCACCGGCGGTATGACTACGCCAAAATGGCTACCCGCACGCTGCAGCAGAGTTTCGGTATGGGCTGCCACTTGCTGCTGACAGTCGCTCAATGCCGTTCTCCCTTTGTTGGGGTTTTTGCGCTGGCTGAAGATCTGCTTAGCATCGCCCTCACCCCTTTTGCCTGCTACCGTAGCTAACTGCGACCACCGTGTAACGACTCTTGCCCTCAGGCGTCTGTACCACCACCTCATCATCTACCTCACGCTTTAATAGCGCCCTGGCCATGGGCGCGTCCATACTGATCAACCCCTGTTGCGGATTTAGTTCATCGGGGCCGACAATACGGTACAGCAGTTCGACTCCGGCTACGTCCTCCAGGGTTACCCAGGCACCAAAAAAGATCTGCTGCGGATTGCTGGGGATAATATCAACCACCTGCAGATCCGGCAGTCGCTTCTGTAAAAAGCGAATACGCCGGTCGATCTCGCGTAGCTCCTTCTTCCGATAGATATATTCGGCGTTCTCGGAGCGATCCCCCTCGGCGGCTGCGGCCGCCAGTGCCTTGGTCACCTCCCGGCGCCGTGGCCATAGATCACGCAACTCATCTTTGAGCTCGGCATACCCCTCCGGGGTAATATAGGGGGAGCTAGCTGGTTGTGGTGGTCTATATCTGCCCATGCGGATAGAGTTTGATAGAATAGTGGTCTTGGAGCAATACGCAGAGAGCAGATCATATGAGCACCACCCCTGATATCTTGCAGAAGATTGTACGCCGTAAGGTGGAAGAGGTTGCCGCTCGGGCCGATGCCCTACCCCTGCCGCAGCTACAGACCTCTCTTGGTGGAGTAGAGCCCTGCCGAGGCTTTGTCGCTGCGATAGAGTCCGCCATTGGTGCTGGTAGTGCCGCCGTTATTGCGGAGATCAAGCGCGCATCCCCCAGCAAGGGGGTGATCCGTGCGGATTTCCAGCCCGCCGCCATCGCCCAAAGCTATGAGCAGGGCGGCGCCACCTGCCTCTCGGTACTTACAGATATAGATTTTTTTCAGGGTGCGGATGAGTATCTACAGCAGGCACGAGCGGCCTGCTCACTGCCGCTGATTCGTAAGGATTTCATCATCGACCCATACCAGGTCTATGAGGCGCGAGCCATAGGAGCCGACTGCATACTGCTGATTGCCGCCTGCCTCGGTGATGCGCAGATGGCAGAGCTAAACGGGCTGGCCCAACAACTAGGGATGGATGTGCTGATAGAGGTACACGACCAGACTGAACTGGAGCGCACCCTACCGCTCGGCAATCGACTGGTCGGTATAAATAACCGCAACCTGAACACCTTTGAAGTGGATCTGCAAAACAGCCTTGATCTACTGTCACACATCCCGGCCGACCGGATCGTAGTTACCGAGAGCGGCATCCACACCCCCGCCGATGTTGCGTTGATGCGGCAGCACAATATCAACGCCTTTCTGGTCGGTGAGGCCTTTATGCGTGCCGCAGAGCCGGGTGAGGAGCTGTCACGGCTATTTTCATAAAGGTCTTCCCTGGTTTCGCAACTATTCTCAAATACATCTGTCCAAGCAATTCAGATCATCCACTACATAAGGGAACATGTTATGCGAACTCTGCTCCGAAACGGCCTGTTACTGCTCACACTAGCCACCATAGGCACCTCTGCCTGGTGCACAGAGCCACCCTTAACCTACGACCGGATAGACCTGAGCGCCACTGCCAGCCACCAGGTGGAGAACGATACCATGGTGGCCAGGATGTACGCCCAGCGGGAGGGGAGCGATGCCACGCAATCCTCTAATGATGTCAACCAGATGGTGTCGCAGGCGGTGAAAAAGGCCAAGGCAACTCCCGGGATCAAGGTGCAGACCCTGAGTTACAACACCAACCCGATCTATAACAAACAGACCCTGACCGGCTGGCGCGTACGTCAGGATATTCGCCTCGAGAGCCAGGACTCGGCCGCACTAAGCAAGTTGATAGGCGATCTGCAAAAGCAGCTTGGAATGGACGGTATCTCCTACACCATCTCCCCGGAAAAACTAAGCGCTGCCGAAGAGGAGTTGATGAGCGAGGGTATGGCCGCCTTCAAACGGCGGGCGCAGCTGATAACCAAGGAGATGGGGCACGCTCGCTACCGGCTGGTGGATATGCAGGTCAATACCTCGGGATCAACACCACAGCCGATGATGATGCGTTCCATGGCCATGGAGATGGCAGCACCTGCACCAGCACCTGCACCAACACTGGAGGCTGGCACCCGACGGGTGCAGGTCAACATCAGCGGTACTATAGAGCTGGTTACAGAGTAACTTCCAGGGAGTATTATCCGGGTTGGCTAGTCTATCTCAGGGCCAAGTGCGTAGTCGCTCAACTGAAAACCGTGCCCCTCCAGGGCATCTTCTATATCTTCTACGGTGTATCCAGACTGCTCTTCAACCCTGGCGATTATCCCGGTGGCGTGCTGAAAAGCCTCCTGCACTGCCATATCTTCAGGCACCGAAACCAGCCTGATCTTGTCAAACTGCTTACTTGGTAAGACCATTAATTTGGCAGACATCACTCCTCCCCTTGCTAGACAATCGCCTATTTTGTAGCATTTTGTAACGCCGATTGGTAGCGAATCGGTCAATTACTGGGCAATAACTTGTTCTTCCAGGCGATAATGTCTATCCTCCTGCCAAAATCAGACAAGAGAGCATAATATGTCCAGCATAGAGCAACGCCCCATATTCATCTTTCCCGGTCAGGGTTCTCAGTATCCCGGCATAGGTAGCGACCTGCATGCCGAGTTTGAATCGGTTCGCCAGGTCTATACCGAGGCGAGCGATGTCCTCGGCTATGACATGGCCAAGCTCTCGTTTAGCGACCCCTATGATCAGATCAATCTAACCCGCTACACCCAGCCAGCGCTAGTGACGCACCAGATCGCCTGTCTACGGCTCTACCAGGAGCTTGCTACCGTCCCGCTACAGCCGGTGGCAGCGGCCGGGCACTCCCTGGGCGAATACTCCGCCCTGGTGGCGGCTGGCTCTCTCACCTTTGCCGATGCCCTGCGGCTAGTGGCCAAGCGCGGTGAGCTGATGGGTGAGCATGGGGAGGGTGAGATGCTAGCCCTGACCGTCGACCTGGAGACGGCGAAACCATTGGCGGACAGACACTACTGTGCTGTTGCCGGGATAAATCTGCCGGAACAGACGGTAGTGGGCGGTGCGGTGGAAGATCTTGATGCCCTGACCACCGAGATGGCCGAGCTCCATCCCAAAAAGAGGGCCATACGCCTCAAGACCGAGGGTGCCTTCCATACCTACTATATGGTGGCCGCCGCCCGCCTGTTCCGCCAGGAGTTGCAGCAGGTAGAGTTTGCACCCCCACAAATACAAGTGCTATCCAACTACAGCGGTGGTTTCCATGAGGATAGTGCAGAGAGCATCCGCGCCCGCCTCTTTGCCCAACTATTTCACCCGGTGGACTGGGTGGGCTGTATGCAGAGCATGCTGGAGAGCGAGGTTACCCATTTCATCGAGTTCGGTGGCGGTATCGGCAGCGGAGAAGGACCAGCAGAAAAGCGCCCCAATCTGGAGAGCATCCTGAAGAAATTTACCCGCAGCGCCGACCCCAAGCCGGTATATCTGCCCGCAATAAATCTGGCAACCATCAAAGAGACTGCGGGGCTGGGGTGAATAACAGAAAACCATAATATGATAAGAGGAAATGTGCTGCCGTGAGTTCACAATAGCGGCACACGTCACTTGCATATGGCCGCTACTGACGGCATCATGGCCCACTCATCCGGATAGATGACTGGTTTGACCTGGATAATACACATAATGTAATAGGGAATGTCATCTCGCTGACCTGTATACCTTAAGACATCACGACTGTTATAGATTCTAGGAGTAAAAATATGGCTGGTAAATTTATTACCTCAGTAGGTAAGAACGGCAAACACTATTTCTCCCTGAAGGCCGGAAACGGCGAGATCATCCTCTCTAGCCAGGGGTACACCTCCGCCAGCAGTTGTGCTGAAGGGATTGATTCTGTACGGCGTAATAGCCAGACACCAGAACGATTTGAGCAGAAAAAGGCCTCTGATGGCCGTCTCTACTTTGTGCTGACTGCAACCAATGGTCAGACCATCGGCAAAAGCCAGATGTATAAGACCGAAAGCGGCTGTACCAATGGCATCGCTTCGGTAGCCAAAAACGCACCTGACGCGACAGTAGTAGAAGAGTAATCCAGACCCCTTGGATGGGGCCTATGATCTATTCAGCGGCCCCATCCAGATCACAACTTCTCCCGTAGTAGCTGGTTGACCTGCTGCGGGCTGGCCTTACCCTGACTCGCCTGCATCACCTGCCCCACAAAGAAACCGATCATCTTGCCACGCTTCGCCTGGTCGGCGCTGCGATAGTTCTCTACCTGCTGCGGATTGGCGGCAAGCACCTCATCCACAATCTTCTCAATGGCTCCGCTGTCGGTGATCTGCTGCAACCCCTTGGCCGCAATGACCTCATCCGCGGAGCCCCCACCAGACCACATGGCCTCAAACACCTCTTTACCGGCTCTACCAGAGATGGTGTCGTCTTTAATGCGCCGCAGCAAGCCTCCAAGCAGGGCTGCGGATATGGGTATAGTGCTTATCTCCAGACCGTCACGCTTCATCGCAGCGGCAAGATCGCCCATGATCCAGTTGGCCGCCAATTTTGCCTCACCCGACTCCTTGGCAACCTGCTCAAAGTAGTCGGCCAACTCCCGGTCTATGCTAAGCGCTGAAGCATCTTCTGCACTCAGCCCATACTGCTCGGCCAGGCGCTGGCGCTTGGCATCTGGCAGCTCCGGCATCTCGGCTATGATCGCGTCGACAAAGGCCTGATCAAATTCTACCGGCAATAGATCTGGATCGGGGAAATAGCGGTAGTCGTTTGCCTCCTCCTTGGAGCGCATGGAGCGGGTTTCGTCCCGGTCGGCATCGTATAGACGGGTCTCCTGCACCACCTTCCCGCCAGACTCCAGTAGATCGATCTGTCGCTCTACCTCAAAATTGATCGCCCTCTCCATAAAACGGAAGGAGTTTATATTCTTCAGCTCGGCACGAGTACCGAACTCCTCCTGACCCTTGGGTCGAACCGAGACATTGGCATCTACCCGGAAAGATCCCTCCTGCATATTGCCATCGCAGATGCCGATATAGCGCACCACTTGATGGATCTTGCGGGCGTAGGCCACCGCCTCACTGGCGGAGCGCATATCCGGCTCAGACACAATCTCCAGCAACGGGGTGCCGGCACGGTTCAGGTCGACCCCAGTCATCCCCTGGAAATCCTCATGCAGTGATTTCCCTGCATCCTCTTCCAGGTGTGCCCGGGTGACCCCGATGACCTTGCTGCTGCCATCATCCAGGGTTATCTCCACTCGCCCAAAACCGACGATTGGCAATTCATACTGGCTGATCTGATACCCCTTTGGAAGATCTGGATAGAAGTAGTTTTTACGGGCAAAGACCGAGCGGTGACCCAGTTGGGCCTCAATGGCGACACCAAACTTCACCGCCATACGTACTACCTCACCATTCAGCACCGGTAGCACCCCAGGCAGGCCCAGATCCACACCACAGGCCTGCGTGTTGGGCTCCGCGCCAAAGGCGGTAGAGGCGCCCGAGAAAATCTTCGACTTGGTAGCTAGCTGGGCGTGAACCTCAAGCCCTATTACTGTTTCCCACTGCATCTATATATTCTCTGTGTTATAGGTTCCAACAGGCCATTCAAAAACCATCCGGCATGGCCAGATGGAAGTCGCTCTCCTGCTGCCAGCGATGCGCCACATTCAGTAGCTTCGCCTCGGTAAAATAGTTGCCGATGATCTGTAGCCCTACAGGCCTTCCCGCCACCGGCTTCACCGGAATGGATATGCCGGGCAGGCCAGCCAGGTTGACGGCAATGGTGTAGATGTCTGACAGGTACATAGTGACCGGATCATCCGCCTTCTCGCCTATGCCAAATGCGGTGGTTGGGGTGGTGGGCCCCATGATCACATCCACCTGCTCAAATGCGGCCTTGAAATCATCCGAGATAAGCTGGCGCAACTGCTGTGCCTTTAGATAATAGGCATCGTAATAACCAGCCGACAGGGCGTAGGTTCCAATCAGGATGCGCCGCTTGACCTCGGCACCAAAACCCTCATTACGTGAACGTTTGTACAGATCTTCCAGATCCTTAGGGTCACTACAACGGTGGCCAAAACGGACACCATCAAAACGCGCCAGGTTAGATGAACACTCGGCTGGAGCGGCCACATAGTAGACCGGAACCGCCAGGTGGGTATTGGGTAGGCTGATCTCCACCACCTCTGCACCCTGTCGCCTGTACTCATCGATCGCGGCCTCTATCGAGCTGGCCACATCCGGATCAAGACCATCCCCGAAATACTCCTTTGGCAGGCCGATCCGTAGACCGCTCAGATCCGCTTCCAGGGTGGCCGTGTAGTCTGGCACCGGCTCATCTGCGCTAGTGGAGTCGAGCGGATCAAACCCGGCCATCACCTGCAGCATGGCGGCTGCATCTTCGGCACTTTTGGTCATGGGGCCGGCCTGATCCATACTGGAGGCAAAGGCGATCATGCCGTAGCGGGAGATCCGACCATAGGTGGGCTTGATACCGGTAAGACCACACAGGGCGGCTGGCTGCCGAATAGAGCCGCCGGTATCGGTACCGGTCGCTGCACTGCAGAGTCGGGCCGCCACCGCCGCCGCTGAACCACCGGAAGAGCCCCCTGGAACCAGTCCGCTATCCCATGGGTTGTGTACTGGCCCATACCAGCTGGTCTCATTGGATGAGCCCATGGCGAACTCATCCATGTTGCTCTTGCCCAGCATGACCGCGCCGGAAGCCTTGAAGCGTGCCACTACCGTGGCATCGTAGGGTGCAATAAAGCTATCCAGCATGCGTGACCCGCAGCTGGTTCTAACCCCGGAGGTACAGAAGATATCCTTGTGGACTAGGGGTATGCCGGTCAGGGCGCCACCCTCCCCAGCATGCAGCATCTGATCCGCTCGTTGCGCCTCGGCCAGGGCAGACTCGTCACAGATGGTGATGTAACTATTTAGCTCGGCGTCGAGAGTATGGATGCGATCAAGATAGGCCTGGGTCAACTCCACACTGCTGAACTCTCCCGCCCGGAGGGCCGCCGCCTGCTCGGTCAAAGTCTTGGTATGCATCTTACTCAACCACCCTGGGCACTAGATATAGCCCGTCTTCGCTCTCCGGGGCCACCGCCTGAAACAGCTCCCGCTGGTTCTCCTCCGTAACCTCATCGGGGCGCATTCGCTGCACCATGTGCAGCGGGTGGGCCATGGGAACCACCCCAGTCGTATCCACGCCATTCATCTGCTCGACCATCTGCAGGATACGCGACAGATCACTGGCCACAGCATCAAGCTCATCCGCGCTCACGGCGATCCGCGCAAGGTGTCCAATCTTCTCAACATCTGTTTTTTGCAAAGACATATTTTTCTCGTGCCAACGGGCAATAAAGCGGTTAAAATTAGCACACTTTGATCTTGTCTGCAGGCTGGAAGGTGAGACTAGTACCAATTTTTGACGGCTGGCTTCTTGCTCAACTCCCCAGCCATTGCTAGATTACACAAGTCTGACGTGGTTAGTAACTGTAACCATACCTAATCCACAGCACTTATTGCGAGTAAATTTACGCTATGTTTCGACGCATACGGGGAATCTTCTCCAACGACCTATCCATTGATCTTGGTACTGCAAACACCCTAATCTACAGCCGTGGTCAGGGCATCGTCCTGAATGAACCATCGGTGGTAGCGATTCGCCAGGATCCACACCGTGGTGGCACCAGGTCGGTAGCGGCCGTAGGGGTAGAGGCCAAACAGATGCTGGGCCGAACCCCAGCCAATATCACCGCCATCCGCCCGATGAAAGATGGAGTGATCGCCGACTTCACCGTCACCGAGAAGATGCTGCAACACTTTATCCGCAAGGTGCATGAGTCGCGCATTATCCGGCCCAGCCCCAGAGTCCTGGTATGTGTCCCCTGTGGCTCCACCCAGGTTGAGCGCAGAGCGATCAAGGAGTCTGCCATCGGTGCCGGCGCCCGCGAAGTGTTTTTGATTGATGAACCTATGTCGGCAGCCATCGGGGCTGGTCTGCCTGTAGATGAAGCGCGTGGCTCTATGGTTCTGGATATAGGTGGAGGCACGTCTGAAGTTGCCATCATATCCCTGAGTGGCATCGTCTACGCCAACTCGGCCCGGATAGGTGGGGACCGGTTTGATGAGGCCATCATCTACTATATTCGGCGCAACTATGGGGCCCTGATCGGCGAGGCCACGGCAGAGCGGATCAAAAAACAGATTGGAACCGCCTATCCTACCGATGAGATTCTGGAGATGGAGGTGACCGGGCGCAATCTGGCAGAGGGCATACCCAAGAGCTTTACCATCCGCAGCAATGAGGTGTTAGAGGCCCTGCAGGAGCCGCTTGCTGGGATTATTGATTCAGTCAAGGCCGCCCTGGAGCAGACCCCGCCAGAACTTACCGCTGATGTGGCGGAGCGTGGTCTGGTACTAACCGGTGGTGGCGCACTATTACACAATATCGATCGAAGATTGGCAGAGGAGACCGGTCTGCCGGTACTGGTAGCAGAAGATCCATTGACCTGTGTAGCCCGCGGTGGTGGGCGCGCCCTGGAGCTGATCGACGAGATGGGTATTGATCTTTTCAGCCTAGAATAAGGGCAGTTCAAGATCGAAAAAATCTTCTCTCAAAGCAGATCTCTTACCCTCCGCCTGTTGTTGGCGGTAGTGGTCTCCATTACGCTAATGGCGGTCGATCAAAGCAAACACTACCTGCAGGGTATCCGTTCAGCGGCTTCGGTCTCAGTCCACCCGCTCCATCTCCTGGTTGATCTTCCAGTGACCGCCATCCGCTGGGTAAATGAGGCTTTCGCCACCCGTTTCCATCTGCAGGAAGAGAATCAGCTACTGCGAGAACAAAACCTGCTACTCCAGGTCAGACAACAGAAGATGGCGGCACTCAAGAGTGAGAACATGCGTCTGCGTGATCTGCTGGGCTCGGCATTCAAGGTAGATGACCGCGTATTGATCGCTGAACTGATTGCAGTACACCTGGATCCTTATGCCCAGCAGATACTGATCCATAAGGGAGATGATTATGGGGTATTTATCGGGCAACCGGTAATCGATGCCAATGGCGTTATAGGCCAGGTCACCAGGGTCAACCCCTTCACCTCAACCGTGCTAATGATAACCGATGCCAACCACTCCACTCCGGTGCAGGTAAACCGCAATGGGCTACGCGCCATTGCTACGGGAACCGGCAAGATCAAGCAGTTGCGGGTACCCAATCTCCCCAACAATGCCGATATCAGAATTGGCGATCTGCTGGTTACATCCGGACTTGGCGGCCACTTCCCCGCTGGCTACCCGGTGGCCACAGTGACCGCCATCACCCATACCCCAGGCCAACCATTCACCACCGCCGAAGCCACCCCTATAGCCAAACTGGATCAGATCCATGAGGTGCTGTTGGTATGGGGCAAAACCAAAGGACAGGCCGATATGGAGGAGCAACCATGAACCAATCCCGTCGCCAAGGGATTATCATGTTACTGTTCACCTTTACTGTGGCCCTGCTGCTTGCGGTCATGCCACTACCGGCATGGGCTCACTCTTTCCGTCCTCAGTGGCCACTGCTTGTACTGATCTATTGGGCCATGGCCCTACCGCAACGGATAGGCGTAGGCAGTGCCTGGGCTCTGGGTATCGCCGTAGACCTGCTATCAAGCTCCCTGCTTGGGATGCATGCCATGATCTACGCCATAATTGTGTTTATTATCATCCAGCTACATAGGCAGATAAGAGTGTTCCCTCTATGGCAGCAAGCCATGGGGATATTCCTACTGCTGCTACTGGAGTATCTCCTGAAAATCTGGTTGCTCGGCTTTACCCAGGAAATCCCAGCAGGAGAATCTCTCTGGATCTCACCTGTTACCAGCATGCTACTGTGGCCATGGATCTATATCATTCTGCGTGACCTGCGGCGCAAGTTTAATATCAGTTAATGGCACGAGCAACGATTAAGGACCATTATCGGGAGAGCACGCTCTTCAACGGTCGTCTGCTAGTGGCACTGCTCGCCATCTTCCTCCTGATGCTCCTGCTACTGATACGTCTGGCAGAACTGCAACTACAAGATTACGAGCACTACACTACCCTATCTAGTGGCAATCGGGTAAAGCTGGAGCCACTACCGCCCACACGCGGCCTGATCTTCGATCGCCACGGCGTCACCCTGGCCCAAAATCTCCCTGTCCATAGTCTGGAGATCATCCCGGAACAGATTGATGACATCCAACAACTGCTTACCAGGCTGGGCAAGATAATCACCATTCAGCAAAGTGACCTGGAGCGTTTCTACCGACTACAGAAACAGTATCGACGCTTTGACAGTATCCCCATCAGAACCCACCTGAACGAAGAAGAGATTGCTCGTTTCGCCGTCGTCAGCCACCATTTTCCCAAGGTGATACTGAAGGCTAATTTATTGCGCAATTATCCGCTGGCCGAGGACAGCTCCCACCTTCTCGGCTATGTGGGACGCATCAACCAGCAGGAACAAGAGAACCTGGATGTTGCTGTCTACGCTGGAACCAACCATATCGGCAAAACCGGGGTAGAAAAATATTATGAGCGCGCGCTACTCGGTTCGGTTGGACACCGCCGGGTTGAGGTCAACGTGGTCGGTCGCCCTATTCGCACCATTGAGTCAAAACCTCCGATCCCTGGCGAAGACCTATTCCTGTCAACGGATGCCGAACTACAACGCCTGGCGATGCAGCAACTGGGAGAACACAATGGTGCCATAGTGGCCATCGACCCAAGAACTGGCTCCATCCTGCTGTTGGCCTCCAAGCCTGGGTTCGACCCCAATCTGTTTGTTGAGGGGATCTCAACTGAAAACTATCAGGCACTACAACGCTCCAGTGACAAACCGCTATTCAATCGCGCCCTGCGTGGACGCTACCCCCCAGGCTCCACCGCTAAACCATTTATAGGTCTGGCGGGGCTAGAGTACGGCCTAACCAGCTTTACTAAAAAGACCCACTGCCCCGGCTACTTTCAGCTACCCGGGAATGACCATAAATACCGTGACTGGAAAAAAAGCGGTCACGGGCCAATGATCCTGAAAGACGCCATCATTCAATCCTGTGACGTCTATTTCTACGACCTCGCGTTGCAACTAGGTATAGACCGTATCCACTCTTTCCTCAGCCGGTTTGGTTTTGGCGAAACTCCAGGGGTAGACATAAGTGGGGCCATCGCTGGCCTGCTACCATCGCAACAGTGGAAAAGGGCAACGAAAAAATCTGCATGGTATGCCGGCGAGACCCTGATAGTAGGGATCGGTCAGGGTTATTTTCTAACGACCCCGCTGGAACTGGCGCGTGCAACCGCAACCCTGGCCTCCCGCGGCCTCTATTTCCCACCACGCGTCCTCCAAGCTATTCAGGAGCCAGGGACGACGACTCCAACCAGCACCTGGACCCCTAAAGCAACCGCCATGGCTGATATCAAGGATAAAAACTTTGAATATATAATCGAGGCTATGGCTGATGTGGTAGAGGGTGACAGAGGAACCGCCCGCCGCATTCATACCAAACGCTACCGCATTGCCGGTAAGACCGGTACTGCACAGGTATTCTCGGTAAAACAGGATGAGGAGTACGAGGAAGAGAAGGTAGAGAAAAAACGGCGTGACCACGCACTTTTTATAGGCTTTGCCCCGGTAGAGGAACCAAGGATCGCAGTGGCGGTCGTAGTTGAGAATGGCGGTCATGGTGGATCCGTTGCCGCCCCCATGGCACGCAGTATCATGGATAGTTATCTATTGAGGGAAAGTCGGTGATTCCGGGAAAAAGAGATTATTTAGGAAACTCATCCCCGGCCAGGGCACGCGGTCTGCTGGCCCAGTTGCATCTGGATATGCCCTTGTTACTGGGATTGGTGCTATTGTGTGGCCTTGGCCTGTTTTTCCTCTATAGCGCCAGTAGCGAGAACATGGGGATGGTCATCCGTCAGTCGATCCGCCTCGCTACCGGTTTTCTAGTAATGATATTTCTAGCCCAGGTTTCACCACCCCAGTTGCGGCGCTGGGCACCCTGGCTATTTGTTGCCGCCATCCTACTGCTGCTATTGGTGCCAATAGCTGGCCATACCGGAAAAGGGGCACAACGCTGGCTTAATCTGGGGGCATTCAGATTTCAGCCATCTGAAATGTCCAAGATCGCCGTTCCTATGATGGTCGCCTGGTACCTTGCTGAGAAATCTCTACCACCAAAGTGGTATCGTCTTGCGGTGGCTGGTCTGCTGATACTGCTGCCGGTGGCACTAATTGCAATTCAGCCAGATCTCGGGACCGCCCTGCTGGTAACTACTGCCGGGGGCTTCACCCTACTGCTGGCCGGACTGAGCTGGCTCTTTGTCGGAGGGATATTGCTGGCCGCCATCCCGACAGGATGGGCCTACTGGCACTGGTGGATGCTGGAGTACCAGCAAAACAGGGTACTGACTTTCCTCGATCCAGAACGAGATCCCCTCGGTTCTGGCTATCATATCATCCAGTCCAAGATCGCCATCGGCTCGGGAGGGCTATACGGCAAAGGATGGCTCAATGGCACCCAGTCACAACTGGAATTTCTACCGGAGAGGACTACCGACTTCATATTTGCTGTCATATCAGAGGAGTTTGGGTTTAGCGGCGTCATTCTACTACTTGCGCTCTATCTATTTATCATCCTGCGCGGTCTTTATATCGCATCTCAAGGCCAAGACACCTTCAGCCGCTTGTTGGCCGGATCACTGACTCTGGTGTTTTTCCTCTACCTGTTTGTAAATACCGGCATGGTAAGTGGGCTCCTGCCGGTAGTTGGTGTGCCTCTGCCTCTAATTAGTTACGGCGGCACATCACTGGTAACCCTGCTGGCTAGCTTTGGGATCCTTATGTCCATCCACACCCATCGCAGACTGCTGTCTGCCTAACACGGATGTTGTAAAAGCAGATGCAGCGATTACCTACTACATGGCGTTACTTGCTAAGATACGGCTGTTTTTTTGTTCATCCATATTCACGAGATCAATTTAACCCCTGTACAGTATTCGGGTTAACACGGAGAAGATATGAAATCAGTACTTGTTAAACCGATACTGACCGCTACCCTGTTAGCGGTACTGGCTAGTGCCTGTGCCAGCATGTCGGCCTCGTTCAGCTCCAAGGCTGAGGATTTTGCCCTGGAGATGGCGGCTAAACATCAGTTGGACCGGCAACAGATATCTGCATTGATGGCGAATGCCCGCTTTCAGCAGGATATTATCGATGCCATCAGTCGTCCCTCCGAGGCCAAACCATGGCATCAATACCGCCCCATCTTTGTCACCGACTCACGCGCCAAGGGCGGGGTCGAATTCTGGAATGAGAATGCGGCGCTGTTACAGCAGGCAGAACAGGTGTACGGCGTACCACCAGAGATCATAGTTGCCATCATTGGGGTTGAGACCCGCTATGGGGCACACCAGGGTCGCTATCGGGTACTGGATGCCCTGAGTACGCTCGCCTTTGGTTATCCTCCCAGGGGGAAATTCTTCCGCCGCCAGCTGGAGGAGTTTCTGTTGCTGAGCCGGGATGAGCAGATAGCCGCGGATGAAATCGTTGGCTCCTACGCCGGTGCCATAGGTATGCCCCAGTTTATCCCTCAGAGCTATCGCTCATATGCAGTGGACTTTGATGCCGATGGCCGGCGCGACCTGGTTGCTAGCATGGCCGATATCATCGGCAGCGTTGCCAACTATTTTCAGCGGCACGGCTGGCAGGCAGGCGGGAAAGTGGCCATCCCTGCCACAGTGACCGGCTCCGAGTACAAATTTTATACTACCTCTGAGCGTAAACTAAACTCCTCGGTGGGAGAGCTTGAGAAGGCTGGGGTAAAGAGCGAAGAGTCGCTGCCAGCAGAACTGCAGACCGCTTTGATAGAGCTGGAATCTGCCCCTGACGAGCAAGAGCACTGGCTGGGCTTTCACAACTTTTATGTCATCACCCGCTATAACCACAGCATCCTCTACGCTATGGCGGTACATCAGCTAAGTCAGCAGATTTTGCAGCTGCACAACCAAAAACAGAGGGCGGATAACAAATGAGTATACGTGTAGTAGCTACGCTCGGACTGATCCTGCTCTTGAGCGGCTGTTTCTCGTTCGGACCTGGAGGGGGTTACGGATATGGTGATGGCGCCCCCGCCAGAAGGCTCGACCCCAACCGAATTCGCGATGCGGTCCCCAGAGCAGAGCCCCGCAGCCGCAGTGGTAACCCCTCCCACTACACCGTGAATGGCCGCACTTATCATGTCATGTCCAGCAGCCAAGGCTACTCTGAGCGCGGACTCGCCTCCTGGTATGGCACCAAATTCCATGGTCGACGTACCTCCAGTGGCGAGCCATACGACATGTATGCCATGACTGCCGCACACCGGGAGCTACCTCTACCCACCTATGTACAGGTGACTAATCTACGCAATGGCCGCACCGTCGTAGTAAAGGTCAATGACCGCGGCCCATTCCACGGCAACCGCATCATCGACCTCTCCTACGCCGCTGCCACCAAGCTGGGTATACTTGGAAATGGTACCGGTATGGTAGAGGTGACTGCACTCAACCCGAACCGCCCGGCCCCACCACCACGCCGGGTCCAGATCATTGCCGACAGGGCACCAATCCTGTATATCCAGGTAGGGGCCTTTGCCAACCGGTACAATGCCGAGCAGCTAAGCCATCGCCTCAGTAATTCATTGCGCATCCCCTTACGTATCCAGCAGGCTGGGAACATGTTCCGAGTCCAGATTGGGCCACTGTCGGGGGTGGAGCAAGTGGATGATATCTCCCTGCGACTACCTGCACTCGGCATTCAAACCACTCATGTAGTCATCGAATGACCGACCTTTTATAAGTTAGAATGGAGACGCCGTTTTCCGTTTATTACAGGAGCCTTTGTTAACGTGTCAGTTTTACTCAAGATAAAATCTACCGTCGCTATATTATTGCTACTCACCCTGAGCCAGAGTTTGGCCGCACCCCCTATCCCGGCCCCACCCAAGATCGCGGCCAGCGGCTACCTGTTGATCGATCACGACAGCGGTCGAGTACTAGCGGAGCAGAATGCCGACCAGCGACTGGAGCCTGCCAGTCTGACCAAGATTATGACCGCCCATATTGTGCTGAAAGAGCTGCAACAGGGAAATATTCAGCTCCAGGATATGGTGACCATCAGCGAAAAAGCCTGGCGCGCCCCTGGTTCACGGATGTTCATAGAGGTTGGCAAACAGGTCTCCATCGAAAATCTACTTAAAGGGATGATTATCCAATCAGGCAATGATGCCAGCGTCGCCCTGGCTGAACATATCGCCGGAAGTGAAGAGGTCTTCGCTGGAATGATGAACAGTCAGGCCAAACAGCTGGGCATGGAGAGCACCAATTTCGTCAACAGCACCGGCTTGCCACACCCGGATCACTACACTACTGCGCATGACATAGCACTGGTAGCCACAGCTACGATCCGGGAGTTCCCGCAATTTTACCCCTGGTATTCGCTCAAAGAATTTACCTTTGGAAATATCCAGCAATACAACCGTAACAAGCTATTGTGGCAGGACGCATCGGTGGATGGAGTCAAGACCGGACATACCGAAAGCGCTGGTTACTGCCTGGTCGCCTCGGCCAAACGCAATGGTATGCGCCTCACCTCTATCGTCATGGGGACTGATAGTGAAAGCGCCCGCGCCAGAGAGAGCAAGTCACTACTCAATTACGGCTTTCGCTTCTTTGAGACACACCGCCTCTACGGCGCCGGAGACATCCTCAGTAATGTGCGGGTGTGGAAGGGTGCGCAGGAGCAACTTGAGGTAGGACTGAAAAAAGATCTATATGTAACCATACCCCGTCAACAGTATGAGAAACTCAAGGCCAAAATGGTCATCAATAGCAAGATTGCCGCCCCGGTTAAAAAGGGTAGCGAGCTGGGCAGAGTCGATATCACCCTGGATGATAAACCCTTGATGCAGGTTCCACTGATCGCGCTCAGTGAAGTAGCTGAGGGCGGCATCTGGCAACGGGCGGTAGACACGGTAATCCTCTGGTTTGAATAGCGATGAGTGAAAAACCCATAAACATATACCTTAATGGCCAATTCATACCCTTGGCTGAGGCCAGGATATCGGTACTGGATCGCGGCTTTCTGTTTGGTGATAGTGTCTATGAGGTGATCCCTGCCTACGGTGGAAATCTATTCCGCTTGGAACAGCATCTAAAGCGTCTGGAGGGTAGCCTCCACGCTGTCCATATGGAGAATCCTCTACCATTCGAGCAATGGCGCGACATTATGGAACAGCTGCTAGAACAGCGCTCCAATATAGATCAATCCATATATCTACAGGTAACCAGAGGGGCAGCAACTGGTCGCGATCATGCCATCCCGAAGGGGCTTGAGCAGACCGTGTTTGCCCTGGCCAGTCCAATCCCCGCGATTGACCCCAAGCAGGCGGTGGAGGGTATCAAGGCAGTCTCACTGGAAGACATCCGCTGGCACCTTTGCAACATCAAGGCAACGACGCTACTTGCCAACGTCCTGTTAAAACAGCAGGCCGTAGATGAGCAGGCAGATGAGGCGATCCTGATCCGAGATGGCAAGGCTACTGAGGGCTCGGCCAGCAATCTTTTTATCGTCTCCGACAACCTCCTAATCACCCCACCAAAAAGCCAATTTCTACTCCCTGGGGTCACCCGTGACCTGGTTCTGGAGCTGGCAAAAAGTGAACACGTCAACTTTGAGGAGAGAGAGGTCGAGGCCAAAGAGTTGGAGAGCGCCGATGAGATCTGGCTGACCAGCTCTACCAAGGAGATCATGCCGGTAACCACACTCAATAGTAAGCCAGTAGGTAGTGGCATACCGGGACCGATGTTCCAACAGCTGTCCCGGTTATATAGCGCTATGAAAGAGCAGGCGGGGCGAAGGTGAGCGACATAGAACAACCAGATGACATCATGGAGTTCCCCTGCAGTTTCTCTATTAAGGCTATGGGACTGGCGAACCCTGACTTTGCTACCACGGTGGAAGAGATCGTCTGTCGACATACCCCGAACACAGATAACAACAGTGTTACGACCCGCCCCAGCAAAGAGGGCAAATACCTATCTGTTACTATCACTATAGAGGCCAGCAGCAGGGAGCAACTGGATGCCATCTACCAGGATCTTACTGACCATGAACAGGTGTTGATGAGTCTCTGAGATGACAAGACACTTTTAGTAAGTACTGAAATCAAACCACAACATGATAGTACGCCACTTAGGGCAGCAGCCGTACCAGCCAACATGGCAGCAGATGCTGCAGTTCACTGCGGAACGCGGCCAAGATACACCAGATGAGATCTGGCTGCTGCAACACCCAGCCATCTACACCCTGGGACGTTCCGCCTCCAGGGAGCATCTACTTACCCCTGGAGATATACCAATACTACGAGTTGATCGTGGCGGCCAGGTCACCTATCACGGACCCGGCCAGATCCTGCTATACCTGATGTTTGATCTGCGACGGGCACGCCTGGGCGTGCGTCAACTAGTGCAACTAATGGAGGAGTCGATCATCGACCTGCTACTGCCCTACGGGATTACGCCACAGCGTCGGGCCGGGGCACCAGGCATATATGTCGATGGATGCAAACTGGCATCCATCGGCCTGCGGGTGCACCGTGGCTGCACTCTGCATGGCATGAGCATCAATGTAGAGATGGATCTAGAGCCGTTCTCCCGGATCAATCCATGTGGCTATACCGATCTGGCGGTAACCCAGCTTGTGGATCTTGGGATGCAACTTGATGGCAGCGAGGTGGGGGTGCGGTTGGCTGAGCTACTGGCGACACATCTGGCACCCTACTGCGCAGAGCCCCCAGGTGGAAACAACCGGAACTACTCCCTAGACCTCACCCAGCCAAGGCCTTAACATTCCACCCAATGGACAGAGAGAACCCTAATACCATCCTGCGCAAACCGAAGTGGATTCGCGCCCTGCCGCCCGCCGGCAGAGAGGTGCAACGCATACGCAGATTGCTGCGGGACAACGCCCTCGGCACGGTGTGCGAGGAGGCGTCCTGCCCCAACCTAGGAGAGTGCTTCAGTCATGGCACCGCCACCTTTATGCTGATGGGTAGTATCTGTACCAGGCGTTGCCCCTTCTGTGACGTTGCCCACGGCACTCCGCAACCACTGGATCCAGCAGAGCCGCAGCGGCTAGCCGCTACTGTAGCGGAGATGAGACTCTCCTTTGTGGTAATCACCTCGGTAAATCGGGACGACCTGCGCGACGGTGGAGCCAGTCACTATGCCGCTACGATTCGCGCCATCAGGGAGCACAACCCAGAGTGCCAGGTTGAAATTTTAGTACCGGACTTCAGAGGAAGGCAGGAGGTCGCACTACAGCAGCTGGCTGTCGAGCCGGCCGATGTCTTCAACCATAATCTGGAGACAGTACCAAGACTGTACCGTGAGGTCCGTCCCGGGGGCGATTATCAACAGTCGCTACAGTTGCTACAGCGCCATAAACAGCAGCACCCTGAACTACCCACAAAATCGGGCCTTATGCTAGGCCTGGGGGAGAAGCTGGATGAAGTGGAACAAGTAATGCGAGATCTTCGTGACCACGGTTGCAATATGTTGACCTTAGGCCAATACCTGCAGCCGAGCCGTGAACATCTACCAGTGCACCGTTTCGTCCATCCGCAAGAGTTTGTCCAACTGCAACAAATCGGTGAGGCTATGGGATTTAGCGCCGTTGCCAGCGCGCCTATGGTACGCTCTTCCTACCATGCCGCCACGCAAGCACAGGGAGTGAACAGTGATTGAATACGAACTACTATATATTATAAAGAGCCTGCTACTGCCCCCAGGGCTGCTTGTCCTGGTGGCACTGCTGGGACTATTGCTGCTCCGGCGGCTGATAGGCAAATTCCTACTGCTCTCCACTCTGCTATCACTCTATCTGCTGAGCACACCATATATTGCTGGGGAGCTAATGGCCGGCCTGGGGCTACATCATGCACTCAAGGCAGACTCAATCCGGGCAGACGCGGCAGACGCCATTGTCGTACTCGGGGGTAAGATGTATCAGGACGCCCCAGAATATGGAGGTGACACAGTTGGTGGCGCCATGCTGGAACGGATCCGCTACACCGCCTGGCTGCACCACCGTACCGGACTACCGGTGATCATTAGTGGAGGCAGACCCTATGGTGGCATCGGACAGTCCGAGGCAGAGGTGGCCGCGAAGGTACTAAAACAGGAGTTTTGGGTAGATAAGATCCTGGCGCAAGAGAAGCAGAGCAAAACCACTTGGGAGAATGCAGTCAACACCAAGGAGATACTGGAGCAACTTAAAATAAACAAGATCATCCTGGTCACCAGCGCCTGGCATATGCCGCGCGCCATCGACTCCTTCAACCGGGTCGGTATCTACCCGATGCCGGCACCTACCGCCTTCAGCCCAACCCAACCGCCGCCTGATGAGCTACGCACTTGGCTGCCATCCATGGACTCACTCAACGACAGCTATTGGGCCCTACACGAGCATATCGGCAGCGCCTGGTACCGGATACGTGAGATCATTGGTCATCTTCCCGCCGGTATTCCCCCTCGATCACCCGCGGCCGCTGCGGTGACTGCCCCTGCCGAGGTCCATCCGGCCGCTGCGGATGCAGCACCTTCATCCGCTGCAGGAGCGTCAGCACCAACCACTGGCGCAGGGGGGGAATAAGCAGCAGAAAACCGATAATATCGGTAAAAAATCCTGGCAGGAGCAGCAGAAAACCACTCACCAGCAGGAGTGAGCCCGCCAGCATCTCGATGGCTGGAGTTTCACCCTGGGACATCGCGGCTCGAACCCGCATGGCGCTGGCAAAGCCCTGTACACGCACCATCAGGCCACCTAATACAGCAGTGAATACCACTAGAAAGATGGTTGGAAAGGCGCCGATTGCCCCACCAACCTGCAGCAACCAGTAGAGCTCCAGCAGCGGGATGCCCACAAACAGGAGCAGAAATATCAACAGGGGATTCATAGTTGCAAGCTTACGCCGGTTTTTTTCTGGCCTCAACGTCAATTGCCATTTGACCACAACGTGGCATATAACGGAGAATCAAACCGCATGACCACAGAGATGTTACTTATTCACTGCAGCTGTCCAGATCAAGAGTGTGCCGAGCAGATCGCCAACCATCTACTCGACCAGAGGCTAGCCGCCTGTATCAGCATTACACCACCTATCACCTCCATCTACCGGTGGCAGGGAAAGCGTGAAGAGACAGCAGAGACCATGCTGCTAATTAAGAGCAGCCGTGCGGCTTACAGCGCACTGGAGCAGGCGATTCTCACCCTGCATCCGTATGAACTTCCAGAAATCGTGGCTGTCTCTGTGGAACAGGGCCTGCCAGGCTATCTACAATGGGTTAAACAATGCACCACAGAAGATTTATAACTGGACTCTACCTCCTGCTGGCCATAGCACTGCTCCCAGTGAGCGGTCAGGCTGAGGATACGCCCTACCAACTCCAGGTAGAGGTGAATGGTAGCAACATACTACAACTGCATTGGGATATTGCCGATAAAGTCTACCTCTACCAGGAGAAGATCGGGATCATCATGCAACAAGATAGTGGGGTCTCTCTAGGGAAATTCCAACTACCCCCTGCCACTATCAAAAAAGGGGTCTTCCTACCCGATGGAACAATTGGTGATATTGCCGTCTACTACCATACACTGGATCTATCGGTACCCCTGCAACGCACTACCAAAGATGCGACCAATATTACCCTGCAGGTCAGTTACCAGGGCTGTTCCGATGATGGCATCTGCTTTCCTCCAGCCAAACAGCAGTTTGAGCTCCCTCTGCCTGCAGACGGTGGCGCTATCCCTAACGCTGCAACCGCACCACCACGGTCGGAGCAAGATCAGATTGCCGATACCCTTGCCAATGGCTCCACCTGGACTACCCTGGCCCTATTTTTTAGTGCCGGACTGCTCTTGGCATTTACCCCATGCATCTTTCCCATGATACCGATACTCTCTGGGATCATTGTCGGGCATGGCGCCGAACTCAACCATCGCAAAGGCTTTCTACTTTCTCTGGTATACGTGACCGCCACGGCCTCCACCTACGCTCTGGTTGGAGTAGTGGCCAGCCTGTTGGGTTATAACATTCAGGCTGATCTGCAAAACCCATGGCTACTCTCTGCCTTTGCCTTGCTCTTCGTCTTGCTGGCCATGTCGATGTTTGGCCTCTATAAGCTACAACTACCAAGTAGCTGGCAGGGCCGCCTGACCCGGCTCAGCAACCACCAGCAGGGTGGCAACTGGACCGGAGTGGCCATTATGGGTGTCCTCTCCGCCCTGATTGTCGGACCATGTGTAGCCCCGCCCTTTGCGGGCGCGCTTATATATATCACCCAGACAGGGGATGTCATCCTTGGTGGGGCCGCCTTCTTTACCCTTGGTATCGGCATGGGCGTACCTCTCCTACTGATCGGGGCCTCTGCCGGTAAACTGCTGCCAAAGGCCGGTCACTGGATGGATACCATTAACGCGATCTTCGGCATTCTCTTCCTGGCGGTCGCCATTCTGCTGCTGGAGCGAATCCTGCCACCGCTGCTAAGCATGCTACTGTGGGGCGCCTTGCTGATAGGCTCGGCTATTTACCTGGGGGCACCACGCGTCCTGCCTCAAGACAGTAGAGGTTGGACATATCTTCGCCGGGGGCTGGGGTTGGCACTGTTGATCTACGGCGTCCTGATCCTGGCAGCAGCGGCAACTGGAGGGAGAGATATATTGCGGCCAATCCTGGGAATAGAATTTACCACCACACCCACACCTCCACAGCACCTCGTCTTCAGGCCGATCAAGACCTTAGAAGATCTCCGGCTGGAGGTTGCGACCGCACAGTCTAAGGGAAGGCCAGTGATGCTGGATTTTTACGCCGACTGGTGTGTCTCCTGCAAGGAGCTGCAGGCGCGCACATTCTCCGACCAGGCGGTGGCCCATGCCTTGCAAGGGTTTGTACTACTGCAATGCGATGTGACCGCCAACGATGAGAGTGACCGCGAGCTGCTCAGCCATTTTGAGATATCTGGTCCACCGCTAATCGTCTTTTTTGGCCCCGATGGAGAGGAGTTGCGGCACCTACGCCTGGTGGGATATGTTGATGCCGTCGAGTTTATCGCCCATATTGGCAAAATCGGCGAAAAGTAACATTGCGCCCCCTTACCTATGGGTAATATGTAGCTATCTAGCCCTATCTTGCAACAAATCTGGACAAATTTGCTCCTATCGTGCAGAATCTTCGCAAAACCAGTAGGAGAGGAGAGCATGGCTACAATCCTGGTACTGAACGGCCCAAACCTAAATTTGCTAGGTAGCCGTGAACCGGAGATCTATGGTTTCGACACCCTCGATACCATCCGCGAGAGTTTGGAGCCATTGGCGGCAAATAGCGGGCATAAGGTAGACTTTTTTCAAAGCAACGCCGAGCACGAACTGGTCGAGAAGATACATGCGGCCAGGGAAGATGGCGTAGCCTTCATGCTGATAAATCCAGCCGCCTTCACCCATACAAGCCTGGTGCTGCGAGACGCCTTGTTGGCGGCAGAAATTCCGTTTATCGAGGTACACCTCTCCAACGTGTATGCGCGGGAGGAATTTCGCCAACACTCCTTCTTCTCCGATGTGGCACAAGGCATCATCAGCGGACTTGGCGCCCAGGGCTATGAGCTTGCCCTACAGGCAGCGCTAAAGCATATTAATAATCAACCTAAATAAGAGCGAACAGACGATGGATATACGCAAAGTAAAAAAACTGATCGAACTGCTCGAAGAGTCAGATATTGCCGAGATCGAGATACACGAGGGTGAAGAGTCGGTAAGGATAAGCCGTGCCTCTGCTCACGCCGCGCCCATCGCGATCGCGCCAGCACCCACCCCCCCCACTACCGCTGTCACTACAGAGCCTGCCGCAACGACAGAAGAGGAGGAGATCAGCGGTCATCAGATTAAATCCCCCATGGTCGGCAGCTTCTATCGCGCCACTGCGCCAGGGGCGAAAAACTTCGTTGAGGTGGGACAGCAGGTCAATGTCGGCGACACCCTCTGCATCATTGAGGCAATGAAGATCCTCAATCAGATAGAGTCGGACAAGGCGGGCAAGATCAAGAAGATTCTGGTCGAAAATGGCCAACCGGTCGAATACAACCAGCCTCTGTTTATCATTGAGTAACGGTAACTTCCACCCATGATTGAAAAAGTCGTCATTGCCAACCGCGGCGAGATTGCCCTCCGCATTCTACGCTCCTGCCGAGAACTTGGGATCAAGACTGTGGCCGTCCACTCAGAGGCGGATCGCCGCCTAAAGCATGTCCGTTTTGCCGATGAGGCGGTCTGCATAGGCCCGCCCTCTTCCACGGATAGCTATCTGCATGTGCCGGCCATAATCAGCGCAGCCGAGGTTACCGACGCTACCGCCATCCATCCCGGTTACGGCTTTCTCTCAGAGAACGCCGATTTTGCCGAGCGAGTAGAGAAGAGTGGCTTCATATTTATTGGCCCAAAACCGGAGACGATCCGCCTGATGGGCAACAAGATCACTGCCATCGAGGCGATGAAAGAGGCCGGGGTACCAACGGTCCCCGGCTCCGATGGCCCGTTGGACGACAACGACAGCCGCACCCTGCAAATGGCACGCGATATCGGCTATCCGGTGATCATTAAGGCCGCAGGAGGTGGTGGTGGCCGCGGCATGCGAGTGGTCCACACAGAGGCGGCCCTGCTCAGCTCTATTTCCCTCACCAAGGCAGAAGCGGGTACCGCGTTCAATAACGATATAGTCTACATGGAGAAGTTCCTGGGAAATCCACGCCACGTGGAGTTCCAAGTACTGGCCGACACCCACGGTAATGCAGTCCACCTGGGAGAGCGCGACTGCTCCATGCAGCGCCGCCACCAGAAGGTTGTGGAGGAGGCACCGGCACCAGGAATTAGCGAGGAGCAACGCAACCGCATTGGTGAACGCTGTGCCGAGGCATGTCGTAAAATCGGCTACCGCGGTGCCGGCACCTTTGAGTTCCTTTATGAGAACGATGAGTTCTACTTCATTGAGATGAATACAAGGGTACAGGTGGAACACCCGGTCACAGAGATGATCACCGGGGTTGATATCGTCAGGGAACAGCTGTTGATCGCAAGCGGCGAGAAGCTCTCGGTCAAACAGGATGATATCAAAATCAGCGGCCATGCAATCGAGTGTCGAATCAACGCTGAGGACGCGGCGACCTTCATGCCAAGTCCCGGCACAATCACCCAGCTACACGTCGCTGGTGGCCCTGGAATACGGTTCGACTCACACCTCTACAACGGCTACACAGTGCCACCCTATTATGACTCTATGATTGGCAAACTCATCGCCCATGGCGCCACACGAGATCAGGCGTTGGCACGGATGCACATCGCCCTTTCGGAGATGGTGATCGACGGCATCAAAACCAATATACCGCTACAGCAGGATATTATAAAAGATGCCAATTTCGCCGCCGGTGGTGTAAACATACATTACCTGGAGAAAAAACTCGGGCTGTAACCGGCACACCTTACAATGTACACCCAGTGTTCATACTGCCAGACTATATTTCGGGTTCGCGCTGAACAGCTGCGGGTGGCGCAGGGAAAGGTTCGCTGTAGCCGCTGCAACCAGGCCTTCAATGCTGTTAAAAATCTGCGGGAATCACCCCACCCAGAGGAAGAAGAGGAGTGGCCAGAGTCACTGCTGATTACCCCAGCCATGACATCTCCACTGGCATCAGAATTTACCCCCAAGGCCTCCAAGATCGAGTTTGAGATCACCACCCAGCTACTAAAAGAGTCAAGTGAGGAGGACACACAGGAGATCATAGCAACTGAGCAACCTGATGCCGATTCTCCCACTGAGTATGAGGAAGATATAGATCCGCCTGAAGAGGAGCAGGAGAGCGACACTGTAGAGCTAATATCAAACCTACCCTTTGATCTACCAAATGACCTGCAACCTATTGAACCATCCTCAAGGACAGAGTTGTCACTGGAGGAGCTGGCCGAGGGGGCAGAACAACCCGGTAACAAGTGGCTCATCTGGGCCATTGGGGTAGTGCTGCTGCTGGCTATAGTCATCGGCCAACTGACCTGGTTCAAACGACATGAGATGATTCACCATCCAGAGGGGCGCGTATTGGTCGGACTCCTCTGCCAATGGGTCGATTGCCAGCTACCACCACAACGCGCACCCGGGGCAATAAAAGTGCTAAACCGCTCCATCTCCCTGCATCCAGATGTGGCCGGTGCCCTGCAGATCAAACTCACATTTGCCAACCAGGCCGACTTCTCCCAACCCTATCCAATCCTGCAGATCAGCCTCTTCGCCAAAGATGAGAAGCTGGTTGTACAACGTCGTTTTCAACCAGCAGAGTATCTATCTCGTCCACTAAAAAAGGGAGAGGTACTACAGCCAGCTGAGGCCATTATGGTCACAATGGCGTTTGAAGACCCAGGCGAAGGGGTGACCGGATTCAAACTGGAATTTTTCTAGAGCTCTGCCAGGCTCCAAGCCATATGAGATGGCGGTACTGGAAACATTGCCTAAAATATGGGTTTTCTGGAAGTTGCTGAAAAATCAACAAAAAATATGCTTGCTTTTTCTAGGTGCGTGGTGTAGGGTGACTCGCGATGCAAGTTTTTTCTATCAGTAGCGGTTCTGGTTGGGTACTCGAGAATAGCACAATCCTTCCGCATTATCCCTAGTATAAACCTGCACGTATCGTTGTTTATTTTAATTTGTTATAGAGGTAACCAGTATGGCTACAGGTACAGTAAAGTGGTTTAACGACAGCAAGGGTTTTGGTTTTATTGCCCCTTCCGATGGTAGTGATGACGTATTTGTACATCACTCCGCAATTCAGGCAGAAGGCTTCAAGTCTCTGGCTGAAGGGCAGACCGTGACCTTTGATATCGAGCAAGGACCGAAAGGACCCAGCGCAGCAAATGTCGTGGCCCAGTAAAAGCCATCCCTAATTTAGGGTAAAGAAGCCCCGCTCTTGAGCGGGGCTTTTTTTATTATGTACAGGATGTACGGTACGCCGCGGGCGCAGGGACGCGCAGGAGCGGCGCATCCAAAGTACGGGCTCACTGGTAACTGCTCCTGCGGACAATACTGTATGGGGTTATCCTGTATTTAGACTCCCCCTCCTAACCTCCCCCGCAAGCGGGGGAGGGATAGATGGAGCCACGAATGCCCAGGGACGGGCTGTATGCCGCGAGAGGCAAGGACGATGTACAGGATGTACAAGTGTCGCGGTAGGCCAGGGATATGCACGACCGGCCGGAACAGCTAGTACCCCCTACCAAACCCTGGATCATGCCCCCATATAGGGCGTATCATTAATAGCTTTTCCACCACAACCAGCAAACATGCAGATCGGCCCATATCAACTTGAAAACAACCTGATCGCCGCCCCTATGGCAGGGATAAGCGACCGTCCGTTCCGTCAGCTATGTCGGAAAATGGGAGCGGGCCTGGCTGTATCTGAGATGATCTCCTCCAACTCGTCCCTGCGCGCCTCCAGTAAGACCATGCGCCGTCTTGATTTTGACGGCGAACCAGGCCCAGTTGCGGTTCAAATCATGGGCTCCGATCCGCAGATCATGGCCCAGGCCGCCAGCGTCAATGTGGCCCACGGTGCAGACATCATCGATATCAATATGGGCTGTCCGGCGAAGAAGGTCTGCAGGGTCGATGCGGGCTCCGCCCTACTGCGGGATGAGCTTAAAGTAGCCCGCATTCTCGAGGCTGTAGTGCAGGGCTGCAATGTACCGGTGACCCTGAAGATTCGTACCGGCTGGGACCGGAACAACCGCAATGGGGTAGCTGTCGCCAGGATCGCAGAGGAGTCCGGTATCCAGGCGTTGACAGTACATGGTCGCACCCGCGCTTGCGGCTTCTCTGGGGAGGCGGAGTACGAGACCATCGGCACGATCCGACAGGCCATCTCCATCCCGGTGATCGCGAATGGTGACATCGACAGCCCGGAAAAGGCAAAAAATGTCTTGGCAATTACCGGAGCAGCAGGCATCATGATAGGCCGTGCTGCGCGGGGGCGCCCATGGATATTTCGTGAGATTGCACACTACCTCACGCATGGAGAGAAGTTACCACCACCCTCTCCGGAATGGATCCGCTCTCTGCTGCTGGAGCACATGGATAATCTGTATAGTTTTTACGGGGAATATCAGGGGATTAGGGTCGCGCGCAAACACATCGCATGGTACAGCAAGTGTCTGCCGGGAAGTGCCCAGTTCAGAAAAGAGATTAATCAAGCAACAGACCCACAACAGCAGACCGCACTGGTCGATCGTTTTTTTGGGTATCTGGAGATTGATGCAGAATAGGTCTGGAGAACAGTATGGCCAAGCCGGCCAATAAAAAGAAAACACAAAACGAACCGCTGCATGCATGCGTACAAGAGGCCCTGACTAGCTACTTCAAGCAGATGAATGGCCACGCGGTCAGCGACCTCTATCGGATGGTGATCTCTGAGGTTGAGAGGCCCCTGCTGGAGACCGTGATGCAGGAGATGGAGGGCAACCAGAGCCGGGCCGCAGCCATTCTGGGCATCAGCCGCAGCACCCTGCGGAAAAAACTAGCGATGTATAACCTCGATTAGCTAAAACCGCGTTACAATAGGCGGCTCTTATTCGATATAGCCCGTGGCATCTGTCCGGGCTGACCGTTAAACACCTACAGCACAGAGATTCAGACATGTCATCCATCACCAGAGCGCTAATCAGCGTATCCGACAAGACAGGTATCGTAGAGTTTGCCCGCGCACTGAGCGAGCGTAAGGTAGAAATCCTATCCACTGGCGGCACTGCACGACTGCTTACAGAGAATAACGTGCCCGTCATTGAGGTCTCCGAACACACCGGATTTCCCGAGATGATGGATGGTCGGGTCAAGACGCTGCACCCCAAGATCCACGGCGGTATATTGGGCCGTCGCGGCATCGATGACACGGTCATGAAAGAGAACGAGATCGCCCCCATTGATATCATTGTGGTCAATCTCTACCCATTCGAACAGACCGTGGCCAACCCAGATTGTGATCTGCCCACCGCGATTGAGAACATCGATATAGGCGGTCCTACCATGCTGCGCGCCGCTGCCAAGAACCACAAGGATGTCACCGTGATCGTGGACGCAGCCGACTACCCACGGGTGCTGGAAGAGATGGACGCCAATAACGGCGCAGTCACCGCTGCCACCCGTTTCGACCTGGCGGTAAAGACCTTCGAGCACACCTCCAACTACGACGGCGCCATCGCCAACTATCTAGGCACACGCCTCGGTGATGAAACAGCAGAATTCCCACGCACCATCAACCTGCAATACAGGCAGGTGCAGACCATGCGCTATGGCGAGAACCCCCATCAGAAGGCGGCGTTTTTCGTGGAGCGGGATCAACCTGAGGCCTGCATCTCCACTGCCAGACAGCTACAGGGTAAGGAGCTTTCATACAACAACATCGGTGACACCGATGCCGCACTGGAGTGCGTCAAACAGTTTGATGAAGGTCCGGCCTGCGTCATCGTCAAGCACGCCAACCCCTGCGGTGTCGCCATCGGCGCCAATCTGCTGGAGGCCTATGACCGCGCCTTCCAGACCGATCCGGAATCGGCCTTCGGTGGGATTATCGCCTTCAACCAGGAGCTGGACGCCAAGACCGCAGAGGCGATCGTGGAGCGCCAGTTCGTCGAGGTGATCATCGCCCCCAAGATCTCCGCCGAGGCGATCGAGGCAGTAAGCGCAAAGAAAAACGTGCGCCTATTGGAGTGCGGCGAGTGGGCCGCCGAGGCCCTGCACCGCCTCGACTTCAAGCGGGTAAACGGTGGACTGCTGGTACAGGATGCCGATCTACAACTGAGCAATGAGATCAAGGTGGTGACCAAGCGCGCCCCGACCGAACAGGAGATGAAGGATCTACTGTTCAGCTGGCGGGTAGCCAAGTTCGTCAAATCCAACGCCATCATCTACGGCAAGGACAACATGACCATCGGCGTGGGCGCCGGTCAGATGAGCCGGGTCAACTCCGCCCGTATAGCTGCATTCAAGGCGGAACATGCCGGTCTTGAGGTACAGGGGTCGGTGATGGCCTCCGACGCCTTCTTCCCCTTCCGTGACGGCCTGGACAACGCCGCATCCGTTGGCATTCGCGCCGTGATCCAGCCGGGCGGCTCTATGCGGGACGAAGAGGTGATCGCCGCAGCCGATGAGCACGACATCGCCATGGTCTTTACCGGCATGCGCCATTTTCGGCACTGATCAGGCATCCAGGAAGAGACCCAAAGGCGCGGAGCAACTCTATGAACATCTTGGTAATCGGTAGCGGCGGGCGCGAACATGCCCTGGCCTGGAAGGCTGCTCAATCCCCCATGGCAGATACTGTATACGTGGCCCCCGGCAATGCCGGTACGGCACTGGAGCCGAAACTGGAGAATGTGGATATCGGGGTAGAGGATATCGACGCCCTGATCGACTTTGCCCAGAACAACAACATTGGCCTCACCATCGTTGGTCCAGAGGGGCCTCTGGTGATCGGTGTAGTGGATGCCTTCACCCAGGCCGGACTAAAATGTTTCGGCCCCACCCAAGGTGCGGCCCAGTTGGAGGGATCCAAATCATTCACCAAGGATTTCCTGGCCCGCCACAACATCCCTACCGGCTCCTACCAGACATTCACCGATCAGGATCAGGCCCTGGACTATCTACACAAGCAGGGCGCACCCATCGTAGTCAAGGCGGATGGCCTGGCCGCCGGCAAGGGGGTGATCGTCGCCATGGATCTTGCAACAGCCGAGGCGGCAATTAAGGACATGCTATCCGGCAACGCCTTTGGCGAGGCGGGCCACCGGGTGGTAATCGAGGAGTTTCTGGATGGAGAAGAGGCGAGCTTCATCGTCATGGCCGACGGCAAACATGTGCTGCCGATGGCCACCAGCCAGGACCACAAGCGGGCGGGCGAAGGCGACACCGGTCCCAACACCGGCGGCATGGGCGCCTACTCCCCTGCCCCGGTAGTCACTGACACGGTCTACCAGCGCATCATGGATGAAGTGATACTTCCGACCGTGAAGGGCATGGCAGCCGAAGGGCTACCCTACACCGGGTTTCTCTATGCCGGCCTTATGATCATGGCCGACGGCACCCCCAAGGTGATCGAATACAACTGCCGCTTTGGTGATCCCGAGACCCAGCCCATCATGCTACGTATGCAGTCTGATCTGGTGGCCCACTGCCTGGCGGCTATTGACGTCAATCTAGATAACGAAACTGCACAGTGGGATCAACGCGCCTCTCTCGGTGTAGTACTGGCAGCTGACGGCTATCCCGGCAGCTACGGCAAGGGCGCCGAGATAACCGGCCTGCCCCAGGGTGAAGAGGATGGGCTGAAGGTATTTCACGCCGGAACTGCACTGCAAGATGGCAAGGTGGTCACCTCGGGCGGACGGGTGCTCTGCGCTACCGCACTTGGCAACACCGTCAGCGAGGCACAACAACGCGCCTACGAACTCACCCGACAGATCAACTGGGACGGTGTTTACTACCGTAGCGACATCGGCTACCGCGCCGTAGCACGTGAGACCTGATTCGTTCGGTATCGCTTGGCGACAATCAGCCTATAACCAGCGTCGTACCCGCTGCAGGTAGTTCATATAGGGCTCCCCAAACTTCCTAACCAGCGCAATCTCCTCGGGCATTATCTGTAGATGATTCATCATGGTTACAAACAGCGGCAGAGTAACAAAACCAACAAGGTTGCCAACAAAGATTGCCCAACCGGTCAGTGACAGCAGCAGACCCAGATACATCGGGTTGCGGCTATAGCGATAGATACCAAAGATGACTAGCCGGTCGGCCCGATCCGGATAAAACGGATTGAACGAGGTCTTATGAGTGTAAAACTGAGCAAGCGCGGTCAAATCTATACTCACCCCAATCACAATAAGCACGATGCCCACTCGATTATACGGCGGCTGCAGCAGACTCAGCGACGGCAGCAGCTTGTCCAACCCCCAGATGATCAGGGCCGTTATCAGGCCATAAACAGGGGGCGGGATCTTGGTCTCGAAAAATGATTTAACACTCATGTACGGATATAGTACATACACTAACTTCCGCAGTCACTGTCGGCGTTAATCTACCTTACGTGTATAGTTGCGCAATGAACTGGCCGCCACAAAGAAACCCCGAGCTTTTACTGATACTGATGGCAGCGGCAGTGCCGCTAAGCTTTGCCGTATGGACGGCACAGATCGATAACTTCTCCATTCACCAGGCACAATTTACAGGCAAGGAGATCGGCGTTTTGCAAAGCCTGCGTGAGGTGCCTGGGTTTATGGCCTTCGCTGCAGTGTATCTACTGCTGCTGTTCCATGAGCAGCGCCTCGCCTATCTCTCACTAATGCTGCTTGGCGCTGGCACAATGTTGACCGGCTGGTTCCCCTCCACCTGGGGGCTCTATACCACGACGGTATTGATGTCGCTCGGCTTTCACTATTACGAGACCATGCAGACATCTCTCTCACTGCAGTGGCTGGACAAGCAGAGGGCACCTCATGTTTTAGGCCAGATGATCGCGGCAGGATCTCTAATGTCTATCGTTGTCTATGCACTGCTGGCGTTGGCCACCAGGGTGTGGGATATAGGCTACATAACCATCTATGCGGTTGGCGGCGGACTCACCCTGCTGATTGCCGTCTACTGCTGGATAGCATTTCCACACTACCCGGAAAGGGCGGTTCAACACAAAAAGATCGTACTGCGCAGACGCTACTGGCTCTACTATGCGTTGGTATTTATGTCAGGCGCGCGCCGCCAGATCTTTATCGTCTTCGCCGGGTTCTTGATGGTACAGAAATTTGGTTACAGCGTTGCGCAGATATCAACACTACTGCTGATTAACGCCGTACTGAAGATATTTTTAGCACCAAAGATAGGACAACTTATAGGCAAACTTGGAGAACGTTACGCCCTGATCTTTGAGTACTGCGGTCTTATCATGATCTTCTCCACCTACGCCTTTGTGACCGACCATCGCCTGGCGGCCGGCCTATATATGCTGGACCATCTGTTCTTTGCGCTGGCGATCGCCATCAAGACCTACTTCCAAAAGATCGCCGACCCGCAGGACATCAGCTCAACCGCCGCAGTTGGATTTACCATCAATCATATCGCTGCGGTGGGTCTACCTGTGGTGATGGGATTGATCTGGGTGCAATCACGCCCGGCGGTATTTCTGATCGGTGCGGGCATGGCGCTGATCTCCCTTGTGCTCTCTTTAATGGTACCGCGCCATCCACAGGCAGGGAGAGAGGTAACCTTCAATCTGGACAGGCCATAAACAGATCAAAGGGCCGTTGGGCGGAGTAGTGGAGTGTAGTCCGTCGAATGCTTCAACTAAGGTCCGGCTTCGACCAAAAGGAGACTATTGGGAAAGTGCTTTATCAAAACAGACTAGGCTGATATTCTCCATAAATAGTAGGGGATATCTATTAAGGCAGGATGCAGTTTTCACGCGAAAAAATAAATGCGTCTAATTTGTTCGTACCCATTACCGTAGATAGAAGGCAAACCGCACGTTTATTTATGGGCTAATTGCCTCATATCCAACTCAATATGATGAGATAACAGGCAATTGTCCTGTTGAACATAGGAAATAGTCGGGTTAGAAGGCAAATTGCCTTCTACTTAAATGTTATATCTTAAGAGGGATCGAGAATTGTTCGAGTTTTTGAAGAAAAAGAAAAAGACCAAAGGTGGCTCAACAATACTTGAGTATGAGCAATCAAAGACTGATGCCGATATGATTGGTGTTCAAGTTGAGTTTGACCAGAAACTCCATGATTCTCGTGAAGAAATATTCGATAAATTGTTTGGCGAATGCGAATCGGTCAGCCATGAAGTATTGCCAATGCTTCCCCATATCGATGTATTCATATACAAACCAGGCTATCAAGGCCGAGAATTTTACACATTAGTATCATCAGGCATGAGTGATATGCCAATGACATTGCCGGCTGAAATTTCAGAGGAATATCAGCTTGCTGAAATAGTTATGTATGTAGATGAGCCAAAAGATGAATATATTAATTTAATTCTTCACTATGCTAGGTATCCACATAAATATGAAACATATTTCGGGCATGGCCATACTATTCCTAATGGCCAGCCTGCCGAACCGTTTTTTTCAAAAAGTGTTTTAGATACAATAATTTTCATTCCAACGATACTCGCACCCGATAAGAGTTTTACAGATCTTATTAAAGAAAAATCCGGATTGAGCGTTCAGCTATTACATTTAACACCAATAACAACCCAAGAGTCCGAGTTCAAATTGGAAAATGGAACTATTGATTTATATGATCTTTTTGACGAAAAAGGCCACTCATTCGTTTTAAATGAAAGTCGTGAATCATATGTATAGAGATATAACAATCGGCTGCTGTCGGACAGTCAAAAGCTCCGGCCAAAAAACGGCCTCCACTTTTGCCTGCCGCAGAGCCGGGCGTTAGGGGGCACCCAATAATTAGCTCCAAGCATTAAGGAATAGAATGAAGCTTGAAAGAATTAAAGGGGTCAGAGCCCTTTAACGACTAATTAACCGGGCATTTGCCCATAATAACAACCAAGACCCCTTGATTCGTTAAATATTATCATCGAGCTCCTCTCTCTTCCAGGAACTGATAGAGTTCATCGTTACCACTTGTCTTGGCAGCTTCAAGCAGGCTGGGTGGGTTGCTTATCCTAATAAAATTACTATGCAGTAGATGCCAGGGGTTGGCTAGCATATCTTTAAAATCGCTCCAACTACTGGGGATAATCTCTGCCCCGGCATCTAATAGTTGCTGCACCATGGGCAAGTTTCCGTTTTTAGTCGCCAGGTAGAGAGGGCTGTAATTATCCCACATGCCGCTCATCAGATTCACATCCACTCCATGCTCTATCAACATCTGAACCATCTCGGTAGAACCTTGATAGACAGCAGCAGAAAGCGGTGTGCGCATACTTAATTCCCGCTGATGCTCATCAATATCTGCACCATGCTCGATTAACAGTTCTGCAATTTTTGTCTCATTAAGGGATACCGCTAGAAACAGAACAGACTTTTCCGACATGAATCCACGCCGCTTGGCATTAACGTTCGCCTGAGCCTGGATAGCCTGTTTTACTGCATCTATGTCACGTTGCTCAATCGCTTCGAACAGTTGGGAATTAACATTAATGGCTGCCACAAACTGCAGACTACATTTGTCAGCCGGAGCGAGCCGGTAACGGTAGATGATCTTATCTTCGGTTGCAGGCGAGCCTTTAGCCCGCAGGTTTTGGGTTGCGCTGAAGTAGAGCTGCTCCCCTCGCCACTCTAGCTCATCATAACCGACTAAGTCGTCCCAACCTCTACAGATCGCAGGTTTATCTTTCTTTGCGCGGATATCATCAAGATTGGCGATAGAGAATATCAGATGGCCCTCGCCGGCATTTTCTTCTATGACAACATAGTTTCGATCCGGTGATACCAGCAGGCTGTAGGTTGATAACCCGCTAAGAGCCAGGGGCTGTGTACCAGTAGCAGTTTTTAGATAATAAACACTCGATTGAGAATGTTCAGGAGTTCCATCGCGATTCTCAACACAGAGATCAAGCTGCTTACCACTGAGGCCTATTGGCTCGCAAAGAGTGCTATGAACCGTTACTAGATCCTTTGGTGCCGAGTAGCCTGTAATGACAGGCAAGATAGTAATCATCAAAATAGATGCTGTTTTTAAAACCGGCTTCATGGAACTCTCTCACGCGTTATGATCATCTCAGTCTGAGATGTCTTCGACAAGTGGTGTCAAATGAAACTTTTGCCATTTAACTTGTATCTGACCCCAGTTATTACACCAGTTATTATTTGGGTACATAATTGTTGTAGCATTTGTGGTCATATATGACCACAATTACTCATTGTAATATCTTTGGATCTTTGGTTGATAATCTTTGTCTTTGATTCAGGAGTAATCGATGACTAGCAAAAACAAGACTGCATGGAGTCCGGCGGAGTTATATAACAAAATCAACAGCGACTACCGCTTCCAAATGCTTGATCTGCGAAATGCCGATGAATTTGATACCTGGCGTATTGAAGGCAAGCACCTGACAAATACCATTAATATCCCCTACTTTGATCTGATCGAACTCGATGAGGATGATGAGGATATCGTTAAGGCCGTCAAGAAGGCGATACCGGGACGGTTGGGCGACAAACTTTCAAAGGAAATGCCGATACTTGCGGTTTGTGCCAAAGGTGATACCTCTGAATATGTTGCCGATGGACTGCGTAGTCTCGGTTACACCGCCTTCAACTTGGAAGGTGGTATGGCTGCTTGGGGAGATCACTATGAAGTGAGCGTCGTGCACGAAAGTTCGCGACTCCAGCTTCTGCAGATCAGCCGCCCAGCTAGAGGCTGTCTCAGTTATATTATTGCCAGTAACCAACAGGCTCTGATTTTCGATGCCGGACGCCATATTCAAATCTATTCCCAGGAACTTAACGATCGCGGCTGGAAGGCCATTGGCGTTCTGGAATCCCACCTCCAGGCCGATCACCTCAGCGGAGGCCTTAGCCTGGCGCAGGCTTTAGAGGTAGACTACTGGTTGCATCCCTACGACGGCATTAACCCTGTGGATGTGCTTCCAGCAACCTTTCCCTTCCGTTACCTGCAAGAAGGAGTGCTGTTTCAGTTGGGTGATGTCACATTGAAAGTACTGCATCAGCCCGGCCACACACTTGGTATGATCAATCTGCTTGTCGATGACAAATATTTGTTAACCAGCGACACACTGTTTCTCGATTCGGTCGGTCGACCCGATCTTGGCGGACATGCCAGCAGCTGGGCTGCCCTGCTCTACAACTCGTTGCAGCGTATATTGACACTGCCCGATGAGACGCTCATTCTTCCCGCCCACGCCAGCAGTACAGCTGATTCTGAGGGACTAGAGTGTTGTTATTCCAGTTTGAAAGAACTTCGCAAGAATAACGACAGCCTGCACAATCTGGCCGATGGTCCCGAGGCATTCCTTGCGTATATCCTCGATAGCTTGTCGTCACAGCCTGAAATCTATGATGATATTCGCCGCATCAATTCCGGCTTGCTGCAAGCGGATGAAAGACGAATGTCTGAACTGGAACTGGGGCGCAATCGGTGTGCCCTTGAACATTAGCCGTCTGTTTGTGATGGCTATATGGATGTGCTATTAGGTTAGGAAGCTGCTCACTCCGGGCAGCACCCGCTGTTGGATCAGGGTCGCCAAACCCGCCAGCTCTGGATAGTCGGGCGCCACTTCGACGATATATCCCAGCGTCCGCGGGATATCACCGAGATATCCCGGCTTGCCATCGCGCCGGTTTAGCCGGGCGAAGATACCCGCCGCCTTGAGCTGCCGCTGCACCCCCATCAGGTCGAACCAGCGCAGAAACTCGCCCTCATGCTCACTGCATAACACCCCTGAGCACAGCGCAAGCTGGTAGTAGCCCATGGCCCATGCCTCAACCCGCTCCCTTGGCCAGCTGATATAGCAGTCCCGCAGCAGTGAGACCAGATCATAGGTGACCGGGCCTACTACCGCATCCTGAAAATCGAGGATTCCGGGGTTAGATTGGACGGTAACCAACAGGTTGCGCGAATGGTAGTCGCGATGTACCGCCACCTGCGGCTGCTGCAGTGCGTTTTCAGCCAGAAGATCAAAGGTCTGCTCCAGCATCTGCTGCTCTGCCACATCCAGCTCCAGCCCCAGCTGCTCCCGCACCAGCCAGTCCCGAAACAGGGCCATCTCCTGCAGCAAAAGGGCGCGGTCATAGGGCGGTAGACCCTGGGTCGGGGCCTGGCCCTGAATGACCACTAGCGCCTCCAGGGCATCGCCATAGAGCTGCTCTGCCGTATCCCCATTGAGGGCATCCAGATAGAGACGGTTGCCGAGATCACTCAGTAGCAGAAACCCCCTCTCCAGGTCCGCAGCATAGATATGGGGAAGATGCAGCCCCAGCCCCTCCCAGGCACGCGCTATCTCCACAAATGGACGACAGTCCTCATGCTCCGGGGGGGCATCCATTACAATACGCGTGGCCCCATCGTCCAGGGTGAGACGGAAATAGCGCCGAAAGCTGGCATCGCCTGAAGCCGGCTCCAGGGCAGGGCTGGTCAGCCCGAGGGTATCCTGCAGCCACCCATGTAACAGCTCTAAGCGTTGCGTCATAGCACCAATCCTGGGGTAAAACATGGCTGCGTATTGGCCAATATAATTAACATTAGAATACAAACAACCATTGAAGAAAAACCGATTCTATGCGATTTTAGAACACCTTTGCTATTAGGGACGGCAAAAATCACCGATCCTGCACTATCACTATGTTAAACTGGCTCAGGACCATTGGAAATTCAAACAATAAACTTAAGTAGAGAATCACTGTGCCGGTAAGACCAGGAATACTATCTGTAACCATCAGCACCCTGTTGCTGCTGCCTATCGCCAACGCCCATGCCGCCAAACCAAGGTGGGAGTGTCGGGCTGGACCTGAAGGCGGCTGGCAGTGTCTCAAAGATGGTATGCCGGTGGCAGAAGAGCAGTCCGAAATCCCGGCTATAGTTACAGAGCCGGCCCAGACTACACCCCTACAGGAGACGGTCGCAGCAGAGCCGGAACCGCTGTCGGAGGAGAGCGCGGCAGCTGAACAACCAGCAGAGGTGGTGGAGGCAGGGCAGCCGACGCAGCCTGCTACTGAACCGGTACAACCCCCATCAGAGCCTGCGCGACCGGTCGCTGAACCGGTGAGACCTGAGGCCGAGGCAATAGCCACAGAGCGCGTAGAGCCACCAGCACCAGCGACAGACGCTACCGCAAGTGCCGAAACAGAGACCACTGTGGTACAAGATGGCTCTACAGAGCCAATGGCAACCAGCCAGACCGAGCCAGTCGCTGTAGCCACCCCCGCCACAGAACCGGAGCACGCCACAGAGCCGGAGCAGGCAAGTATCTTGCCGACCGAGGGTAAAGATGCGTACCGCATAGATCGGGATCTCAACTGGGGCCAGTGTAACGGCCCCCTCAATGACCCGGCAGCATCGGCCCCGCTGGTCAGCCAGACCGAGATCAGTGCGGATAGTGCGGACCTTAACCAGGGCGAAGATACAGCCACCTTCACCGGCAACGCAGAGGTGCTTTGGCAGCGCCAGCGGCTGGAGGCGGCAGAGATCAAATACAGCAGAAAAAGCGATGCCATAGATGCTAGCGGCCCTATCTATTACCAGAGCCCTGGGCTGCTGATGTCAGCCAGCTCGGCCCACCTGGAGCTCTCCAAAGATACTGGTCGCCTGGAAGATACCGAATACCGCATTCCGCAGCGCCGTGGGCGCGGTAGTGCGACTGTTACCCATATAGAGGATCGTGATCGCACCAAACTTGACAATGTAAGCTATACCACCTGTGCCCCCGGCGATGACGGCTGGAAGCTAAAGGCATCAGAAATGGAGCTGGATCGCGCGTCCGGGGTTGGTACCGCCCACCATGCGACCCTCGAATTCCAGGGTGTCCCGTTCATATATCTGCCCTATGTAACCTTCCCGATTGATGACCGACGCAAATCTGGATTTCTCATTCCATCATTCGGGCACTCCGATGAGACCGGGGTCGACATCTCTATCCCTTACTACTTTAATATCGCCCCACATATGGATGCCACATTCATTCCTCGCATAATGTCAAAGCGCGGTTTGATGTTGGGCGGCGAGTTCCGTTACCTAGGCGACTGGTATTACAGTGAGACCAGGGGTGAAATCATTCCCGATGACCGCGAGCAGGACGCGGGAGAAAGCGATACCCGCGGCATCTTCAGCCATCAGGGGTATAGTCCTAAAAAATATAGATGGCAGGTGGAGACCGATCTTAACTACGTTTCGGACAACGATTACCTGGACGAACTAGGCAGTGACCTAGTCTCAGGCAGTTCCCAGCATCTAGAACGCAGGGGTGATCTCCGCTATTTTGGTGATGGCTGGGACTTTCTTGCCAGGCTGCAGTATTACCAGAATATCGATGAGGCGCGACTGCTGGCTGATCGCCCCTACTCCAGGCTGCCACAACTGCTACTTTCGTTGGACAGGGATGTAAATATGTTCCGTTACCAGCTGGATTCAGAGTATGTATACTTTGACCGGGAAGATTCGGTACATGGCCACCGCTTTGATTTCCATCCAAGCGTAAGCCTGCCGCTCACTACCAGCTGGGGCTATCTTATCCCCAAGGTGAGTGGCCGCTATACTACCTACGGCCTTACGGATGAGGGTATCGGCAATCCGGACAGCCCCAACCGTTCACTGTATAGCTTTAGCCTTGACTCGGGGCTGCTGTTTGATCGGAATACCAACTGGTTTGGCCGCAACGTGACCCAGACCCTGGAACCGCGCCTGTTCTATCTCTACACCAAACGCAAGAACCAGGACAATATTCCAATATTTGACACTACAGAGGCTGATTTCAGCTTTGATCGCCTGTTTCGTGAGAACCGCTTCAACGGCATAGACCGCATCAGTGATGCCAATCAGTTGACCGCTGCATTGACCAGCCGCACCATGGACAACGCCTCTGGGGAAGAACTATTTCGCGCCAGCATCGGTCAGATATTCTACTTTAGTGATCGTGAGGTGCAGCTCCCAGGCGTAGCGGATATTGATGAAAGCAGTTCAGCCGTAGTGGCCGAGCTGGCCGCTCGCCTGACTAATAGCTGGAGTATCCGCGGCACCATGCAGTGGGATCCGCACGCAGATAACCGCCATACCAGACAGTCCGCTATCCATTTAAACTACCTGGATGAAGATGGCGCTATCTTTAATCTTGCCCACCGCTATCGAGTTGGACTGATTGATCAGAGTGATCTCTCCCTGCGCTGGCCTGTTACCAACAGCGTTAACGCTGTAGCTCGCTGGAACTACTCATGGCGTGACCGGCAGACACTGGAGAGCTTTGCGGGCTTTGAATACGACAGCTGCTGCTGGGTTGTTCGAGCAGTTGCCCGCCATTACGTCAACAATGATGGGCAGAGTGATAACACCTCATTTCTACTACAACTTGAGCTAAAGGGTCTGACCGGCTTTGGCTCTGGAGTCGACAAGTTCCTGGAAGATGGCATCTTTGGTTATAAAACCGAAGAAGACTAATCAGCATTTTTCAAATTCAATTTGACTTTAAGTGGAATCAGGCTCGATCTGTTTTTAAGTATTGGCAAACTAAAACATAAAGGCACAAGCAAACCATGACATGGCTTAATAAATCTACAGCTGCACAACTAGCTACCACAAAAAAGGATCACTCAAGCCTAATTTCTTTGATTGTAGCCAGCCTCTGCATCCTGGCCAGTCAGACAGCTTTATCTAAAGTCGAAGATGTAGACCGCATCGTAGCCGTGGTTGATGACAACGTAGTGGTGCGCAGTGAACTGGACGAACAACTGGCGCAGGTTATACCCCAGCTAAAACGAAAGGGCACCCAGCTACCGCCGCGAGATGTTCTAGAGAGCCAGGTACTTGAGCGCCTGATCCTGGCTAAACTACAGTTAGCAGCTGCGGAACGGGCCGGCATAAACATCAGCGAAGATATTCTTGCCCAAGCCATAGGTAATATCGCCCAAAAAAACGGCTTGAGCCTAGCCCAATTCCGCCAGGCACTTAAAGCAAACGGCATTGGCTTCCAGCAGTTTCGTGAGCAGATTCGTGAACAGATCATTATGCGGCAACTTCAAGAGAGGGTCGTAGGGCCACGTGTCCGCGTCACTGAGCGCGAGGTAGAAGCCTATATCGCTCGCCAATCGCAACTGCCAGCAAAACCAGAAAGGGCTCCGCAACGCACTCCGCGCTCTGCCTACCATATCCTGCATATCCTGGTTGCCGTGCCAGAGGGCGCCGTGGCAGAGCAGCTTCAGCGGGCCAAGGAAAAAGCCACACAGATAGTCAAAAAGCTACGTAGCGGTAGCGATTTCAAAACCGTTGCTCTAGCCGAATCTGATGGCCGTATGGCACTGGAGGGCGGTGATCTGGGATGGCGTAAGGCAAACGAAGTGCCAACCATGTTTGCCAAGCTGGTACCTGGAATGAGCAAAGGGGCAATAAGCAATCCCATCCGTAGCCCCAGCGGCTTCCATGTGATCAAACTTATAGACTACAAGGGCGGCATCATCCCAAAACGTAAGAGTAGCAGTCCGATAGTAAACCAGAGCCGCGTCCGCCACATCCTGGTAAAAACCAATGAGATTACCTCAGATGAAGATGCCAGGCTGCGCTTGCAACAGCTGCTGCAGCGCATTAAAGGTGGGGATAAATTCAACGCTCTGGCCCGCTCCCACTCCGATGATACCGCCTCATCCCTAAAGGGTGGCGAGCTAGGCTGGATCAACCCAGGAGATATGGTGCCAGAGTTTGAGCAGCAGCTGGAAGGGCTTGCCCCTGGCCAACTCAGCCAACCATTCCGCACCCCATTCGGCTGGCATATTGTCCAACTTCTGGAGCGACGGCAGCACGACAGTACCCAGGAAGTACTCAAAAACAGTGCACGAGAGATCATCCGCCGCCGTAAGATGGGAGAGGAGACCGAACTCTACCTGCGTCAGCTGAGAGATGAGGCGTATGTTGAGATCCGCCTGGAAGATATGTAGGAGAGAAACGCCACCTGATGAGCATTCGTATTGCCTTCACTCCGGGAGAACCGGCCGGCATTGGACCGGATCTATGTGGTGATCTGGCACGGTGGGATCTAGACGCCGAGATCATAGTAATTGCAGACCCCGATCTCATCCGCCAACGTGTTGTCGTCCCCGGATCAGGTCTGCAACTCAAAGAGTATGACCCTGCCTGTCAGGTCGCCCCAAAACGTCGTGGTGAGCTGACCCTGCTACCTCTGCACCTGCGGCAACCGTCCCTGCCGGGAGAGCTTAACCCAGCCAATGCTGACTACGTACTGAATACCCTAAGACGCGCTACCGAGGGGTGTCTGCAGGGTGAGTTTCAAGCCATGGTTACCGGCCCGGTACACAAGGGCATCATCAATGATGCCGGCCACCCCTTCACTGGTCACACTGAATTCCTGGCCGCACTAACCGGCGGTACACCAGTTATGATGCTGGCAACCCCTGAACTACGGGTGGCCCTGGTCACCACCCACCTTCCTCTATCACAAGTCAGTCGCGCCATCACCCCGCAGCATCTGGAGTCAATCATCAGAATACTGCAGCATGATTTGATAACGCGCTTTGGGATCAAACAGCCCCAAATACTGGTGTGTGGTCTCAACCCACATGCCGGTGAAGGCGGTCATCTAGGGCATGAGGAGATAGAGATAATAGAGCCGGTACTGGAGAGACTGCGGCAAGAGGGCATGTCCCTTACGGGGCCACTCCCGGCCGACACCCTGTTCACCCCAAACTATCTGCAACGGGCCGATGCGGTACTTGCCATGTATCATGACCAGGGGCTGCCGGTACTAAAACACCTTGGATTCGGCCGGGCGGTAAATATCACCCTGGGACTACCCATCATCCGCACATCTGTTGACCACGGCACCGCCCTGGATCTCGCGGGCAGCAATAAATTCGACAGCGGCAGTCTACGGGCAGCGCTCCAGAACGCCATCCATATGGCACAGGAAAATGACACCTAGTGCCAGCCGGTTATGAGTAAAAAAGAGCCCGCCGTCCTTCTTGCGATCATCGGCCTACTGCTGGTCGCCAGCGGCATCGACCCGGTAGCCGACCGTCTAACTTGGGGCCTTGAGACCTTCCCGGTGATGCTCGGTATTCTCTTGCTGGTTCCCAGTCGCCACAATTTTCCCCTTACTCCCCTTCTGTACCGACTACTGGCCCTGCACGCCGTAATCCTCATTATCGGTGGTTACTATACCTATGCCGGCAACCCTCTCTTTAGCTGGTTACAAGAGATGCTGGAACTATCGCGCAACCACTATGACCGCCTCGGCCATCTGGCACAGGGTTTCATCCCTGCTATTCTGGCACGGGAGATACTGTTACGTCGCTCCCCACTCCAACCAGGTGGCTGGTTGTTTCTGACCGTCACCAGCATCTGCCTCGCCTTCAGCGCCTTCTATGAGATGATCGAATGGTGGGTGGCCCTGGCGGGCGAAGAGGCTGCTGGCGCTTTTCTGGGAACTCAGGGGGATGTCTGGGATACCCAGTGGGATATGTTCCTCGCCCTGCTGGGGGCCATAGCCTCCCAACTGCTCTTACGGCGCCTACATGACCGTCAGCTGGTGTTGATCAAGAACCCCTTAGGGGAGACAATTTAGGCCATGAGTATCTACGCGATTGGTGACGTTCAGGGGTGCTACGATCAACTTCAGCGCCTGCTGGAGTTGGTCGATTTTGACCCAGCAAAAGATCGACTCTGGTTTGCCGGAGACCTGGTCAATCGTGGCCCTAACTCGCTGGAGGTACTACGCTTCGTCAAAGGATTAGGCGACCGGGCCGTAACTGTTCTAGGCAATCATGATCTGCATTTGCTGGCCATAGCCCATGGCGTCGAGAGGCAACAGGACAGAACCCATAGCCTCAATCCAATCCTCAAAGCCCCGGATCGTGACGAACTAATCGACTGGCTACAGCATCGTCCGCTGATGTATCAACACAAAAAACGCGACTTTAACCTCGTCCATGCCGGATTACCACCACAGTGGGACATACCCACCGCCCTTAAGCTGGCCAGCGAGGTAGAGCACGTCCTGCAGGAAGATAACGCCCACCACTTCTTGAAAAGCATGTATGGCAACCAGCCAGATAAGTGGAATCCATTTTTACAGGGCATGGAGCGGCTACGCTTTATCACTAACTGCTTCACCCGCATCCGCTATTGTGATGCCAAAGGGAAATTGATACTAAAGGAGAATGGCCCACCCGGCAGCCAACCCCCCGCATATATTCCCTGGTTCAACCTACCAAACCGCGCCAGCAAATATGACCGCATCATCTTCGGCCACTGGTCAACCCTCGGCTACCATCACAGCAACAATGTCTGGGCCCTAGATAGCGGTTGTCTCTGGGGCGGCCAACTAACTGCCCTAAGGATTAGAAAAATAAAAAAACCAAAGCCTATGCAGATACAGTGCCCCAGGGCGAGCCGGCCTAGATAGTAGACCTTCAGGCAGTGCGTTGCATAGTAAGAAAGGTATATGCATAGGGATTCTTTTCGTCTGATGGGTGCTGCTCCCGCCCCAGTTCATGCCATACATTCAAGTCGAGCTCAGGGAACATGGTATCTCCCTCTACTACAGTGTGTACCAAGGTAAGATAGATACGTTGAGCCAGTGGCAAGGACTGCTGGTAAAGTTGCGCACCTCCCACCACCATGATCTCGGGTACCTCTCCAGCAGCATCCAGCGCCGCATCCAGAGAGTTGACTACACTGCAACCAGTAGCCTGGTATTGTTGATTGTTAGTCACCACAATATGGAGTCGATCCGGTAACAGCCCCGGCAGAGACTCCCAGGTCTTACGGCCCATAATTATCGGCTTGCCCACGGTCAGCGCCTTAAAGTGCTGCAGGTCAGCCGGAAGACGCCAGGGTAGCGCGTTGTCACGACCGATCACCCGATTTTCTGCCATCGCCGCAATAATAGAAACCTTGGGGTTATATCTACTCTTCATGGCAATGCATTCTATCATGGTCGATAGCCTGTTAAAGTTAGATATTGAGCAATGGAGACCCACATGCGGCGCAAAATTCTGTTATCCCTGTCGATCCTGATCATTGGCCTGTTGGCTGCCCTGCTAATGCTGCCGCGCCTGCTAAATCTAGACTATTACCTCCAGCAGGTTATCACCAATGTGCACGCGGTAACCGGACGCACCCTCACCGTCGACAAAGGGCTCAGCGTAAATATCTCGCTGCAGCCGAGTCTTAGCCTGGGCGGCGTCAAGTTTGCGAACATGTCCGGGAGCAAAGATCCGCAGATGGTCAGCATAGAGAAGCTGTACCTACAACCAAAGCTGCTACCCCTACTGTATGGAGAGGTTCACCTAAAGCGCATTATTGCTACTGGCGTCACCCTGCTACTAGAGAGCGATACCAAAGGCAATTACAACTGGGATTTGCAGATTAACCAGGATGAGGTACCGCAACTCCCGATAGTTGAGCAGCTGGAACTAAACGACCTGTCACTGTTACGCCGTGATAGTGCAAAGGGCAAAACCAAGCAACTTAAACTGCAACATCTACAAATCAGAGACATAGGCCTGCTCACTCCTATGCGGTTGACGCTGGATGGTAGCTATCGGCAACAGCCCCTCCGCATGAGCGCCATGGCCACTCTATCTACCGAGCTCGACAACCTGCAGGTAGAGCAACTTGAAGCAGCCTTGGGAGAGAGTGACTTGAGTGGCGATTTAACCCTACAGTGGGATAAAAAGCGGCCATATCTTACGGCTAATCTACACTCACAACGGTTTGCTCTCACGCCTGTAGATACCACCGAACAAACTGAGACAAATCAGCAACGTAAAATCTTTAACCCTGAGCCGCTACCACTGACATGGCTATCCGGACTTGATGGGATAATCAACTACCGGCTACAGGAGGTTACCGGCATCCCGTTTGCCATAACTAACCTGACCACAAAGATACAGCTGAGGCGAGGGCTAGTCACTATGACTCCGTTAGCGTTTCAGGTTGCCGGCTCCAGTAGCAGTATAGACTTGAACATAGATCTACAAACATCGGTGCCCAAGATCGCGGCAACCGTTACGGCTACAGGACTCGACCTTGGAACAATCTTTGTATCCCCATCAGGTAAACCGCAATTCACCGGGAAAGGCGATCTACGGGCTGCACTACAGGGAGAGGGCACCTCAGTGGCCAGCCTTATGGCCAGCCTGAGCGGACATAGCCGCATGCTGGTGGGTCCAGGTGAACTAAGGGTCTCGCTAGATAGTGTCACTGGAGGGCCGCAACATCTGTTGGGGGCGCTGATCTTGCCTGGCTCTAATAGCAGCCGAGTAAACTGTCTGGCCAGTGAGTTCGAGTTCCAAAGTGGCGTCGCCACCAGCCGGGCCTTTCTGCTGGATGCCAAACACTCTACCCTGTTCGGTGATGGGACGATCAACCTGGGGAGTGAGCAGCTCAATCTTCTATTCAAACCCAAGCCAAAGACGGCCACCCTCAACGTGGCGGTCCCCGTCAGGGTTGGCGGGACCCTGGCCGACCCAACTTACACCCTCGAAAAAAGCGGTACCCTGCGTAAGGCAGTCGGAGTGGCTGGGCTGTTTGTATTTCCCCCAGCCGCCCTGCTTGGGCTGGCTGAAATGGGCACGGGCGAACAAAACCCATGCCTGCGTATTGCTGCTGGCGAGGGAATCTCGCAAGCCCCGGAGAAGGGCAACATAGAGCGGGGGACCGATGCGATAAAAGGTGGCTTGGAGAGCGTTGGTGGGAAGATTAAGGGCCTGCTAGACAACTAACCAGGATATAGCAAGGGCTGCCTCACACCGCAATCGGCGCCTTGATGTGGGGGTGGGACTCATAATTCTGCAGCTCAAAATCCTCAAAGCGAAACTCAAACAGCGACTTTACCGCCGGGTTCAGCTGCATCTTAGGCAACGGTAGGGGCTCCCTGGCAAGCTGCTGCTCTACCTGCTCCAGGTGATTTGAGTAGAGATGCGCGTCTCCGAAGGTATGCACAAACTCGCCTGGCTCCAGCCCAGTGATCTGAGCAATCATCATAGTAAGTAGGGCGTAAGAGGCGATATTAAACGGCACCCCAAGGAATATATCGGCACTGCGCTGATAGAGTTGGCAAGAGAGTCTGCCAGCAGATACGTAAAACTGGAACAGACAGTGACATGGGGGTAGAGCCATCGCCTCTACATCGGCCGGATTCCAAGCAGTCACCATTAGCCGCCGTGAGTCAGGATTGTTCTTGATCTGCTCTACTACATTACTCATCTGATCGATACTGCCACCACCGGGGGTAGGCCAGGATCGCCACTGGTAACCGTAGACCGGGCCGAGATCACCGGCCTCATCCGCCCACTCGTCCCAGATACTAACCCCATTATCCCGTAGAAAGCGGATATTGGTATCGCCCTGCAAGAACCACAGCAGCTCATAGATAATAGAACGCAGATGTAGCTTCTTGGTAGTAACCAGTGGAAAACCAGCGGCCAGATCAAAACGCATCTGATATCCAAACAGGCTTATGGTGCCGGTACCGGTACGATCATCACGACGCACTCCATGATCCCGGACATAGCGCATCAGATTCAGATATTGCTGCATACCCTACCCCTCTCTCCTATAGGCCAACAGCAACAGTAGCAGGCCACCCACTAGCATAGGAATAGTGAGAATCTGCCCCATGGTCAACCAGTCAAAGGCCAAATAACCGAGGTGCGCATCCGGTACCCGCACCAGCTCCACCAGAAAACGGAATAGCCCATAACCGAGCAGAAACAGGCCAGACACCGCCATGGTAGGACGCGGCCTTGCCGAGTAGAGCCAAAGCAGCAGAAACAGGGCCAGACCCTCTAGTCCGGCCTCATACAGTTGGTTAGGATGTAGTGGAGGGCTGAACTCAGTACCCATCGGCAGCCCTTGGCACAACTCTGGCACCCGCCAACAAGGAACCTGCATAGCCCATGGAAGGTCGGCCGGTTTGCCCCACAGCTCTGCATTTATAAAGTTACCGATACGCCCCGCTCCCAGACCAACGGGGAACAATGGCGCAATAAAATCGGTGGCCTCAAAGAAACTGTGGCCGAAGCGGCGGCCGAACAGCCACATGGCAACAAGCACTCCTAGTAGACCGCCATGGAAGGACATCCCCCCCTCCCAGATACGAAACAGCATCAGTGGGTCAGATAGAAAGGCAGGAAAGGCGTAAAACAGGACATAACCCGAACGTCCACCCAATATCACCCCCAACGCTATATAAAACAACAGCTCATCCACCTCTTGCACCGTCCAGCCAGAGCCGGGGCGGGCGGCGCGTAGCCTACCGAGCCACCACCCTCCGAGGAATGCAAGCAGATACATCAGTCCATACCAGTGAACCTTTAACGGCCCCAGGGAGACTGCAATCGGATCTATAATTGGATAGGTCAGCATAGGTTCGTATCTTACACTAAACTGTCGAAGCCCTGAATAAACCTGGGTTTCCACTGTACTAGGAATATACTTCCTGAACGCAGGCTACTATTGGGGGGAAAATATCCACAACTGTATTCAAGAATATTTAATGGCTGCCGCTAGGGTTGATTAGTCAGGCCATTTGGAGAGGATATTTCTCACCATGAGTATTATGTCAGAATCCAATATACCGCTAACCCTGGGTGGACGGATGCGTAGCAGACGCCTGGAGAAAGGGTGGACGCAAGAGCAACTAGCCAGGCGTGCTGGCACCAATCAGGCTGTCATTCAGAAGATCGAGAATGGCCGTAGTCTGCGCCCCAGGAAGATAGATCAGATAGCCGCCGAACTGAATGTCAGTCCGGCCTGGCTAATGTTTGGCAGTCAGGCGACCCCCGCGAGCCTAGACCAAGAGGCCATCACCATCGCAGAAAGATGGTCACAACTACCAGAGCCTCATCGCTCCAGGATCAGAGATGAGATTCGGCAGCTGTCCTTGCGTTAGCCAAAAACACACCCTCACTCAGTGCGCTACCCGGGCCACCCTGAGGCCCTCCTAGGTCATGCAAAGGAAAAACCAAAACTCTGCTGGAAACGATCAGCAAACTCATCCGGAGTAAAGGTATGGTTTTGGGTCCCATTCTGTTCGATCTTGATAGCCCCCATTAGAGAGGCAATCCTCCCGGTTACCTCCAGATCCATGCCATTCATCAATCCATAAAGCAACCCTGCACGGTAGGCATCACCACAGCCTGTTGGATCCTCCATGGCAGCCGTTGTGGCCACCGGAATATCATACTGCCCATCCCGTGTGTATATGGTCGAGCCCTCACTACCACGGGTGACAATCACCGCCTCTACCATCTGCGCCAACGCAGTCGGATCCTTACAGGTTCGCTGCTCCATAAGCTTCGCTTCGTAATCATTAAATGCAAGCCAGGTCGCCTGTTCGGCAAACCGCAACAGCTGTTCCCCATTAAACATCGGCATCCCCTGACCGGGATCGAAGATAAAGGGAATGCCGGCCAGCGCAAATTGCTCGGCATGCTCCAACATCCCCTGCATGCCATCTGGAGAGACTATTCCGATGGTACAACCATCGGCGTCACTAATATTGTTCTCATGCGAGAAGTTCATCGCCCCCGGGTGAAAGGCGGTAATCTGATTATCCGCCTGATCAGTTGTTATATAGGCCTGGGCGGTAAACTCCGAATCGATAATTCGTACATGTTCCCGACTGACCCCACAGAAATCCATCCAGTCACTATATTGGCTAAAATCCTTGCCAACCGTCCCCATCGGACGCCCATCCCCTCCCAACAAATTGAGATTGTAGGCAATATTTCCGGCGCAACCACCAAACTCGCGGCGTAGATCTGGCACCAAAAAAGAGACATTCAGGATATGCACCTGCTCCGGCAGGATGTGGTGCTTAAAGTGATCGTGAAACAGCATGATGGTGTCATAGGCGAATGAACCACAAATAAGCGCAGACATAATATTAACAACTCCAACCAAAGGATAAGAGACAATATTATACCCCTAACCACTTATGGGCTGGGATCTTGATCTCTATCCAGCTATTAATTTATATGCGTATCAACTTATTTAATGACGCAATAACTAAAGTATCAGCCTGTCTGGCCGAACAGCATACTAGTGCACTGTGGACACAGTGTGGATACACGGGTGATACAGACATGTCGAATTTAATGAGATCCGTAGATGACCGAACCCGCCTGGCTGGCACCAATCGGCTTGAGGTCTTGCTGTTTAGCCTGGGCACGGATAGTAAAACCAAACGGGAAGAGGTATTTGGGATAAATGTGTTCAAAGTGCGAGAGGTGATGCATATACCGGCCATCACCCACGCGCCAGACATGCCTGATGTAGTTGAAGGGATGGTCAGTCTGCGCGGTGTCATGGTGCCGGTGATTAACCTGTCAAGATTCTGCGGGATTGCGACAGATGTACCACCCCAGATACTGATGATCACAGAATATAACACCCACGTTCAAGGGTTTCTGGTGAACTCGGTTGATACCATCGAACGTCTCGATTGGGAAGATGTCAAGGCACCACCCCCCATGCTAACTAAACGACTGGGTGGATTGGTCACAGCTGTTGCCGAACTGGATAATGACCGTCTGGTGATGATTCTGGATGTAGAGAAGGTGCTTGCTGAGACTGGTGGATTTTACGAAAACGATGATGTTTTTGATGGCATTGAAAAACACGATGCAGATGAACATATAACCGTCCTTTTCGCTGATGACTCCAGCGTGGCCCGTGGCCAAATATCTAAAACCCTGGAACACATGGGTATTGAATACATCAGCACAAATACCGGGGCTGAAGCATGGGCAAAACTGAATGAGATAGCCGAGCATGCAGAGGCAACAGGCACCTCTATCACCGACAAAATTCAATTCATTCTGACCGATGTGGAAATGCCGGAGATGGATGGCTATGTGCTAACCAGGAATGTAAAAAATGACTCTCGGTTTGAGAACATTCCGATCATCATGCACTCTTCATTAACCTCTGAGGCAAACAAGGCTCTAGGCAAGGGCGTTGGTGCAGACGCCTATGTACCAAAGTTCCAACCCAAAGAGCTATCGAGCACTCTAAATAAGCTGATCAAGGCTCGCCATACGGGTAGTGATGAATAATCGTTAATCCAGAGCCCTCCCCATTTAGCACCTCATCAAGGCCTGGCCTTGCATAGAGACGAGTTTCTCTGCCCCCTGTTTTTTTGCTAGACTCGATCACTGTTCAGATATCTTGGAGAGTAGATCAATGCGTTGGCGTGGTCGACAGAAAAGCAATCATATAGAGGATCGTCGCAATGCGCGCGGGCCATCATCCATAGGCGGGGTTGGCGGTGGTGGGCTACTAAGGCTTCTACCGGCAGTATTTAAACTGTTTGGCTTCAAGGGCGGGCTCATTGCGGTATTGCTGATTGGCGCCTACGGCCTGATAAGCGGCAATCTTGGCAGCATGCTTGGAAGTAGTGGTGGCGGTCAGGAGATGGTCGAAAAGGATATCCCTCTACAACAAAGTGTTGCAGAGAAAGAGACGGCTGATTTTGTTGCTGTGGTGCTAGCCGATACCGAGCAAACCTGGAAGCCGATATTTCAGCAGATGGGCAAACGGTACAAAGAGCCTAATCTGGTGATGTTTCGCCGGGCAACCCAAACCGCCTGTGGTATTGGACAATCTGGGATGGGGCCTTTCTACTGCCCTGGCGATCAGAAGGTCTATATAGATCTCGCCTTTTTCGATGAGTTGCAAAACCGCTTTAAGGCACCGGGGGACTTTGCCCAGGCCTATGTCATAGCACATGAGATAGGGCACCATGTACAGACTCTATTGGGTATATCGCAACAGGTACAACAGGCCCAACGCTCCAGCAGCAAGATAGAGAGTAATCAGCTATTGGTCAAATTGGAGCTGCAGGCCGACTGCTATGCCGGCATCTGGGCAAACCATGCCAACAAATACCGTAATCTACTGGAGTCAGGGGATGTCGAAGAGGGGCTGAATGCCGCCAGTGCGATCGGTGATGACCGCCTGCAAAAGCAGGCCCAGGGTTATGCTAGCCCAGACACATTCACCCATGGCAGCTCTGCCCAACGGGTCAAGTGGTTCACCACAGGGCTAAAGAGTGGCAGCATGCAACAGTGTGATACCTTTGCCTCTAGCAAGCTATAACACCCGGTTATTCTGAGTTTAGCTGCGCCTTGTACTGATCAAACAGAGATGTGTCTGCCTCAGGATAGCTAAGATCCAGGGCGCGTAACCTGTCCACAATAACACCCGCTATATGCGCCCGCATCCACGGCTTACTATCCGCCGGGATGGCATACCAGGGGGCGAAATCGGTCGAGGTGGCATTGATCATCTCCTCGTAGGCCCGCATGTAATCATCCCAAAGTGCCCGCTCCTGCAGATCACCTGCGGAAAACTTCCAGTATTTTTCGGGCTCATTCAAACGACTAAGAAAACGGCGCTTTTGCTCTTCGCGAGAGACATTGAGCCAGAATTTCAGGATCACTGTGCCATTGGCAGCAAGATGGCGCTCATGCTCTACGATAGAACGGTAACGCTCCTGCCACAGCTGCTCTAAACCGGGCTGCTGCGGGATCCGCTGCGCGCCCAAATATTCAGGATGGACCCTTACCACCAGCGTCTCTTCATAGTAGCTACGGTTAAAGATCCCGATCCGCCCCCGCTCTGGCAGACGGGTAGCACTACGCCAGAGAAAGTCGTGATCCAGCTCCTGTTTAGAGGGCTGTTTGAAGGAGAAGACCTGAAATCCGGCCGGGTTCACCCCCTTGGTAACCGCACGAATGGTACTATCCTTACCCGCCGCATCCATCGCCTGAAAGATGAGCAGGAGGGAGTACTTGTCGTCTGCATAGAGCTTACGCTGCAGCTTGGCAAAATCCTTGGTAGATGCCTGGAGCTGCTGCTTGAGCTTCTTATCCTTGGGGATATCCGCAACAGCAGTGGGTGCATCTGCAACCGAGAAATGTTGGTCTGGGTCGACCAGGTAGGAGTCAGGTGTTGGCATAGTGTTAACAGAACCTAGTTGGTTCGGCCACAGAGTTGTGGCCGAACCTTATACCGGTTTATTCCATAGGGATACGAATCTTCTGCCCCGGGTAAATCAGATCAGGATCCTGAATCACCTCACGATTGGCCTCGAAGATCTTGGGATAATCCATGGCATTGCCCAGAAAACGCTTAGCGATGCCAGAGAGAGTGTCACCCTTCTCGATGACATAATATGTAACCTCAGCCACCTGCTCTGGAGTCTTGAACTCATCGGCATTCACTTCGGAGACACCCTGCACATTACCGGCAATCAAGACCGCCTTCTCCTTGATCTCAGCGTGGTCGGCTTCACCCGACAACCCTACCACTCCTTCATTAAAATCAACCCCCAGGTTTCTGATAGCCAGGGCAGCGCTCATGATCTCCGCATGAATCTTCTCTGCCGGATCATCGTCATCAGCAAACAGCTTCTTCCCCATCTCTACTGCAAAATCGAACAGGCCCATAGTTATTCTCCCAACAGATAAATATCAGGTTAACCCTGAACAGAAAAAAGACTGGTCTAAAATCAGCCAGCCAGCACTACTTCAATACAAATGTGATCTTCAATACCACCTTATAGGAGGTGATCTTACCTTTGCTTACTACTACCTGCTGATCCTTCACCCAGGCGCCTTTGACATTTTTAAGTGTCTTGTTGGCCCTTTTAATACCCTCTTTAACGGCATCGTCAAAACTCTTATCTGATGATGCGATAACTTCAGTTACCTTTGCTACAGACATAGCATTTCTCCCGTAAATTATATTACCGGTTTAACGCAACAGCTTACCTGCCATTCCCAGTAGATCATCGGCCACTGAACCGTCATTATCGGCATCCAGCAGACTGCCAAGGATATCGGCCATTCCACCACCGGAGGAGCCAAGCCCTCCCAACAGACCGCCAAGCATGCCGGCGATATCACTGGAAGAGCCACCCTCACCGAGAAGTCCACCACTGGACGCCTGCTTGCTGAGCGCCCCCATCACCATGCTTGCCACCACCGGTAACATCTGCTTGATTATATCCGCCCCGATCCCGGTGTCAGCACTGGCCTTAGCAGCCACCGCACGACTCACATCCTTGCTCCCAAATAGATGGCCGAGGATACCGTTACCATCCATCACAGTCCCTTGGTCAGCCAAAACCTCTGGCTGCTCTGCATAGCGTTGATGACTACCGCCTTGCAGGGCACGCACAAGACTCTCTAGCCCAGACTCGCTGCCAGCATTCCTGCTGAGCCCCTGGGCCAGGGCTGGAACCAGTTGCGTAAGGGCCGACTGCACCTGATCCTCACCAATCCCGAAGTGACGCGCCAACTGCTGCACCTGGCCCTGATTCTGACTACCAAGCATTATGTCCAACAAATTCATATTCCGCCCTCCCCACTAGAACCCATACCACAATAGAATCAATCGCGGCAATAATTTATGACACTACTACTTTTTAACCGCGCGTGCCACTGTGTACACCTTGCCCTGCTTGAGCTTTTCGTAATTTCCAAAGACCTCGCCAAACGCCCTGGCAACGAACTTTCGCAGGCCTGATATGGTAACCACATAGATACTACCCCCAGGGTTGAGCCGCTCCAAGGCGTCGTAGAAATATAGATAGTAGAGCTCCTTGCCGGTCTTGGCTGGCAGGTTAGAGACAATCAGATCAAAGGTTCGTTCCCCAACCTGCTCCAGGCCATTACTGAGGATAACCTCCGCATTACCGATGGCATTGAGCTCGGCATTCTTGCGACTGTAATCCACCGCAACAAAATCTTTATCCAGCAGTAGACTCCGACCCTGCGGGGCCAGTCTTGCCATAGTAAGGCCAAGTGGGCCATAGCCACAGCCCAGATCTAGAGTATCGTCATCCTCTTTTATCTCGAGATGATCCAGCAACAGGCGACTACCCGCATCAACCCCCTTTGGAGCGAACAGCCCCCAGGTGGTATGAAAGGTGAGCGTCTGACCACGGAGGGTCTCACTGAATACGATATCCTGGCGCAATGTATCTAGAAATTGCTGGCTCTTTGGGTCTATGCTTGCATCAGTCATCTGCTACCCCCCGGGCACTGCTACTACAGACAGGACACTCTGGATCTGCGTTTAGTATCACACTGCGCCACTCCATATGCATAGCATCGAGCAACATTAGCCTACCAACCAGGGGAGCCCCGACCCCGGCCAAAATCTTAAGCGCCTCGGTCGCCTGAAGGCTGCCGATAATACCGACCAGTGACGCCAATACTCCGTTTTCGGAACAGCTCCCATCCAGCTCCGCGCCCTCCCCATCATCCCCATAGAGACAGCGATAACATGGGTCACCGGGTTGGCCACTGAAGACTGAAACCTGCCCCTCCATACGAATAGCGGCGGCGGAAACCAGTGGGGTACAGGCCTTAACACATGCCGCGTTTAACGCAAACCGGGTGGTGAAATTATCACTACAGTCCAACACCACGTCGGCCTCTGCCACTTTTTGGGCCAACTCCTGCCCCTCTAGTTTATGATTTATGCACGCTATCTGGCTCTCAGGATTGAGTGCCCGCAGAAAGTCTCTGGCAGACTCCACCTTCAGACTGTCGATACGTTCCGTGGTATGAATGATCTGGCGTTGCAGATTGGCAAGCTCTACCCGATCAAAATCCACCAGAGTAAGATGGCCAACACCGGCCGCAGCCAGATAGATGGCAACAGGTGACCCCAACCCGCCTAGTCCGACGATCAAGACCCGCGAGGAGAGTAGCCGCTCCTGTCCCGCAACATCGATGGATGGCAGCATAATTTGGCGACTATAGCGAAGCAGTTGCTGGTCGTTCATTCGGCGCACGATATTAAATTCTCATCGTAACGCAGAAGTGAGGCTGTGGGCTACCCTTTACGCGGTCTACAGGATCGCAAAGTATGCCCTGACAAAAAAAGAATACAGAATTAAATAGGGACAAAAAAATGGCGGGGTTATCACAGATAACCCCGCCAGATCTATTTAAGCTTCGCTTATATTTTAAGAGTCTACTTAACCTCTAGTAAACTCCGGGTATGCCTCCATGCCACATTCGGCAAGATCCACACCCTCGTACTCCTCTTCCTCAGTCACTCGAATACCCATGGTTGCCTTAAGGATAAACCATACGACAAAGCTAACACCAAATACCCAGGTGAAGATGGTTGCTGCACCGATAAGCTGTCCACTAAATGTGCTTCCGGAATTGGTCAACGGTACTGCCATCAACCCCCAAAACCCTACTACCCCGTGGACAGATATAGCACCAACCGGATCATCAATCCGCAGCTTATCCAGGGTGACGATTGCAAATACAACCAACATTCCGCCAAAGGCACCAATCAGGGTGGCTGCCAGTGGTGATGGGGTAGATGGCTCTGCAGTAATCGCTACCAAACCAGCCAGGGCACCGTTCAGTACCATGGTCAAATCGGCCTTGCCGAACAAGAGGCGAGCAACTATCAGGGCCGCTATCACACCGCCTGCTGCAGCCGCGTTAGTGTTCAGGAACACCATCGCTACAGAGTTGGCATTGGCGATATCACCAAGCTTCAGTACCGAGCCGCCATTAAAGCCGAACCAGCCCAGCCACAAGATGAATGTACCTAGAGTGGCCATCGGCAGGTTGGCGCCTGGAATGGCATTAACGCTACCATCTTCTGAGTATTTGCCCTTTCTGGCACCCAGCAGAAGCACACCGGCCAGGGCCGCAGCCGCACCGGCCATATGCACGATACCGGATCCGGCAAAATCAGAGAAACCCAGATCGCCCAGGGTATACAGACCGAATACAGCCTTTCCGCCCCAGGTCCAGGAACCCTCCATCGGATAGATATATGCAGTCATGACGACAGCAAACAGCGCAAATGCCCAGAGCTTCATCCGCTCGGCCACCGCACCCGATACAATCGACATCGCCGTAGCAACGAATACGACCTGGAAGAAGAAGTCTGAGGCGTTCGAATAGACCGAACCGCCATCAAACCCGGCTTCCGCGGACTCTGCCAGCACCGTGGCAGTCAGTGCATCGGCATTGGCAGCACCATCCAGCGCAATGCCCGCAAGAAAATACCCGCCTTCGTACATGATTTCGTAACCGACAACCAGATATGCGGTACAGGCAATAGCAAACAGGATTACGTTTTTGGTTAAAATCTCTGTAGTATTTTTGGCCCGCACCAAACCGGCCTCCAACATGGCAAAGCCAGCTGCCATCCACATGACCAGAGCGCCCATGGTAAGAAAGTAGAACGTATCTAACGCATACTGTAATTCAAAAATCTGATTTTCCATTGTGATCTCCAGTAAATTAAACAGCTGAGTCGCCGTTTTCGCCGGTGCGAATTCGGATGACTTCAGTTAGTTCTGAGACGAACAGCTTACCGTCACCGATCTTGCCGGTATTGGCGCTACTCTGGATGGCATCAATCACTTGATCGGAAAGCGCGTCAGTAATCGCAACTTCAAGCTTGAGTTTTGGTAAAAAATCTACCGTGTATTCAGCGCCCCGATACAGCTCTGTGTGGCCTTTTTGCCGGCCAAAACCCTTAACCTCAGTAACCGTAATACCGCTAACGCCAACATCAGCTAAAGATTCGCGCACATCATCAAGTTTGAATGGCTTTATAATGGCCGTAATCATTTTCATTTGTTTTCTCCACAAAAAAAGCCCACGCATTCTTGGAACACGCAGGCATCGTCGCCAAAAACAACCCTGAACCGGATTGTTTGCTTAGTCTGTCTTCATTGAACAGGCACAAAAAAGGCGTTTATTTAAGGCAGCAACCTCGCAACCTTAAATAAACGCCTTTGTTTGCACCAATCTGCCACCATTGGCAAACTGATTGTATGAATCCTAGCAAAGACTCCAGAATATAGCAATACCCTGTTTTAGCCTAACAGATCAGCAACCTCAACCACACTCTTTGCCACGGCGGCTATTTTAATATTTTTATCCATCGCCATTTTCCGCAGGGCATTATAGGCCTCATCTTCACTCATTTTATTCTTATGCATTAAAATCCCTTTGGCCTTTTCCACAACCTTACGCTCATTCAGTTGGGTGCGGGTGCTATCCAGTTCATCCTTAAGCGCCTGAAACTCCCTGAATCTGGCGATTGCGATATTTATGATCCCCTGGACGCGGCTCTCCTCCAAGCCATCAATGATATAGGCATTAACCCCTGATCTGACGGCATCAGACGCCATAATACTATCACTCTCATTGGTAAACATGACGATAGGCTTTGGCTTGGTCTGATTGATGGTGTTCAGGTTGGCAAATATTTGATCATCCGGAATGTCGGTATTGAGGATGATGGCATCAGCATGGGTGGCTTCGTTACTATCAACCAGCTCTTTACTGGATTCCAGCCGACAAATCACCTCATGCCCAGCATCCTGCAGCGCGCGCCGAAGTATAGCCGATCGCCCGGTATTCTGGTCGACCAGGATAATCTTGAGGCCGTTATTCATGCTTTGATAACCCTAAATTGAACACCATTATGAATCATATAGTGGCATAGACCGGACGGCCCATACCCCCCACCCCACAGCTCAGGAGAAAAGTACCATATATCCAGTGAGAGAGTAGCAAAAACCGCTAACAGAGTGAACTACTCTATGATCTAGCGGTATCCACCAATCGCACCACTATTCACAGGGTTGACTTTCCACTCCACTACGCCTAGTTTTTGAAAAACAACAACAACGCACGCCCAAGGTCTATGCTTAGACTGTACCGGAGGAGACAGTCATATGCCCAAAGATTCCCTGACCATCACGGACAACCGTACCGGCAAGGAGGTGGAGCTGCCGATCATTGAGGGAACAATTGGCCCAGGAGTAGTAGACATCACCAAGTTTTATCGCGAGTTTGGCCTCTTTACCCTGGACCCTGGGTTTCGCTCCACCGCCTCCTGTATCAGCAATATAACCTTCATAGATGGAAATGAGGGCATCCTTGAATACCGCGGGTATCCGATTGAAGAGTTGGCCGAAAAGAGCTGTTATCTAGAGACCTGCTACCTGTTGATGTATGGGGAGCTACCCAAGGCCGAAGAGTTTGAGAAGTTCCGGGGCCTGGTGACTGAGCACACCATGGTGCATGAGCAACTATTGGGTTTCTATAAGGGATTTCGCCGTGATGCCCACCCGATGGCAATTATGGTAGGGGTGGTGGGGGCACTATCCGCCTTCTACCACGACTCTCTCGACATTCATAATCCACGCCATCGCGAGATCTCTGCCATTCGCATCCTGGCCAAGATGCCAACCATCGCTGCAGCTTCATACAAATACTCGATCGGCCAACCATTCGTATATCCGGACAATCGGCTGCGCTACGCGGAAAACTTCATAAACATGATGTTCTCCACCCCATGCGATGACTACCATATATCACCAGTGGTGGCCGATGCCATGGACAAGATACTCATCCTCCATGCCGACCATGAGCAGAATGCCTCTACCTCTACTGTACGTCTGGCTGGCTCCAGCCAGGCCAACCCTTTTGCCTGTATATCCACTGGCATAAGCGCCCTCTGGGGACCGGCCCATGGCGGGGCCAACGAGGCGGTATTGCGGATGCTGAACGAGATCGGCTCGGTAGATCGGGTTGGCGACTTCCTGGCACGGGCACGCGATCCAGATGACCCGTTCCGTCTGATGGGATTTGGCCACCGGGTCTACAAGAACTATGATCCGAGAGCCAGAATTTTGCGGAAAGCGGCCCACGAGGTACTCCAGGATATGGGGCGTGAAGATGACCCGCTATTTAAGATTGCCATGGAGTTGGAGCGCATCGCCCTGGAGGATGAATATTTTATTCGCAAGAAGCTCTACCCCAATGTCGACTTTTACTCCGGAATCATCCTTTCTGCCATAGGCATTCCTACCAATATGTTTACTGTAATCTTTGCCATGTCACGGGCCGTGGGCTGGATCAGCCAGTGGATGGAGATGATCAGTGAAGACAACCAGACTATTGGCAGACCAAGACAACTCTATACCGGGGCCGGGCGTCGACAGTGGGTGTCGATGTCCAAACGATAGATCGATTTATATATGGCTGCAGGAACCACCTAATATGCGCGAACAACGGCCCTTCTTTTTAAACCTCTTGCTAATTCGCTTCCCTATGGCGGCGATCATCTCTATTGCACATCGGGCAGGGGGCATCTTGATGGTGCTTCTAATCCCCGCAATGGTCTACCTGCTGGATATATCGCTGGCGTCAGAAGAGGGGTTTCAGCAGGTAGGATCGCTCCTGGGAAACATGACCGTCAAGCTGATCATGGTGTTACTAAGCTGGGCACTCCTGCACCACCTGTTTGCCGGTATCCGCTATCTCTTCCTGGACTTTGATGTGGGCGTCGGACTACTGGAGAGCCGGGTAACCGCCTGGCTTGTTTTTTCACTGGCCGCGCTCCTTGCTGCGGCAACCGGCATCTGGGTGCTACTATGAGCAATCGCCGCGCCAGTGGGCTACGGGCCTGGGTTATACAGCGCATCACCGCCGTCTACCTGGCCATCTACACGCTATTTTTGATCGGGCTGTTTCTGTTCAACCCCCCATCCTCGCATGCCGCCTGGCAATCCTGGATGGACTCACCATTTACTACGGCCCCACTACTACTCTACTGCCTGGCCATCCTGCTCCACTCCTGGGTCGGGACGCGCGATGTACTGATCGACTATGTACCAATATTTATAGTTCGAGTAGTACTGCTGGCACTATTTGCCATAGGACTGATCGGTAGCGGGCTATGGCTCATGAAGGTGGTATTTCTAGCGGGGAGAATCATTTGATTACCGGTAAACCAGGTCTGGGGAATCTACGCAGACGTCAATTCGATACACTTATCCTAGGTGCCGGGGGTGCCGGGCTACGTGCCGCCCTGCAACTATCCGAGGCGGATGCGCGGGTAGTCGTGGTCTCTAAGGTATTCCCAACCCGCTCACACACCGTGGCGGCCCAGGGCGGGGTCAATGCGGCCCTGGCCAACGTGTCGGCGGATAACTGGCACTGGCACATGTACGACACGGTAAAGGGTAGCGATTATCTGGGTGACCAGGACGCCATCGAGTATATGTGTCGCGCCGCATCCCATCTGGTCTACGAGCTAGAACACTACGGTGTCCCCTTCTCCCGTCTCGATAATGGCAAGATCTACCAGCGCCCCTTCGGTGGCCAGAGTCAGGAGTTTGGGGGGGCGCAGGCCACCCGCACCTGCGCGGCAGCCGACCGGACCGGACACGCCATACTGCACGCCCTCTACCAGCAAAACATCCGCGCCAAAAGCCACTTCTTTGATGAGTATTTTGCTATTGACCTGATTCGCGATCTGGATGGCTTTATCCTCGGCGCACTGGTCATAGAGATCGAGACGGGTGAACCCCTGCTGATTGAAGCCAAGACCACCATGATTGCCACCGGCGGCAGCGGGCAGATCTATCGCACCACCACCAACGCCCATATCAATACCGGTGACGGTATGGCCATGGCGCTACGCGCTGGCGTGCCACTACAGGATATGGAGTTTGTCCAGTTCCATCCCACCGGCATTGCTGGCAAGGGTATATTGATTACTGAAGGGGTACGCGGTGAGGGTGGTTATCTCATCAACAGTGAAGGTGAACGCTTTATGGAGCGATACGCGCCAACTGCCAGAGATCTGGCCAGTCGCGATGTGGTCAGTCGCTCTATCGCCACCGAGATTCGTGCCGGACGCGGCTGCGGCCCAAACAAGGATTATGTCCTGCTGAAACTGGATCATCTAGGTGAAAAGATCATTGCCGAACGGCTACCAGCGATCCGAGAGACCTGTAAGACATTCCTGCATATAGATCCGGTGGATGAGCCAATCCCGGTCGCCCCCACCGCCCACTACACCATGGGTGGGATCCCAACCAACCGTTTTGGCCAAGTGGTCACCACTAGGGGAGATAACCCAGAAGAGGTGATCCCAGGACTCTATGCCGTTGGTGAATGTGCCTGTGTATCGGTGCATGGCGCCAACCGCCTGGGTGGCAACTCTTTACTAGATATCCTGGTATTTGGCCGAGCAGCGGCCAACCACATCAGTGGATATCTTAAAGAGCATCGCTATCACCGGGAGTTGAATACCGCGAGCGTTGAACAGGCGCTAGCACGTCTGGCGCGATGGGACAAAGACAACGGCTCCAGCGGCAAGGAACGAGTAGGTGTGGTGCGCAGAGATCTGAAACTGGTGATGGAGCAGCACTGTAGCGTATTTCGCAATGCAGAGGTCATGCAGGAAGGGATTGAGAAATTAAGAGTGATCCAGGAGCGGATCAAGCAGGTCAGCCTGCAAGACGATAGCCACGCCTTCAACACCGCCAGAGTTGAGGCGCTTGAGCTGGAAAATATGGCCGATATTGCGATGGCCACGATGCTGTCGGCGGTAGCGCGACAAGAGAGTCGGGGCGCGCACTCACGCGCCGATTACCCAGAGCGGGACGATGAGAATTGGCGCAAACACAGCCTCTATTTTCAGGATGGAGACCGGCTGGAGTGGAAGCCGGTGCGCAGCCAGCCGTTGAGCGTAGATCCATTCCCGCCAAAAGAGCGAGTCTACTGATGAAATTTCGTATCTACCGTTACGATCCAGACAAAGACAGCAAGCCCTATCTGCAGGATTATGAGCTGGAAACAAAACCTGGAATGATGTTACGGGATGTGCTGCTGGAGTTGAAGGCGGTAGATGAGACCCTGACCTTTCGCCACTCCTGCGGTGAGGGGGTGTGTGGTTCTGATGGGGTAAATGTTAACGGCCGCAACTGCCTGGCATGTATCACGCCGGTCTCTTCACTGAAGGCACCCGTGGTGATCCGCCCGCTCCCGGCCAGACCGGTCATCCGCGATCTGGTGGTAGATATGAGCCGCTTCTATCTACAGTACAAAAAGATCCAGCCATATCTAATACGCAAAGAGCCGCTAACCGAAGTTGAGATCCTGCAGACACCGGAAGAGCGTGCACGGCTTGATGGCCTGTATGAGTGCATTATGTGTGGCTGCTGCTCCACCTCCTGCCCCTCCTTCTGGTGGAATCCAACAAAGTTTCTTGGCCCGCACGCACTGCTTCAGGCGTGGCGCTTTCTGGCAGATAGCCGGGATCAGGGAACCAAGGAGCGACTCGATATGCTGGAAGGACCATATCCACTGTTTCGCTGTCACGACATCATGAACTGTGTCGATGCCTGCCCGATGCACCTCAATCCGACTAGTGCGATCGGACATATTCGAGCACTCATGTTGAAGGTATCGATTTGACTACTACAATCCCCCAAGCAAACAATATCTTTGGCCAGCTACAGTGGCAGTGCCGCCGTTCCATGCTGGAGCTGGATATATTGCTGGAGCAGTTTATACAGCATGAGCGCCATGCCGATCTGAATAGTGAACAGCTAACACTGTTCACCTGGCTACTGGAGCAGCCTGACCCTCTCTTGCTTGGATGGCTGACAGGCAAGGAGGATCCAGATGATGCCGCGGTTGCCGCCCTGGTTACACTAATACGTGAGGTAGATGGCTGATCTGTTGGACCTAAATATTTGGAGGTAGACTATGGGCAGGCATGTATGTGAAGTGTGTGGCTATGTATACGATCCCGAAGTTGGTGATCCACTGGGCGGTATCCCCGCAGGTACTGCATTTGAAGATATCCCGGACAACTGGGTATGCCCAGAGTGCGGTGCAACTAAGAATCAGTTTGTACCAGAATAGCTACCACCGGTAACACGCTCATGTCCCGCCAGATCACGGCGGGTCTCAATATTGCTGAATCCCTCTTCGTCCAACAGGCGGCGTATAGCATCACCCTGTCCGGTACCGTGTTCCAGCAACAGCCATCCGTCGGTAATCAGGTGTAGTGGGACCTCTGCAATAATACGGCGCATGTCATCCAGACCATCATGGCCAGAGACCAGTGCCAACAACGGCTCTCGTGGTAGATCGCCCTGCTGCAGGCAAGGATCGCCTACCGCAATATAGGGCGGATTGGTAACAATAAGATGATAACGCTCCTCCGGCGGCAGGGCACCACACCACTCACCTTGGGTGGCACTTACATTCTCCAGCCGCAACCGGCTGAAATTTGCCTCTGCAATGGACAGCGCCTCGGGAGAGCAGTCTGTGGCTACTACCTGACAGCGGGGGGACTCTGCGGCCAGGGCTGCCGCAATAGCGCCACTACCGGTACCAAGATCTGCGATCTTCCAGGGCGCTTCGGCAGGGATCAACTCCAGCGCCCACGCAACCAGAAGCTCCGTCTCCGGACGTGGGATCATGGTAGCCGCAGAGACCGCCAGGTCAAGCGACCAAAACTCACGCTGTCCAGTCAGATAGGCTATGGGCTCACCCTGCGCCCGCCGCTCGACCAACCCTTGAAATTGTCGCTCCTGCTCGGTGGTCAGAATCTGTTCCGGCCAGGCAAAAAGGTGGCTGCGGCCAACACCCAGAAGAGAGGCCAGCAACACCTCGGCCTCCAGCTCAGGGATGGTATCTGCCATCTCCGCTAGCCCCTCTCCGGCCTGTAACAACGCCTGGGATATGGTGCTCATAAGACGGGCATCACCACAATTTTATCCCCGCCTGCTGGCAACGCATGATCTCTTGTTGAAACTCGGGCGGTCCATGGGCAAATACCTGCTGCTGTTTCTGAAACTTGTTGGCCTCCACAATCTGCTCCGTATAGATCAATGGACGCCGTTGTGACTGCGAGAACTCCTGTAGCCACTGCAGTGATTTCTGCGGTATTGTCCGCCCTACCGGTACTGCCAGATCAACTGGCACTCCGTTCCAGGCCAGCTTGCTAAAGACAACTATCACCCTGCCCTCATTTGGTTTCATCCAGTCCGGTAGCGGACTGTCTGGAACTATCCAGCCACAGTTGAAGTTATCACATGGATCTTGCGGACGGTTTGCGTAGTCATCACACCCCTCCCCAGTACTATGAGGACAGGGACTACCCGGAAATACAGCGACGCCATCGATTACCATCTGCACCCAGCCGTCACAACAGCCGGTGCATGGCTTACACTCCCTCTCTGTCTGTTTCAACACTTTGCTACTCCCTTAACGCTGAGCAAACCCACGCCGATTCATAACCTGTGGCGAACGAGTAGTACAGAGTATCTTCTTGCTCCATAGACGACGACAGGCCCGACCAGCCTGCTGCTTGCTAAGACCCACCAGCAGGGTCTTCCAGGAACTGCCATGCTTGAAATGGCGTGGCAGTAAAGCAAGTCTACTATGCCCCACCACCCCCTTAAGCTGTGCTCGCGCCACTCCTGCTCTGCGCCGCGCCTCCTCTTTGGTAGAGAATACACCGAGTAGTATGCCCCAACCAGAGAGCTTCTGTCCGACTAATATATCACCAGTGCACACCGTTGGCCCCATATCTATCGGTTTGCCATCTGGGTCGCCCGGTAGCGCCGTCACCTGGACAGCCTGCTGCCCCTGCCCTGCTGCCACTGACTCCTGCTCCAGCAACTGTACCATCCGCTGGTGACGATTTGCCGAATCGGTAGCCCCCAACACTACACCTATCAACTGACGACCATCATCACGCTGCACCGAAGCCACCAGATTGTACCCAGCATCACAGGTAAACCCAGTCTTGATACCATCTGCTCCAGGGTATCCGAGGAACCGCTGGTTGGTGCTGGCCAAAGATCTGCCGCGATGGTTGATGCTGAAGTTGGAGAAGAGGGCAAACTGCTGGGGGAAATCGTGCCGTAGTCGCAACCCCAGAATCGCCATATCACGCGCGCTGGTCTGCTGATGACTGCCAGACAGCCCGGTGGCATTGATAAACCGTGTCGCCTCCATCCCCATCTGCCGCGCCCGGTTGGTCATCTGCACGGCAAAACCACGCTCGCTCCCACCCAACCGCTCGGCCAGCACCACTGCGGCATCGTTGGCCGATATAGCCGCCGTTGCTGCCAACAGCTCATCCACCCTTATCTTACTACCTGCCTCAAGCCCCAGACTGGTTGGCGGCTGGGATGCCGCGTGAGGGGAGACTGCAATATACTCATCAAGTTTGAGCTTGCCGCCCGAGAGCGCCTCAAAAGCGAGATAGAGGGTCATCATCTTGGTCAATGAGGCGGGATACCAACTACGGGTGGCCTCATGTGCATACAGCACCTGGCCCGTCTCTGCATCCAGCACAATACTTGGTTGCGGGGTGGCCACGTCTTCGCCGTATGCTGCCGCAGTGCCCAGCAGCAACGCGCACAAAACCAGCGAATAGCCGCAGATCCTATCCATTTTATATGCAGCAGTAGTCATACAGTATTTGAGCGCTGAAAGTTGCCGACAAGATATACAAGGGTAACAGAGAGCCTGCCGCCCATCTACGCCAACTGGGATTTCCCCCAACTCAGTCGCTTCCTGCTAAGATAGAACCGTTTGCAGAGTACCTAAAGATTGGCAGCAGCACACTGTAACGAGTGCAGAGGACAGCCCTGGTGAAAAAGAGAACACTCCTTCTACTGCTGGCATTCATCGGCGTTACCGCTCTTGCTGCAACGCTACAGCAACCCCCACCCGAGAGGTATCTTGAGGTGTTGCCGCTGTTCTGGTCTGAACTCTATCCAGAGGGTGGGCACACCCTCTACTGCAACAAGAAGTTCGGCCATAATAAAGGACGCTCGATCAATGTCGAGCATGTCTTCCCGATGAGTTGGGTAACCAAAAAACTGCGCTGCCGCAGCCGCGAACAGTGCCGCAAAAGCAGCCCTGAATTCAACCGGATAGAGGCAGATATGCACAACCTCTACCCGGCGCTAGCCGCTATCAATACAGCGCGTAGCGCCATGGCCTACGGCATGGTGCTGGGGGAACAGCGCCGCTTTGGCAGTTGTGACTTTGAGGTAGATACAAGACGCCGCGCAGTGGAGCCACGGCGCAAGATCCGTGGCGATATTGCCCGCGCCATGTTCTACATGCGAGACACCTACGACCTGACCATCTACCCACGCCAGGCAAAACTGCTACTACAGTGGCACCGGGAGGACCCGCCAGATGATACAGAGCGTTGGCGCAACGACCGCATCGAACAACTGCAAGGCAGGCGCAACCGCTTCATTGATGATCCGGCTGCTGCCGACCGACTGCGCTTCTAACTAGAGGGGGCAATAGAGCCCCCTCTGAAGTGAACTCCTAAAACTTGTGCACCATCCCAAATGAGATACCATGCCAATCTCTATCCGGGGTAAAACCATCAAACTCAGCATCGGTATAGACCGCATAGAGCTTGGTGCGCTTGGATAGGTTGTGATCCAGACCGATGGCCCACTGATCCGTATCCGCGTCAACACCAATATCCATATCATTCTGACCATACATCGCCTTGATCACATTGTTGCCAAAGGTGTAGGATCCACTTAACTGCCATCTGTCTAGACTCCACCCTTCCACCGCATGGTCACGGTCTTCATAAACAAGACCCACATGGAAACCATTGGTGGTATAACCCAGACCGAGACGCCATTTTTCATCGTCCCCTACTGCACTGGTGCCCACGACGGCAACACCCATCAGCTCCTGCATAAGGTCCTCGGAGAGCTCTTCATAGGCCAGGGAGGCATAGAAGGGGCCGTTCTGGTACATGGCGGCAATGGAGTAGGCCTCGGTGAAACTGTCTGCCTCGTTCGGGGCGGTGTTGGTGTCCATGCCCGGCTGCACAATGGCGGCGGCTATGGTCAGACCGTTCATGCTCGGACTTATATAGGCGATTGCCTGGTCTACCCTGAGATCGGAAAATCCGAGGGTCTGGAAACCATTAGTACCGGCAGCACTAGGGGCATCGTCGGAGGCGTTGCCATTGTAATCAGCAATGGTCCCCTCGAACAGATCCAGGTTGGCGGTGGAAATCTTATATGGGGTATCGTGGCGCCCTATCAATGCTGTACCCCATCCTCCGGTAAGACCGACGAAGCTATTACGATAGGATATGGCGTCGGTATTGTTGATAGTGTTATTGTCGCTATCGCTCGGCCGCACCTCCAGTTCCAGCTGCCAGATAGCGCTCAGGCCGTCACCCAGGCCCTCGCTACCCTTGAAGCCAATATATGACTCATGACCGGAAATATCCCAGGCGTTGGCGGTATTAAAGTCGCCGCTATATTTGCTGGTGGCTATATGCATTTGGCCGTATATGGTTACATCATTGGCGATGGCGGCCGGGGCGGTTAGTGCGGATGCGACTGCTACAGTTAGAAGATTCCTATTCATCATCATACCTCCAAGTATTGTTGAATAAACATGCAGCTGGTTATCCATCCCCAAACACAAAGGCTGATTTCTTGAACATGCACACCATTCCATAGGAGAGGCCAGCCAATCCATGTATGTATGTTGAGAACCGGCTGACGCCGGCACCGTAATAGACCAATCATAGTTTGAGAAGTTCAGAGAAATAGCCGTTCAGGTGATTGGTGGCTGAAGCGGTTAGTGCAGAGGTGACTGCTATAGAAAGAAGGTTTGCATTATTCAGCATATGCCTCCATATGAATAAGCAGCAAGCATATTGCTGAACATCCATCCTAGACATGGGGGGATATATTGCTCACCATCCTCTCACCTCCAGATGGCTGATATTGTGGTACTCTTGGGTAACCGGATAGACAATTGTTAACATGCCGTCTTGTAGATCAAAAGGCGGACTGAATGTAGAGATGCCAACTACCAACGTAAAGGGGCAAATATGCACGAAAAAAGCATCGAACTACTCAACAAAGCGGTGGCCGACGAACTGTCTGCGGTTCACCAATACATGTATTTTCACTTTCACTGCGATGATCAGGGTTATGATCTGCTGGCCGCCCTATTCAAGCGGACAGCCATCGACGAGATGATGCACATAGAGCACATTGCCGATCGCATCCTGTTTCTGAAGGGCGAAATAGATCTTGGTAATGCGGATCCGGTAAAAAAGATCCATGATGTCGCTAAAATGCTGGAGATCGCCAGCGGTATGGAGCAGGGAGCAATCACCCAATACAACCAGTGGGCGATGGAGTGCACCGCCAATGCTGACTCCGTTACTCGCAAACTGTTTGAATCACTGGTAGAGGATGAGGAACGTCACTACGGCAAGTTCGATGATGAGCTGGATAATCTACAGAAATTCGGAGAGAAATACCTCGCCCTACAATCCATGGAGCGGAGCAAAAACGCCGGCAACCCTGCGGCCGAATAGGCTGCGCTCTGTCAGGTTGATACGGTACGTGTCAGACATACATTAGGCATAAAGGATGAGGCGCACGCTTCATCCATGTTGAGCCTGAACCTTGCTGGAATAACGTCTCCCAGCAGGGCGCCCTCCAGCATGTAGGGAAATATCTGGTCGTAGCGTTTGATCTCGAGTTGGCTGACGCGTCGATATATATGAGAACGATTCAACTCTGAAGTGTGACACAGTCCGGCTGAGGCAATAATCTCTGCCGTAGCCTGCACCGTCTTACGGTGATATTGCGCCACCCGCTGCGCCTTATCACTGACGACCAACCCCTTGACCAGATTTGGATTCTGGGTGGCGACCCCGGAGGGGCATTCATTGCTATTACAGGTCAGGGAGTGCACACAGCCCAGGGCCAACATCATGCCCCGCGCACTGTTGCAGATATCCGCCCCCAAGGCCATATTCTTTACCAAATGAAAGCCGCTGATTATCTTGCCTGAGGCAATGATCCTGATCTGCTGTTTCAGGCCAAAGCCGGTTAGACAATCAACCACGAAGGCGAGGGCCTCCCGCAATGGCATACCGATAGAGTTGGTGTACTCCAGAGGTGCAGCGCCGGTACCGCCCTCGCCCCCATCCACGGTAATAAAATCAGGTGCGATCCCTGTTTCAATCATCGCCTTACAGATAGCGATGAACTCACTTTTACGCCCGATAGAGAGCTTAAATCCCACCGGTTTGCCACCAGACAACTCACGCAGTTGTGCAACGAACTGGAGCAGCCCCATGGGCGTACTGAAGGTTGAATGGGTGGAGGGCGATTTAACCTTGGTATGAGGCTCTACGCCGCGCATCGCGGCGATCTCGGGGCTGTTCTTCGCAGCAGGCAGGATACCACCATGTCCCGGCTTGGCACCCTGAGAGAGTTTAATCTCAATCATCTTCACCGCTTCACGTAATGCCATCTCCCGGAACAGCTTTGGAGAGAAGCAGCCTGCGGCATCGCGACAACCAAAATAGCCGGTACCGATCTGCCAGATAAGATCGCCCCCAAACTCTAAGTGGTAGGGGCTAACCCCGCCCTCCCCGGTATTGTGGGCAAATCCGCCGTCCTTGGCACCGCTATTCAGGGCGAGGATGGCATTCTTGCTGAGCGCGCCGAAGCTCATCGCAGAGATGTTCAGGATGCTTGCCGAATATGGCTGCAGACAGTCCGAACCACCTACACTGACCCGAAGAGACCTATCTATGTCAGGCTCATCAATGGCGGATAGAGAGTGGCCAATCCACTCATAGCCGCTACGGTAGGTATCCACCTGCGTGCCAAAGGGGACAGTATCCAAGGTATTCTTTGCCCGCTGATATACGATGCTGCGAAACATCTTATTGATCGGCGTACCGTCAATATCAGACTCGATAAAATACTGCCGAATAAATGGCCGCAGCCTCTCCATGATCCAACGTCCACGCCCAAACAGTGGAAAGTTGCGCCGAATAGAGTGGTGCGTCTGCAACATATCGTAGAGACCCACCAGAGCCAGGGGCACGGTCAGTAGCAGTGACCACAGGATTGGGGGCCAGATAAACCAAGACAAGATGGTTGCTAGCAGGGTGACTGACAGTACCTTGATGAAGGTGGATGACATAAACCCTCCTGCCTGCGTTGCCGTTTAAACCACACCTGAAGAGGTGCGAAGCTCCCGGGATTATAACTGTTGGGGCAGCGGCCGGAAACAATGGCCTGTGGAGATTTGAACAGAAAACAGAGGCCCCAACTGGGGCATAAGAAGAGTAGTACATTCCCTCCCCACCTCGCGGGGAGGGAATGGCTCCAACACTATACGGAGCGTTACTTAAATGGGTGTGGCTGCGGGGTCTTGTCGGTTGATGGCGGCAAGATTGGTAGCATGAAGGATGGCTGATCACCGGTCAGGGTTTTGAGAAAGGCTACGATCTGCCTATTCTCCACGGCACTAAACTTCTTGCCCAACTGGAGACGACCCATAACATCGACCGCCTCGGTCAGGGTCTCGGCCTCACCATCGTGGAAGTAGGGATATGTCATCTCTACGTTACGCAGGGTTGGAACCTTAAACTTGAAACGATCCGCATCTTTGCCGGTCACAGCAACCAGTCCCTCAGCTGGACTCTTGGCCTGATAGGCCTCGACCACGCCCATCTTCTGGAAAGAGTTACCGCCTACCGCTGGGCCGTTATGACAAGCAACACAGCCGCTATCCTTGAATAGTGCATATCCGGCCTTCTCGTCTGCACTCAGTGCATTCTTATCGCCCAGCAGCCACTTATCAAATCTGGAGTTTGGGGTGACCAGGGTCTTCTCAAACTCTGCGATAGCGCCTGTTACCTTGTCTATATCTACACCCTCCTTCCCAAAGACTTGCTTGAATTCGGCAACATAGGCAGGAATAGATTCTAACACTTGTACTGCTAGTTCATGGGTAAAGCCCATCTCTCCTGGATTGGCTATAGGGCCACCTGCTTGGGCCTTGAGATCTTTAGCCCGGCCATCCCAGAACTGGGCAAGGTTCATGCTGGAGTTGAGCACAGTCGGGGCATTGATTGGGCCCTGCTGCCAGTTGTGACCAATGGAGGTCTTGATATTATCTGTGCCGCCCATACTCAGATTGTGACAGGAGTTACAGGAGATAAAGCCAGATTTAGAGAGACGCGGATCAAAATAGAGTTTTTTACCCAACTCTGCCAGTGGCATGTTTAGTCCTGTGGCCGGCATAATTGGTTCAATTGGCTCTTTGGCCGATGCTGTAGCAGCCACCCCAAGAGCGGCTACAACGGCTATAGTGAGAAGCTTTTTCATGAAGACAATCCCCTTTAATGTTACAGTGCTTGATGGTTACACAGGATCCTATTGCGGGTATGAACCCCCTATTAATCACACATCCTGTGTATGTTTATATTTAGACTTATTCTAAGTCTAAATCATTGATAATTATCAACCGCCACAAAAAGTTTCCTTTGCGCCACCGATCCGCAGGTATAATCGCCCTCTTACTCCCCTTGGGAGCCTGTCAGTTCTGGCCGTTTGCGACTAGACGACGTTAAACTCGGCAAAACCCTAGCTCTGGATATTTGACACAACTGATGAACAACACTCACAACCGCACCGCTGAACTCAATGCCCTGATGACTCAGCGCATTCTCATCCTGGACGGGGCCATGGGTACCATGATCCAGCGTCACGGCCTGGAGGAGGCAGATTACCGGGGTGAGCGTTTTGCCGATTGGCCGGTAAACCTGAAGGGGATGAATGATCTGCTGGTACTAACCAGTCCAGAGATCATCCAGGGTATTCACGAGGAGTACCTGGAGGCCGGTGCCGATATTATTGAGACCAACAGCTTTAACGCGACTGCGAGCGATCTGACCAAATACGATCTTTCGTCCTATGCACGCGAAATTAATGTAGCCGCCGCGCAGGTAGCCAGAGCAGCAGCCGACAAATACTCCACCCCCGACAAGCCTCGATTCGTCGCCGGTGTTTTAGGCCCCAATCAGAAATCCGCCTCAACCTCTGTTGATGTAAACAATCCAGGGGCCCGCGCCATCAGCTTTGATGAGTTGGTAAACGATTACACAGAAGCGGTCAGCGGGCTGATTGAGGGTGGTGTTGACATCATACTGATTGAGACCATATTCGATACGCTCAACGCGAAGGCTGCTGTTTTCGCAGTGACCAGATTTTTTGAAGACCTTGGCCGCAGCCTGCCCATCATGATTTCAGGAACGGTAGGGCGTTCTGGGCGTATAGAGATATCCGCCCAAACGGTGGAGGCCTTTTACAACAGCCTGCGGCATGCCAATCCCATATCCATAGGCCTGAATTGCGGTTTTGGCCCGGACAAGCTACGCCAGCATATAGAAGAGCTGGCACACCTGTCCGAGTGTCACGTCTCAGCCCACCCTAATGCCGGCCTGCCGAATGAATTTGGTGAGTACGATCTCGATGCCTCCCATATGGCCGACTACATTGGTGAGTGGGCCGACGCCGGTCTGATCAATATTGTGGGCGGCTGCTGTGGCTCATCTCCACTGCATATCGCCGCCATTGCACAAAAGGTCGCCGCCAAGACACCGCGCAAAATACCCACACCGATGCCCGCCTGCCGCCTGGCCGGTCAGGAGCCGTTCAATATTGAGAAAGACTCCCTCTTCGTCAACGTGGGCGAACGGGCGAACGTAGCCGGCTCGGCCAAATTCAAACGACTGATCCTTAACGAGGAGTACGAACAGGCGCTGGACATCTGCCGCACCCAGGTGGAAGACGGTGCCCAAGTGGTAGACGTGAACATGGACGAGGGGATGCTGGACGGCGTGGCCGCCATGCGCAACTTCCTCAACCTGTGCGCCTCGGAACCTGAGATCACCAAGGTCCCCTTCATGATCGACTCCTCCAAATGGGAGATCCTGGAGGCGGGACTAAAATGTGTACAGGGCAAGACCATCGTCAACTCTATCTCCCTCAAGGAGGGTGAACAGACCTTCATCGAACGGGCCCGTCTCTGCCGCAGCTACGGTGCCGCCATCATCGTCATGGCCTTCGATGAGCAGGGCCAGGCAGACAGCCTGGAGCGACGCATCGAGATCTGTGGCCGCGCCTACAAGATACTTGTCGATCAGGTAGGATTCCCGACCGAGGATATCATCTTCGACCCCAACGTCCTCACCGTGGGCACCGGCATCGAAGAGCATGCCAACTACGGCGTAGACTTCATCGAATCGGTACGCTGGATCAAGCAGAATCTTCCCAATGCCCTGGTCTCCGGCGGTATATCCAACATCTCCTTCGGCTTCCGCGGTAACAACCCGGTGCGCGAAGCGATCCATGCCGTCTTCCTCTATCACGCCATCCAGGCAGGACTTGATATGGGAATCGTCAACGCTGGGCAGCTGGCGGTATATGACGAGATCCCCGAAGAGTTGCGCATAGCAGTAGAAGATGTGGTGCTCAACCGCGACCCAGGCGCCACTGAACGGCTCATAGACCTGGCCCCCAAGTACCTGGGCGACGGCAGCGTCGCGGAGAAAAAAGAGGATCTAGAGTGGCGCTCATGGCCGGTAAACAAACGGCTGGAGCACGCCCTTATAAAGGGTATTACTGAATTCATCGACCAGGACGCCGAAGAGGCGCGGCAACAAGCGGCCCGCACTCTGGAGGTGATCGAAGGCCCCTTGATGGATGGCATGAACATCGTGGGCGACCTGTTCGGTGGCGGCAAGATGTTCCTGCCCCAGGTGGTAAAATCCGCCCGCGTAATGAAAAAGGCGGTGGCCTACCTGCAACCCTTTCTAGAAGAGGAGAAGGCAGAGTGCGGCGCCCAATCCCAGGGCAAGATCCTGCTTGCCACGGTGAAGGGCGATGTACACGATATCGGTAAAAACATCGTCGGCGTAGTACTGCAGTGCAACAACTACGAGGTGATAGATGCCGGGGTAATGCTGCCGGCGGACGATATCCTGAACAAGGCGCAAGAACTGCAGGCAGACATTATAGGTCTCTCCGGCCTCATCACCCCCTCCCTGGACGAGATGGTCCATGTGGCCAAGGAGATGCAGCGACTGGGGATGAAGCAGCCACTTATGATCGGTGGAGCCACTACCTCGAAGGCCCACACCGCAGTGAAGATCGAGCCGGTGTATGATCATCCGGCCATCTACGTGCCCGATGCCTCTCGCGCCGTCGGAGTGGCCTCTAAGCTCCTCTCTCCAGAACAGAGGGATGGGTTTATCGCCGCCCTGCGTACAGAATACCAGGGGGTAAGAGAGCGCCGTGCGGCCATAAATGCCGCCCGCAACATAATCCCTATAGAGCAGGCACGGGCCAATCCGGCAGCCATCGACTGGTCTGAATTTACCCCGACAGAACCGACCAGCCCCGGAATAACTGTACTGGATGATATCGCACTGCAAGAGCTGATAGGCCTTATCGACTGGACCTTCTTCTTCCACGCCTGGGAGCTGAAAGGACGCTATCCTAAAATCCTCGGAGATGCGAAAAAGGGGGCAGAGGCCTCGAAACTACTTGCCGATGCCCAGGATATGCTACAGCGTATCGTGGCTGAGCGCTGGCTACAGGCCAAGGCGGTAGTAGGCCTGTTTCCCGCCAACGCCGTGGGCGATGATATTGAACTCTATACAGACGAATCACGCCAGACGCTGCGCACTACCCTGCACACCCTGCGCCAACAAGGGAAGCAGCCCACCGGCCATGCCAACGACTCGCTGGCAGATTTTGTCGCCCCCAAGGCAAGCGGCCGACCAGACTATATCGGCGGCTTTGCCTGTACCGCCGGCATCGGCATCGATGCCAAACTCGCCGAATTTGAGCAACAACAGGACGATTACAGCGCCATCATGCTCAAGGTGCTGGCCGACCGCCTAGCGGAGGCCCTGGCAGAGTGGCTGCACCTTAAGGTACGAACTGAGCTGTGGGGCTACGCAGCGGATGAAGCGCTGGATAACGAAGAGCTGATTGCGGAGAAGTACCGCGGCATCCGACCAGCCATGGGTTATCCTGCCACCCCTGATCACACCGAGAAAGATCTGCTCTGGGAACTGCTCTCGGTAGAAGAGAACAGTGGCATATGGCTAACCGAATCCAAGGCAATGGTACCCACTGCCGCGGTCAGTGGCCTCTACTTCGCCCACCCTGAGTCCCACTATTTCACAGTTGGCAAGATAGGAAAGGATCAGATAGCAGACTATGCCGAGCGCAAAGGTATGGAGCCGTCAGTGGTAGAGAGATGGCTGGGGCAGAACCTTGGCTATGAGCTAGATGCATCAACTACACTGGATATACCCTAGTCGCCAAAGGGGTTGATAGTTTCTGCGTTTTTACCTAAAAAGGACAATTCCGGATACAAAAATATATAGAAATTCCGGATAGAGATGGTTTGTTTACCCTCTCTAGGTTGTAGCACCCAATTTTTTATCCACCGGCCAGAACACCATCTTCCAGCCAAACAGTAAGGAGTTAGTCCGTGCTGACATATGACATATTGATTGTAGGTTCCGGGGGTGCAGGGCTATACGCTGCGCTCGAGTCCAGGATGGAAGAGGACCTGCAGGTTGGGGTCCTGACCAAGGTCTATCCAACCCGTTCACACACCGGTGCGGCCCAAGGGGGGGTAAACGCCGCCCTGGCCAATCTTGACGGCAGCGACACCTGGCAGGACCACTGGTTCGACACGGTCAAGGGTTCCGACTATCTGGCCGACCAGGACGCCGCAGAGATCATGACCCGTGAGGCACCCATGGTAGTGCGCGAGATGGAGCATTGGGGTTGCCCCTTCTCCCGTACCGATGAGGGTAAGATCGCGCAGCGCCCGTTCGGCGGCGCCTCCAAGCCACGCGCCTGCTACTCCGCCGACAAGGTCGGTCACGTAATGCTGCATACCCTGTATGAACAGGGCATTCGCCATGGCGTCAACTTCCTCAACGAGTGGCAGGTGTTATCCCTGCTGCACGATGGCAAACGCTGCCAGGGGGTTACCGCCCTAAACATCCAGACTGGCCGCGTACACACCATCAACGCCAAGGCGGTAATCTTCGCCACCGGCGGGCATGGACGCATCTATTGGACCCGCACCTCCAACGCCTATGGCAACACCGGCGATGGAACAGCTATGATCTACCGTGCCGGTCTGCCGATCAAAGATATGGAATTTATCCAGTTTCACCCCACCGGTCTGCGCCGCACCGGAATCCTGATGTCAGAGGGTGCCCGTGGTGAGGGGGCCTACCTGCTAAACGGCCTGGGAGAGCGCTTTATGAGTCGCTACGCCCCGGAAAAGATGGAGCTTGGTCCGCGCGATCTGGTCTCCCGCTCCTGTGAGACTGAGGTGCGCGAAGGACGGGGCGGCCCCGAGGGCGAGGTATTCCTCGATATGACCCACCTGGGGCGTGAACGTATCCTGGAGAAGCTGCCGCAGATTCGTGAACTCTGCATAGAGTTCGAGGGAGTGGACCCGATCAATGAACCGGTTCCGATCAAACCTACGGCCCACTACTCCATGGGCGGCATCCATACCGACGTCAATGGACAAACTGCCATTGAGGGTGTCTACGCCGCCGGTGAGGCGGGCTGTGTCTCGGTACACGGGGCCAACCGGCTAGGGGGCAACTCCCTGCTGGATATCCTGGTCTTCGGCAAGCGCGCCGGCAAACACGCGCTGGAATATGCCCGTGGCGCCGATTTCACCCCGGTAGACACGGAGCAGGAGAAGGTCGATGCCCGGATGATTGCTAGCATGATGGACGGGAAGAGCAAGATCACCGTCCCCAACATTCGCCAGGCCATGGGCAATCTAATGTCTGAGAAGGTAGGTGTATACCGTAATGCCAAGGAACTGCAGGAGGCAATCGACGGACTGGCAGAGCTAAAAGAACAATTCAGCACCATGCGTATCAGCGATCAGAACCAGGCCTTCAACACCGAGCTGGTAGCGGCCCTGGAGTTGAAGAATATGCTCGATTTGGCTGAGGTTGTCGCGGTTGGTGCCCTCGAGCGAAAGGAGTCACGTGGCGCTCATACCCGCGAAGACCACCCGGAGCGTGACGACAAAAACTGGCTGGCCCACACCATGGCCACTCTGGGTGCCGATGGTAAACCCAAGCTCGATTTCAGTCCGGTAACCATCACCGAATTTGAGCCTAAGGCCCGTACCTACTAAGGAGAAGCCAGTATGACCGATAAAATTACGCCCGATCGTAAGAGCATTCTGGCCAACATCCGTGTCCAACGGTTTACGCCAGACAAGCACAAATCGCCCTACTACGACAACTTTAAGGTCAACGTAGAGACCGGTATGACCGTGCTGGAGGTGCTGCGCCTGATAAAAAACACCCAGGACAGCTCTCTCACCTTCCGCGCCTTCTGCCGCTCCAAGATATGCGGCTCCTGCGCCGTAAGGGTTAACAACAAGCCGCTATTGGCCTGTAGCACTCAGCTGATGCCGATCCTGGATGACTTCAAACGGGAGTCGGTCACTATCCAGCCAATGCGCAACATGCCGATCTTGCGAGACCTGGTGGTGGATATAGACCCGGTAATCGACAAACTGGCGAAGATGCACCCCTACCTGATGGAGGATCACTATAGGATACCAGAGACCCTGGAGCAGGAATCTCTGATGTCCAAACAGGAGCTATCAAGGTTTGATTACATCACAGACTGTATTCTATGTGGCTCCTGCTACTCCGCCTGCTCAGCGGCAAGTGCTGATCCCGGCTACGCCGGTCCGCTTACCCTAGGCAAGGCCTATCGCTACTCTGCCGACGTGCGTGATAGCTTTCAGGGTGAACGCATGCAGGCGGCGGTAGATCAGGGGCTCTGGTCCTGCGCCCAATGCCGCAAGTGCATCAACGTCTGTCCCAAGGATACTCGCCCGGCTATCTCTATTCAGCGTCTGCGCAAGATATCAATCGACGACGGCATCCATGACACCCCTGGATCGCGCCGCGCCAAGGCATATGCTGGTGATGTGGCTAAATACGGACAGGTCAACAAGCCGATGCTGCCAGTTATCGTTAACGGTCCTAAAGGGTGGGTGGCAATTGAAGCGGCCGACAATTATCTAATGAAACACGGGATCGTGCCTGAACGCCAGGTCTGTACGCTAGATGGCCAATCAAGCACCCAGAAGATCTACGATAAGGTCAGCGACCTGGAGTCCAGAGGAGAGAACAAGACATGAGTAATACAATGCGCTACGGGTTCTATTCCGGCTGTTGCTTTCAGGGCGCGGATGAACGCTTCTTTGATATCCTGAAGAACGTATTCGCCAAGGTGGATGTAGAGCTGGAGCTGATCGAAGAGGCAGTCTGTTGCGGCTCTGGCGTCATTGAGGAGCGCTCCGAACTGACCTCCCTGGCGGTCAATGCCAAAAACATGGCCCATGCAGAACAGATGGGGCTACCTCTGTACACCCCTTGCTCAACCTGCTTCAACGTGATCTCCAACGCGCAGAAGCGGATGCGGGAAGAGCCGGCCCTGCACGCCCAGGTAAACGATATCCTGGCCGAGCAGGGAATGGAATACAAGGGCACCTGCAAGATCACCCACACCCTCTGGGTCTTGGCCCAGGACGTGGGGTTGGAAAAGCTGAAGACCAGAGTCACCAATCCACTTAACGGGCTTAGGGTCGCTTCATATTACGGCTGCCATACTCGCAATCCTGGCGATATCCAGGGTTACGAGTCATCTAATAACCCCACCTCTATGGAAGATATTTTAGAGGTTCTGGGTGTTGAGATAGTGGACTACGCCACCAAGGAAGACTGCTGTGGCTATCATCTTGCCTGGCCCAACAACTCGCTTAACATGAAGATGACCGCCAATGTTTTGGAGGGCGCCCACAAGAAAGATGTAGACTTGTTGGTAACCTCCTGTCCGCTCTGTTTTAAGAGCATGGATGGAACACAGGCCAAGGCCTTGGCCCAGACCGATAAGAACTTCCAGCTACCGGTGCTGTTCCTGCCGGAACTGGTAGGGTTGGCCTGCGGCATGAGTGCCGACGATATGATGCTGCAATACCACGGGGTGCCGGTGGCAGTGCGGCTGTAATTGTAGTCTGGGAGAGATTGCCATAGGGGCCTCAACCTGTGCATCGCAGGTGAGGCCCTAAGCATTTACGGGGTGATCCTGCACCCCATAAATACGCGGGGCACAGCGGGGATTACATCCTATTGATGATAGGGTGCACTTAGTTCGTGTACGGCATCAATTAGCACGGCCGCATGCTCAGGATCTACATCCGGATGGATGCCATGACCAAGGTTAAAGACGTGTCCCGGCCCATGCCCGTAGCTCTCCAACACCAGCGCCGTCTCTTCCCGAATCCGCTGGGGAGAAGAGTAAAGGATACAGGGATCTAGATTACCCTGTAACGCCACCCGGCCATTTACCTGATTACGGGCATCTGCCAGATTGGTAGTCCAATCCACCCCAAGGGCATCGCAGCCGCTGTCGGCCATGCGCCCCAGCCACTGACCACCACCCTTGGTAAAGAGGGTTACCGGCACACGTCGACCTTCACTCTCCCGAGTCAATCCCTGGATAATCTGCTCCATGTAGGCTAGGGAGAACTGCTCATACTCACGAGGGGCCAGCACACCGCCCCAAGTATCAAACAACATAACCGCTTGGGCGCCAGCCGCAATCTGTGCATTGAGATAGCCGGTCACCGCCTGTGCCAGGGTATCCAGGAGCTTATGCATCAGCTCAGGGCGTTCAAACATCATCCCCTTAACCTTGGAGAAGTTCTTGGTGCTACCGCCCTCCACCATATATGTGGCCAGGGTCCAAGGGCTACCGGAAAAGCCGATCAGGGGCACACTACCATCCAGCTCCCGACGGATAGTGCGCACCGCGTCCATGACGTAACCAAGATCCTGCTCCGCATCTGGAACCCCCAGCGCGTTGACTGCCGCCTCATCCTGCACTGGACGTTCGAAGCGTGGCCCCTCACCCGCACTGAAATATAGCCCCAGCCCCATGGCATCGGGAATGGTCAGGATATCGGAGAAGAGGATGGCTGCATCCAGCGGAAAGCGCTCCAGCGGCTGCAAGGTAACCTCGCAGGCAAGCTCAGGATTCTGGCAAAGATCAAGAAAGCTGCCGGCCTTGGCTCGAATCTCCCGGTACTCTGGCAGGTAGCGCCCAGCCTGGCGCATCATCCATACTGGGGTTAAATCTACTGGCTGTCGCAGCAGGGCACGCAAGAGGCGATCATTTTTCAGGGTGGTCACTATCATCTACCTTTTTTACCTGGGGCCGATATAGCCCTGGCAATAATTACAGAGAAAACGCGATTGTACACTGAAACACGGACGGCGTGGAGAGCGGAAATATATTATGCTTGGCGACTATTTAGCACATATTCAGGACTCATCCTCCTCTTCATCATGCAACATCTCGGGGACAAAGCGCACTACCCGGTTTCGCCCCAGCTCTTTGGCCTGATAAAGGGCTATATCGGCATACTTGACCACCTGCCAAAAGGCTGCGTCATCCTCCGTATAACCGGCGACACCGATAGAGAGGCTCTTCTGTAGCACCGCTCCTGGAATCTCTATCTTCAGCCCCTCTACCACTGCCCGTATCTTCTCTGCCACAGTGATCCCTATATCCACATGAGTATCCAACAATATAATCAGGAACTCTTCACCACCATAACGGATCACAATATCAGAGCCTCGAACCAACTCCTTCAGAGTACGCGCCAGAACCTTTAACACGGTATCACCTGCCTCATGGCCATACTCATCATTGACCTTTTTAAAGTAGTCCATGTCAGCCATCAATACGGTAATTGCGCCGTGGTTACGCTCGACTGATGACACCAGAGTATCCGCATACTCTTGTAGAAACCGCCGGTTATGCAGCCCTGTCATGGGGTCATGCAGGCTGGATTCACGCAAGGTACTCATCAACTGCTTGGCCTCCAGAACCGGAGAGGCCTCACGCAGGTAGATGCGGATAAATGGGAGTGCCGTGAGTACTCTCCCCTCTTGACTGTGTTCAACGATTAATTGCACCACACCGTCCACCGTACCCGACTGGATCAGAGGTATACAGATATGGCTAACATCAGACTGCGCATCCGGTGGGGTGAATGCCGTGCAGATGCCAGGCGTGGTGACCCCATCAACTGAGTGGCCAGTACGTTTTGCCCGGCAGGCATCAGCCCGTAATGTGATCTGCGGATCACACCAACGGCAACTATTAGCTGCATCTCCATCCACCATCATGGTCTGGAGCCGATTTTTATCTACCACCATCTCATAAATGGAGAAAAATTCGATCGCAAAATGATTCTGCAACACTAGTGACAGTCGAGCATAGACCTCCTCTTTGGTCTCATCTTCTTCGATTGCCTGCTTGAAATTCGAGACCTCATCCAAGCTCTCCACCATCTCCAGGGTGGTGGTTATCTGGTTACGACTGCTCAGCGGGTTGTAGTCATAGTGGATCAACCCTGCAACCTTGCCAGCAATGGTACCAAGCCCCTCCCCCAACAGCGCCATGAGGGCATTCAGATCATGCGCGATCTGGCCCACCTCGTCATTGCTCTGGTAATTAATACGAGGAGAAAAATCACCCTCGCGTGCACCAGACACCACCTGCCGCACCGAGTCTGCCGTATCGATCAAAGGCTGTACCATGCGGCGTGCAAACACCAGCGTAACGGTAAGAAAGAACAACACCACACTAGACATTATCAAAACAGTCAAGCGAGCCTGCTCACGCTGCTCAGCAAGCGATATATGGAGGGTAAGCGTCCCTAGCACCGTACCCACCGATACCTGATGACACTGCAGACAGTTAGGCTCCTCCTTATCCTGCGCTATATATGGAATAGTAGCCCTGAAGACAGAACCAGACTCATTCTCGGCAAGGCTAAAATGGTTTTCCCCCGTCTCCATAACCTTGCGTTCTATACTGTCTCTATTCATCTCGCCAGCAAAGCCCTTGCCGTACTGGGCAACCACAGCAGGGCCTCGGGCCACCCGTACATCGAGCAAGCCAGACACGCTGGTAAGCTGCTGCATAAAGCCCTGACGCTTACCTATGGTGCCGTCGACCATCGCAGAGGTAAGATGAGCGCGCACAATCTCTGCTGCCGTGTTTGCCTGCTGCTGCGCCACACTCATGAAGAAATTATTGAACGACAGCAGACCACCGACCGTTATCACCACCATCAGCAGCACCGCTAGAGACAATAAGAATAGTGTAGTTTTCTTGCGTAGCTTCATTCAGCAGACCCATGTTAATGGCAAAAGAGCCAGAGGGGGCTGTAAGTGGCATTCCCCTTAGATATGCCTACACCTTAGCGGCATACCTACGGGAAATCTTTAGTTTATACTACAGATTATATTGTCCCCGGTTTTGACACCGGGGCATACATGGATGCGGGGTTGAATTGGAGCCAATCTAACGTGGCAAGCTACTATGCCCCATAAGGTACTTATCTACTGCATGGGCACACTGGCGTCCCTCGCGGATAGCCCACACCACCAAAGACTGGCCACGGCGCATGTCACCAGCAGCAAACAATCCATCCACCGAAGTCTTATAGGCATCCGCCCCCTCGGTAGAGCCACTAACATTACCGCGTGGATCAAGCTCTACCCCAAGCTGCTCCAGCATCCCAGCATGAACCGGATGGAGAAAACCCATGGCCAGGGTGACCAGGTCGGCCTTGAGTTCAAATTCAGAACCATCAACCTCGGACATCTGCCAGGCCCCATTCTCATCCTGCTGCCACTCGACGTGGACGCAACGGATCGCCTGTACCCTACCGTCTTCGCCAATAAACTCCTTGGTGGCCACGCTCCACATCCGCTCACACCCCTCCTCATGCGAAGATGAGGTGCGCAGCTTGTTGGGCCAGTTGGGCCAGGTCAACTCCTTGTTCTCCTTCTCTGGAGGCTTGGGCAGGATCTCCAGTTGGGTGATAGATGCCGCACCATGACGCCTGGAGGTGCCGATACAGTCAGAGCCAGTATCTCCGCCACCGATCACTACTACATGCCTGCCAGCAGCGGATATAAACTCATCATCAGGGATCTCATCACCCTGCACCCGGTGGCTATTGGTCTGGAGAAACTCCAAGGCATAATAAACCCCCTGCAGCTCCCGCCCTGGGATTGGCAGATCCCGTGGCTGCTCCGCCCCACCGGTCAACACCACGGCATCAAACTCTTCCTGTAGCTGAGTAGCCGGGATATCTACCCCGATGTGGGTGTTGGGACGAAAGACTACCCCCTCACTACGCATCTGGCTCATCCGGCGGTTGATAACCTGCTTGTCCAGCTTGAAATCGGGAATACCGTAACGCATCAGGCCGCCAATACGATTGGCCTTCTCGTACAGGACCACTGCATGCCCAGCACGGGCCAGCTGCTGGGCACAAGCCAAGCCGGCGGGGCCAGAACCAACTATGGCCACCTGCTTGCCGCTGCGATGGGCTGGAATCTGCGGAACTATCCAACCCTCTTCCCAGGCACGTTCAATAATGGCGCACTCTATGGTCTTTATGGTGACTGGGTTGTCATCCAGATTGAGGGTACAGGCCTCCTCACATGGTGCGGGGCAGATCCGTCCAGTAAACTCGGGAAAATTGTTGGTGCTATGCAGCACTTCGAGCGCCCGCTTCCATTCGCCCTTATAAACCAGATCATTCCAGTCCGGGATGATATTATTTACCGGACAGGCGTTGTGACAAAATGGAATGCCACAATCCATACAACGCGCGCCCTGCCTGGTCAGCTCATCAGCTGCAAGTGGCAGCACAAACTCTGCATAGTTGGTTACCCGCTCAGTTACCGGGGCGTAGCCCCGATCATGTCGCGGAAACTCCATAAAACCTGTGGGTTTACCCATAACTCAATAACTCCAATCACTATTAGCCGCTAATGGACTTAACTTACGGTGAAAACACGCGAATGTTTGGTAGCGCCCGTTTGCGGCCTGTATTCTTCTAAATCAGGCCTCTACAGCAGTATCGATCTGCTGCTGCTCGGCCTGCAGCTCTCTCAGCGCCCGACGATACTCCACCGGCATCACCTTGACGAACTTAGGCAGGTACTCATCCCAGCTGTCCAGGATCTCTCTGGCGCGTTCGCTGTTGGTGTAATGCAGGTGTTTCTCGATCAACTGCTTGAGGCGTGCCGCATCAAAACTAGGCATGTCGTGACTTACATCCACCCGGCCGTGGGTCTCCAAATCACCACCCTGATGCTCCAACTCCTCCAGCGCCTCATCCTCTGCCTCTATCGGCTCCAGCTCCACCATGGAGAGGTTGCAGCGTTGCTCAAAGTCGCCGCTCTCATCCAATACATAGGCGATACCGCCGCTCATCCCAGCCGCAAAGTTACGCCCGGTAGAACCGAGCACCGCCACCACTCCGCCGGTCATATACTCGCAACCGTGATCCCCAACCCCCTCCACTACAGCAGTGGCACCGGAGTTGCGCACACAGAAGCGCTCGCCCGCTACACCCCGGAAGTAACACTCACCTTCGATGGCGCCATAAAGTACGGTATTCCCGACAATGATATTCTCTTCTGCCACCACTGGACTCTCCGCTGGCGGATAGATCACCAGACGACCGCCAGAGAGCCCCTTGCCGACATAGTCGTTACCCTCACCGGCCAGTTCAAGCGTGACCCCATGGGCCAGCCAGGCGCCGAAGCTCTGTCCGGCGGTACCCTTGGCCTTTATGTAGATGGTGTCATCAGGCAGACCGGCATGGCCATAACGACGAGCCACTTGGCCTGAGAGCATAGCCCCAACGGTTCGGTTGTAGTTGCGGATAGAGGTCTCTATCTGTACCGCCTTACCCTTCTCCAAGGCAGGTTTTGCCTGTTTGATGAGCTCGTTGTCCAGCGCCTTCTCTAGACCGTGATCCTGCTCTTCACTGTTGTAGATGGCAACCCCAGGCCCAGCCTCTGGCTTATGTAGCAGGCGTGAATAATCCAGCCCCTCGGCCTTCCAGTGGTTAATCGCCTTACGCATATCGAGACGATCCATCTGGCCGACCAGCTCATTAAAGTTGCGAAAACCGAGTTTTGCCATCAACTGGCGTACCTCTTCCGCGATAAAAAAGAAGTAATTAATCACGTGCTCCGGCTTGCCGCTGAACTTCTTGCGCAGCTCCGGATCCTGGGTGGCAACCCCCACCGGGCAGGTGTTGAGGTGACACTTGCGCATCATAATGCAGCCGCTCACAATAAGCGGCGCGGTGGCAAAACCGAACTCATCGGCTCCCAGCATAGCAGCGATTACTACATCTCGACCGGTACGTATACCACCATCGGCCTGCACCGCGATACGACCACGTAGCCGGTTTAACACCAAGGTCTGATGGGTCTCAGAGAGACCAATTTCCCAGGGAGAGCCGGCGTGTTTGATAGAGGTCAGCGGACTGGCACCGGTACCACCCTCAAAGCCGGAGATGGTGACATGGTCTGCATGCGCCTTGGAGACGCCGGCGGCAACCGTGCCAACCCCCACCTCAGAGACCAGCTTGACCGAGATCCGCGCATCGCTATTGACGTTCTTCAGGTCATGGATCAGTTGCGCCAAATCCTCAATTGAGTAGATATCGTGATGGGGCGGTGGGGAGATAAGGCCTACACCTGGGGTAGAGTGACGTACCCGCGCGATCTGCTGACTCACCTTATGCCCCGGCAACTGCCCACCCTCACCAGGCTTCGCCCCCTGGGCCATCTTTATCTGGATGTCGTCGGCATTGACCAGATACTCGGCGGTCACACCAAAGCGGCCGGATGCCACCTGTTTGATGGCGGAACGCTCAGGATTGGGTGAACCGTCAGATAACGGATTGTACCGCTCCGGCTCCTCGCCGCCTTCGCCCGTATTGGACTTACCGCCCAGCTCATTCATGGCCCTGGCTAATGTAGAGTGTGCCTCGTAGGAGATGGAGCCGAAGGACATGGCTCCAGTAGCAAACCGTTTAACGATCTCCTTGGCCGGCTCTACCTCATCCAGTGAAAGCTCCTCAGCGGCAAACTTGAACTCAAACAGGCCACGCAGAGTCAACAGCTTCTCGTTCTGCTCATCGATGGCACGGGAGAACTCCTGGAAGGTGTTGAAGTCATTAGCCCTGGTGGCATGCTGCAACTTGGAGATAGTGTGTGGTGTCCAAGCATGGTGTTCACCCCGAACACGGAAGGCGTAATCGCCACCAGCATCCAGGGAATCCCGGTAGATAGGCGCATCGCTATAGGCCTGACGGTGCCAGCTGACAGCCTCTTGGGCGATATCCTGCAGCCCCGCCCCCTCGATGGTAGTTGCGGTGCCGGTGAAATATTTATCTATCAATTCACTGGAGAGTCCAACGGCATCGAAGATCTGAGCACCACAATAGGACTGGTAGGTAGATATGCCCATCTTGGACATAATCTTGAGCAGCCCCTTGTCCACCGCCTTGATATAACGCCAGTGTAGATCATCTTCACTGATCTCTTCTGATAGCTTATGGCGCAGCTTGGAGAGCGTCTCAAAGGCGAGATATGGATTGACCGCCTCGGCACCGTAACCCGCCAGTACCGCGAACTGATGTACCTCACGCACTGCACCAGTCTCAACCACCAGACCGGAGGAGGTACGCAACCCTGCGCGCACCAGGTGATGGTGCACCGCCGCCGTAGCCAGCAACACCGGGATGGCGATATGGTCGGCGTCCATGACACGGTCGGAGAGAATCAAAATATTGTATCCGTCCCGCACCGCCTGCTCCGCTGTCAGACAGAGCTGGGTAAGGGCCGGCTCCATGCCTGCCGCCCCCTGTTCCGCGGGATAGCAAATATTGGCGGTAAAGGTACGAAACGCACCCTTGGTCAGGGATTCTATGCAGCGGATACGTGCCAGACTCATGTTGGTAATAACCGGCTGAGTCACCTCTAACCGTTTATGCGTACCCGCCTGGGTAAGCCCAAACAGATTTGGCCTGGGGCCAATCTGCGATGCCAGTGACATCACCAACTCCTCTCTGATCGGGTCAATGGGAGGATTGGTAACCTGGGCGAAATTCTGTTTGAAATAGTTAAACAGTGGCTTCGGCTTGCCAGAAAGCACCGCGATGGGATTGTCCGCACCCATAGAACCAATCGCCTCTTGACCGGTGGCAGCCATAGGCATCAAAAGGAACTTTATATCTTCCTGGGTAAAACCAAACGCCTGTTGGTGCTTAAGCAGGGTTGCATCGTCTGGCGCCATCGGGGCCACAGCGGGCGGCAGATGACGTAGTTGGATCTGGGTTTCGTCCAGCCACTGCTGGTAAGGGTGGGTCTTGATTAGTTCTGCCTTCAGCTCTGCATCATCGATGATGCAGCCCTTCTCCAGATCAATCAGGAACATCTTGCCTGGCTGCAGTCGCCATTTTTTGATGATTTTCTCTTCCGGGATATCGAGCACCCCCATCTCTGAGGCCATCATCACCAGGCCATCATTGGTGATCAAGTAGCGGGCTGGACGCAGACCGTTACGATCCAGGGTAGCGCCTATCTGGCGGCCATCGGTAAAGGCGACCGCTGCCGGGCCATCCCACGGCTCCATCAACGAAGAGTGGTACTCATAGAAGGCTTGCCGTTCATCATCCATCAGCGGATTATCGTGCCACGCCTCCGGGATCAACATCATCATAGCGTGTGCCAAAGAGTAACCACCCTGCACCAGCAGTTCCAGGGCATTATCAAAACAGGCAGAATCAGACTGTCCTTCGGTGATCAATGGCCACACCTTCTCCAGATCTTCTCCCAGTACCTCAGATGCCATAGTTTGACGTCGCGCAGCCATCCAGTTGACATTGCCACGCAGGGTGTTTATCTCGCCATTATGCGCGATCATCCGAAAGGGATGGGCAAGATTCCAAGTTGGGAAGGTGTTGGTGGAGAAACGTTGATGCACCAGCGCCAAGGCACTTACTATGCGCTCATCGGTCAGGTCACGATAGTAGACCCCAACTTGATCTGCCAGCAACATCCCTTTGTACAACAGTACGCGGGAGGACATTGAGGCAATATAAAAACTGCCACACGCCTTGCCGCCGTTCTCACAAATATCGTTTTCGATCTGCTTGCGTATTACAAACAGCTTGCGCTCGAAGGCATCCTGATCAGCACAGTTGGCGCCGCGTCCGATAAAGACCTGACGAATAAATGGCTCAGACTCCTTGACCGATTCGCCCAGCCCGCTGTTATCTACTGGCACATCGCGCCAGCCCAAAAAAATCTGCCCTTCGGCGGCAACAAAATAGGCTATCTGCTCTTCACACCGCCTGCGGGCTACTCCATCCTGGGGCAGAAACACCATCCCAACCCCGTACTCCCCCTCCACTGGCAGATCCACACCGGCCTCAGCACGTAGAAAGGCGTCTGGCATCTGCATCAGCAAGCCTGCCCCATCTCCTGCCAGCACATCAGCGCCCACCGCCCCTCGATGGGTCAGATTGCGTAGGATCTCCAGACCCTGTTGAATGATCTTATGGCTCTTATTGCCCTTGATGTTGGCCACAAAACCGACGCCACAAGCATCGTGCTCATGTTGCGGGTCATAAAGCCCTTGTCTGGATGGTAAAACCCCTGGGGTCATCTTCAACCTCTTTATGTATGATATTGAAGCTCTAAACGGATCCATCCATGGTTTTATTTGAGAGCACGGAATTGAGGAAAATAACCCCCAACCCCTTTATGTTCAATGGCCTATATCCCTAGAATATAGCCGGATATTGGGCCACGCAGAACCGCGCATTTTACCTTATAAGTCGCCTGAATGTAAGCCAGAGGGCAAGGTGGTATTGCGGATCAGCGGTTAAGAATCTCTTTCTGCACAGAACCAAAACTGCGTGGCCATACGCCTGTATTGCGCAGCCCTGAGGGAAGAGTAGCCCGCGCCTTCAACGCGGCGCTCCTGTTTGGATAGACACCATATAGCACTACGAACCAAGGATGACCCTGGTGGGAGGTGCGAAAGTAGGCAGCCTGGCCATTCAGTGAGTGGCGTGTGATAAAACTGGGAATACCCTGCGCATTCTGTACTCCAACCAACTGCAGAGTATAGTCCCCCGGACGCTGCTGCAACAGCCACGCCTCCTGCTTGACCCCTGTTGTCGGCGCCTGCTTCTCTACCTTGGCCTTTGGTGGGGTGGCATCCTTAACCGGGGCTGGGGTTGCTGCGGCTGGCTCTACCTGTGGTGTTGGGGCAACCTCCTGAGGTGGAGTGGCGCTGCTCTCCTCGACCATAGCAGGCCCCACCGGGGTCGCCTCTTCTACTGGGGCAGCCCCCTCGGGTGCGACCTTAACCTCCTCGACTACGGGAACCTCTACTGGTGCAGCCTCCTCGACTACGGGAACCTCTACTGGCGCAGCCACCTCCTCTGCCACCTCAGCCTCCTCGATTACGGCAACCTCTACTGGTGCAGCCACCTCCTCTGCCTCCACTGGCCCTGCTGTGGCCTGTTCATCTGTAGGTGCCGGCGGCTTCTGCTGCTCCAGCTCTACCTCAACTACCTCCTCCGGCGACGGCTCTTCCACCACACCACTTACCGGCAACTCTACCGCTGCTACCGGCTCAGTCTGCTGCTCCGTTACCGCATCCACCTGGCCATCCAACACTGTGGGTTCGTTCTCTGTGAGGATCACAACCGGCGGTTCCGGTGGCACTGCTGGAGGGGATGGGGTTGTGGCCAGCTCCGTAGGAGTAGTTGCCAACTCAGGCAGCTCTACCTCCGAAGTCGGCGGCAGCGCCAGAGGCACTGTCCCCTCGGCTAGCAATTCCACCTGCGGTTCAACCTCTTCAGGCTCAGCAAACAGGGAGTTGATACTATCCTGGAATATCAGGATCAACAGCAGCGCCACTACGCCTATGATGGAAGCGACCGTGGTTAGTGGTGAGACACTACTTAGCCGGGCTGCACCCCACTGGATAATCCCTGAGCGCATGCTCTCCAGCACCAGCTGCTCTACCCTGCCGGGCAGACCACCGCTTTCGGTATAGATCTTATCGCACTGAGCTAAGGAGAGACGCAGCGACCGACTACTATCCGCCGCCGCCAAGATATGTTCAATATAGGCAGTAGTCTGCTCCCTTTTCAGTAGGGGCATATCCAGTACCTGCAACATCGACAGCCCCATGCTCTGGATCTGCGGGCTCTCCAGCATTGCATCTATCTCCGGCTGGGCGAACAGCAGCAGCCGCACCATGGGGCGGTCTTCTGGCAACCTGGTATAGAGCTGCAGCAGGGTTATTATGCTCATCTCCGGGAGCAGGTGGGCATCGTCTATGATTATGACCGGCAGGTGCCCCTCCCGCCGCAGATCAGTAAAACGCTGACCCAACAGCTCCAAGGCATCACCACTACCGATGCTAGCGGTAAAGGCGCTAGCCAACTGGGTAAACAGCTGCTCTGGTTGCAGCATAGGGGTGGCTTCGATATGGCAGAGCAACCAATTTTCTGTGGCTCTGGTAATGATCTGCTCAATCAGAGTGCTCTTGCCCGAACCCTCCGGCCCCTTAACCAGGGGGATAAGGTCACTACTCTCTGTCAGGTGACGTAGCAGATCAAGACGTTGAGCCAGCTCCGGGCTGTAAAAAAACGGAGTATCCCCACCCTGGCCAGCGGGGATGGCTGATACAATTAGCGGCGTCTGTCCCTCAGTATTCATCCAGTGTGTTATGCAGCTCGCTCAAATCAAACTCAGCGGTAACCACGGCACGGCCGATCCCCTGTAACAAAACCAGACGCATACGACCATCCATAACCTTTTTGTCTACCGCCATCAACTCCAGACACTCATCTCTATCCAGGGAGGCAGGGGGCGCAACCGGTAGGCCAGCCCTCTGCACCAACTCAACAGTGCGCCGCTCATCCTCGCCTGTCAACCAGCCCAAACGGTTGGAGAGCCTGGCCGCCATACAGATACCGGCCGCCACCGCCTCGCCGTGCAACCACTCACCATAACCTACAGCGGCCTCGATGGCGTGGCCAAAGGTGTGTCCGAGGTTAAGTAGTGCGCGCTGACCAGCCTCGCGCTCGTCTGCCGCCACCAGTTCTGCCTTGTCACGGCAGGAACGCTCAATGGCAAACGCCAGGGCAGTCGCATCCCGTGCCAACAGCCCGTCCATATTCTGCTCCAGCCAACTGAAAAACCCTGCATCGCTGATCAGACCATACTTTATGATCTCTGCAATCCCAGCAGTAAGCTGTCTCTCGTCCAGTGTATCCAGGGTTCTGGTATCGGCAATGACACAGCGCGGCTGATAGAAGGCGCCAATCATGTTCTTTCCACGCGGATGATTGACCCCGGTTTTACCACCGACAGAGGAGTCCACCTGCGCCAGCAAGGTAGTCGGAATCTGGATAAACTGGACCCCGCGCTGGTAACAGGCCGCGGCAAATCCGGCCATGTCGCCGACTACGCCACCACCCAGAGCCAGGATAGTGCACTGCCGGTTATACTGACTCTGTAACAGGGTATCGAAGATCCCCTGCCACACTTCCAGGGTCTTGAACTGCTCACCATCTGGCAGCACCACCACCTCTACCTTGAAGTCGAGCAAGGCCTGCTGCAACTGTTCAAGATAGAGCGGACCAACGGTCTCATTGGTGACTACCAGCAGCTGCTCTCCAGCTACGTGGCGCCGGTATAGCTCTGGATCCTGCAACACCCCTCTACCGATGTAGATCGGATAGGAACGCTCACCTAGCTCTACCTGCAAAATGTTTGCTTCGCTTTTCATAATTCAAATTTATACATCATAAATGGAGGCCTCCAGGTTACAGCGCCTCTATCCTCTCTACTATATCTTTAGCCACTGCGACGGCACTACGATTTTCAGTGGATACAAGCAGATCGGCAATCTGACGGTAGAGAGGGTCACGCTGCTGCTGCAACTCTTGTAGTAGCGCCAATGGATCCTCGGTCTGCAGCAGCGGGCGACTGCTGCCCCTTTCCGTCCTCCGCCGCTGTTGCTCCGGCGAGCAGTAAAGATAGACAACCAACCCAGTAGCAGCAAGAATACGACGATTGTCCGGGTCGAGCACAACGCCTCCACCAGTAGCCAGCACCAAGCCACTTTGCTCGCTCAGTTCTTCGATTACTGCCCTCTCCCTCCGGCGAAACCCTTCTTCACCCTCAAAATCAAATATGGTCGGGATGTCTACCCCAGTGCGCTCCTGGATAACATGGTCGCTGTCTACAAAATCCAGCCGTAACATCTCGGCCAGCCGACGTCCTATGGTGCTTTTACCCACCCCCATTGGACCGATAAGGAATATGTTTGTCGTCTGCTGCATAGCCCAATATACCAGAAAAAAGGGGCGCACCTAGCAGTGCACCCCTTTGGTTTTACCGTGGAAAGTTTTTCCTAGGACTCTACCAATCTAGCGTGCACTCAGGCTATTTTTAAGTATCTTCGGCGTGACAAAGATCAGCAGCTCTGTATTCTCGTCGGTCTTCTGGTCACGCTTAAAGAGGAAACCGACATAGGGCAGATCCCCGAAAAACGGTATCCGCTCGGTATTCGAGGACTTGGTACGCTCAAAGATACCACCCAGCACTACGGTCTCTCCATTATCTACCAGCACGGATGTCTTCACCTCTCGCTTCTGCAGCGGCGGTACACCCAGGACAGCCCGTGTCCAATCTGGGTTATCCCGGTTGATCAACAGATCCATGATGACTCGATCATCCGGGGTTATCTGCGGGGTCACCTCCAACTTCAACACCGCCTCCTTAAAGGAGATGGTGGCCGCGCCACTGGATGATGCCTCCAGATAGGGGATCTCAAAGCCCTGTTTGATTATGGCCGGGCTACGATCGGCGGTAGTCACCCGTGGGCTAGATATGATCTCGCCCTTGCCCTCCTGCTGCATGGCGGACAACTCCAGCTGCAACAGAAAAGAGCCAATCTTACCCACCAGGAGGTTGATCGCGCCACCGCCACTGCTGACCTCTGCCGGCAGGTTGACCATCAGGTTTTCCGCATCATCACTATTCTTGAGGCCCGCTCCAGCGGTCATAAAAGACCCTGTTGGATAAAATGTAGCTGAATCATCTAAATGGCCTTCCACACCACCAGCCACCAGCAGTTCAGTATTTTTACTGCTATTGGCGCGATTAAAGCCAAAGCGAACACCTATATCCCTAGCGAAATCATCATTGGCAGTCACCACCCGCGACTCAATCAGCACCTGCCGCACTGGTATATCCAGCCTCTGTACCAGACGATGGATATCCTCCAGCTTGGCTGCTGTATCCCGCACCAACAACATGTTGGTACGAGAATCCACGGTGACGTTACCACGCTCCGGCGTCAATAACTGATTCCCTTCTGTTTTCAACAGATCGGATATATCCTCTGCCTTGGCGTAATTGACCTGTATATACTCTGAGTGCAGGGGTGCCAGCTCCTCAATCTGCTGCTGTGACTCCAGCTCTAACTTTTCTCGGGCCGCAATCTCTTCGGTGGGAGCCACCATGATCACGTTACCGCTCTTACGCATGGAGAGACCCTTGCTCTTCAGGATGATATCCAGCGCTTGATCCCACGGCACACTCTGTAGTCGCAGGGTAATATTGCCGGTTACGGTGTCACTGGTAACCATATTAAGATCGGTGAAATCGGCCAGCAACGACAGGACGGCCCGTACCTCAATATCCTGAAAATTGAGCGAGAGGCGCTCCCCGGTATAGAGCTGTTTGCTGCGCGCTTGCGCCTCTTTCTCCTCCGAACTCAGGGCGCGAAACTCTACTGCAAACAGATTATCCGCCTGATACGCAAGATGCTCATACTCCCCATCAGATGTGACCTCTATATGGACATTGTCACCACTGGTGGAGACCTCAAATGCCTTTACTGGTGTGGCAAAATCGACCACATCAAAATTCCTCATCAACCGCTCTGGTAACGAGACATCCATAAAGTCCAGGACTACATGACCGCCCTCTTCCCGCAGGTCCACTACCGTTGCCGGGTCACTCAGGGTAATGAGGATACGCCCCTCCCCCTCACTACCGCGGCGAAAATCAACATTTTGTATACTCCTATCTGCGCTTTGCACCACCTTCGGTGCCGCCGCCTCTGGCTGACTCTTTTTCGCCGTCTCTACCTCAGCCATAGGCTCGGCTGCTGCCGAAGCAGTCTCCGCCACCTTGCTGGCATTCCCTGCTGGCCCTGCGCCCACCGTGACATACAGTTGGTTGCCACGCACATCCATCTCATGGGAGACACTATCAGCCAGATTGACTACGACACGGGTGCGTTCCCCCGCCTCGATAGTGGCAATACTACGCACCATACCGATACCTACAGCCTGGCTCTTTTTAACCTTCCCACTCTTCATATCCTGGAAATCTATGGCTATACGCGAGGGATTGTCGGTAGCAAAACTGGTCGGTGTGGCAAGTGAATCCTCTGCTGTTAGGACAATCTGGACGACATTCCCCGGCAGCGCTGAATAGCTGATCTCGCGCAGTGTGTTAGATGCGATAGCAAACGAGGAGATACCAAAAGATAGAAGCAGCAGCCAGGAGGTCAACCCCAATCTCCCTGCCCCAAATATAGTCTTCCGTCTGGCACTGTTTGGTCTTTTCATCTTCAATTCCTCTACCTGCACTCTATTCACTCAGTGCTATAGAAGCCTGTCGCTCCTGATAGCCACCATTGTTATCCGGTACAATCTCTGTTAGCTCAATACTGCTTTCTGAAATCTTGGTGATCTGTCCATAGTTGCGGCCCATGTAGTTACCTTCCTTCACCCGAAACAGTATCTTGTCAGACGTCCTTACCAACCCCCACATGGTCTCGTCACTATCCTGCAATGTTCCTACCATACGGATAGAGTCCAGGGAGAAAGACTCTAGCTCTTCCTTTCTACGCGTCACATCTGGAACCAGGCCATCGCCACTCACGCTCCCGGGCAACAGCTCATCACGCGGTTGCTCTGGGCGGAAGGGATTACGCCTATTTCCAGCTATGTAGGTAAAGGTCTCAATCTGCCTGATTTCCGGTAGCGGCTCTATACGCCCAGGCTTGCGCGCCTTCACCTCCTCCACGTACTGCTCCAGCTCATACCTGCGGCTGTCACCACAACCCACCAGCAGCACTACGCAGCCAATAATGACTAGCAGTGGTTTTACCCAAATAAAAACTGGTCTATTTCTCATTTCGCCGCACCCTCTCCCCCTCCCTCTACTTCTTCGAGATAGCGGTAAGTCTTTGCCGTAGCCTCAAGCGTCAATGCGGTACCATCCCCGATTTCCTCTTTGCCTGCGCCAGCATTCTTCGGATAAATCAAAATATCGTGAATAGTAACGATGCGGGGCAGTGCCGCAAGACCACTAATAAATTCCCCGAACTCATGATAGCTGCCGTTCACCTTCAGTTTAATAGGCAGTTCAGCATAGAACTCCTTGCGCGCCTCACCTGTGGGGTCAAAAAGTTCAAACTCCAGCCCAGCCGCAAGCCCAGTCTGAGATACATCGACCAGCAAAGCTGCCACTTCGGTTTTGTCCGGAAGTTGACGCAACATGGCGCCAAATGACTGCTCCATCTCCGCCAACTGTTTTTTGTACGCTTCTAGGTTGGCCGCCTTGGCCTGCTTATTTTCGAACTCCGTCCGCAAGGTAAGCTCCTGCTGCTCAACTGCTTCCAGGCTGGCCAGCTGTTCTTTGGTATCGAAGTGATACCAGCCTACCCCGGTGAGCACAGCCAGAACAATCAGTACCGCCACCTTGGCCGGGGTTGGCCAAACTCCCATATTGTTGATATCTAGATTGTTAAAGTCATCCAGGTTCACTTCTTATCCCCCTTGCCGGCAACTTCATCTGCCTTCTTCGCCTGCTGCTGCACCGACATAGTAAAATGACTAAAACCGGTTCCCGTCTTATCCTTGTTCTCGATCACCTGTAACGAAGGTGCCCCAATCCAATCGGAACTCTCAACATTACGCATGTAGGCCGACACCCTGGCATTGGATTGCGCCCTGCCATTCAGCTCCACTACCTTGCCCTGCTGCGCAATCTTGGTTAGAAACGCACCATCCGGGGTGGTCTTTACCAGCTCATCAAACAGATGCACCGCCTCTGGGCGACTGCTCTGCAGTTCCTGAATCACCTCCATTCTTGCCAGCAGCCTCGCCTTGGTCTTCTCTAGCTCTTGTATCTCCTTAATCCTCTCATCCAGCGCAGAAATCTCCCGTTTTAAAAAATCGTTTCTCCCCTCTTGATCAGATATCATCCCGTTGATATGCAGATGGGTATAGACGCCGAGCAGGAGGGAGATCACCAGCGCCCCCCCAGCCATAACCAAAAATTCACGCTGCTGCTCTGCACGCAGATTTTCTCGCCAAGGTAATAGATTGATACGCGCCATATCAGTCAAAGCTCCTCAACGCTAGGCCGCAAGCAATCATCAATGATGGGGCATCATTGCTAAGGCTCTGCGGCTTTACCCCGGATGAAACCGACATGTTGGTAAATGGATTTGCAATGATCGTCGGGGTGCCAATCTTCTCCTCTACCAGCTCATCTATTGCCGGGATGGATGCACAACCACCAGCAAGGACTACACGATCCACACTATTGTATGCACTCGAAGAGAAGAAAAATTGTAGTGAGCGGGCAACCTGCTGCGCCATCGCATCCTTGAACGGCTCCAGCACCTCAGGGATGTAGTTGTCCGGCAACCCGCCCTGGCGCTTGGCCATCCCCGCCTCCTCGTTAGATAAGCCGTAGCGACGCTGAATCTCTTCGGTCAACTGCTTACCGCCAAAACTCTGCTCACGGGTATATATGATCTTGCCATTATGCAGGACGTTAAGAGTTGTATTAGTGGCACCAACATCGGCGATAGCGATGGTCTGATGCACCCCCAGATCGGGCAATTGATCAACTATTAGTGCGAAGGCATTCTCCATGGCATAGGCCTCCACATCGACCACCTCTGCAGTAAGACCTGCGATCTCTAGCGCGGCAACACGATTCTCGACATTTTCGCTACGTGAGGCGGCCAACAGCACGTCCACCATATCCGGGTTCTTCTCCGTTGGACCCAGCACCTCAAAATCTATATTTACCTCTTCCAGCGGGTAGGGAATATACTGATCAGCCTCAAGCTGAATCTGCGCCTCCATCTCCTGCTCTGACAGTGCGGCTGACATAGCTATCGTCTTGGTTATCACCGCCGACCCAGAGACCGCGACCGCGGCATGCTTAACCCCGGTACCAGAACGCCGCACCACACTCTTGATCGACTCCGCAACCGCCTCCACATTAGCGATGTTTTTCTCCACAACAGCATCTGACTGCAGCGGCTCCACCGCGTAACTCTCTACCCGATAGCGACCACTAGAACGACCCCCAGCTAGGCTCAACTCCAACAGCTTGACGGCCGTTGAACTGATGTCAAGACCGATCATTTCAGCTTTTTTAGCGCGCAAAAAGGGCAACATCTGGCTATCCTTCTACCTAAAATATGGCGTTACGGCCTAAGTTAAAGGTTTTTCTTTAATAAAGTAGCTTAACTATATAGCAGCAAATGAATTTCTTGTGAAGCACTTTATTCAATAAAATGTCCATTTTGTCAAATTCTGTTACCATGATCACTATATTATGAAACCTAGATATTCGGGCGTTGCGCCCTACAAAACAGTACGGAATAACAGATGAAATGGCCCAACAAACTAGTCCCATTTATCCTATCACTCACAATGATGGGGATCACCGGGACCATAATTGCCCTGCTCGGCATATATCTCTATCTACTCCCTGATCTCCCATCCACAGATAATCTACAAGAGATCGCATTACAGGTACCACTGCGAGTCTACTCCAAACAGGGCGACCTGATCGCGGCATTTGGTGAGCAACGGCGCATCCCTATAACCTACAAGCAGGCACCAGAACGGATGATTCAGGCGCTCCTGGCAGCCGAAGATGACCGCTTTTTTGACCATCCAGGGGTAGACTATCAAGGGATTGTTCGGGCTGGAATAAAGCTGCTACTCACTGGGGAGAAGCAACAGGGTGGCAGCACCATCACCATGCAGGTAGCACGCAACTTTTTCCTCAGCCGGGAGAAAACCTTCCGCCGCAAGCTTAGCGAGATTTTATTAGCACTGCAGATCGAAAGAAAATTGAGTAAAGAAGAGATTCTTCAGATCTACTTCAATAAGATCTATCTTGGCAACCGCACGTATGGGATAGAGGCGGCAGCCGAAGTCTACTATGGCAAACCTGTAGATCAGCTCAACCTGGCGCAGACTGCCATGATCGCCGGACTTCCCAAGGCGCCATCCAGTGACAACCCTATCACCAACCCCAAGCGGGCTGTGGAGCGTAGAGGCTATGTCCTGGGCAGGATGTTAGACCTCGATTTTATCTCCGAGGAGGAGTACAAGGTTGCCATGGACACCCCGGTTTCGGCCAGAATACATGCCACCCAGACCGATGTGGAGGCCCCCTACCTAGCGGAGATGGTACGCGCTGAGATGGTGGAACGGTATGGTGATGATGCCTACACCCAGGGACTACGAGTGATCACCACCCTAGATAGCAACCTCCAGACCACTGCCAACCGGGCGGTTAGAACGGCGCTGCATGAGTACGATGAACGCCACGGCTACCGTGGTGCCGAAGAACACTTCGACCTATCAGTCCATAATAACGAAGACGCATGGGATGAGCTGCTGCAAGCACGTAAGCGGATAGGTGATCTGATTCCTGGACTGATACTAGATGTAAAAGAGAAGACGGCCACTGCCTACCTGGGTAACGACGAACGACAAACTTTGGAGTGGGAAAATCTAGAGTGGGCGCGGCGCCATATCAACACTGACGCACTGGGTAAAAAGCCGCAAAAGGCAGCAGATATTCTCAAGGTTGGGGATATGGTTCTCCTCACCAAGAGCACCACAAAAGAGGGTACCACCTGGCGTCTGGCACAGATTCCGGCAGTCGAGGGTGCGCTGATCTCAGTGCTACCAGACAGTGGGGCCATCACTGCCCTGGTTGGTGGATACGACTACCAGCGCAGCAAATTTAACCGTGCCACTCAGGCTAAGCGTCAACCCGGTTCTGGCTTTAAGGCGTTTATCTACTCGGCCGCTCTGGAGGCTGGGTTTACTGCAGCCAGTCTAATCAATGATGCCCCTGTGGTAGTTGAAGATGCCGGGCTGGAAGATGCCTGGCGCCCGGAGAACTACAGCGGAGAGTTCTTTGGCCCTACCAGGCTTCGTTACGCCCTGACTAAGTCACGCAACATGGTCTCAATCCGGCTGTTGCGCTCCATGGGTATGGATCACGCCCTAAAACACATCGAACTGTTTGGCTTCGATCCAGACAAACTGCCACGCAACCTATCTCTAGCACTGGGCAGCGCAACTGTCACCCCGCTGCAGATGGCGGCTGGATACTCTATCCTGGCCAATGGCGGTTTTCGAATTGAGCCATACTATATAGAACGGATTGAAGATAGCCAGCAGAAGATCCTGTACCAGGCCTCCCCACTACGCGTCTGCACAGAGTGCGGACAGGCCGAAGGGACGCCAAACCCTGCCCTGGATAAAGCAGAAATCACTGCCGTGGTTGAACCTCAGACCGGCGCAGCCGCTAAACCATCGACTCCTGCAAGCGCCAGCGGAGACAAGCGTATCGCCCCCAGGGTTATAACCCCACAAAACTGCTACCTGATGAATTCCATGATGCGGGATGTGATTACCCATGGCACCGCTACCCGTGCCAAGTCCCTCGGTCGTAACGACCTGGCCGGCAAGACCGGCACCACCAATGAGCAGCGTGACGCCTGGTTTAATGGCTTCCACCGCTCTATGGTCGCCGTAACCTGGGTCGGCTTCGACTCATCAGAGCCATTGGGTCGGGGCGAAGTGGGTGGGCGAGCCGCACTTCCGGCCTGGATTCTATACATGGAGCAGGCGCTAAAAGGGGTTAAAGAGCAACCCCTGGTGATGCCACCAGATATGGTGACAGTAAGCATCGACCCCACTACCGGCCAACGGGTAAGCAGCGACCGTAAGGGCGCAATCACTGAGGTATTCCGGACAAAACAGATCCCCCGTGGTGGCGGTGCGGCTATTAGCGCACCCAGTGATCACGATCTTTTTTAGGCAACCCCTAGATTAATTTGTGCTGTTTAGGGTTGCAATTGCACGCCGCTTTTTGTCAAAATCAGGGCCAGAGGTCGAATCTGGGAGCTGGCATAAACCCGCGCCATTAGCTCAGTTCCTTAAATACATTAACTTTGCCGCTCGGACTTAACAGGCGGCCCGTCGACCAATGTCCCTTGACCCTCTTACACCCCGCCGTGGGTCGAGGGTCTACTTGTCTGAAGGGCAACAAATTTGTACGAGGAAGAAGATTATGTCCAGAAAAAAAATCGCGTTGATTGGAGGCGGCCAGATTGGCGGCATCCTGGCACTATTGGCAGCCCAAAAGGATTTAGGTGATGTGGTGGTGCTGGATATACCGCAGATGGAGGGGCAGGTAAAAGGCAAAACCCTCGACATGATGGCACTGCGTCCGCACGATGGCTACGACGCCAACCTGAGCGGAACCTGTGACTATGAGGATATTAGCGATGCCGACCTGATAATGATCACCGCTGGCCTGGCAAGAAAACCCGGCATGACACGGGAAGATCTACTCGGAACCAATCTAAAAATCATTCAGGATGTAGCAGAGAATGTAAAACGGGTAGCCCCTAACGCCTTTGTCATCATTACCACCAACCCACTGGACGCTATGGTATATGCCTTCCATAAATACTCTGGCATGCCAAAAAACCAGGTGATCGGCATGGCTGGTGCCCTGGATAGTGGCCGCTTTCGTACCTTCATCGCCATGGAAACCGGGCTATCGGTACAAGATGTCTCAGGGATGGTAATGGGAGGCCACGGCCCGGAGATGCTACCACTGGTTCGTACTGCAAATGTTGGCGGTGTCCCCCTGACAGCCCTGCTGTCGCAGGAGCGTATCGATGCCATCATCAAACGCACTCAAGAGGCTGGCACCGAGGTGGTAAAACTGCTGGGCAACGGTAGCGCCTATTTCAGCCCAGCCGCCTCTGTTATCGAGATGGCTGAGGCCTTCATTAAAGATAAAAAACGGGTCATCACCGCTGCCGCACTATGTGAGGGCGAGTATGGCGTCAACGGCCTGTTTGTCGGGGTCCCCACCGTCATCGGCGGCGGCGGGGTAGAGAAGATTCTGGAGTTCGACCTCACCCCGGATGAGCAGACATTACTTGATAAAACCATTGAGACGGTGGAAAAAACCGTCGCAGAAACCGGCATCTAGGAGCAAACAAGAATGCAGATAACAGGCATGTACTGGGGTTCTAAACTCCTTAAATACGTTGACTTCCCTACATCTGAAGTGCTCGGTCCAGAGGCGACCAATGATGAGGTCAAGGGGCTGATCGAACGGCATGGTGAGGTATTTATCAAGCCGATGTTCAAAGGCGGCGTTGGAAAGAAAGGCAAGGCCGGGCTACTCGGTAGGGCCAAGGATGTCTCCACCGCCATGCAAGAGAAGGCGCGGCTCTATTTTGCCGAGCACTTCCACAACAACACCTACTCCAAGGCGGAGGGCGTCACCTTTGAGGGCGGCGTCCCGGCTGAGTATGAAATCTACTTTTCACTCACCGACAGTACCGAATATCGCGCCCCCATGATCACCTTGACCCACCACGGTGGCATGGATATAGAGGAGCTACCACCAGAGAAGATCGCCCGCATCCCGTTCGACCCCCTCACCGGCCTCAAGGGTTTTGTCATCTCCAATGCCCTGCACAAGCTGGGTGCACCAAAGGAGCTGGTCAGCCCGCTGGTACAGAACCTGCCCAAGCTGTGGGATCTATTCCACAACTACGGCATGACCACCCTGGAGCTAAACCCGATCCGCATGATGCGCAACGACAATGGCCGCCTGGTACCGCTGGCCTGCGACTTTAAGTGCGCCTTCGATGGAGATGATCCCAACACCAAACGCCTCGGCCTGCCGGAGGATCTGGACACCTCCAGCTATTCCGATTTTGAGCTGGAGGTAAACTCCCTGCGCACCTATCAGGGACAGTCAGACGTGTTCGTCATCAATGAAACCGGCACCATCAGCGCCATGACCTTCGGCGGTGGCGCCAACGCCCTGGTAACCGAGCTGCTGGGAGATGCCGCAACAATCTCCTCTGATTTTGGGGGTAACCCACCCTATTCCAAGATGCACGACATCAGCCGGATCGTTTACAAATACTGGCTGAAGCAGTCCAACGTGCTCTTTATCATCGGCGGCAAGGCCAACAATACAGACATATACGAGACCTTCCGCGCCATGGCCGATGCCCTGCGGGACCATTTCAACGCCCACGGTCCACAACCGCTGTATGTGGTGATTGGACGCGGCGGCCCCAACTTGACCCGCGGCATGGGCTATATGCAGGATACCCTGGACTCGCTTGGACTCCCCTACCAGATGTTCGGTTTTGATTCAGCTATGAGCGAAGTAGTCAACTACGCCCAGGCGGCCGACGAATGGATGAAAAACGGCGGGCGCGAAATTGTCGCCGCCAGCATGGGAATTACCGAGTAACAGCTGGAGATACATGTAACCAAGAATTATCTCGACCACTCACGACTGCCCACGGTAGCAACACTAACCGCATTATTGATAGCTTCGTGAGATAACCGGATTAAGCAGAAGGAAACTAAATTATGCACCCGCAAGGCGTAAAAGAATTTACCCACTACTATGTGGGCATCAACTCCCTGTCAGAACTGGCCACTAAAGATGACCGGGTCTGTGTACTGAATATCACCGGTGGCGAGAGCCGTACCGTAACCCCGGTCAGCCATGTCTACTCCGGGGGCAACATTGTCTGTGGCACGGCCCCAGGTCGCTCTGGCTCCAAGATGAAGACCTCAATCGGAGACATCCCAGTCTACGATAACATTGCCGAAGCGATAGGTGCGGGCCATAAATTCAATGTAGTAGTGGTCTATTTACCGCCAGCCGGGGTACGTGACGGGGTACTGGAGGCAGTACGAGTCAACCCTGACCTGAACAAGATTGTCATACTCACCGAGAAGGTGCCAGTACGCGACGCTCGTGTCATCCGCGCCATTGGACAGATGCACGGCATCGATATATTTGGCGCCAATTGCCTTGGCCTGGCCGACTCCCACAACCATGTGCGCATCGGTGGCGCCCTTGGCGGTAGCGCCCCTGAGGAGTCCCTACTCCCAGGCAGCATCGCCATCTACTCCAACTCCGGCAACTTCACCACCACCATCGCCGTCTATCTGGCCACCGCAGGCTGGGGTAGCACTGTATCCTTCTCTTCTGGTAAGGACGTATACATTCACTACTCCGCACCTGAGTGGACCCACGCCTTTCATCAGGATGACCGCTCCAAGGCCGCCGTTATGTATATCGAGCCAGGTGGTTACTATGAACACGACATAACATTCGATAAGCCAGTAGTTGCCTGTATCGTAGGTCGCTGGAAGGCCAAGCTGACCAAGGCGTGCGGCCATGCCGGTGCCATCGCCGGGGCTGGTGATAACGCCATGGCCAAAGAAGAGTGGTTCATGCAGAAGTTTGGTGTGGACGAAATCTTCACCCCAAACAATCCAGTCTGCTCCGAAAAGGGGGCAGTAGTGCTCAATATCGCCCATATACCGGAGGCGATGACCGCCGTAATGGCAAAACGGAACATCAAGCCAGACTTTGAGCCAGTTGGCGACCTCTCTCTGAAGTGCTGGTTCAGCAACACCCAGGGGATTGATCTGCCGGATCATCTCAATCCGCCAGTGGTAGAGGCCTTGGCCCCCTACAACGAGCAGATCGCTGGTCTCAAAGAGCAGGTGGGCGCTATCTTCCCGCGCCAGACCATGAAGGACGCCTCTGGCGCCTCCATGATGGACCCCAAGACTCAGGTTACCAAGATCCACGGGACCAGCGTGCTGGACGCCTCCACCCACACCTTCGAAGAGAACCTGGTGCAGAGCCTGATCCGCGAGTATCCGGATGCCAACGGCACCGTCCTGGCGAATGTGGCCCTGAACGCCTTTGTCAATCAGGCAGACAACATAGGCCTGGCCGCTGCTGACGCCTCTCGCGAGGCGGGCAACAGCCCCAACACCGCCCTCGCTGCTGCCCTTGCTATGGTTGGCCCCAACAAGGTTGAGCTCTCTCAAACTGCCGCCGTTGCCATGATGGAGCTGTTCAAGCGTTCTGGCATAGAAAATCCCGCCGACACTGCTGCGGATATCTCATCTCAGCTGGCGGCTGCCGATGCCGAGATATTTGTATCCTCTAAGGATTGTGATCGTGGCGAAGCCATGCTGGCCGCTATTGAGGCACGTGGTGCCAAATCAATCTTTGTGGAATTTTTGAAGGCCATGGCCGCCAAAAAGAAGGGCAAGGTAAGGGGTCAGGTAGTATTGGCAGCCATCACCCTGCATCTGGCATGGAAGGCGCTAATGCGCAAACGCCTATCGGCTACCACCATCAGCACCATGCCGTGGCACTTTCGGGTATTTAGTACCCTGATTGGCTCTGCCGCTGGTGCAAAGAAGCAGAGCAAAAACAAGTTCTGTGGCATCTCCAACAACGAGCTGATGGAGAGCTGGAGCTTCACTGAGACCGCTCATCTGGCGCTGCTGGGACATCGCCCGGATGAAGAGTCCCTTTACTCCTTCTCCGTACTGCTGGGCCTGATCATCTCTAACGGCCCGGGCACCATCTCTGCTCAGGGCGCTAAAGGCGCGGTTGCGGCCGACGGCCCTGAGTCTCCGGCACGGGTGCAGATAAACAAGGGTTACATCGGCTTCCTCACCCACACCGGTTACGCCCACGGCGGCAACGGCTATGAGGCCATCTCCTTCCTGCTGGACCGCTTCCGCGATACCGGCCTGAAGGAACCAGGCGTAGACAGCCACGGTCTTGATCTGGCCGCAATGGCAACCAAGTATGCCAAGGAGTATCTGGCGTATAAAAAGAAGGCCAAGGCCGAGGGCGACCTCTCCTACGACAAGATACCCTGCACTGGTCACCCGGTGTTCAAGGGAGAAGAGGTGAACTTTGACCCGCGCGAGGTGTTTGTCAGCGATCTATTCAAGCAGCGCGGCGACTACAACGTCTTTCACGAGTTTTACCAAGAACTGGTAAAAGCGCTGCACAAAACCGGGGTTACGCGCAACGTCTTCTGTGTCAACGTCGATGCCGTCATCGCCGTGCTACTTCTGAAGATGCTGTGGAAGCCCCATGCGAACGGTGAGATTGACGACGCCACTATGGAGGCGGCTGCGTTTACCACCTTTTTGTTTGGGCGCATGATCGGCTCCGCTGCGGAGATTGACGATCACACCAACCGCGGTCGGAACATGGACACACGTACGCCCGCCAGCCAATGTAGCTACGTAGGCTAATCGACAACAGGCAGAGTCGGGTAGCACCCGACTCTGCCTCCGTATTAAACGGCGGCCGTTTGAAGCGATGGAAATTAACGTGGAGACCGCAAAGACGCAGAGAACGCAAAGTTTTTGAACCCCAATCGTTTAAACCCTCTGTGAACTTCGCGCTCTTTGCGTTTCGACCTCGGATTCCAAACGAACGCCTTAATTGAAAGTTACTTTTGTCTTTATATAAACTAGAGGACTGGAATATGTCGAAGATCATCTGGACAAAGATTGACGAGGCGCCCATGTTGGCGACCTACTCTTTTCTGCCCATTGTACAGAAATTTGCCAAGGCCGCGGGAGTAGATGTGGAGACTCGGGATATTTCCCTTGCCGGTCGCGTCATCGCCAACTTTCCCGACCACCTGACCGCCGAGCAGAAGATTGCTGATGAGCTTGGACGGCTGGGTGATCTAGCCAAGACCCCTGAGGCCAATATCATCAAACTGCCTAATATCAGTGCGTCTCTTCCGCAGCTGAAGGCCGTGATCAAGGAGCTGCAGGAGAAAGGTTACGACATCCCAAACTACCCAGAAAACCCGCAGAACGATGCCGAGAAGGAGATCAAGGAGCGTTTCTCCAAGGTCCTCGGTTCCGCTGTAAACCCAGTGCTACGTGAGGGCAACTCCGACCGCCGCGCCCCCGGCGCAGTAAAGAACTTTGCCAAGAAGTTTCCCCACCCCATGGGTGCCTGGAGCAAGGACTCCAAGTCCCACGTGGCCACCATGAGCAGCGGCGACTTCGCCTCTACCGAGAGGTCCGTCACCATGGCTGAGGACACCACCGCCAAGATCACCTTCCACGGCAACGACGGCAGCACTCAGGTGTTGAAAGAGTCTGTTCCCCTGGAGGCTGGTGAGATTGTGGACGCCACCTTTATGAGCCGTAAGGCACTGGTGAAGTTCCTAGCGGAGCAGGTGGAAGACGCCAAGCAGAAAGATGTGTTGTTCTCCCTGCATATGAAGGCGACCATGATGAAGGTCTCCGATCCTAAGATCTTCGGCCACTGCGTCAAGGTCTTCTACAGTGATGTAATCGAAAAGCATGCTGACACCATCAAAGAGCTCGGTGTCGACTTCAACAACGGTCTGGGTGATCTCTATACCAAGATGGACAAGCTGCCGGCTGACAAGAAGGCCGAGATCGAAGCGGACATCCAAAAGCAGTACCAGAGCCGTCCCGCTATCGCCATGGTTGACTCCGACAAGGGCATAACCAACCTGCATGTCCCCAGCGACATCATCATCGACGCCTCCATGCCGGCCGCCATCCGCGCCTCCGGCCAGATGTGGGGTCCTGACGGTAAGCAGAAGGACACCAAGTTTGTGATTCCAGATCACAGCTACGCGCCACTGTATCAGGCCACCATTGAGAACTGCATCGCCCATGGTGCCCTTGACCCGACCACCATGGGCACCGTGCCCAACGTCGGTCTGATGGCGCAGAAGGCGGAAGAGTACGGCTCCCACCCCACCACTTTTGAGGCACCAGGCGACGGCATCATCCGCGTGACCGACGCCAAGGGCAACACCATCCACGAAGACCAGGTGGAGGATGGCGACATCTGGCGCATGGTGATGGTGAAGGACGCCCCGATTCAGGACTGGGTGAAGCTAGCCGTGTCTCGCGCCAAGGCCACTGGCTGGCCTGCCATCTTCTGGCTGGATCCGGACCGCGCCCACCATATCGAATTGAAGAAGAAGGTTGATAGGTATCTACAGGATCACGACACCAGTGGTCTGGATATTCGCCAGTTGTCTGTCTACGAGGCGGCCAAGCTCTCGGTAGAACGCCTGCGTGCTGGGGAGAACACCATCTCTGTAACAGGCAATGTACTACGAGACTACAACACCGACCTCTATCCGATCCTGGAGCTGGGCACCAGCGCCAAGATGCTCTCCATCGTACCGCTGATGAACGGTGGCGGCCTGTTCGAGACTGGTGCCGGCGGTTCTGCGCCCAAGCACGTGCAGCAGCTGTTACAGGAAAACCACCTGCGCTGGGACTCTCTGGGTGAGTTCCTAGCCCTGGTCCCCTCCCTGGAGCACCTGAGCAACCTGACTGGCAATAAGCAGGCACAGGTCCTGGCCGATGCCCTGGATAAGGCCACCGAAGAACTGCTCAACAACGACAAGACTCCAAAGCGCAAGTGTGGCGAGCTAGACAACCGCGGCAGCCACTTCTACCTGGCCATGTACTGGGCGCGTGCCCTGGCTGCCCAGAATGAAGATGCCGAACTCAAGGCGCAATTTGCTGAACTGGCCGACCAACTGGCGGCCAACGAGGCGAAGATTCTAGAGGAGATGATTAGTGTCCAGGGTTCACCGGCCGATATTGGCGGCTACTATCGTCCAGATGAGGCGACAGTAACGGCCATCATGCGTCCAAGTGCGACCTTCAACGGCATTATTGGCTAACCACTTTATCGTTCAGTTAACATAAAAGGCGCGCCCCTTTTGGGGTGCGCCTTTTTTATGACGGGATAGAAACAGTGTAACCAAATCCAATCACTGTAGATGGAGACAATAAACTCAGCGCAAGCTCTCCCATATACTGTCGAACTCTGCCGTGACCCCATCCCCTGCCGACTCCGTAGAGGTATCAGCCTCCGCACCAGATTCCGCTACAGGGGAAAAGCTATACTGGGCGTATGTATCAGTAAGCTCTAACTGTTGATTCAGCGTAATAGGATACTCTGCGCCAGCATCTATCAAGGCAACCCGATCATCTTCCTCAACATGCAGTGGCGGCACAATCAGGTTCACCACATCACCCTCAAGGTGCTGCAAAAAACCACCCCAACGATCTGTTTTACTGCCGCCACCACGCTGACACTGCACCATAACCGGCTTAAATTCGCCGGGCAGAAGCTCTACCCCAAACTCTATTAGTTGCGGCCTTACAGTCTTTATCCACCTAACCACGCCAAACCCCCACCCCTTATCTCTGGGGCCACTAGCGGCGTTATTTATACCAAGCAACCCACCAACACGAAGCAGATTATACCCAGCACCGGCATAGCGTAGATGGTACCCATTCATACTTTGATTAAGGATTGCACACGCTTCTATATAGATTTTATCGTGCCCCACATCATCTGCCGGCCCTGCTGCGTCCACCTCCTTATCCCCATCCCCTGAAAAAGATAGATCCAACTCTTCGATGATCTCATCTTTCTTGTAGTCCAGAGGTATATGCGGATCCAGATCATCATCACCCGGAAGGTCTACCTTAAACTCTGCGCTGGCAGTACCATTTGCAATCGACAACTGATGTCCTCCCAGCAAGCTGTACAGCCCATCCAACCCACAGACAACCACAACCTGCCCGGAAATCGACAAACGCCTGTTGGTGCGCTTTACTCCTCCGCTCCAGGCATTAAACAGCTTCGTCAACAACCCCCTGGATAGCATCCCCGGTCCAGTGTGTATTGGGGTTTTATCGGTATTTACTGCCAACTCCTCTTGCAGGTACTGTTGCAACTTATCAACGACCAGTATCCAGCCCTGCTGTATCTCATCGTCCTTTGGATAATTTCCGCAGCAACTGGGGGCTATGTCTGTCTGAATATCAATCAGGAAAGAGTGCTTTGCTGACACATTGGTTCCGAGGGGATAGAGTTCAGCCTTGGTTACCCACTGTCTTAGCATCGAGTAGACCTTTCCTACCTCGCTACGCAGCAGACCGTGCGGGGCAGACATAGCCAGCAGCAGGTTCTGCTTATAGAGGTCATCTACACTCAGCTTTTCGTGGCCATCGGCTGGATCCAACTTGGCATTACCGGTGTGCAGATCATTGGAGACCGCGTAGTGATGAATCCCGTGCATCTCTCGCCATACAAACGCAGGGGCTTCCCGGCGCAGTTGGTAGGAGTGGAGCAATATATACCCAAGATAGTAAAGCACACGATGCAGAGCCGCAGAACGGGTATTCTTGTGCAGTAGGTAGCCCGTTAGCGACTGATCATGCAGTTGATCAAGGATCACCTTGTAACATACTACGTTCTTAATCATTAGATCCAGACGCAGTCGGGCGATCATCTGCTCCCGCTCCGCCAGGGGCAGTGAATCCATAAGATAGTGTCCGGCAAGCGCATCCAGGATAAAATGGAGAGGCTGGCGCATCACCTCTAGCGCCTCAAAGCGCTCAGATGGCGACATCTCCTGGTAGATCAGGCGATCAAGACCACGGTGCAGGTACCGTGCGGTTCCACCTATATTTCCAATCGGTAGATTTTCAACCCAAAGCTTGAATTTCTTACGGTCAAAATCTTCCCCGACAAGCGCCGGATCTCTGCGCCCCGGAAGGGCGAATGGATTGTCTCTTTTTGTTTTTGAAACCACCAGGAACTCCTCCTGTCCGCCACAACAGAATACGATATGAAGATTTGCCGGCCCAAGTCAAGCCTCACACCCTAAAGTATAGCCCTCATAGCAGATAACATAGTGGCCACAACGATGCTGTGGGTCACAAATATAGGGGTTACATTAGAGTGTCTCCTGCACCAATATTAGAGAACCTGACGGCAAATCATCTGTGGCTCGCAATGGCATGTCCTCAGCCTCCAGATTCAGCTAAACTCTCACATTTAGCCATTTAAGCAGACTTATCAATCGATGAACAATCTCTGGGACAGTAAGATAGCAGCACAACACGCGGATGATGATCTGGCCATGCGGGTATATAGCTCGCGACTTCTAGGCCAAGAGCCTGCGCTGGTACTGCATGGTGGCGGTAATACCTCTGTTAAAAGCACGGTAGATAACCTGTTTGGTGAACGAGAAGAGGTGCTTTACGTTAAGGGCAGTGGTTGGGACCTGGCCACTATAGAGGCGGCTGGGTTTGCGCCGGTAAAGATGCAGGCCCTTTTGCAGATGGCCAAGCTATCTACCTTGAGTGACCGCGCCATGGTGCAGGCACAACGGGCTGCCATGACCGACCCAAGCGCGCCCAATCCATCGGTTGAGGCTATATTGCATGCCCTTATTCCGTTCAAGTTTGTCGATCACACCCATGCGGATGCGGTAGTAACTATCAGCAATACCCCAGACGGTGAGGCCCGCATCAGAGAGCTATATGGTGAGCGGGTGCTGATTGTCCCCCACGTCATGCCTGGTTTTGTTTTGGCCCGCAAGATTTTTGAGATGTGCCAGGGGCTGGATTGGCAGGGGCTGGACGGTATAGTGTTGATGCATCACGGCCTCTTTACCTTTAGCGACAGCGCCGAAGAGAGCTACGGACGCATGATTGAGCTGGTCTCTATGGCGGAAGAGTATCTTGCAGCAAAAGGCGCGCTGATTGTACCGCAGACGTGCAGCGTGGCAGAGGATCTGCCTACCCTGGCAAGGATACGTCAAGCAGTCTCCGCTGCACGGGGCGGTGCTGTGATCACCCGATGGGAACGGGATGATGGTGCAGTAGAGTTTTCTAACCTACCGGGGCTTGACTCCCTGGTTAACCGCGGCCCCCTGACTCCAGATCATGTGATCCGCACTAAACGTAGTCCCGTAGTCATATCACAGGAGCCGCAGCAGGCAATAGACGATTATGTAGAGCACTACCGCGACTACTTCCAACGTAATAGCAAAGGCAAAGGATTGAGCTGCATCAATCCTGCACCATGCTGGGCGGTCTGGCCAGGCAACGGCTGTATAAGTTTTGGCCGCAGTAGCCGCGAGGTAGATATTGTGGCTGATATTACTGCCCACACCCGGCCTGCCATTCGCTCTGCTGAGCTACTTGGTGGCTGGCAACCACTGGCTGAGGATGACATCTTTGACATGGAGTACTGGGAGCTGGAACAGGCCAAACTGGGAAAACAGAGGACAGAGCTGCCACTGCAGGGCAAGGTGGCCATAATCACTGGTGCGGCTAGCGGCATAGGGCTTGCCTGTGTTGGCGAGCTTCACGCTCAGGGTGCATCCGTTGTAGCCCTTGATCTAAATCCCGATATCAAAACGCAGTTCTCTCAGCATGATATTGTTGGGCTGGTGTGCGATCTCACAGAACAGCAGCAAATCCAGGATGCAGTGGCAGAGGCAGTACGCAGATTTGGTGGGGTAGATATCCTAATCAGCAATGCCGGGGCATTTTTTGCCAGCGAGACCATCGAGCAAATGTCGATTGACAGCTGGGAGCACAGCCTTGCCATCAACCTAACCAGCCACCAACGGCTGCTCCAAGCATGCACCCCTTATCTAAAACTTGGCGTCGATCCAGCCGTGGTTATGATCGCCTCAAAGAATGTCCCGGCCCCTGGCCCCGGTGCCGCCGCCTACTCTGTTGCCAAGGCCGGGCAGACCCAGTTGGCGCGGGTCGCGGCCCTGGAGTTGGGATGTTTTGGGATACGGGTCAATACCATCCATCCTGATGCTGTATTTGATACCGCCATATGGACCCCTGAAGTACTGGCCGCCAGGGCAAAACACTATGGCCTAACCGTTGAACAGTATAAGAGTAAAAACATACTACAGCGTGAGGTTCGCTCCAGGGATGTTGCCGCCCTCGCTTGCGCAATGGCAGGGCCGCTTTTTTCCCGCACCACCGGGGCACAGATTCCGATTGATGGCGGCAACGAGCGTGTCATATGAGGATATTGGCAGCTGATATCGGCGGCACCAAGACCAGACTGGCAGTAGTCGAGTTGGCTGAGGCAGGCCCTGTGGTAATTCAGGAACATACGTACGCCAGTGGTGACTACACCAACCTGAGCGAGATCATCCATGCATTTTTCCAGACCACAACAGAGCGCCCAACGACGGCTGGATGGAGTGTAGCTGGCCCGGTTAACCAACGCCGGTGTCAGATAACCAACCTGCCGTGGTTGGTTGATGCCGATCAACTGGAGCAAGAGTTTGGATTCAGCCGGTCGATTATGCTCAACGACATAGAGGCTAGCGCCTGGGGATTATCCGCACTGCACGGCAACCAACTCTGCACCCTGCAACATGGAGTGGCCCCGCAGCAGGGTAACCGCGCGATTATCGCAGCCGGCACTGGTCTGGGTGAAGCGGGACTATACTGGGATGGGATCGGGTTTCACCCCTTTGCCACTGAAGGGGGGCACTGCAATTTTGCCCCCATGACTCTGAATCAGTTTGAGCTAAGCCAATATCTACAGCGAGAGCTATCGCATGCCACCTGGGAAGACGTCCTGTCCGGGCCGGGCCTGGTCAATATCTTTAGCTTCATGTTGGAACAGGGTGGTGGCGACACTCCGGACTGGTTCCATACGGCGCTGAAGGGGGGGGATGACCTGGCAGCAGCCATCTTTACTCAAGCCAATAACAACCAGGACATGAATGCTGTTGCCTCGCTAGAGCTTTTTGTCCAACTGTACGCTGCCGAGGCCGGCAATCTGGTACTAAAAAAGCTAGCCAGGGGTGGTCTCTACATCGGCGGGGGAATTGCCCCCAAGATAATTGACTGGCTCAGGCGCCCCACTTTCCTGCAGGAGTTCTGCAACAAAGGCAAGATGAAAGAGCTGATGGAGTCGGTCCCAGTGCATGTGATCATGGATGATCGGGTTGCGCTATATGGTCTGGCACTACACCTGGCCAACAGCTGATAAATTATGGTCATGCCAGGGTACATTCAACCTGGACATATTAGATAATTTACACTTACAATCAATATCTTACATTAGCTCAAGCATAGCTATCTGGTCTATAATAATATCCATACATGAAAGTCATTAACTACCGAATATCATCCCCTTCATCGCAGTAAAACAACCCTATGTCAGAACATAAAACGTGCCGCTTTTGCAATAGATCAGATACGCTCCTCCAAAATGAGTTGGCCTATACATTCTATGACACTGCCCCGGTCAATCCTGGCCACTGCCTGATTATTACGCGCCGGCACGTTGCCGACTATTTCCAGACGACTGCGGAAGAGAAGGCCGCAATGTGGGCACTGGCGGATGAGATGAAGGCGCTCATCGACCAGGAACACCGCCCTGACGGATATAACGTCGGCGTTAATATAGGTGAGCCAGCCGGGCAATCTGTTCCCCATATCCATATGATCCCGCGCTACAAGGGAGATATGGCCAACCCCAGGGGTGGAGTACGTGGGGTGATACCACACAAACAGAAGTATGAGTATGCCCCGACAGAACCGACACCATCCCCGCTAGATATCATCCCAACTGATGAGGAGGAGGATGCCCGGGCACAGGCAGACCAGAGCGACCCAAAAAATAGTCGCTGACTACCGGCGGAACCGCGCCAGGAGTCCAGCAACGGTTACTCATCTGGTTTCTGTAACCCAATGAATGAAAAAGAATTTTACTCGCAAAAAAAAGCTCTCAGCTATGTATTTTTTGTGTGTAAAATGGGATAATGAAGCCAGCGAAAAGACTTCCAATTGCAATAGATAATTAAGAGGTGATTTATGAGCGAACCATCCAAAACCAGACCCCAGGTTCCTGAGGGACACGCCCGCTTTGTGACAACCCGTCAGATGGCGGCTAATGACAAGGGTTTTGTTGGGTATGAAACCACGTGGGAAGCATTCCACAAAGTAGCAGAATATACCACCCCGAAAAAGCCGTAAAACACCTGCATACTCGAACCTAAAACGCCCCCATATACTTTTGGGGGCGTTTTAGGTTGTCCACCACATTGTGATTAAATCGGTCGAACGTTTGCTTCGTCAATATCGGGCCCATCCACAATCTTGGTGCCCACCTCTATCTCCTCAGCAGTCGCATCCCTGACAGATAAAACCTCCAGGGTAAAAATCAGATCTCTGCCACATAGAGGATTATTGCCATCGACCGTCAGTGTCTTGTCATCCACCCGGGTTACGATGAATTCCCTGGGTTCCCCCTTGTCATTCTCCATCAATATTTTTGTTCCGATCTCTCGGTACTCTTCTGGCACATTCTCAATGTGATCAGTAAAGACCAGACCTTCGTCCCTAGGTCCATATATCTGGTTACCATTAATAGGTACTTCGATAATCTCCCCTGCCGTCTTGCCTTCCAGTTCATCCGTTACCGTAGATGCCAGCACTTCATCAGCACCATGCACATAGCTCAAGGGGAACTCTACAGTCGACAAAACCTGTCCGGTTTTCTCGTCGATAACCTTATAGTTCAACTCGACTAATTTATTGTCTTGAATAGTCTCTTTCATGGTCGCTTAAAAGATTGAGGCACCAAATATCTTAACTTCACCTTTATCATCATACCCGAGCACCATCCTGCCAAGCCATTCACCTTCCTTTTTGCTGCTATATACTTTAAACAGCAGGGTCACATGCTCACCGCGGCGGATAAATCCCAGGAAATCATATTCAGTCGAAAGATTGCGTGCCAGCTCACTTCTTGCGAACTGTTTTCCTACCTCCACCTCATTGAGGCCGAACAGGAGATCATAAGAGAAGTGCTGGATGAATTTTCCGTACTGCCCTTCATTGGAGTATTTAATTAGGTCTTCCCACATCGGAAGGCCTATCTCCCGTAGTTCTTCATCCGTCTTTTCTATAATATTCATATGTAGCTCTTTATCTTTGAATGTTAGAAATCATGTAGCGCCTTACAAGACATAGATTTTAAATAGATTTCTCGCCTTCGGAACTCATTCTATCCATGAGCGTCTCTTGCAACAGGTAAGAGATGCAATAGCATATAAACAAAAAGAGGCCAACACAAAATATTGGCCTCTTTAAACGCCAAACAGAAGCCCCCCTGGGGGCCCCTGCTTGGTATTAGTAGCTATTGGCTAGTGGCCTTTAGCTTTTAGTTCCGCCAGGGCTTTATCCTCAATATCACCCACCAGGTGATACAGAGGAGCCTTCTCCATGGTGTATTCACCAGTCTGTGGATCACGACGGGAAACAGTCAACACGTGCCAGTTCTCATCATCCACTTTCATGGCATCACCACGGTAGTAGTAACCAGGCCAGCGAGTCTCCTCGCGGAACAGGGTGTGCTGGAAGACCGACTCTGCAGCGAGATGACGATGCTTCAGCTCCCATGCGCGTAACAGCTCATGGATGTCCTCTGCAGCGATCTTCTCCAGATCCTCTTCCAAGATCTTCATCTTCTTCAGACCTATGCTCAACAGCTTATCATTGGTCATATAGTTGACGGTCACACCACCGCAATACTCGTCCATCAGCTTCTGCAGACGGTCCAGACCCTGGCGCGGATTGATATAGTTGGGGTTAACGCTACCGGCAACAATCTCGTTACGGTAGACCTTATAGTGCTCCATCGGCTTGTAGATCTCAGCCTTACGGCGATCGATCTGCTCCTGAGAAACACGAATACCCTCAGCCTTGCCATCGTCAATGTATTTGCACGCGGCCTTGGCAGCCAGACGACCCTCAGTGAAAGAACCGGAGGAGAAGGCGTGCGGGGTGCCACCTACAGCATCACCAGCACCAAACAGACCCTCAACTGTGGTCATACGGTTGTAGCCCCAGAAATACTCTGGCGGAGACAGATCTTCCGGACCTGAGCACCAGGCACCACTACCGGTGGCGTGGGAGCCCATAACGTAAGGCTCAGAGGTGGTCAGCTCAGGGTTCTCATATTTTGGATCAACGTCAGTAGCTGCCCAAAGTACTGCCTGACCGACGGTCATACCCAGGAAGTTATGCCAGCCAATCTCCTCGAGATGTGGATCCTGGAACGCCTCCATGGTAACCATATGGATCGGACCACGACCAGCATTGACCTCGTTGATCAGCGCATGGTTACGCAGGCAGGTTGGGATAGGACGGTGGGTAGCGTGTGAGAGCTCTGGATCCAGATACTCTTTACCAACCATCTTCTGCAGCTCTGGGAACCACTTTGACTCGTACTCTTCACCATTACAGTTCTGAGTGTAGGTCTTTAGATGCAGGAAGTATGCACCAACCGGACCGTAACCGTCTTTGAAACGGGCAAGAACAATCTTGTTCTCCATCTGGGTCATTTTAGCGCCAGCACCGATCAATAGACCGTATGCAGAACCAGATGACCAAGGTGCGTACCATACACGACCAGCACCCTCACCAACCGAACGCGGCTTGTAGATGTTGGAAGCACCACCGGCACCAACGATAACAGTCTTGGACTTAAATACGTGGTAGTTACCGGTACGCACGTTGAAGCCGACAGCACCGGCAACACGATTCTCTTTGGCATCATCCATCAGCAGGTGGGTCACGCAGATACGATTGTATACCTTGTCTGCCGACTTGGTGGCAGCTTCAGCCACGAGTGGCTTGTAGGATTCGCCGTGGATCATGATCTGCCAACGACCTTCACGCAGATAGGCGCCAGTCTTGGAGTTGCGCATAATCGGCATACCCCACTCTTCAAACTGATGTACAGCAGAGTCTACGTGGCGCGCCATATCGAACGCCAGATCCTCACGCAACATCCCCATCAGGTCGATACGGGCATAACGCACGTGATCTTCTGGATTGTTCTCGCCAAAGCGGGTACCCATGTAGCAGTTGATAGCGTACAGACCCTGCGCCACAGCTCCGGAACGGTTGATGTTGGCCTTTTCTGCGATCACAATCTTCTTGTCCTGACCCCAGAAACGCGCTTCCCAAGCGGCACCTGAGCCACCAAGGCCGGCACCAGCAATCAAGACATCAATATTGTCTTCTACGATAGTTTTATAAGCCATTAGTAGTACACCCCTGCTTTCAATGTCAGACCATTTGACTCGAGGGTGTGAATGTCACCATCGTCGAGACGAATGTATTTAGGTTCGTTGAACAGCAACTGGCTGTCACGATGCGCCTGTGTTGGGGCGGGTTCAGTGGCTAGCGTAGGTATCGACTGACCCCAAGGCTTAGTCGTAATAGGCGCCAGCAGATTCAGGTCTTTTTTGCCATTGCGGAACTTGATCCGCCATGCAATAACACCCTTCTCTTCATCGCGAACCACGCGTACCGAGTGACCCAATGGGGCAAAGTCAGCATAGCCACGAACGTCAATCGCGTTGTGCGGGCAGGCCTTTACACATGAATAGCACTCCCAGCACATGTTTGGTTCTATGTTGTATGCACGACGATAAGTTGTGTCCATGTGCATGATGTCTGAAGGACAGATGTCGACGCAGTGTCCACAGCCGTCGCAACGGGTCATATATACGAAAGTTGGCATATCAATCCTCTCTCAATTCTGTTGAAACGACTTAATAGTGGCGTGGTTGTTCGCGCTTAATGCCAAGCCCCATGTAACCTGGCTTGCTGCCCATATACTCTGGGATATCCGGATACCTTGCCTGCAACTCAGGATCCGACAAATCGCCTATCTCAGGCAGGTTCTCTCTAGAACCATCGGCCTTGGTTATACGCTTCTGGTAAGCGGCAGCCGGCTTGAAGAACATGTGTGAAAACTTCGACCACAGCACCCCACCAAACAGCACTGTACTGGAGAGCATGAACAGAGCGAAAAACAGACCCCCCAACACGCCAACACCCTGAAAAAGTGACCACAGCAGGCCAAAGGTTACGGTACCCAGCAGTGACACGATAAACATGTCAGCGCGTAGATGCAGACGGTACCAAGGGTTTCCATCTACCCCGACATCCGCCCGGATGGAAAAGAAGAACCAGTAACCTCCAACACAAACCATCAGTGCGCCCAGATGCCACAGAATAGGTAGTGTGCCATCAGCAGAATTAACGAAAGCCATGAGAACGGTAGTAACGATAAACGTGACTAGACCATACATCATTAATAGATGCGAGATCCTGCGCCGTGGATTCTCGAATTCTCCAGAGGCCATCACCTCATTAGCCAAGGTTGCAATGGCGATCCCCACCTTCTTGCCGCCACCAACGTTTCTGGTTGCGGATTTCCGTGCCTTTGCCGCATTTTCAAAGAAGTACTGGGCGCTCCTCTTGTGCAGGGTATCTATAATGGTACCGCCTACCACCAAAAGCGCCATTACGATGACGTACAGCTGTAGTCCTAAGGTTGGTAAGTCAGCGAATGGGTTATGAGTAATCATGTGAGTATCCACTCCTTAAAGTGATTCATTGCCTCGAACCGGTGATTCTGAAGAAATATCCCGCATACTGCAACACACAGGATTTTTGTTGTCTATAAAAATAACTAATGTAATATTTAGTGATAATGCCTCTTATTTCCATTTAAACCGCTGCTTGTCCATATACACTCACCTCAAGCAGAAAGCAGATGCTGCCGCCACTGTCTCCGTGACATAACCAGTCTACTTACGCCAGTAGGCAGGGGTAAGCAGCACCAGCAAGGTAAAGATCTCCAGCCGCCCCAGCAGCATGGCAAAACAGAGTATCCACTTGGCTGGGTCATTAAGCAATGAGTAGTTGGCCCCCACAGACCCCAGCCCAGGCCCCAGATTATTGATCGAGGCGGCAACGGCAGAGAATGAGGTCATAAGATCCAGGCCAGTCAAGGCCAACGCCAGATACATCACGATAAAACTGGCCACGTAGAGGGCAAAAAACCCCCATACGGCATCTATAACCCGCGTCTCAACGATCTTCTCCCCGACCCGCACCGGAATATGGGCGCTTGGATGGATCAGACGGTTGATCTCTCGCAATCCCTGTTTTACCAGCAGCACAAAGCGGATGACCTTAATACCGCCACCGGTAGAACCGGCACACCCTCCGACAAAACTACTAAACAGCAGCATGATAGCAATAAATCCGGGCCACTGTGAATAGTCGGCAGTGGTAAATCCGGCCGTAGTACCAATAGAGACTGCCTGGAATATACCCCTGGTCACAGCCTTACCCCAGTCATTGTAAGTATGCATACCATGCAGCGCCAGACTGGCTACAACCGAAACTATGAGCAGTAGCAGCAGATAGTAGCGAAACTCGGTATCGCGAAAATAGGCGCTGGGACTCCTGCCACGCCAGGCGATAAAATGAAGCGCGAAGTTCACTCCCGACAGCAACAAAAAGACCACCGCAATCATCTCAATCAGGGTGCTATCAAAGAAGCCAATACTGGCATCGTGGGTAGAAAATCCGCCGATGGCTACAGTGGAGAAGGCGTGCCCAACCGCATCAAACAGGGACATTCCTGCAAGCCAGTAGGCTACAGCACAGGCTATAGTAAGCCCCAGGTAGATATACCAGAGCGCCTTGGCAGTTTCCGTGATGCGGGGAGTAAGTTTGTTATCCTTCATCGGCCCCGGGGTCTCGGCCCGATAAAGCTGCATCCCGCCAATCCCCAGCATCGGCAGCACTGCCACTGCCAATACGATAATGCCCATGCCCCCCATCCACTGCAGCTGCTGGCGATAGAACAGGATTGATTCAGGCAGAAGATCAAGCCCCACGATCACCGTGGCCCCGGTCGTCGTGAGCCCGGATATGGACTCAAATATAGAGTCAGTCAGCGTCATGTGCGGATATTGCACCAGCACAAAGGGCAGCGCCCCGGTCAGGCCTAGTGCGGTCCAGAATAGCACCACGATCATAAAGCCATCCCGTAGCCGCAGCTCTTGTCTCTGCCGCCGCGCCGGTAGCCAACAGACCAGGCCGAGCAACAAAGCTAGAGCAAAGGCGGTCACAAACGCGAGGGCGGCACCATCCTGGTACCAGAGTGAAACTGTCACTGGTAGCAGCATGGTGATACTGAACAGCATCAACAGCAAACCGAGAATACGTTGTACGACTGTTAGACGCATGTCAGAGAAATGTGACACCAACCTGGAACAGCTTCTCGACCTCGGATATCCGCCGCTTATCCACCAGAAACAGAATCAGGTGATCCTCCGCCTCGACCATGGTGTCATGATGCGGCATCAGCACCCTGTCTCCACGCACGATAGCCCCGATGGTAGCCCCCGGCGGCAGATTGATCTCTTCGACCGTCCTGCCAACAACCTTCGAAGAACTCTTATCCCCGTGGGCGACCGCCTCGATGGCCTCAGCTGCACCCCGCCGCAGGGAGTGGACATTGACCACATCTCCACGCCGTACATGAGTAAGGAGACTGCCGATCGTGGCCTGCTGCGGTGATATTGCAACATCAATGGTGCCACTCTCTACCAGATCGACATAAGAAGCACGGTTGATCAACGCCATGACCTTGCGCGCGCCCAGCCGCTTGGCCAGCATCGCCGAGAGGATGTTGGCCTCATCGTCGTTAGTCACGGCACAGAATACATCGACACTCTCTATATTCTCCTCCCGCAACAACTCCTCATCGGCACCATCTCCGTGCAACACAATAGTCTTGGCTAGATCTGCGGCGATACTCTTTGCCCGATCATAGTTGTGGTCGATCACCTTTACCTTGTATTTGCCCTCCAGGGCCTGTGCCAACCGCCGGCCAATATTACCCCCACCAGAAAACATCAGCCGTTTGAACGGCTTCTCCAGCTTGCGCATCTCACTCATCACCGCCAGGATGTCCTTGGATGCAGACACAAAAAAGACCTCATCATCTGCCTCGATAACGGTATGCCCCTCCGGACGTATGGCTCGACCCTGGCGGTAGATGGCGGCAACTCGCGCCTCGACACCTGGCATGCGTTTATACAGGGTATGTAGTTCTTTACCCACCAGCGGCCCACCATAATAGGCGCGCACAGCTACCAGCCGCACCCGGCCTTCAGCAAAATCAAGCACCTGCAGGGCACCCGGATGCTCAATCAGGCGCATAATGTATTCAGTTACCAACTGCTCCGGGCTGATCAACACATCGATTGGCAGGGCCTCGTTACTAAACAACTGGGGGTAGCGGGTAAAGCCCTGCGCCCTGACTCGGGCAATCTTGGTGGGGGTGTGGAACAGGGTATAGGCAATCTGGCAGGCCACCATATTGGTCTCATCACTATTGGTCACGGCAAGTATCATGTCGGCATCCTCTGCCCCGGCCCGCAATAAAACCTCGGGGTGCGCCCCATTACCCTGCACCGTACGTAGATCAAGCCTGTCCTGCAGCTTGCGCAGCAGATTGGCATTTTTATCTACCACGGTGATGTCGTTGGCCTCTGAGGCCAGATTGTTGGCCACTGAAGCGCCGACCTGTCCCGCACCCAAAATGATAACTTTCATTTGCGCTGTTTAATCTCTATACCCAATATCTTTAGCTTGCGGTAGAGGTTGGTACGCTCAACCTCCGCCACCTTGGCAACCATGCCAACATTACTCTCATGCTTATCCAGATGATACTCAAAGTAGGCCCGCTCAAACTGATCCCTGGCCTCTCGCAGCGGTTGATTAAAAGAGAAGGGGAAACCCTCTGCACTATCCAGCACCAGCCTGCCTCCCCCTATAGTTCTCTCCACCTCCTCCTGGCTGATCTCATCTCCCGCCCCCAGAATCAGTAGCCGCTGCACCATGTTTTTCAGCTCGCGCACATTGCCGGGCCAAAGGTAGTTGCGAAGATAGTTCTGCGCCCCTACCCCAAAATGGCGGTACTGCAACTTCTCATGTACTGCGAAGTGATCCACATAGTAGTTCAACAGTTCCGTTATATCATCCGGATGCTCCCGCAACGGAGGGATATGCAGCGGCACTACGTTGAGATGGTAGAACAGATCTTCACGAAACCTCCCCCGTTCAACCTCTTCCTCCAGATTACGCTGGGTGGCAGCTATAATCCGCACATCAATCTCCACCGGCTCGGTCCCACCAACCCGGAAAAAAGAGCCACTGTCCAGCGCCCCGAGCAGCTGGCTCTGTGCCTCCATATCCATGTCCGCCACCTCATCCAGAAACAGTACCCCACCCCGCGCCTGCTCCAGGGCGCCGTAGTGGATACGCTCCCCCTGCTCACTCCCAAATAGCTCCAGGGCAGCGTTCTCTTGGGTTATTGCACTAACCCCAACATCCACAAAGGGGCGATCCTTGCGCAGACTCTGGCTATGCAGATAACGGGCAAAGGTCTCACGACCACTCCCCGGCTCGCCGGTAATCAATACCCAGGTGTCATGTCTGGCCAGCCGCTTAACCTGCTCGCGCAGACGCTGCATCACTTGGCTCTTACCACTGGGATCAATCACATGCTGTGCATGCCGCAACAGACCGATATTCTCCTGCTGCAGTTTGTCCGCCTCTAACGCGCGCTCTACAGTGAGTAAAAGTTTGGCTAGAGAGAGTGGCTTCTCCAGAAAATCGTAGGCCCCTAGCCTGGTAGCCTCCACCGCGGTCTCTACGGTGCCATGGCCAGACATCATGATCACTGGACACGGCAGACCGTCATCCTCCGCCCATTCACTCAACAGGGTTATGCCATCCACCTCTGGCATCCAGATATCGAGTAGCACCAGATCTGGGCGGCGGTCACGTAGCGCCTTGCGCGCACTAGCGCCATCCTCTGCCACCACCACCGTATAGTGCTCATCCTCCAGGATCTCTTTTACCAGATTTCTGATATCCGGCTCATCATCCACTACCAACACATGTGGTGTTGCACTCATAAATTCTCTCCACTCTGTTCTGCTGGCAGGGTAGCACACGCTGAGCAGCCGGCCATAATAGGTAGTCGCAAGGTTATCCTCGCCCCGCCCTCAGGCCGGTTTTCAGCCCAGATGACGCCACCATGCTCCTCTACGATCTTCTTCACGATAGCTAGGCCCAAGCCGCTACCCTTGGTCTTGGTGGTAACATATGGTTCAAATAGACGATTTGGATTATCACTGTCAAAACCAACACCATTGTCCGCCACCTGCACCTCCACACAGCGGCACTCATCTATATTCTGCTGCCGGGCAACCACCTCCACCCGGCCATCGGCCCGACCGGCCGTAGCCTCTTTGGCATTTTTTACCAGATTATGCACCAGCTGTCGTAGTCGCAGTGGGTCAGCTTCCACCTGCACCCCATCAGATTCAAGAGAGAGCACAAACTCAGGACCGGAGCTATCCCCAAGATACAGCTCCAACACCTCTGCCAACAGTTCATCCAGCACCACCGGCTGCAGATTCATATGTGGTGGCCGAGCATAGTCAGAGAAGGCGTTTACCATCTCCTTCATAGCCTCTACCTGCTGCACGATGGTATGGGTGGCACGCTCCAGCACCGCAGCATCCTCCGCCGGCATGGTATGTAGATATTTATGTCGCAAACGCTCAGCCGAGAGTTGGATCGGGGTCAACGGGTTTTTGATCTCATGGGCAAGGCGACGCGCCACCTCACCCCAAGCGGCATCCCGCTGCGCCTGTATCAGGGTGGTGATATCCTCAAACACCAACACATAGCCACTGCGCTCACTCTCAGGTTGCTGCAACGGGGTGCTGCGGCAGTGCAATACCTGGCGCCCCTCACTGCCGTAGATGATCACCTCGTCACGCCACTCTTCCCCGTCGGCCGATAGCGGCTCCTGCAGGGCCTCAACCAGCTGGGTCAAGTGAGGCTGTTGCTCGGCAAGTACCTCCAGAGATTCGCCGATAAGCCCCTCCGGCTGGATCTGTAGTATCCTGCCGGCCGCCGCATTAGCAGTACGCAGGCGCAGCTCCAGATCAAAGGTCATCACCCCGGAAGAGAGGTGGCCGAGCACCGTCTCCAGATAGGTGCGTTGTGCCTCCACCTGCTGCTGGCTACTGCTGGCGACGTCCCTTGCCCGGGCAATCCGGCGGGTCATAGAGTTAAAGGATGTCACCAGAAAGCTGAGCTCATCCCGACTCTTGGGCAGAGGCAGCTGCTGGCCATAATCCCCCGCAGCAACGGCCTTAGTCCCCTCGGCAATATCAGCAATCGGTGTGACCAGCCAGCGGGAGGTAAAAAACGCTGCCCATACCGCAGCCAGCGAACTAAATAGCAGCACCAGAGAGAGGGCCAGGGTAAACGTACTCTTCAAACTATTACGCAGAAAGGCTAACTCTTTGTAGCGGTTGAAGGATTTTTGCACCTTCTCGGTTAACAGACTTACACTGTCAGAGGTTGGATAGATGGCCTGCAGGATCAGCGGCCGCTCCGGATCCGCCACCACCACCCGCAGCTCCAGCAGTGCATCTTTGCCTTTGGTGATCAAACCGACAAAGCTGCCACCCTCCTGCACCTGCTGCAGGATAGATTCATCTGGTAGCACCGGGATCAGCACCGTTGGATCAACATTATTGCTGGTGATTGCCCGCCCAGCAGAATCCATCAGCAACAACTCTGAGGCCCCCAACCGCTCCCGCTCCTCCGCTAGACTCAGGGTCATGCCGGCCACCGAGGCCTCTTTTAGCTGCGGCAGAATCTTCTGGGTAGTACGCAACCGCTCTCGCCGATGCAGATCCAGAGAAGCCCGACTCAGCCCAAGCGCATCCTCCATAGCACTATCAATATGGACGTCGAACCAGCTATCGATCCCGTGCAGCAAAAACTGCTGTGAGTAGAAATAGACCACCGCTGCTGGCGCCAGAGAAAGCGCCACAAAGAGCACTACCATACGCAGGGTAAGGCGTGAACCGGCGGCCTCACGCCGGTAGCTGCTGACCAGCTGCATGACGTTAATGGCAACCACAATGACCAGTACAACCAGGCCGAGCAGAATAAATATCAGCAACGGCAGAAACAGCCTACTCAACTCCTCCGCATTCTGCACCGCACTACTCATAAGATGGAGCGACACCAACAGCAGCAGCAGCAATATAACTACCGGCATGGCCCCACTAAAAAAGCGCCTCAGGGTTGAATATGGCATGTTTCCCACCTACTGGAGAGCTTCCATGAGGGCGAAATATAGGCCTCCGGCCTCAACGGTAACGGCAGGGAATCGATATCCAGATAGACCTGCATCCGCAGCTCGTACTCCTCACCCGACTGCAACTGATCACCCTTGATGACCGGTAGGGAGTGGATCTCCCCCAGCGCGGCAATGGCGGCCTCCCTGGTGGCAAAACTTTGCCTATTGCCACCTCCGAGATTGACTAGTTGATAGAGTGCAGCCACGGCATGGTAACGCAATTGAAAGCGGAGTCGGTTTGCAAACAGGTCGGGTTCCCAAAACAAGCCCCCCTGCCGCCGTACCCGTACCTGAAACTGCAGGGTAAGGGGAACCCCGTTCTCTAATGCCTCCAGTGCATGCTCGGAGAAACCATAATCGATAGAGGCGTGTAATACGTAAAACTCCCCCTCCAGCGGACACTGTATATCGGTCACCTCGAAGTCGGCAGAGTGCGCCACCGGCGGGCCGATGAGTAGCAGCATCGCCAGTAAGCAGAGGTAGTGATACCTTTTATGTTGTCCTATACACATACGGCTCAACCCTTCTCCAGAGAGGCGTAATAAAACCCATCCATCGTGGCTTCACCCGGCAGGGTTTGTCGACCCACCGTCCGGGGATGTCCCCAGCCAGACCTGATGGGTCGCTCCCGGGCATCCCCCTGCTGCTGCAGGAACCACTCCACCTGCCGCTCATTCTCTTGCGGCAATAGGGAGCAAGTAGCATACAACAGGATACCGCCAGGCTTCAGTAGTGGCCAGACAGTAGACAACACCTCGCGCTGAACCGCTACCAATCCATCCAGATCTTCGGGACGTCGCAGCAGCTTGATATCAGGATGCCGCCGGATCACCCCAGTGGCAGAACAGGGGAGATCCAGCAGAATGCGGTCGTATCCGCTAACCTGTGCCCACTCCCCCTCCGGGCTGGTCGCATCCCCCAGCAACACCCTGGCCTGCAACCCTAATCGCTGTAGATTGTCTTGCACCAACGCCAGCCTGTCCCGATCCACATCCACTGCGGTCAATTTGATTCCAGGCTCCAACTCCAGGATGTGGCAGCTCTTGCCCCCAGGTGCGGCACAGACATCCAGCACTCTCTGTCCCTGCTGCAGCTCCAGCAGGGCAGCGGCCAACTGCGCTCCACCATCCTGTACTGACACCAGCCCCGTAGTAAAACCTGGCAGTGCTGTCACCTCTACCGGTTGCTCCAGCACCAGGGCTGAGGGGATGTCTGGTAGCGGCTGTGCCGCAATGGATGCTGCCGCAAGCTGTTGTAGATACTCCTGTCGCCCGATCCGCCCCAGATTGACCCGCAGGCTCATGGGTGGACGGCTATTGGCTGCCTCCAGGATCGACCGCCACTGCTGCGGCCACGCCAGTTGAATCGCCGTCAGCAGCCACTCGGGGTGGGAATATCGGGCCGTCGGCTCCCGGTCCACAGCGGCCAGCAATTGCTCCCGCTCCCGCTGAAAACGGCGCAGCACCCCGTTGACCAGCCCCACCGCCCAGGGACGGCCCAGCAGTCGCGCCCCCTCCACTGTCGCCGCTACCGCCGCGTGCGCCGGCAGGCGCATATAGAGCTGCTGGTACAACCCCACCATAAGCAGCAGCTCAATCTCCCGATCCCGCCGCTTGAGCGGCCGCTCGATAAGTTGTTGGGTGATCGCCTGGAGACAAAGATACCAACGGAGGGTGCCATAACATAGCTCTTGTAGCAGCCCACGATCCTTCGCCTCAACTGACCCCTGGGCCTGCGGCAGCAGCTCACGCAGTGAACGCCCCCGTTCAACCTGCAGGACCACCCGAGCCGCCTCAGCCCGAACCTCGCCGCCGCTGCCTGGGGCCGATTTAGCCAAGTACCATACCTTGGACTTTGTGGGCATTGAGAAAATCGGCCGCGCTCATGGCGCGCTTGCCGGGCAGTTGCAGCAGATGGAGACGCAACAGCCCGTCACCGGTGGCAACATCTATGCCCTGCTTGCTGGTCGCTACCACCGTCCCGGGGGCAGCGCCGCCCCCATCTGCTGGCAACGGAGTGGCCTCCCAGATGCGCAGTGTCGCCTCATGCAGCGTGGTCTGTGCCACTGGCCAGGGGTTGAATGCCCGCACCTGCCGATCCAGCTCGATAGCACTGCGGCCCCAGTCCAGCAGCGCCTCACTCTTCTGCAGCTTGGCCGCATAATTGACCAAGGCTGTATCCTGCGCCTCGCCCTGGACCGTACCGGCGGCAATGGCTGGTAGCGCCTCCAGTAGCGCCTCTGCACCGAGCAGAGAGAGCCGGTCATGCAGGGTCCCAGCACTATCTTGCGGGGTAATGGCGCAGCCCTTTTGCAGCAGCATGGGACCACTATCTAGCCCCTCTTCCATCTCCATGATGGTTATCCCGCTGGTCGCATCGCCCGCCAGGATAGCGCGCTGGATCGGGGCCGCCCCGCGCCACCGTGGCAACAGAGAGGCGTGGATATTGACACAACCCAGACGCGGCACCGCCAACACCCGGGGTGGCAGGATTAGGCCATAGGCCACCACCACCATGAGATCCGCGCCGTGTGATTCAAGCCGTACCAGATCCTCCTCTTGCTTGAAGTTTATCGGCTGATAAACGGGAACGCCCTGCTCCAGCGCCAACTGCTTGACCGGGCTGGCGTTCAACTTTCGACCCCGCCCTGACGGCCTGTCCGGCTGGGTATAGACCGCGACTACCTGGTGCCGCGACTCCAGCAGGGCGCGTAGCGGTGGCACCGAGAACTCTGGCGTCCCGGCAAATATGATGCGTAAACTCTCTGGCATGGAGGAATGACGCCCTATATGATGCGATGGGAGGAGGGCTCAGGCACATCCTCCTGCCGCGCCTCTTTTTCCAGCTTCTTACGGATACGGCTACGCTTCAGCGCCGATATGTAATCGACGAACAGCCTCCCTTCCAGGTGATCTATCTCGTGCTGAATACAGATTGCCAGCAGACCATCTGCCTCCAACTCAAACGGACTGCCCGCGCGATCCAGCGCCTTCACCTTGACCTTGGCGGCACGCTTGACCAGATCGTAGAAACCTGGGACCGAGAGACACCCCTCCTCTGACTCCTCTTCACCCTCCTGCCCCAGGATCTCTGGATTGATCAGACAGAGTGGATTGCTGCGATCTTCAGTAATATCAATCACCACCACCCGCTTGGCCACATTGACCTGGATCGCCGCCAGACCGATGCCGGGTGCCTCGTACATGGTGTCGAACATGTCATCCACTAGCTGGGCAAGGGACTCATCAAAGAGTTCAACCGGCTCCGCTCGATTGCGCAGCCTGCTGTCCGGAAAGCGTAATACCTCTAAAATAGCCATGAGTTTTCCACAAAATTGATACCCAGATCATGCAGAATAGGCAAATCTGGTGTAATGTCCTATTGAAAGTTATAGTGCAAAGATAAAAAAACAAGCTAACTTTATGATGATACAGGATTCTATCACTTGAAAAACCTCTTTCATCGCATTACATTTAGGGATCATATGCTCAATCTTGTAGATTGACTAAGGGCCCATCCGACAAATCGTACTGCAAAGGGATCGCTATGCCAAAAACCAGATACAAGCTCACCGGCTTCCTGCTGGGCCTGATCTTCTCCTGCTCCGCCCTGGCGGCTGCGCCCGATCCGGTTGCACTCAATCCGGCCCACCCGGATCGACATACCGTAGTTAAGGGAGACACATTGTGGGATATTGCCGGTAAATTTCTGCAAAGCCCATGGCGGTGGCCCGATGTCTGGCACGTCAATCCACAGATTGCGAATCCCCATCTAATCTACCCCGGGGATGTCATTGAGCTGGTCTATGTCGACGGCAAACCACAGTTACGCATGTCACGCAGTAAGACAGTAAAGCTTTCGCCGCAAGTGCGGGAGTCTGCCCTACCCCCAGCCATCCCGACCATCCCGATCGATGCCATCTATCCCTTTCTCAACCGCCACAGTGTATTGAGCAAGGGGGAGCTGGATGAGGCACCGTATGTGGTGGACTTCGCCACCGACCATCTACTCGGCAGCAAGGGCGTAACCCTATATGCCCGCTCCATTGAGACAGATGAGCAGACCAACTTCGATATCGTTCGCCCTGGCGACGCCTACAAGGACGCGGATACTGGCGAAATTCTCGGCTATGAGGCACTCGATATTGGCGGTGCAGAGCTGAAACGCACTGGCGATCCTGCCACCCTGATACCTAACCGTTCAGAGCAGGAGATTCAGGTTGGTGACCACCTGGTAGCAGTAACCAAGAACATCCCTCTGACGGAGTTCCATCCCAAGGCACCCGACTCTCAGGTCAATGGCAGTATTATTTCGGTACTGAATGGGGTAACCCAGATCGGACAGCACAATGTGGTGGTGCTAGATCGCGGCAGCGAGGATGGCCTGCAGCCGGGTGATGTCCTGGCCGTCGACAACAAAGGTGAGGTCGTTCCGGACCATGTGACATCGGCCCCCAGAGACACGGTCAAACTACCAGATGAAGAGGCCGGCATATTGATGGTGTTTCGCACCTTCCCCCGGGTCAGCTTTGGACTGATACTACGCGCCTCCAGTCCATTACACGTACAGGACAGAGTACACAACCCTAATCCCTGACCACCACCAGAAGGCCCATACATGGACGAGGGGCATACCAGATCTCCACAGACAGAGGGGCTACGGCAGTGGCTGGCGCTCCTGCATGCCCCTGGGGTGGGCAGCCGTAGTTTTAATTCTCTGCTGGAGCAGGTGGGAGAGCCGGACCAGCTTCTGCGTATGTCCCCATCTGAACTCGCCTCTCTGAAAATAAGCAGCCTTACAGTGAACTATCTACGCAACCCCGACTGGAGCGCAGTAGAACGGGACATGCAGTGGGCGGAACAGCCCAATAATCACCTGCTGACCCGACACGACCCACGTTACCCACCGCTGCTGGCAGCCATCCCCGACCCGCCGCCACTGCTGTTTCTACACGGCGATCCAGATATATTGCACCTACCTCAATTGGCCATAGTCGGCTCACGCAACCCCTCACGCTCCGGACGAGAGATCGCAACAGAGTTTGCCCGCCACCTGGTTACAGCCGGGCTGACCATAACCAGCGGCCTGGCCATCGGCATAGATGGCCGGGCCCACAGCGGCGCACTGGCAGCTGGCGGCATGACCATCGCGGTGACCGGAACCGGACTAGACCGGGTCTATCCCGCCAGTCAGCGAGAGCTGGCCCATAGCATCGCGGAGAGCGGCGCCCTGCTCTCCGAATTCCCTCCGGGGACACCACCACTAGCCAGCAATTTTCCCCGCCGCAACCGCATCATCAGTGGCCTGAGTGTCGGCACTCTGGTGGTAGAAGCGGCGCAACGTAGTGGCTCACTGATTACCGCCCGTCTGGCCCTGGAGCAGGGGCGTGAGGTCTTTGCCATCCCTGGCTCAATCCACAACCCCTTGGCCCGCGGCTGCCATGCGCTGATCCGTCAAGGGGCCAAGCTGGTAGAGACCGCGGCCGATGTATTGGAAGAGCTGGGGGCCCTCCTCGGCACCCTGCATGAGGAGTCCATAACTATCCCCGTATGCACGACGCAAAATGGCATGGAATTAGATTCCGATTACCAACGGCTACTTGATTGTGTAGAATTCGACCCCATTACTGCGGATCAGCTTATAGCGCTTAGTGGATTGACCGCGGAGGCCGTTTCCTCCATGCTGTTGCTGCTTGAGCTGGAGGGTTATCTATCATCAGCGCCTGGTGGGCGCTACTGTCGTACCGGAAAAAGGTACCAACCTAAGGTCTAAACATGAATGAAAATGTAGTCGATATCCTGATATATCTATATGAGAACTATACGGATAGCGACCAACGCCAACCCTCCAGTCAGGCTGAACTGCAGGATGAACTAATGCACGTGGGATTCCCCGAGCAGGAGATAAAGCGGACGTTTAAATGGCTTGATGGCCTCGCCTCGCAGCAGCCAACCCATGGATCCAGCCCCAGCAATGCGGCGCAATCATTTCGGATATTTACCGACAAGGAACTCCTCCGGCTGGATGCCGATTGCCGCGGCCTGCTGCTATTCTTGGAGCGGCATGGCATCCTTGATCAGGCCAGTCGTGAGTTGGTGATTGAGCGCACCATCGCCCTGGATGATCCTCACATCGGTATCGAAGAGCTAAGATGGGTAGTGCTCATGGTACTCATGAATCAGCCTGGCCAGGAGGGTGCCTTCACCCAGATGGAAGATCTCATCTACAGCGAACAGCCCCGTCTCTTTCACTAGGCCGAACAGAACTAACAGCAATGAATCTGGTTATAGTAGAGTCCCCTGCCAAGGCGAAAACCATCAAGAAATACCTGGGCAAAGGGTTTGAAGTCCTTGCCTCCTATGGCCATGTGCGCGACCTGGTACCGAAGAGTGGCGCAGTCGACCCGGACAACAACTTTGCCATGCAGTATCAGGCAATCGAGCGGAATGAGCGCCACGTTCAGGCTATCACCAAGGCGCTCAAGAAGGCAGACACCCTCTATCTGGCGACCGACCCGGATCGTGAAGGAGAGGCGATCTCCTGGCACCTGTATGAACTACTAAAACAACGCCGCCAGCTCAAAGACAAGCCGGTACACCGCGTGGTCTTTAACGAGGTCACAAAAAAGGCAGTGCAGGATGCCGTGGCCAATCCGCGCGAACTATCCACCCATCTGATCAACGCCCAGCAAGCACGGCGCGCCCTGGATTACCTGGTTGGCTTCACCCTATCGCCCCTGCTTTGGAAGAAGGTACGTCGCGGTCTCTCGGCCGGTCGGGTGCAGAGCCCGGCACTACGTATGATCGCGGAGCGGGAGGATGAGATTGAGGCATTCAAACCGCGTGAATATTGGTCCATTGAGGCCGATCTGCTAAAAGAAAGCCACGGATTTAGCGCCAAGCTCTCCCAATATCAAGAGAACAAACAGGAGCAGTTTTCCATAACCGACGGGGAGTCTGCCGCCACTGCAGAGCGTACCCTGCTGGCTGCGGCAGACGGAAAACTGCGGGTTGAAGAGATCCAAAAAAAGCAGCGGCGGCGCAACCCGGCAGCACCGTTCACCACCTCTACCCTGCAACAAGAGGCGGCCCGCAAACTCGGCTTTACCGCCCAGCGCACCATGCGTACCGCCCAGCAGCTATATGAGGGTATAGATACCGGCAGCGGGGCTGAGGGTCTTATCACCTACATGCGTACCGACTCGGTCCAGCTGGCCGACGAGGCGCTGCAAGAGCTACGTGACTATATCGGCGAACGTTACGGCCAGGACAATCTGCCAGAGGCCCCACGCAGCTTTAAGACCAAATCAAAAAATGCCCAGGAGGCGCACGAGGCGGTCCGCCCCACCTCTGTTCGACATCTACCGGAAGAGCTGAAGGAGCACCTGAGCAAAGATCAATACCGCCTGTATGAGCTGATATGGAAACGTACTGTCGCCTGCCAGATGATCCATGCCACCATCAACACCGTCGCAGCCGACCTATCCTGTGGTCCTGGCAACATGTTTCGTGCCAACGGCTCAGTGATCGCTAATCCGGGTTTCATGGCGGTCTATATGGAAGGGGTGGATGACGCCAAAAAGGGGGCCGATGATGAGAAGATTCTGCCGCCCCTGGAAGAGGGTGAAGAGATTGAGCTAAAGGCCATTCGTACAGAGCAACACTTCACCGAGCCACCACCCCGCTACAGCGAAGCGAGTCTGGTCAAGGCGCTGGAGAAGCACGGCATTGGCCGCCCCTCCACCTACGCCTCGATCATCTCAACCCTGCAAGATCGGGAGTATGTAGAGCTGGAGCAGAAACGCTTCTATCCAACCGATGTAGGACGGGTGGTCAACCGCTTTCTCACCAAATACTTCACTCAGTACGTGGATTATGACTTTACCGCCAACCTGGAAGACCAGCTGGATGCCGTCGCCCGGGGTGAAGAGGAGTGGGTCCCGCTACTGCATAAATTCTGGCAACCATTTAAACAGCGTATCGACCACACCGAGGAGAACGTCCAGCGTAGCGACGTCACCCACGAAGCGATGGACGAGGCCTGTCCCCAGTGCGGCAAGCCGCTTTCCATCCGCCTGGGTCGCCACGGTCGCTTCATCGGCTGCACAAATTACCCGGAATGTGACTACACCCGCGACCTAAATAGCGATGGCCAAGCGGCGGCAGAACCAGAAACAGTCGAAGGGCGTACCTGCCCAGAGTGCGGCTCGGATCTAATAATAAAGCGCGGCAAGTACGGCAAATTTATCGGCTGCTCAGGCTACCCAAAATGCCGCTTTATCGAACCGCTGGAAAAACCACGCGATACCGGAGTAATTTGTCCCCAATGTGGCGAGGGGAGCATGCTGCAACGCAAATCCAGGCGCGGCAAGGTATTCTACTCCTGTTCAACCTATCCCAAGTGCGAGTACGCCACCTGGAACGAACCACTGAACGAACCCTGCCCGAGCTGCGGCTGGGCCATCCTCACCTTAAAGACCACCAAGAGCAGAGGCAGCGAAAAGGTCTGCCCACAACAGGACTGCTCATTCACTGCCCCGGCGGAAGAAGAGTAGCACCCAATATTGACCCCGGATACGGGGTGAAAATAGATCATCTCTGCACCAAACCCTAAATACCTACTATCATTGAGAAAGATGAGTTGGAGACACCAACCTGGACAGGAGCGGTCATGGGTAAAGAGAAGAAGCCAAAAAAGATCAACAAGAAGCGGTATGAAGAGGAGCTTTTCAAACTACAGCTGGAGCTGGTTAAGCTACAGGCCTGGATCCACCATAAGGGGCTAAAGGTGGTGGTGGTATTTGAGGGGCGAGACGCTGCCGGCAAGGGCGGCGTTATCAAACGGATTACCCAACACCTCAATCCACGCATCTGCCGGGTAGCCGCGCTACCGGCACCAACTGAACGCGAGAAGACCCAGTGGTATTTTCAACGCTATGTACCCCATCTACCTGCCAATGGTGAGATGGTGCTATTCGACCGCAGCTGGTACAACCGTGCCGGGGTAGAGAAGGTGATGGGCTTCTGCACCAATGAAGAGTACCGGGAGTTTTTGCGCTCCTGTCCAGAGTTTGAAAGGATGCTGGTTCGCTCCGGCATCATCCTGCTTAAATACTGGTTCTCGGTCTCAGATGAGGAACAGGAAAACCGTTTTCAGAGCCGTCTGGAGGAAGAGCACAAACGGTGGAAGCTGAGCCCAATGGATCTGCAGTCCCGTGCCCGCTGGGTTGATTACTCCAAGGCCAAAGATCAGATGTTTGCCCATACCGATATCAAGCAGGCGCCCTGGTATGTAGTTAAGTCCGACATAAAAAAGCATGCTCGACTCAACTGCATCGCCCACCTACTACAGCAAATCCCCTATGAGGATCTTACCCCTGAACCCATCGTCCTGCCGCAGAGAGAGGAGGGGGTGGGCTATGTCCGCCCTCCCATCTCTGACCAGACCTTTGTCCCCGACATCTATCCGTAGGGCATATGGCAGTATGTAACCGAAGCTTACATGCACATCGGGTCAACAACTGTTGGCCCGTTTTCAATTTGCAGTTGGTAACAAAGATATAACTGGTATCTTCTGTAATCTATAGCTGGGCTGCCCCATTATGCCCTGGTGTAGCGACCTGCATACACTTCTGTCTACCCGACCCTATCCTGCTCATGCCTCTGCTGGTAACATCTTGGCCCAGCATCTTGAGAGATCAGGTGATCTCATCCGTAACTGCGGAGCATTGTGAAGATGCATGCATAGCAGGGCAGCACGATGCGGCGATGGCTTACTCAACAGGTACTAAACCACCCGATTTTGACAATCTTGTGCACTCTTGCCTTTGTGCTCATCGCCGCCTATGGGGCCCAAAAGCTGGTATTCAAAAGCGACTACCGCGTATTTTTTAGTGCTGAAAATCCGCAACTGACAGCATTTGAGGCGATGCAGAAGGTCTACAGCAAGAATGACAATATAGCCTTTGTAATCGCCCCCGCAGATGGCAAGGTGTTCACCCCCAAGACCCTGGAAGCGATCCGCAAACTAACCGAGCAGGCCTGGCAGACACCGTTCTCCACTCGCGTTGACTCTATCACCAACTATCAGCACACCTACGCTGAAGGTGATGACCTTATTGTGGAAGATCTGATACTTGACCCAATGCGCATGGATCAGGCAGGGCTAGAGCACGCTCGACAGATTGCCCTTAACGAACCGTTGCTACTACATAAACTGATCTCAGCAAAGGCGCATGTAACGGTCGTTAATATTACGGTGCAACTACCTGGGGTAAATCTGGTAGAGGAGATTCCCCTGGTTGTCACAAAAGCGCGGGAGATGCGCAGGGCCTTTATCGCCGCGAACCCGGACATGAAGGTCTATCTCTCCGGCATGGTTATGATGAATAACAGCTTTGCCGAATCATCCCTGAAAGATAGCGCCACTCTGATCCCCATCATGTTTGGCATAGTGATCCTTACTATCAGCCTGTTCCTGCGCACTATCGCTGGCACCGTCTCGACTGTCACGGTCATTCTATTCAGCATCGCCGCCACCATGGGGCTGGCTGGCTGGAGTGGACTCTACCTCACCGGGCCATCGGCCGTCTCTCCCACCATGATCATGACGCTGGCGGTGGCGGATTGCGTCCATATCTTGAGCACCATGTTTTACGAAATGCGTCACGGGGTAGAGAAACGCCAGGCACTCATGGATAGCCTGAGGATCAATTTCCAGCCTATCTTTCTGACCAGCCTGACTACCGCCATCGGCTTCTTGAGCATGAATTTTTCAGACTCCCCACCGTTCAGAGATCTGGGGAACATGGTTGCAACCGGTGTCATGCTGGCATTCCTGTTCTCCATTACGCTATTCCCGGCCATCCTGATGCTGCTACCGTTGAAAGCCAAACCACATAAGGATGGAGGCGACCTGATGCAACGATTTGCGGAATGGATCATCAAATACCGCAAGACCCTGCTACCCACCACCATCGTTATCATGGCCTCGCTTATAGTGTTTGCCCCAAAAAATGTGCTTAACGATGACTTTGTAAAATACTTTGATACCAGCGTGCCATTTCGTCAGGCCACAGACTTCATGCAGGACAACATATCCGGGATGACCACCATGGAGGTCTCTATAGATAGCGGCAACTCCAGTGGGATCAACCATCCACAGTTCCTGTCCAAGCTGGAGGCGTTCGGACAATGGCTTCTCTCACAACCTGAGACAAACCATGTAAGCACTATTACTGACACGATCAAACGGCTGAACAAAACTATGCATGCCGACCAGCAAGCGTGGTACAAACTGCCTGCCAGCCAGGAGCTATCGGCCCAGTATCTACTGCTGTACGAGATGTCTTTGCCCTACGGGCTGGACCTTAATAACCAACTAAATGTGGACAAATCATCAACCAGGATCGTTGCCACCTTCGACAATCTTACCAGCACTGAACAGCTAGCTATGGAGCAGCGCATCATCGACTGGTTTGCGGCCAATGCCGCGGACTACAAGATTGACGTAGCCAGTCCGGCCCTGATGTTTGCCCATATAGGGCAACGCAACATCATCAGCATGCTCAAAGGAACAACTATGGCCCTGCTGTTGATCTCCCTGCTGCTGGGGATTGCCCTCAAGTCACTCCGTTTTGGGCTTATCAGCCTGCTGCCAAACCTGGCACCAGCGGCGATCGGTTTTGGTGTATGGTATTTCATCAATGGCCAGGTGGGGCTCGCCCTATCTGTGGTAGCTGGCATGACCCTTGGTATAGTGGTAGATGATACCGTGCACTTTCTCAGTAAATACCTACATGCCCGTCGGGACAGAGGAGCGGATAGCCATGCCGCAGTCAGGTATGCATTCAACAGCGTAGGCCGCGCACTCTGGATCACCACGCTGGTACTGGTAGCTGGCTTTATGGTGCTTGCCCAGTCCTCTTTTAAGGTAAACGCTGACACTGCCCTGCTTACTGCTGTTACAATCCTGATTGCACTGGCGGTAGACTTCCTGTTTCTACCGCCCCTGCTAATGCAGCTTGATACCCAAACCATGGGTACACCGGATGGAGTCAAAGATAGATGATGATAGTGAAACAACCGCTTAACCTGTGCATATCAATAGCCTTAGCCCTCATGGTTAGCAGCACTCCGCTGCTGGCTGAAACACCAGAGGAGAAAGGCCTGGCCATCTCGGAAGAGACTCAAAGGCACGACAGGGGCTGGCAGGATATGCTGACCGACATGGAGATGATCCTACGCAACCAACAGGGGGAGGAGAGTCGGCGGGAAATCAGCATGAAGACGATAGAGGTCAAAGGCGATGGAGATAAAAGCCTCTCGGTTTTTCACAAACCCAACGATGTCAAAGGCACTGCCTTTCTCAGTTTCTCCCACACCGTGGGGGCAGATGATCAGTGGCTCTATCTACCGGCGTTAAAACGGGTCAAACGGATCGCTTCACGCAACAAATCCGGTCCCTTCATGGGATCAGAATTTGCCTATGAAGATCTCAGCTCCTTCGAGGTGGAAAAATACACCTACAAATATCTTAGGGATGAGTCAATCAATGGGCTCGACAGCTTCGTGGTAGAGCAGTACCCGGTGGACGAACACTCCGGCTATACCCGCCGCATAGCCTGGATTGATAAGCTTGAGTATCGAGTACAGAAGGTCGAGTTCTACGATAGAAAGGACGCGCCTCTGAAGACCCTGACCTACCACGGCTACAAACAGTACCTCAATAAATTCTGGCGTCCCGATATGATCAAGATGGTCAATCATCAAAGCGGCAAGAGTACTGATCTCAAGTGGCACAACTATCGGTTTCAGACCGGGCTCTCGGATAAGGATTTCAATAAGAACACCCTCAAACGGGCGCGCTAGACGCTATGCGCCGCTGCTCGGTAATCGCCATACTGCTGACCCTGTCGACTAGCGCAATGGGCGCAGCTACATTTGAGTCTAACGTCCGGGTAGGGGCAGAGCTGAGGCTATTCCAGCACGATCCCCTCTATCCCGATCAGCATGAATCATCCAACACCTCTATGATTTTTGAGCCAGAGCTGTTCTGGAAGTGGAATAGTGGAGATGACCGCCTGTTGTTCAAGCCCTTCCTCCGGCTTGATCGGCATGATTCGGAACGCACCCATGCCGATATACGCGAACTGCTCTGGATCCATGTAGATGAAGAGTGGGAACTCAAGGCCGGCCTTGGCCATGTCTTCTGGGGAGTAACGGAATTTCAGCACCTGGTTGACATCATCAATCAGGATGATGCCGTCGAAGATATAGATGGTGAAGACAAACTGGGACAACCGATGATCGCTTTCTCTACTGTGAGAGATTGGGGCATAGTAGATTTGTTTATCCTCCCGGGGTTCAGAGAACGCACCTTCCCAGGGAGTGATGGTCGTCTACGCAGCGCGCTGGTGGTCGACACCGAGCAAACAAGATACCAATCTACAGCGGAAGAGAGGCACACCGACTGGGCGCTACGCTGGAGCCATACAGTCGGTGACTATGACATTGGCCTATCCTGGTTTCACGGCACCAGCCGCGCACCATTGCTACTACCAGGCGTGAACAGCAGTGGCGCCCCGGTTCTCATCCCCTACTATGAACAGATCGACCGGGCTGGTCTCGACCTGCAGGCCACCCTTGATGCGTGGCTATTGAAGCTGGAGCTCATCTGGCAGGATGGCAGCGAACAGTACTGGGCGGCACAAGGCGGGGTTGAATACACCTATACCGGTATCTTCGAATCCAGTGCTGATCTTGGTGTGCTGTTGGAGTATGGCTGGGATGATCGTGGCGCCTTCGGCGGGGCCATGAACCAGAATGACCTGTTTGCAGGTATCCGCCTCGCGCTAAACGATGCGCCCAGTAGCGAGCTGCTCGCTGGCATAGGCTACGATCTTGACCACCACAGCAAGATGTATGTGCTGGAGGCAAGTCGCCGTTTGGGTGCCAAATGGAAGGTCAGTCTGGATGCTAGATTCTTCTGTGACAGCAAGCCGGTACAGGCGATACACAACCTACGCCAGGATGATCACCTGCAGCTCACTATGGAGTATTTTTTCTAGCCCGCATATCACATAGCAAACCCGGTGGCCCGCAGGCCAAAAATCGGGTATCTTTCTACCCTTTCCAACTAGACAGAGTAAAGGGAAATATGAGCAAACCCTTTGTTGCCGTTTTGATGGGCTCCGATTCGGATCTGCCGGTGCTGCAAAACACTATCGATACGCTGCAGAAACTGGAGATTCACTTCGAGGCGAAGATCACCTCAGCCCACCGTACCCCGGAGATAACCAACGCCTATGTAAAAGATGCGGATGAACGTGGCTGCGCCGTGTTTATTGCCGCCGCCGGTCTGGCCGCCCATCTGGCGGGGGCCGTAGCAGCCACCACCCTGAAGCCGGTGATCGGTATCCCGCTGGACACCGGCTCCATGCAGGGTATGGATGCATTGCTCTCCACGGTTATGATGCCCGGCGGCATCCCGGTGGCGACAGTCGCAGTAGGCAAGGCGGGGGCCACGAACGCGGCCTGGCTGGCCGCCCAGATCATGGCCCTGAGCGATCCAGAGCTGGCAGCGCGCATTCGTACAGAACGGCAGCGTAGTGCCGATGCCGTGATCGCCAAAGATGACAAGCTGCAGACGGAATTACAGTAGTGTCTCGTTGGCGGCTGCGTGAGGCTGCTCGCTGTGTAGCACAGGGTGGCGTCATCGCCTACCCCACCGAGGCAGTCTACGGTCTGGGCTGCGACCCCATGAACTGGTTTGCAGTAGAGCGTATCCTTGCGCTAAAGGGGCGTACTGCAGAGAAGGGGCTGATCTTGATCGCCGCCGATTTCCAGCAACTACTCCCATATGTGGTGCCCCTAACAGAAACTGAGATGCGGCCGCTCCATGCCAGCTGGCCAGGACCTACTACCTGGCTGCTCCCCGCCAACCCAGATAGTCCTCCCTGGCTGCAGGGCCAGCATGAGACCCTGGCAGTACGGGTGACGGCCCACCCGCTGGCGGCCGCCCTCTGCCGCGCCTGCGCCTCCCCCCTGGTGTCCACCAGCGCCAACCTGAGCGGCCAACCGGCGGCACGCAACGCCCTCCAGGTACGCACCAGACTGAGAGGCCAGGTGGATCTCATCCTGGCCGGGGAGGTTGGGACAGAGCGCAGCAGCAGCGCCATCCGCGATGCTGCCAGTGGCCGTACGATCCGCCCGTGACCACTACCATACTGGAAAAAAGCCTCCCTTAAAGGGATACTGGAAGCGGCAGCTTCAGCTTATATACGGAGTACCAGGAATGCACCAGAACAACCTATGTAGTGCTGCGCAGAGCCAGCTACTGATCATCGATATCCAGGAGCGGCTGGCCGCAGCCATGGAAACTAAAAGCAGGGAGGGCGTGCTAAGCAACAGCGCTATACTGCTACAGGCCGCCGCCCTGCTTGAGATCCCAGTAATCAAGACAGAACAGTACTCTAAAGGATTGGGGCCAACTGAACAGAGCCTGCTAGATCATCTACCCACCAGCAGCAGCAATTATGAAAAGATGAGCTTCTCCTGCTGCGGCAGCGATGAGTTCTGCGCCACCGCCCTCGATACAGACCGCAAGCAGTTCATCCTGACAGGCATGGAGACCCATGTCTGCGTACTCCAGACCGCATTCGAACTGCAACAACGCGGCTATCAGCCGTTTGTCGTAGCAGATGCGGTCTGCTCCCGCAGTGGACGCAACCGCCGCATCGCCCTGCGGCGGATGGCGCAGGCCGGGATCACCATAACCAGTACAGAATCGGTACTGTTTGAGTGGATACGAGACGCATCTCACCCCCAGTTCCGCACAATCTCCAAGATGTTGCGGTGATGGTCATGCATGAAGATCTGACCGAACTACAGACCAGACTGGCATTTCAGGATGATGCCCTGCATAGCCTGAACGAGACAGTCATCCGCCAACAGCAGGAGATCCAGCAACTCAAACTGGATCTGGCCGAGCTCAAAGAGAGGCTACAGGAGATTGCCGAGGCCCCAACCGGACGCCAGGATGAGGCCCCTCCGCCACACTACTAGAGTCTGGTATTAGAGCGCAGCGGTGCGCGTATCATTTTTGTTTTTCATATGCTTGATCAGGCTATCCAGCCCACCGTTGCGAATCTCCCGCTGGAAATTGGTCCGGTAGTTGGTTATGAGACTGATCCCCTCTATCTTGAGGTTATATATCTTCCAGTCACCACCCTGAGCTTGGTACATGCGGTACTCTACCATCATCGGCTTGGCGCCAGGGCGAGTCACCTTGGTACGCACAAACACATCCTGCTTGCCATGGCCAGGCCGCACCGACAGATGGTGAATCTCCCACTCTTTGGCAACATAAAATGCGGCAGCATAAGTACGTACCAGCAGGCGCTTAAACTCCCGCATGAACTGCTGCTGCTGCGCAGGCTTAGCCCGCTGCCAGTGTTTACCCAGGGCCAGGCGAGAGACCCGCTTGAAATCTACATGAGGGACCACAATATCATCGGCCAAACGATAGATATGTGGCATGGTCTGTTTGCCATCGCCGATAGCCGCCTGTAACCTATCTGAGATATCCTGAATGACCGCCTGCGGAGGCGCCAGCTGTTCTGCCAATGCTGTACCTGCGGGCAATACCAGCGCCAGCAGTAGTACCACAAGGGATTTATGATTGATTGTTTTGGTGGTTAGTGAGGTCATGGTCATAGCTCCTTCTTGATAATGTGGCTCCATGTTGTACTAGTGCTTATGTTTACACAGATCGCGTTGCCACCGCAATATGTGCTACTCAACTATAGATCATTAACGGTGTAAGCATGGATCCAGGTTATATAATAATATGAGTCAATATATTAGGATGTAAGTTCCATCAGCACCCGGAGACCTTGCAGATGACAAACAAGAGCGCCCCTGCGGCCCCCTTTCCCGCCGCCCGGATGCGGCGGATGCGCCGGGATGAATTTTCCCGCCGCATGATGCGCGAGAGCACCCTCACCCCGGCGGATCTGATCTACCCGATCTTTGTACTGGAGGGTAGTGGCCAGCGGCAGGAGGTCGCATCCATGCCTGGGGTTGAGCGACTCACTATCGATCTGCTGGTAGCAGAGGCCAAGGAGATCCAGGCCCTGGGCATCCCTGCCGTGGCCCTTTTCCCAGTCACCCCGCAGGAGGCGAAGTCGGAAGATGCAAAAGAGGCATACAACCCGGATGGCCTGGCCCAGCGTGCCGTACGCGCCCTCAAGGAGGCGGTACCGGGGTTAGGGGTCATTACCGATGTCGCCCTAGACCCCTTCACCACCCACGGCCAGGATGGCCTGATCGATGCCAACGGCTATGTACTAAATGACGCCACAGTAGAGGTGCTGGTCAAACAGGCGCTTTCCCATGCCGCTGCAGGGGCCGATATCGTAGCCCCATCAGACATGATGGATGGGCGTATCGGTGCAGTGCGCACTGCGCTAGAGTCCGCCGGCCATATCCATACCCGTATTCTCGCCTACTCTGCCAAGTATGCCTCTGCCTTCTACGGACCGTTTCGTGATGCCGTAGGTTCTGCCGCCAATCTTGGCGGGGGAGATAAACGCAGCTACCAGATGGATCCAGCCAACAGTGACGAGGCGCTACGTGAAGTAGCCCTAGACCTGCGTGAGGGGGCCGACATGGTTATGGTTAAACCAGGCATGCCATACCTCGATATCGTTCGCCGGGTAAAAGATGAGTTTGGTGTCCCCACCTTTGTCTATCAGGTAAGCGGAGAATACGCCATGCTGATGGCGGCCGCACAGAATGGCTGGCTGGATGAACGGGCCGTAGTCATGGAGTCTCTGGCCTGTATCAAACGGGCTGGAGCCGATGGAATTCTCAGCTACTTTGCCAAACGGGCGGCTCTCTGGATGGCCGAGGCGTGACCGACAGATACGCCGTAATCGGCAACCCCATTGAGCACAGTAGATCTCCCCTGATCCATACAGCATTTGCTCAGCAGACGGGTGAAGATATGGAGTATGGCAGCATACTCGGTATCGACTTCAAACCAGACGTGGACGCCTTTATCGCCTCTGGTGGCAGCGGGCTTAATATCACCCTCCCCTTCAAGGAGGAGGCGTGGCAACTGGTGCATGAGCGCAGCGAGCGGGCTGAGACTGCCGGTGCGGTGAACACCATAAGTCTCCTGCCAGACGGTCGCCTGTATGGTGACAATACAGATGGCGCCGGCTTAATAACAGATCTCAGCAACAACCACAGCTATCACCTTGAGGGAGCCAGCATCCTGCTGCTGGGAGCTGGTGGTGCCTCACGCGGGGTACTGCGCCCCCTGTTGGAGAGCAGACCTGAACAACTGGTGATCGCCAACCGCACCGCCTCCAAGGCCGTCGCACTGGCTGCCACCGGCAGCTCCATAGGCCAAGTAGAAGGGTGTGGACTGGATGACCTAGAGGGGCGGCAGTTCGACCTTATAATCAACGCCACTTCGGCCGGACTGGATGGCAAGGTACCGCAACTGCCTAGTAACATTCTCAAAGCCGGTGGCTGGACCTACGATATGCTGTATGGGGATCTCCCCACTGCCTTCGTGCGTTGGGGCCAGGCACAGGGGGCAGCGGCCGCACTGGATGGCCTCGGTATGCTGGTGGAACAGGCGGCAGAGGCATTTCTACTGTGGCGTGGCCTGCGCCCTAAGAGCGGGCCGGTTATCCAAATGTTACGCCCTGACGCTGGTTAGGACATCTGCCGATACTGCTGTGCCAACTTGACGTAGTTACCGGCGGAGTAGTCGAGAAACTCCAGCTCTTTGGCTGTAAGTGGCCGCACCTTGCGTACCGGGGAGCCGAACCAGAGATATCCCCCTTCGAGCAACTTGCCGCCTGGAACCAGGCTGCCCGCCCCCAGGATCACCTGCGACTCGATCACCGCACCATCGCCCACCACCGAGCCCATCCCGATCAGACAGCGGTCACCGATGCTACAACCATGCAGCATCACCTTATGGCCCACGGTCACATCACTGCCAACCACTACTGGATAGCCTCCTGGATTAAATCGGCTATCGTGGGTCACATGGACGACACTGCCATCCTGGATATTGCTACGCGGGCCGATCTTGATGGAGTGGATATCACCCCGCACGACACATAGCGGCCAGATAGATGCCTCGGCCGCGATCTCCACATCACCTATAACTACGGCGCTGGGGTCGACCCAGGCTGTAGTATCGATATCTGGTTGCAGCTGCTGAAATGGTCGAATATTGTTCATATAAAAACCCTTGGTCTGCCATGGTACCGTTATTCCGATACCGCCTGTCCCCAAATGCTATACTCCGCAGGCAACCAGTCTAGCGGAGTTTGCCCATGGAGATCAGCACTTTTATTATTCTCGGCGCCATCGTAGTCATTCTCGGCTATGTCGTCGTTCTAAACGGCAAGATGTCCAAGCAACAACAAAACATATCCCAGGCATGGGCCCATGTCGATGCAATGCTAAAACAACGCCACGCTGAGCTGCCCAAACTGGTTGAGAGCTGTAAACACTATATGCTGTATGAGCAGGAGACCCTGGAGCAGGTGATGCAGGCGCGGGCCGCCGTCTCCACCGCCTCAGAGCAGTATGATATAGCAGCACTAGGAATAGCAGAGGGACAGCTCCGTCTGGGATTGAACAACCTGTACGAAGTTGCTGCGGGCTACCCCGAACTGATGGCCAATGAGACATTCCGGCAGCTGCAGTCAGATATCTCGGAGCTGGAGGGCAGCATAGCCCTGCGTCGTGAGTTCTATAATGAGGGCGTCAAACTTAACAACGCACGGATTGAGCGCTGCCCTAACAAGATTATCGCCCGCCTGTTTGGCTTCCAACCAGCAAAGCCGTTGGAGTTCAACACCGGAGAGGGACAAGAGACAGATTAAGGGGTCCCCGTCCGCCGAACCGGACCGTACTTCTCCCTCGTAAACAAATCGTGGCAAAATAGCCGTTTTTATACATAGAATCAGAGAATCTCTAAAGAATGCAAAATCCCCTGCTGGACTTTCAAGGGCTGCCGCCCTTCTCCAAAATCAGGCCGGAGCATGTAGAGCCTGCCATTGACCAGATATTGGCAGATAACCGGGCATTGACTGAACGGCTACTAGAGCAGGGGCCGCCGTACAGCTGGCAGGGGCTGGTGGAACCACTAGAGATCGCCGCCGATCGTCTGGCGCGCAGCTGGTCACCAGTCAGCCACATGAATGCCGTGGTCAATAGCGAAGAGCTGCGACTGGCCTACAATGCCTGCCTGCCAAAGTTGAGCGCATACAACACCGAGATGGGCCAGAACGAACAGCTGTTCGAGGCCTATCGGGAGGTTGCCGCAAATGCAGATGAACTGGATGAGGCACAGCAAAAATCGCTCAGCAACGCCCTACTCGACTTCCACCTCTCAGGGGTGGATCTGGCGGCAGAGAATAAACAGCGCTACAAGGAGATAAACCAGGAGCTATCCAGCCTGACCAGCAAGTTTGAAGAAAATCTGCTGGATGCCACCCATGCGTGGAGCAAACTGATCAAGGATGCCTCTGAACTGGCCGGACTACCCCAGTCTGCTCTTGACCAGGCCAGCCAGACCGCCGAGCAGAGGGGAGAAGAGGGGTGGCTGCTTACCCTGGAATTCCCCTCTTACCTGCCAGTAATGACCTACTGCGACAATCGGGACCTGCGTCAGGAGATGTATACGGCCTTCGTCACCCGCGCCTCAGATAACGGCCCCCACGCCGGACAGTGGGACAACAGCGAGGTGATGGAGCAGCTCCTGCGGCTGCGACACGAGGCGGCGCAGCTACTTGGATTTGAAAACTATGCCGAACGTTCCCTGGCCAAAAAGATGGCCCCATCCTGCGATGCGGTAATGGAGTTTCTACTCAATCTGGCCGAGCGGGCACACCCCCAGGCCTCGCTAGAGCTGGCTGAACTACAGGAATTTGCCGCAACCGAGTATGACATATCGCAGCTTGAGGCATGGGATATCGGCTACTACTCTGAGAAGCTGCGGCAGCAGCGCTATGCCATCACCCAGGAAGAGTTGAAACCATATTTCCCTGAGACCCGCGTCATCCCCGGCATGTTCGCCACCGTGCAGCGGCTGTTTGGAATCGAGATACGGGAGATCGAGGGGGTAGATAGCTGGCACCCAACGGTGCGCTTTTTTGAGATCCTGGACCAGGCCGGAGAGATCCGTGGCCAGTTTTATCTCGATCTCTACGCCCGTCCGCACAAACGGGGAGGCGCCTGGATGGACGATTGCGCCTCCCGCATGGTTAGCGCTGGGCATACCCAGATCCCGGTGGCCTATCTCAACTGCAACTTCTCCTCCCCGCTAAAGGAGAGGCCAGCCCTCTTCAGCCACGAAGAGGTGCTAACCCTGTTCCATGAGTTTGGCCACGGCCTGCACCACATGCTAACCCGCATCGACTATCCGGCCGTCTCCGGCATTAATGGCGTGGCGTGGGATGCGGTGGAACTACCCTCCCAGTTTCTGGAGAACTGGTGCTGGCAGCAACCGGCGCTACAATTGATCTCCGGCCACTGGGAGACGGGAGAGCCTCTCCCAGAGCAGCTCTACCAGCGGATGCAGGCAGCTCGTAATTTCCAGTCAGCCATGCAGATGGTGCGGCAGCTGGAGTTCTCCATCTTCGACTTTCGCCTCCACCGAGAATACGACCCGGCCCAAGGAGGGCGTATCTACCAAATCCTGGAGCAGGTACGGAAGCAGGTTGCGGTTATCCGACCTCCCCAGTTCAACCGCTTCGCTCACGGCTTCTCCCATATCTTCGCCGGTGGTTACACCGCCGGCTACTACAGCTACAAATGGGCAGAGCTACTATCTGCGGACGCCTTCTCACTATTTGAAGAGCAGGGCATTTTTAATGAGGAAACTGGCCGCTCCTTCCTGCATAATGTCCTAGAGATGGGCGGGGCCAGGGATGCCATGGAGCTATTCATCGCCTTTCGTGGTCGAAAGCCTAAAATCGAAGCCTTGCTCCGCCATAGCGGGATCACCACTACCGGATGCCAATCATAGCCATGCTGAAAACACTGTTTACCCTGTTGCTACTTACCGCCACTTCCCTCCAGGCCGCCCATATTACCGACAAGCTGTTGGTTGGTCTTTATGAGACCGCGGACAACAACACCAAACCGCTAAAGGTGATCCCCAGCGGAACCCCTCTGGACATACTAAAGACAGATGGCAGTTATAGCTTGGTACGACTTGGTGATGGCACCGAGGGCTGGATAAAATCGACCTATATCACCGCCGAGAAGCCAGCCAAGGCCCAACTTCTGGAGCTACAGGCCAAGGCCGGTGAGTTGAAACAAAAGCTGCAACAGGCCGAAGAGAAGCTAAAGGGCATCACCCCCGCCGCCGCCAGCAGCGAGGGCAACAGTAAGTTCAAGCAAGAGCTGGAGGCAACTACCACAAAACTGGGGCTGGCAGAGAGTGAAATTGAAAAACTGCGCATCGAGCTGGCCGCTAACCAGCGGAAGATTGAGGCCCAAGAGAAGGCCCTAAGCAGTGCCAGGCAGGAGGCACAGACCGCCCGTGAGGAGACCACGCTGCTTCAGACCGGGAGTGAAACAGATGCCGCCAGGATACAGATCACCAGACTGGAGAGGGATCTTGCCAACTCACGCAAGGCTGCAACTGCAAGCCAGGAGGAGGTTCAGATGCTGCAGGATCATCTGAAGAAACTGAGCCGAGATGCTGCCCAAGAGAAGTTGGCACAGGCAAAAATCCTCGAACTAAACAGAGAGATAACAACAGCAAAAGAGGAGCTAAATGCAGCTACAGTAAGGGAGTCTGAAGGTGCCCGTGTACGCAGGCAAGCCCAGCTGCTACAGCAACGGATCAAGACTGCGGCAGACCTGCTCAATGCCCCTATGGAGGAGATACAGACAAATAATGGCAACGGCTCTCTGTTTTCACTCAGAAATCTGTTGGCCATGTTGCTAGTCCTGCTAGGCGGCTTCCTTGGAGGCGTTGCCTTTATCAACTACCGTGTACGCAAACGTTATGGCGGGTTTAGAATTTAATCTGGTAACCTCTGAGCCGGACTACGACTAACCATGGAATACAAAGATCTTCGGGATTTCATTGCACAGCTGGAGGCGCAAGGCGAGTTGAAGCGGGTCGTGGCTGAGGTAGATCCATATCTGGAAATTACCGAGATATGTGATCGCACCTTAAAGGCAAACGGCCCTGCCTTGCTGTTTGAGCGGGTAAAGGGGTCAGAACATCCACTCCTGGCCAACCTATTTGGCACCCAGCATAGAGTAGCCATGGGGATGGGCGCAGAATCGGCGGATAAGTTACGCGAGGTGGGACTACTGCTGGCCGCACTCAAAGAGCCGGAACCACCCAAGGGAATGCGTGATGCCTGGGAGAAACTGCCCCTCTACAAAAAAGTGCTCGACATGGCCCCCAAAGAGCGGAAAAACGGCCCCTGTCAGGAGGTCGTGTTGGAGGGCGATGCGGTAGATCTGGCGACACTGCCGATACAGACCTGCTGGCCGGGGGATGTGGCCCCACTCATCACCTGGGGACTGGTGATCACCAAGGGACCAGAGAAGCCACGTACCAACCTTGGCATCTACCGGATGCAGGTGAGTGGCAAAAACCAGGTGATCATGCGCTGGCTTGACCACCGTGGTGGCGCCCTCGACTTTCAGCAGTGGCAACAGCAACACCCGGGTGAACCATTTCCAGTGGCCGTGGCCCTAGGAGCTGATCCGGCCACCATGCTGGCCGCCGTCACCCCAATCCCTGACACCCTGTCGGAATACGCCTTCGCTGGCCTGCTCCGTGGCAGCAAGAGCGAGGTGACCAACTGCATAGGCTCCGGCCTCCAAGTGCCGGCGAGTGCCGAATTTGTACTGGAGGGCCACATCCATCCAGGGCAGATGGCCGCAGAAGGGCCATTTGGTGACCACACCGGCTACTACAATGAGGTGGCTGAATTCCCCCTCTTCACCATAGACCGCATAACCCACCGACGCGACCCCATCTACCACAGCACCTATACCGGCAGGCCGCCAGATGAGCCGGCCATCCTGGGGGCCGCCCTCAATGAGCTGTTTGTTCCCATCCTCCAGCGGCAGTTTCCTGAGATCAGCGACTTCTACCTGCCGCCAGAAGGGTGCTCCTATCGGCTGGCCGTGATCAGTATAGACAAACAATACCCGGGCCACGCCAAGCGGGTAATGCTCGGCATCTGGTCGTTTCTACGGCAGTTTATGTACACAAAATTCGTGATCGTCGTCGACAGTGATATTAACGTGCGAGATTGGAACGATGTCATCTGGGCCATCACCACTCGTATGGATCCGGCCCGCGACAGCACAATCATAGAGAACAGCCCGATCGACTACCTCGACTTCGCCTCCCCGATATCCGGGTTGGGCTCCAAGATCGGCTTTGACGCCACCAATAAATGGCCGGGGGAGACCGCACGCGAATGGGGACGCCCTATCCAGATGGATGCAACAGTAAAGCAGCGTATCGATGAGATCTGGGATAGCCTGGGGATCGACTAGGCGCAGCTCACCCCTGCAACCAGACCTTTAGCAGGATAAAGATACCGCCCAGACCGAGGAACATCCCGGCGATGGTGGTAACGTTGGCCGGCAGCAGGATGCTAGGGCCAAGAGTAAGCAACAGAGCGCCTGAAATGAGCATAGCGGCGCCACTGATTACAGCGCTGCTCCGGCGTTGACCAGCCTGCAACTCGTTACGCAACTGGGCCAATTCGGCAGATTTCCACTCCACCTCCAGGCGCCCCTCGGTCGCATCGCGCAGTGCCTGATGCAGCAGGATGGGTACATCGGCGGCATACTCTGCAATAGTCGGGAGATTTTTACGCAGCTTGCGGGCGAAGGCCTTGGGGCCAACCTGCTCTTCCATCCAGCGCTCTAAAAAAGGCTTGGCCGTCGACCAGAGATCCAACTCGGGATAGAGCTGCCGCCCCAGCCCCTCAATATAGAGCAGCGTCTTCTGCAGCAGAATCAACTGCGGCTGCACCTCCATATCGAAGCGGCGGGCGGTCTGAAACAGGTTGAGCAGAAAGTGGCCGAAGGATATCTCCTGCAGCGGCTTGTTAAATATCGGCTCGCAGACGGCCCGGATCGCCGACTCAAACTCATCTACTCTAGTGCCGGATGGTACCCACTCTGACTCCAGGTGGAGCTCTGCCACCCTATGATAGTCGCGGTTAAAAAAGGCCAGTAGGTTCTCCGCCAGATAGCGCTGATCGGCGGTGGTCAGAGAGCCGACGATGCCGAAATCCACGGCGATATAACGGCCACTCGGTTCGACAAAGATATTACCGGGATGCATGTCGGCATGGAAAAAATTATCTCGAAACACCTGAGTAAAAAAGATCTCCACACCCTGCTCCCCCAGCTGGCGCATACTGATCCCCTGGGACTTGAGGGCGGCGATATCGCTCACCTGGGTACCGTAGATCCGCTCCATAACCAACACATCCTTATGAGTCAGCTCCCAGTAGATCTCCGGTATGAACAGGAGCTCACTCCCCTCCCAGTTGCGCCGCAGCTGCGCCGCATTGGCCGCCTCCAGCTTTAGATCCAGCTCCTTGAGGATGGTCCTTTCGTAATCCGCAACCACCTCCAGCGGACGCAGGCGACGACCATCCCTCCAGTAACGGTTGGCCAGTCCGGCAATGATATAGAGCAGTCCAATATCCCGCCTGATCACCCCCTCAATTCCGGGGCGCAGCACCTTCACCACCACCTCTTTGCCATTTTTTAGCCTGGCGGCATGGACCTGTGCGATAGAGGCGGAGGCAAGGGGGGTCTCCTCAAAGTCATCCAACATCTGCTCAATAGGGTGCCCAAAGGAGGCCTCAATCTGCGCCCTGGCCTGCTCTCCGGGGAATGGGGGCACGGCATCCTGTAGCTTGGCCAGTTCTGCGGCAATATCATCTGGTAGCAGGTCACGCCGGGTGGAGAGGATCTGGCCAAATTTTATAAAGATCGGCCCCAGGTCCTCCAGCGCAAGCCGGATACGTACCGGGTAGGATGGCAGACGATTGCGTCGCCACCAGTACCAGGGTGATATATAGAGGATAAAACGTAGAGGCCGGAACAGGTGGGTCGCGAGTATCACCTCATCCAACCCATGCCGCAGGAGGACCCAATTTATGTGCAGCAGCCGTAGCGCCTCAACTGGACGGATCACTACTTATTATCCCCCTGTAGTAACTGGTCAATCCGCTGTTCTATGCGCTCCACCTCGTGCTGCAACTCTCCCACCTGTTGAATAAACTGCTGTACCTGCTCTCTACTTGGTAGCAGATGCATATCCTGCTGCAGACACTCGTATAACTCCTGTTGCAGCGTCTGCTTAACATGTTCGCCCCAACTGGCTCCGGCCCGTACCACCCGAATCAGATCGTCGGTGATTATACTACCAGCGTATTGTGGGAGATGACGCCTTAGCGCCTCCTCCAGACCAGAAAGGTTAAACTCGGTGTCACTCATAATTTAAACCCACGATGAACCGCAACTACTCCGCCGGTCAGATTGTGGTAATCACACCGCTCAAACCCGGCCTGCTCCATCATCCCCCGCAGGGTCTCCTGATCTGGGTGCATACGGATTGACTCTGCCAGATATTGGTAGCTGTCTGCATCATCTGTAACCAATTTGCCCAGTATGGGCAGAACCTTGAAGGAGTATAGGTCATACGCCGCCTGTAGCGGCTTCCCCTGGGGCTGGGAGAACTCCAGGATCAGGGCACGGCCTCCAGGCTTTAGCACCCGGAACATCTCACTCAACGCCTGCTGCTTATCGGTGACATTGCGCAGGCCAAAACCGATGGTGACACAGTTGAACCAGTTGTCGGGAAAGGGGATATGCTCTGCATTCACCTGGGCATACCGAATATTACCCAGTAGCCCTTGATCCACCATCCGGCTACGCCCCTGCGCCAGCATAGAGGTATTGATGTCGGTCATCACGACAACCCCATCCGCCCCCACCAATTCAGCGAAGCGGGCCGCTAGATCACCGGTGCCTGAGGCCAGATCAAGCACCCTCTGGCCTGGACGGATAGCCGCAAGCTCCACGGCAAAACGCTTCCACAACCGATGGATGCCAAATGACATCAGATCATTCATCAGGTCATATCTGGTTGCCACCGAATCAAACACCTGCCGTACCCGCCCGGCCTTCTCCTCGACGGCTACCTCTTCATAACCAAAATGGGTGGTCTCCTTGTCGCTCATCAATTTGCATCCTGCCGCTGGTGACCAGCAGCCTTGAGGCGGGCCAGATAGCCCTGCCAGTTCTTGTCGTGATCCCGACCAAGTATATAGAGTGTATCCCAGGAGTAGATGCCAGTGTTGTGGCCATCATCAAAATGGAGGCATACCGCATAGTTGCCCACCGGGGTGATCTGCTCAATGGCCACATCCTCTTTTCCCACCTGCAACACCTCCTGCCCTGGGCCGTGGCCCTGTACTTCGGCCGAGGGGGAGAACACCCGCAGGTATTCACACGGCAGATTGAAGCTGGAACCATCGTCAAATGAGATCTCCAACACCCTGGAGTGGCGGTGCAGGTTTAATTCGGTAGGGATTGGTGTTGACACAATAGTGACTCCTGAAATTACAGAATAAACCGGCTAAGGTCGTCGTTAGCGGCCAGTGCGGAGAGGTGTTTGTCCACATACTCCGCGTCTAGGATAACCGGGCTACCTGACTGCTCTGAGGCCCCAAAGGAGACCTCCTCCAATAGCCGCTCCATTACAGTATGCAGGCGGCGCGCCCCAATATTCTCGGTGCTCTCATTCACCTGCCAGGCGATCTCGGCAATCCGCCGCAGCCCAGTCTCGGTAAACTCCAGGGTTACCCCCTCGGTCGCCAGCAACGCCTTATACTGGTCGGTTAGGGAGGCATCCGGTTCGGTCAGGATGCGCACAAAGTCCTCTGTGGTTAGCGCATTCAACTCTACCCTGATAGGTAGCCGCCCCTGTAGCTCCGGGATAAGATCGGACGGTTTAGCCAGATGGAAAGCCCCAGAGGCGATAAACAGAATGTGGTCGGTCTTTACCATCCCCTGCCTAGTAGATACGGTACACCCCTCGACCAGTGGCAGCAGGTCACGCTGCACCCCCTCGCGGGAGACATCCGGCCCGCCGTATTCGGAACGGCTTGCCACCTTGTCCAGCTCATCCAGAAATACGATCCCGCTCTGCTCCACCATTTCGAGGGCGCGCAGTTTCATATCTTCGTCATTGACCCGCTTAGCCGCCTCTTCATCCTGCAGGATCTTGAGGGCGTCCTTGATCTTCAGCTTACGGCTGCGGGTACGGTTGCTGCCCATATCCTGAAACAGCCCCTGCAGCTGGCTGGTCATCTCCTCCATGCCGGGAGGCGCCATTATCTCCACCCCGATCTGGGCGACCGAGGTCTCGATCTCGATCTCCTTATCATCCATCTCGCCACTTCGTATCCTCTGGCGGAACTTCTCTCTGGTAGACGAACCTCCCTCTCTCGGGCTGCTATCCTCCTCCCAGCTGGTGGTGGTAGGTTGCGGCAGGAGTACATCCAAGACCCGCTCTTCGGCCGCCTCAGCCGCCTTATCCTGTACCTTTATCAGCTCCTGTTCGCGTACCATTTTCATGGCGCAATCTGCAAGATCGCGGACGATCGACTCAACATCGCGTCCGACATAACCAACTTCAGTGAACTTTGTCGCCTCCACCTTTATGAACGGGGCGTCGGCCAGCCGGGCCAAACGGCGTGCTATCTCTGTCTTGCCAACCCCAGTAGGGCCGATCATCAGGATGTTTTTCGGCGTTATCTCATTGCGCAACTCCGGCGCAACCTGGGTGCGACGCCAGCGGTTACGCATGGCAATAGCGACTGCCCGCTTGGCATCATCTTGTCCGATGATATGCTTATCCAGCTCGCGGACAATCTCTTGTGGGGTAATGTCTGACATCTCTCTCCTGCCTGCTCTACTCTGGCCGGGGGCTGATCAGCCTCCGATCTCCAACTCTTCAATCACCAGATTACGGTTGGTAAAGACGCAAATATCGGCGGCTATACCAAGACTCTGTTCGACAATCTCACGGGCCCCAAGTTCGGTGCTCTGCAGCAACGCCAGGGCGGCTGCCTGGGCATAGGGCCCACCTGACCCGATGGCCATAAGCCCATGCTCCGGCTCAATGACATCACCGGTACCGGTAATGATCAGCGAGGCGCTGGCATCGGCCACGCATAATAACGCCTCCAGTCGCCGTAGCATCCGGTCGGTACGCCAATCCTTGGCCAACTCTACGGCCGAGCGAGTAAGGTGACCGTGATGTTTCTCCAGCTTCGCCTCAAACCGCTCAAACAGGGTGAAGGCATCAGCAGTGGCCCCGGCAAAGCCTGCCAGCACCCGATCTTTATACAGACGCCGCACCTTGCGGGCATTGCCCTTCATAACGGTGTTGCCCATGGATACCTGGCCATCGCCGCCAATCACCACCTTGCCGTTACGCTGTACCGAGAGAATTGTGGTGCCCTTGAGAGGTTTCATAGCAGTAGTTCCCAGCCTGATAGAACCGCCTATTGTATAAGAGTTGGCCGTGCGATGCTAAGGGCTATCCTGAGACCCCCCTGGTTTTTTTACCTAGGTATATAGCGCCATACACCTGAGCCAGATGCTGGAAATTGAAGCAAGTATAGATCAGGATGAATGGCCGGGAGGATCTCTTTCTGGTTACAAACGGTCTATTACTACGTCCCCTTTTTGCCCACCTGCGCTATGCCAAGACTGTTTTCGGAGGGATCACCTGGCTTCGCCGTGATTTCTGGAGCCTTCCGATCCAGCTCTATCATCAGGATGGTAATGTCATCCACGATCTCACTCTGCCCCTTGCGGACTTCGCCAACGATCCGCTGCAGACGCTCTGTTGGTGTTTTTTCGTCATATTTACAGAGCAGTTTCAGCACCCCCCCTCTCTCCAGGCGTTCGGTAGCACTTATCTTCGCCTCAGTGAGCCCGTCTGTGAATAGATATAGGGTGTTGCTTTTACCTAGCTTGAACCGAGTGCTGGTGAATTCTATCTGCGGAACGATGCCAAGCGGTGGCGCGGTTGCTGGGTACTCCCCGGCCAGCATGACGCCATGCATCTTGACGGCAGGCTGATGGCCGGCATTAGACATGACGACCTCCCGGCTCACTGGGTCGAAAATACCGGCAATCATGGTGACAAACATACCGCGGATGGAGGTTTCTACGATCTCGTTGTTGAGCATGGCAAGCAGTTTAGCGGGATCGTGGATACTTTTACCCAGACAGTGAAAAAGGCTACTGGTCTTGGCCATTAGCATGGCCGCATTCATGCCCTTGCCGGCAACATCGGCAATACAGAAGGCGACCTTGCCAGTGCGCAGGGTGAAAAAATCGTAGAAATCGCCAGAAACCTCCTTGGCGGCGACATTGACGCCTACCAGTCCATACTGGTTGGCCTTTTCACTCGGTAGCAGGCTACGCTGCACCTCGCGCGCTAGCCCCAACTCCCGATTAAGGGCGGCCGCCTTGCGGTCGCGCTCATCCAGTGCATGCTCCAGGTGCAAAGTCATCTCCTGGAAGGTCAGATTATCCTCAGCAAGACGCAAATTGGCCTTGTGAATCAGGTCATCGAAAGACGGCTGTTCGCCCACCTCAATACCGAACGCACTGGCAGCACCGTGGATCTGCCCAGAGACATTGTCCAACAGTTTGTCTGCCTGTGCTGTATCAATGCCATGTTCCTCTGCCAACACCTCGCGACAGCGCCGGATTGCCTCACGAGTGTTTTCGTCGGTAAAGACTGCTGCCATCAAATCAGCACATCGGGCCAGTCTGCAAGTCTTCTTGGCTAGTTCTGGGGCATCCTCAGGCGGCTGATCATGATGGTGACCAATGGCTATCCGCAACTCATCTGGCAGTTGCCAATTATTGGCTACAATTTGACCAACTCGATCATGAGTAGTACCAAAAAGTTGCAACTCCAACGCACACCGCTCCTTTGGTCCAAGCTGCGCAAGCTGCGGCCATTCACTGATCCTATTCTGGTGGAGATAGAACATCACCAGCAATCCAAAATCCTGTAGCAGCCCGGTAGTAAAACCGATGTCGCCATCAACACTCACCAGTTCTGCGAGCTGCCTGGCACAGACAGCGCGACGCAGGGAACCCTCCCAGAACTCAACCACGGGGAAGGCGGGCAACTGTTCAGGCCCTAACGCCTCTTTCATAGCGATACAGAGCGCCATATTTCGCAGTGCATGCTGTCCGATGATCGTGATGGCGTGTGCCACCGAGGAGATACCTTCGGCAAAGCCGAAATAGGCCGAGTTGGTGATACGCAGCAATTCCACAGTCAGAACTGGATCTTTGACAACTAGCTGGCTCAGCAGCTGGGCATCGCAGTTTTTCTGGGTACAGGCATGCATAACCTGTAGCGCCCCCTGAGGAGGGCTTGGAAGCTGGGTTGGCTTAAGTTTATCGATGGATATAGTCATGATGATCCATATCTAGGCTCTTTCTCCTTATTCGGCAGACATGCCGTTGGCTTTAATCTGAATGAGACATCCGTGATCTGAATCGTCTCGTTCCCACTTACACGCTCCAGCGTAGGGAACGTATATATAGGATCATGGGCGCCCCATCTATGTTGGCAGTTTTTCAGACTATACTCTTGATAAACGTGTTCGCCCCATCCATTAGGTAGCATCGAACAATCCGTGAATATATCTAACATCACCAACAGACACAGACGAACAGAAGATCGACTTACTGCAGATCTTTGGTTCTTCGAAAGCATGGACCAGATAAACCGTGTCATGCAGGGCACGGACAATCTGGAACAGATGATGACCGATGTTCTCGACACCATGCTCTCTATCTTTGAGTGCGACCGGGCGTTTCTTGCCAACCCCTGCGACCCCGATGCAACGGAATTCACGATTGCGATGGAGCGTACGACACCTCAGTATCCCGGCGCTTGTGCCCGTGGAATGAATGTACCAATGTCGCCAGCGGTCCGGGGGCTATTTTACGAACTCCTTGAGAACCCAGTCCCAAACGAAATTTATATTGGCAATGGTTTGGATCCGGAAGACATCGTCTGGAAAACCTATGAAATAAAATCACAGCTAGCCATCGCCCTCTTTCCCAAGGTTGGTGATGCCTGGGAATGTGGTTTGCATCAGTGCTCGTATAATAGGGTATGGACTACTGAGGAAAAGAAACTGTTTCTAGAGATCAGCCGTCGTCTGGGAGATATCCTCACCAGCATCATGGCGTACGATGCCTTGAGAAGGCTTAACGAAGAACTCGAAGAGAGAGTACTAAAACGCACCGTAGAATTGACTCGGGCCAATGATCAGATGCGACGCGAAATCTCTGAGCGAGAAAAAGCAGAAGCCGAGCGGGATGCAGTTGAAATCCAGCTACGTCAAGCCCAGAAACTAGAGGCGATTGGCCAGCTTGCCGCCGGGATCGCCCATGAGCTCAATACACCGATACAATTCATCGGCGATAACATGCGCTTTATTCAGCAATCGGTCGAGGGTTACAGACAGGCTTTTACACCGCTTGCAGAGATGTTAGAAGCTGCCAGAAATGAACAGCTCACCAAAGATCATATCTCAACGGCGGAGAGCGCGATAATAGAGGCTGACCTCGATTACCTTTCCAGCGAAGTCCCAGCAGCTATCGATCAAACGCTCGATGGCATTAGTCGTATCACCACCATCGTACAAGCAATGAAGGAGTTTTCACATCCCGGGGCAAAAGAGATAACTCTTGCCGACCTAAACCGCGCCATAAAGAATACAACGACAGTAGCACGCAACGAATGGAAACACGTAGCTGATCTCAAGCTAAATCTTGACCCTCAGCTCCCGCTTGTACCCTGCCACGTCAACGCCATCAATCAGGCACTGCTCAATCTCATCATAAACGCTTCTCACGCCATCGGAGATGCCCTAGATGCGCAGACTAACGAGAAGGGGCTGATCACAATTACATCACGCAGTATGGATGGTCAGGTCGAAATTCGTATAACCGACAGCGGTACCGGCATTCCTAATGAAATACATTCGCGCCTGTTCGATCCGTTCTTTACAACCAAGCAAGTAGGCCGCGGAACAGGCCAGGGTCTTTCAGTTACATACAACTCCATCGTAAAACACCATGGCGGCTCAATAACCTTTGATACCGAGATTGATAAAGGAACGACCTTTATCATTCGGCTTCCTATAGAACCACCAACCACGTCCCAGGAATAAGCGAATCACAATCAGGGGTCGCTGATTATAAGTCTCCGTTAAACTGGTGGAGGTTCAGATCAAGCTTCAGCGAAATAGAAGAATGAACCATGGGTGTCCCATCTTTCATCGGATTCAAGAATCTAGTGCAACACTGATAAGCCCTCCTTAGAAATTCAGGGAACAGACTACTACATGGTGGCGCCTCAGGTGAAAAGCGGCGGCTACTCTTTGCCGCCCTTTTTCTTCGCCCGCGGATGTGCCGCGTCGTATACCTGGGCTAGATGCTGAAAATCGAGGTGGGTGTATATCTGCGTGGTGCTGATATCGCTGTGGCCAAGCAGCTCCTGTACCGCTCGCAGGTCGCCAGAGGACTCCAGTAGATGGCTGGCAAAGGAGTGGCGCAGCATATGCGGGTGCAGTCCACGGTTGGCGCCATGCAGCACTGCCCAGCGATGGAGCCGCTGCTGCAGGGTTCTGGGATGGATACGTCTACCCCGCCGGCTGACAAACAGCGCCGTCTCTTCTGCTGCCGCTAGACTGCTACGGACTGCGAGCCAGCGCTTGATCGCCTCTCGCGCCTTACGGCCGACCGGGACGTGACGGCCCCTATTGCCCTTACCGGTGACCTCCAGATCGGCGTCACCCTCCAGGTCGATAGCCCCCAGGTCGAGTGCTACCAGCTCGGCCAGACGCAGTCCGGATGAATAAAACAGCTCCATGGCCGCCAGATCACGTAGCTCCAGAGGACCATCACCAGGGTCCCTCAACAGGCTATCCAGCTGATCTGCGTCAAGGGTGACCGGAAGTCGCTGCCCGGATTTGGGGGCGCGCAGCCCCTGGGCGGGGCTGTTTTCCGCCTCCCCTTCACGCAGCAGATAGCGGTAGAGGCCGCGCAGTGCAGAGAGTTCGCGTTGCAGGCTTTTACCAGATATCCCGTGGCGATGACGAGCTGCCACAAAGCGACGCAGCTGATACTGCTGTAGCTCGCCCCATGCGGTAATACCCTGCTGCATGCACCAAGCCGTGATCCGTTGCAGGTCACGTCGGTAGTTGCTTACGGTGTGCGGTGAAAGCCTGCGCTCATGCCGCAGATGCTCTAAAAATCGGTCCACCCACCCCTGCAGGTGTGGTGCGTCGCTCATCAGAGGTCTGGTTCCGACACCGCCTCCAGGGTCTTGCTGATGATCTCTCCCAGGCGGGTCAGATATTCAGTGCCCATCTGCGAGTGGAAGCGCTGGCGGTCACTGCTACCGATGGCGAGCACCCCTGATATGCCGACCCCACTTAGCGGGACCAGGGCCGTTGAATGTATGCTCTCTGCCTTGGTGCCAAACAGGTATTCAAGCCGATCCAACTCCAATTGGCCGCACCATGATCTGCCATGATCTATGAGCGGAAGAAACTCGTCCAACCCCGAATGAGCCCCACTATCGGCAGTAGATAGCAGATGTAATTCAACCGCCTCCGCCTCAAAGTCTTTGAATAACGTCTCATACAGAGTACTTACCGCCTCATCAAAATCGACCGCATCGAGCAGGCTAAGGGTAAGCTTGTGTAGACGCTGATTGGTCTCCTCGTTCTCATGCGCCACAGCGATCAGCTTTTGCAACTGCCGCTTATACTCTGTCGCCTTTTCGCGCAGGCTCTTCACTTGGCGCTCAACCAGGGAGGTGATGCCATGGCTCTGATGAGTAATCTCCAGTTGCTGTAACAGCTCTGGATTGCGGTTGAAGAAATCCGGGTTAGATGCCAGGTAGGCGGCAACTGTCTGCTCTATATCTTCTGTCGATTTGGCCTTTTCTGGTTGTTGGCTCATAACGAAATCTTCCCCTCATATACCGTAGTGGCCGGGCCGCTCATCCAGACAGAGCCGCTGCCACCGTCCCACTCTATCATAAGATCGCCCCCCGGCAGAGAGACCCGCACTAGCTGCCCTAGGAGTCCCTGAATCTGCCCAACAACAACCGCCCCACAGGCCCCGCTACCACAGGCCAGGGTCTCACCGGTTCCCCGCTCAAATACCCGTAGGCGGATATGTTCAGGGGAGCAGAGCTGCATAAATCCCACATTGACCCGCCGTGGAAAACGGGGATGTTTCTCTATTAGTGGGCCCAGTGTGGCGACCGGGGCAGTGTCGACAGAATCAACCTGGAGGACAGCGTGGGGGTTACCCATAGAGACGGCACCGATCTGGTACTCCCTACCATCCACCTCCAGTGGATAGCTGGCCGCCTGATGTTCGGCCTGAAACGGGATATCTGCCGGCTCCAGCACCGGGGTGCCCATATCGACCCGCACCAAATCACCGCTCACATGTAGCTGGATGTTACCCCCGAGGGTACCGACATCGATCACCTCCTTGTCGGTCAACCCATGCGACCTTACATACTGGGCGAAACAGCGGGCACCATTACCGCACTGCTCCACCTCCGAACCGTCCGCGTTAAAGATACGGTAGTAGAAATCCATCCCCACCTCACGCGCCGGCTCAACCAGCAGGATCTGGTCACAACCCACCCCGAAATTTCGATCCGCGATGTGGCGACACTGTTCGCTGCTAAGCTCCAGCGTCTGATCGATGGCGTTTATGACAACAAAGTCGTTGCCCAGGCCATGCATCTTGGTGAATTCGAGCTCCATCCGGGGATACGCAGGAGAAGTGCGCTACCTCTGCTGATCCGCCTCTTCCTGCTTAGATCCATCGCCCGAGCGGTAGAGCTCGCCCTTCTGCCCACACGCAGAGAGCAGGCCAGTGGCAAGAAACAGTAGTATAAGTGTCCAGGGCAGAATACGGCGGTACATGGGCATTACAATCATCTCCGGTGTTAAATGAACGCCACCAAAGATTACTCCTCTGCCAATATATCAGCAAGTTCCTGGTTGAGACGGGACTCTACGCGCTTTTTAAAATTGAGGAGCTCAATAGTGGCCCAGCCATGTTGTGCGGCAGAGCCAGAGAGCTCAAGACTGGTCAGATAGATAGGATAGGTCTCACCGACATCGCGCTGATTATAGATGTAGCGGGCCACCTCCCGAAAGGTCTCCGCGCCATACTCCAGGGAGATAAACTCACGGTTACCACACATCACCATATAGGGCGCGCTGTGCAGATCCAACCCCTCACTTATCAGGCAAAGATCCAGATACTCCTTGCCTATGCGGCGCTGCTCCAAGGCCCGCTTGGTAGCCTTCCACATGCCATCTCTGCCCCGCGTTATCCGATAGTACTCAGGTTGCTCTAACATCTGCTGCTGATCATACTGTTCAGATCGCAGACTGCGTAGCGTCATTAATTCATTGAAAAACAGCTGCTGCTGATCAAGCATCTGACGCTCACTACTTCCCGTGATGTCCTGCTGGAACAGCGCCCCATACTCATCCATGATGTAGAGTGAGAGACCTCTCTGATGGCAGTAGTAAAATAGCTGGATCTTACCCTCCTGGTTAAGCTGGAAGATGGTTGGAAACAGGGTCTCCTGCAGAGTATCGCTATCCACCACCAACGGCCGAAAATGGTTCCCGGCTCGCCCCAACTCCTCTACCAAATCCTCTACAGAGGGGAGTGACAGCGCAACAAACCCCCTACTCTCCTTCTGCACTAGGTATAGGTCTTCGCCAGCTTGATAGATGTAGCGACTGTCTGGCCCCTCTCCGCTGGGTCCAAAGCTATGGCATATATCGTTGCACAATTGCGCCGTCCGCCGCGCGGTGGTTGTTGCCCGAACGGAAGAGAAGCCATACGCCTCTACCTCCGGGGGCTGCTCACCTGGACGGATGTTCAAAGTCATCTGCAGATAGTGACAAAGATAGTCCGCCAACCCATCTACCCCCAGGTGTCTGGTTATCAGCACCTCGCCCCAACTCGTCACCAGCAACGCCTCTACACTCTCCACCAGACAGGTACGGGCCGAACCAAAGCTAAGGGGATTACTACGACTGCTGGTAAGCTGTTTCCCCACCTTCGACAGGTGCCCCATGGGATCAATGCCAGTATTGACAAAGAGGGTACAGTAGACCGCGTATGCGGGCTGTGAGAGCACCTTCATACCTACACTATGTGGCTGGCCAAAGGGGTGGTGATGGCGCAGGGCATTAAGCAGTTCATGGATCTCTCTAGGACCGACCGGGACGTCATCCGGGTATAGCCCCACCACTGTCCCCTGAGCGACAATTCCGTTCAAATGTATCCAGCAGAGCATCTCTATCAGACCGTTGGTTGTCTTGACCGGGTTGGCTGCCGCAGCATTATCTACGTTGACCTCACCCCGAAACAGCAGCCAGCACTCCTCGCCGGAGCTGTTGTACTGAAAGTGGAGAGATACATACGGCTCAGCCAGGCTCTCTGATATCCCTGGATTTATACTGTCGATTTTGCCCGGCTGCCGCTCCAGCGCAGTGTAGAGTTTTCTCCCCAGCAGATTCAGCTCTTCTGGATCGATCTTGCCAGAGGCGGCATAGGCCCGGGAAAATTCGGTCAACACCCGGTAACCATTAGTCAGCTCCCGTACCAGCGTGGCCCGCTCCCGCAGCACCCGGTCTATCTTCCATTGCCGCCGGCTATCCTGGAGGATCAGAGTGGCCCTGTCCCAGCCCCACTCTTCAGTCAGGGAGCACAACAGCGTCCGCTGCCACTTCTCCTCTTTACTCCGGCTTAGCTGGCTAAGGCGCTGCTCCGATTTAAAATAGAAACAACGGCGGGCCAGCTCCAGACGCTCCAACTGATCTCTCTCCACAAGATACTGCTCCACTCTACGATAGAGCAGCAGGTATGGATCTAGATCATCAATACTCAGGTTGCCACTATACAGGGCCTCCTTGGCACTCTGACAGAGCCAGCGAATAGAGGGATAATCACGCGAGTAGGCCTCAATCAACAACAACTTGAGCATCGCCTTGTAGGGTGATTCTATCCCCTTATAGAGCTGCCAGTGTGCGGCCCCAAAAAACTCATCCGCCGGGGTATCCTCTTCCAGACCACCGAAATCGATACAGTCTCGCCCATCGACAAAACGCTTACGCAACAACATCGCCACATATTCGCTGTAGTTGCCCTCCTCTTCCGGCGGCACAAGCCACCACATAGGGTAACGCCCCGCCAGCAGGATACCGGTACGATAAAACTCCTCTAGCAGCAAATGCCTCTGGGTCGAACCACTACTTTCATGGGAGAGCGCCTCGCGATCACCACTGCGAAAGGCATCCGTATCCATAACGAATATATGCACCTCCAGATTGAGCGCACCACCCCACACTTCAAGCGCATTTGCCTTCTCCCGCAGAGCGGCAGCCTGCTCAGCTGGTAGTGTACTATCGTGACACAACCAGACATCGAGATCGCTGCCGGAGGAGTGGGCGATACTACCGATGCTTCCCATCAGGTAGACCCCCTGAATGGGGTAGCGTCGCAGCGCCCGTTTTTTATAGGAGAAGCTGTTGCTGAATTTACGCGCGATTTCGAGCACCTTTTTAGAAGGCGCGAATTCGGGTATCCCGGCCGGGGCCTCACTCCCGGCAAAACCGGGCAGGGCCGGGTGATTGATATGGCACAACAGGGGCAGCAGATTGAGGTACTCCTGCTGACGTGGACTCAGCTCCTCAAAGATTCGGCGCAAACGCTCACGCTGTAGACCGCGAAAGCGGCGCTGCACCAGCCGCAACTCTTTACGCCCGATCCCCGTACTAAAATCAATTGCCCTGGCCATTAGGTGGCCGCTGCCTTCTCCCCAGCCAGCGCCTCCATTGCCCGCTGTAGCAACAGCCTGGCATCATCCCCCTTTTGCCATTCAGCCAGACCTACATAGAGCAGAATGTGACTATCGCTAAACTGTGTGGAAAGTGCCGATTCACCGAATCCCTGACGAATTTTATGCAGTAGCCTCTGGCCATCTTCAATGCCGGTTTCAGGCAGCACCAGGACAAACTGCCGTCCCTCCCAGCGCGCTATCATATCTACCCAACGCAATCTTTCACTGAGAAAACGGCTCACCGCTAGGATCACCTCATCCCCCGGCTCAACCGACGGATCACCAAGGGCGACCTCTACCAGCACAATACTAAGCGGATTATGATAACGGCGGCTGCGGGTAACCTGGGTTTCAAGTGCACGCTGCAGGGCGCGACGGTTGCTCATACCGGTGAGCTCGTCGGTGATAGAGAGCTCTTCCACCTGTCTCTTGAGACGGCGGTTCTCCTCTCTAAGTAGCTCCAGCTCATTGCTATCTGTCATGGGTAATCCTTGAACTGTCTATTCAAGGAGATTAAGCGGCAGCGGGGAGCAAAACTTAACCCGATTTACTATTTGCCCAGCAGAGTGGAACCCCGTTTAATCGCTGCCCTCACCTGCGCCGGGGCAGTACCACCGATATGATCCCGGGCAGCGACCGAGCCCTCCAGGGTCAACACCGCGAACACGTCCTCGCCGATACGGTCAGACAGGGCCTGCAGTTCGGTCAATGGCAGCTCCGCTAGGTCACAACCTCGCTCCACACACAGCGCAACCGCTCTACCCACAATCTCATGGGCATCACGAAAGGGGACGCCTTTCCGTACCAGATAGTCTGCCAGATCGGTGGCAGTGGAAAACCCCTGCAGCGCGGCATCCCGCATACGTTCCCGCCGACAACTAATGGCGGGGATCATATCGGCGAAGACCTTGAGCGATCCTCTCAAGGTATTGACGCTGTCAAATAGTGGCTCCTTATCCTCCTGGTTGTCTTTGTTGTAGGCCAAAGGCTGGCCCTTCATCAAGGTCAGCAGTGCCATCAAATGGCCAAATACACGGCCACTCTTACCCCTGATCAACTCTGGGACATCCGGGTTTTTCTTCTGCGGCATAATCGACGAGCCGGTACAGAAGCTGTCAGACAGCTCGATAAAACCAAACTGAGCGGATGACCACAGGATCAGCTCTTCCGAAAAGCGCGACAGATGCACCATTATGATGGCTGCCGCTGCGCTAAACTCTATTATAAAGTCACGGTCACTGACCCCATCCAGGGAATTTTCACAGGGGCGATCAAACCCGAGTAGTTGCGCGGTAGCAGAGCGATCTATCGGATAGGTGGTTCCGGCCAGGGCGGCAGAGCCAAGGGGCATTACGTTAAGCCGCTGGTTACAGTCGGCCAGCCGCTCGCGGTCACGCTGTAACATCTCGAACCAGGCCATCAAATGATGGCCAAAGGTGATCGGTTGGGCAGTCTGCAGGTGGGTAAAACCAGGCATAATGGTTGCGGCCTCCTGCTCGGCCAGATCCAGCAGGGCCTGTTGCAGGCGGGCGATTTCACCGCGGATAGTCTCGATCTCGGTGCGCAGATAAAGGCGGATATCGGTGGCAACCTGGTCGTTGCGGGAACGACCGGTATGTAGTTTTTTACCAGCATCGCCGATGGCGGCAGTCAGTGCCGACTCGATATTCATATGTACATCTTCGAGCTCCACTGACCACTCAAACTGGCCACTGTCGATGCGCTGCTCGATCTGTTGCAGCCCGGAGATTATCTGCTGACACTCGTCCGCACTAATGATCCCTTGCTGCGCCAACATGGTAGCATGTGCAATGGAGCCTTGGATGTCATACTTATAGAGTTGCTGGTCAAACTCAACTGATGCGGTAAAGGCCTCGACAAAGGCATCAGTTGGTTCGTTGAAACGGCCAGACCAGAGTTTCTGCCTGCTCATCGTCGCTATTCCTGAGGCGGCTTGGATTGGCACAAGATTATACCAGTATTACGTGGCTGTGAGAAAAAGATGAGCAATACAACAATAGACAGCAAAACTAAGGATGGGGGGAGGCAGCCGTTTCTCCCTAATTTTGCCGCCATCAACAGCGTGTTTGTTGTAGTGGTAACGGCCGAACTGCTGGCCATAGTGCTGGCCATGGCAGACAGCGGCAGTCCATCAGAATTTATCCTACAGCTGAGCCTCTACTCTCTCTTTGTCCAGTGGATAGCGCTGGTCGGGAGTGGACTGCTCTCTCTACTGCGCTCTCGTTGTGGCAACTGGAGCGATTTGACAGTAGGGCTTACGGCCTGGGGGGTACTGCTGCTGCTAACTTTAATCACCAGCTGGCTGACTGTTTTGCTGCTGGGGGCAATATGGCAATCTGGTGGTCAGCTGTTTTTTGTCCTGCGCAACCTGGCCATGTGCGCCATCGTTGCCGCGCTGGTGTTACGTTATCTCTATCTCCAGCACGTATGGCGTCTCCAGGCTGCAGCCGAATCACAGGCCCGCTTTCAGGCACTGCAATCACGTATCCGCCCACACTTTCTGTTCAACAGCATGAACACCATTGCCAGCCTTACTCGTTCTGATCCAGAGGTGGCTGAAGAGGTGGTGCACAACCTATCCGACCTGTTCCGCGCGAACCTGTCCGACAACCACAACCTCTCCACCCTGAGTGAAGAGTTGGCACTGGCGCGTGGTTATCTGCAGATTGAGAGCCAGCGGCTGGGGGACCGCCTGCAGGTAGAGTGGGACCTACAGGGATTACCCCAAGATGCGGTAATGCCGGCCCTGCTGCTACAACCGCTACTGGAGAATGCCGTCTATCATGGGATCGAACCGGCTACCGATGGCGGGGTGATCTATATCGTCGGTTGTTACCGGCGGTTCAAGGTAAACCTGAGCATCCGTAACACGCTGCCGCCGGAAGAGAGCTCCAGTCACCGCGAGGGCAACAGCCTGGCGCTAGAGAATATCCGGCAGCGGCTACAGGCAGTCTTTGCCAGTGAGGCTGGCCTCAACATGAGTATGGTGGATGGGGAATATCAGGTACGCATGTTCTTTCCCCACCCCTGGAGAGAGTGAGTATATAAACTGATGAAGATACTTATCGTAGATGATGAAGCGCTGGCTCGGGCCCATCTGCGCAGACTGCTCGAGGATATCGGCGCCCCTAATAAATGCGTTGGAGAGGCGTCAAATGGGGCCGCTGCAATACAGCTCTGTGAACAGTTAGCGGCAGATCTGGTGCTACTGGATATAAGTATGCCGGGTATGGATGGCCTTACCGCCGCCTCTGAACTGGCCCAACTAGCACTCTCTCCAGCGGTCATATTTACCACTGCCTACGATAAATATGCTTTGGAGGCCTTTGACCAGAATGCGATCGACTATCTACTCAAGCCGATTCGGCGCCAGCGGCTGGAACAGGCCCTGACCAAGGCATCCAACCTGACCCGACCCCAGCTACAAGTGCTGCAACAACTACAGCAAAAATCAGAACCTGAATATATCAGCGTCAGCTTTCGTGGCACCTTGCGGCGCATCCCGGTAGATGAAATCATCTACTTCCGGGCCGAACATAAATATGTGCTGGCCCAGCATGGAGATGGAGAGGTGCTGCTGGAGGAATCTCTGAAATCCCTGGAGGAACGGTTTGGTGATCGTTTTATGCGGATCCATCGTAACGCCCTGGTGGCAACTAAGCGGCTGATGGGACTAAGCAAAGATGCAGATGGAATCGCGCTAGTTCAACTGGACGGTACAGAGCAACGACTTGAGGTGAGTCGCCGCCATCTACCTGACGTACGGCGCCTGCTCCACAATAGGCATTAGTGATGCAACAGAACAGACAGCCACACTGTGATCTGGCCGGCATCGGGGTACTGGTCACTAGACCTGAGCAGCAGGCCACAAGCCTGTGTGCCAGCATAACTGACCATGGTGGCCGCGCCATACCTCTGCCTGCCATCACTATATCCGGCCCGGCACAACCAAAGGTGTCAGCGGCACTACTGGAGGAGGTCGCAAGTTTTGCCTTAGTGGTCTTCATCAGCCCCAATGCGGTACATTACGGCCTGCGTCTACTGGCCGGGCAAGGAATACCTCTCGGGGTACTGGTTGCCGCAGTTGGGCTTGGTACAGCACGAGCCCTTGAGTCACACGGCATTACCCCAGACATACTGCCGCCGGAGCAGTTTGACAGCGAGGCATTGCTGCAACAGCCAGAGCTACAGGAGCTGGCGGGGAGAAAGGTGCTCATTGTGCGCGGTAACGGTGGACGCCCCCTGCTGGGCGACACCCTGCAGCAGCGAGGGGCAACGGTGCAATACGCCGAAGTCTATCGCCGAGAGTGCCCACAAGTAGATGTAACCCCACTACTGCAGCGCTGGCCAGATGAAGTTCATATCGTCACCGCCACCAGTAACGCTATCCTGGAAAACCTATTACAGCTAGTTGGGGAGCCGGGTGGTGAGCTACTACGCCGTACTCCTTTGGTGGTAATCAGTGAACGTATGCGGCAACATGCCTCAGCGCTAGGCTGGAGTGAGATCATCTTGGCTGAGCAGGCCGGGGATGAGGCAATTGTAGCGGCAGTCTGCGCCTGGAGGGCCGGCAGCAACCACCCCTGAGGTGCGTTTTTTTGTTACTATTGCCTAGACAGCAGACATGGGCGTTTGGGAGAGCAAATGAACGAAGAAGAGATAGAAGTCACCGTGGTAAAGGCAGGTACCCCTGAAGGGTCGTCCCAGCCTGATGAGAAGCTTGCCACCAAGTCCAGCCAGACATGGGTAGTTGTGATCGCCCTGCTGGCCCTGCTCGGCACTATCGGCGGGCTTGGAACTGGCTACATCCTATGGCAAAAGCTTACACAGGCACAGGAACAATCGGATGAGCTCTCCAAACAGTTACAAAAACGTATCGCGACGCAACACAAGCAGCTCCAAACTGTCGATCAGTTGCTAGCGGCAGCGGATGATCGCGCCAACAAAACAGAGGAGGGGATGACCCAGCTAAAGGAGCAGGTAGCACGCCAAGCAAAGCTGGATAATCAGGCACTCCCGCTTATGGCTGAGGTGGAGTCACTGCTACGCGTTGCTATTCGCCGGCTACGCTTCGCCGGTGATGTAGATACCGCGATCATGGCGCTACGGGAAGCCGATGCGCAACTACGTGATAGCGGAGATCCTATCTGGATCCCTGTCCGCGAGCAGATTGCGATCAATCTGGCCACACTGGGTGGGGTAAAACGGATAGACCTGTCAGGCCTTTCTCTGCGTATCTCCGCCCTCTCTAAACAGGTCTCAACCATTAAACCGCTCATGGCCTCCGTGCCTGTCGTAGCAGAATTAAAAACCGCGACTGATGAGGCATCAGACCGAGCATTTAGCTGGGACAGCATGTTGCAAGATACATGGGAGGCGCTACGCTCCCTTCTGGTGATCCGTCGACATGATCGCCCGGTTCCTGTGCTGCTGCCACCTAAACAACTCTATTTTTTAAAGCAGAACCTGCAGCTCCGGCTAGAGGCGGCACAACTTGCACTACTGCTACGTGATCAAGTGCTGTATGCAGACAGCCTGGAGAGAACTGCTAGCTGGCTACAAGAGCACTTCGACCAAGATCAATTAGCGGTCAAATCCATGCTGGATGAGATCAATGCGCTACGCCAGGAAGAGATTGCCCCACAACTGCCAGACATATCCGGCTCACTTCGTCTGCTACTAGGGCAAACCAATGATAGTGCTGGGCAAGAGGAGCCGCAGCCATGAAGATCCTGATTACTGGTCTGCTGTTACTGGCCGCCGTGGTCTTCTTCATACCACTGGTACAACAGGAGAATGGCTACTTTCTTCTGAGCTACGGCCCCTGGACAGCAGAGGGTAGTCTGCTGCTACTGCTGCTCGCGGGCATAGTTGCCTTTACCCTACTCTACCTACTGCTCCGCACCCTGGCCCGGATGTGGGGCTTTCCCGGTAGTGTTAGTGGATGGTGGCAAAGAAGGGGTAAACGGCGCGCACAGCGGGAGCTGACCACCGGATTACTAGAGCTTGCCGCAGGTAACTGGAGGGTGGCCGAAAAGAGCCTGCTCCGCCATGTTGAACAATCGGCCAATCCCCTACTGAACTACCTGGCTGCGGCTAGGGCGGCACAACAGCAGAATGAACGTGACAAGCGTGATCGCTATCTACAGCTGGCCCATAAGAGTATGCCCAAGGCCGGTATTGCCGTAGGGCTGACCAGGGCAGAGCTACAGCTAGAATCTGGCCAGACAGAACAAGCACTGGCAACGCTACGCCACTTGCAGGGGTTGGCGCCACACCACGCAACCGTGCTTAAACTACTACATGGGCTCTATCTACAACTAGAAGATTGGACCGAGCTACAGCGCCTGCTGCCAGAGCTGCATAAGAGAGAGGTGCTAAACCCTACCGAGTGGCGACAACTACAACTTCTGGTCTACCGCAAACTACTGGAGCGAGCCGACCGGGAGCCAGAGCGACTGCCGCTCGTATGGAATGGCGTCCCTGCCGAGGTGCGCCAAGCACCAGAGATAATTGCCGACTATGCCGCCCGCCTGATACAGCGCCAGCGCTGGGATCTGGCAGAGCCTGTGCTATACAAAGCCATTAAGCAAGAGTGGAGTGAACCACTGATAGAACTCTACGGACAGTGTATGGTGGTAGAGGGCAGCAACCAGTTGAGAAAGGCAGAATCATGGCTCGAGCAGCATGAAAGGAACCCGGTACTGCTACTGGCCCTGGGGCGGCTGAGTCTGCACAACAGGCTTTGGGGCAAGGCACGTAGCTACCTGGAGAACAGCATCAACTTCCAGCCAACGGCTGAGGCGTACCGCGAACTGGGGATTCTGCTAGAGCGCATGGGTGAGAGCGAAGGCGCCATGTTCAACTACCGGGCAGGCCTTGAGCTTACCACTAGGGCTAATGGGGTGGTGGAGACAAGCCCAATACTAACTCCCTCAACAGCAGCCGACGACCCCGAGCCATTGATCGCACTACCCGTTGATCCAACGCATCCAGGCAATTAAAAGCTCGCAGCGGCGATATGCCCTTTAGCCTATACGCTAGTTAGCAGCGCATATTGTGGCTAGCGAAGCGCCTTATTAGCCAATTACTATCGAGATCCCAAGCAGTAATGGTGTTAATACTGCTGCTGCAACATTTGCACCCATATATATTGGAGCATCACCAATCTTAGATGAATATTTAATTGCCCCAATAAGAGAAAACAAGGAAAACACCATCGGTATTAAGGCAATAACACTCAGATTTGGTATATATCCTTTGGCAATAAATAACAGGATCAAAGAATACGCAGCCATCATAAATAGCGCATAAACCAAGTTGCTTTTTTGCAGCCCAAACGCAATTGGAAAAGTATTGCGCCCAACACTAGCATCGGCCTTTATGTCTGGATACTGATTTAGCAAAAGAAGGTTATTGATTAAAAAGAATGGGACAAGAGATACCAGCCAAGATAACTGAGAATCTTCCCCTGCCATAATCACATGAGTACCGACAACCATGAGAACCCCAATCCCTAAACCAGGCGCAACCAAGCATAATAAGGGAAAGCGGTTGATCCATTGTGTATAAGTAACTATCAGAACAACGCCAACCAAACCAATAGGCAAGATCAGACTTCCACGCTCCATTATTAAGTATATCCCGATAATGATAGTCACTATTAGCGAGTTCAATCCTACTGTTAACACAACCTTGGCCATATCTGGATAGCTAGGCAATGCGCCGCTACCGCCACTAAATGGTGTTTTTTCTGTTTTTAAATCTAGACCGCTTTTGAAATCATAATATTCATTAAGTGTATTCATGCTTATATGTGCGGTAATCGCACCAACCACAACAAGAAACAATATAAAGTAATTGATCGGCGATGATTCCGTGAGCGATGTACTCAAACCCAGGAAAACACAAACGGGCGCCAATATAAGAAATGATGGGCGAATTGATCGAAGTATTATTCTAAATTGCATAGTTTTGATACACGATTATTAGTAATTATCAGGACACCCATGATTTACCTCAGCCAAAGAAGTATCTTCATCTGCCATTGTATATCCCTTCTTGCTTATAACGTTATACATAAGTGGCGCCGCTTTTGCGGCGTCCCAGCGAACGATAGTGGGCGATCTTGATGTGATTGTTAGGCATTTATATCACCCATCGATTTAAAACGTTCTAACTCCGAAATATAAACAATTGGCCCGATTAGTCCGCAAAAACTTAAAAAGTACAATAGCCCTGAATGATTGCTGTTGTTTTGCATTGTGTAGATTATGTATGGCAAAACCACCATACAATAAACTACAAGATATAATTTAAGATTGGGATGTGATTCAATAAATTCACCAATCATTTTTCTATCACGTCCATACCCTTTGTAATATGAAAAGTCCTGGAACAGCGATACCAACCCAAACCAAGCAGAGACACCAACTAAAGCTAATTGCTGATATTCGATATCAATAATAGTTGTGCAAATAGCAATAAGTAGAATGCTACCACCAAATATCCAATACTTAATTAAGCTTTTTTGTTCCTTTGTCATATATGCCTAACGTTTGAGTTAAACAGCGCCGCTTTTCGGCGTCTGTTTGAATTACTTGTTGGAAGGTCTTTTAGTGCCTCCAGGTATAAACCAACCGAAGAAAATAGCCTCAATAATGGTTCTTATTTTAGATGTTAATGCGTATGTTTGTTCGAGTCTAACATCCATATTTCGAAATTCATCAACTACTTCAATTGCTCTTTCTTCGAACTCTTTTGGTACTTGAATTGTTCTTTCATTATAAGACGCAATCTGAAGACCAGGAATAATAGAACCGAAATGTTGACCTATTATTAAATGTGGAATTTCCTCCCTATTTAATATGCAAATTAAAAAGGATAATTCCATTTCATCATAAGGGTGACAGATTGTAATCATAGACCTTCTAACGCCGCATTCAGCGGCTTGTCCGCTGCAATACCTGATTAGAGCTTTTCTTGTTCAATGCGATAAAGCTCTTTATAAGTTAATGAAATTGCAAAAACTCCTAGTGCAGCACTTATATACGTAAGCAGAGCAATTGAGGCTTGTTCCACTAGTGTTGAATTTTCACGATATATTGCATTTAATAATAATTGTAATAGCCAGGGAAATAATACGACAATGACAAAAATATGAAAATGATTGTTTTTGGTTGCCCTCCACGACCATTTTAAACTCGGTTTATAGCCTATTGCTGTTGCTGGAAAAACAAGACAAAGCCTACCAAAAATGTACATTGAGGGGATATATGCAATATATTGAGCAAACTCTAAATTCTGACTCATTTTTTGTTTTAATGCTTCATCAGTTAGATCACCTGATATAGTGGGATCTAACACGTTTATATATATAGTGATAATTGTGTACTCAATAAGTATCGCCAAAAGGTAAACAGCGGCCATAAATATTATAAAACGTAGAAGCACTGAAACATTGGGCAATAAAACATCTTGTAATGATGCGTTTCCTTTAAGGATTAATTGATGACAAATTATTGCCAGATACGCAAAGGCAACAAAGTATAAACAGTAAAACACTAGGTTAAGTACTGTATTTGTAGGTGATGTGATATGCCAGACTCCCCAAACACAAACAAGCAATAATATTGGCACGGCTAATGCGTATGAAAATAATTGTAAATTATTCCATGGCACTACAAAGGTGTTTATGATTATTCTTACTATCGGAATCTTTTCCATTATTTATTACTAGCTCTAACGCTGCCAATCACCGGTGAGCGAAGAGCGCCAGCGACTGAGCGAGTCCGAGTGAATTGGCCTTGTTATGCCTTTCATGACATCCAATACAATACACCTGAGCATAGTGTAAGTCCGACTAAATGATATGCGCCGACAACAACTGCATACAGCCCGGGTTTATGCATGTTTGGTGAAATAGCGTTGACGGCCGTGACCGTAAACCCATACCCAAGACCAACAGTAAGCCCAACACGCAAGAAATCGGATAACGATTGTGCTTGAACCAATTGCACAAGATACGCGGTGGCAAAGGCTGCGACCAAACACCCTCCCAAAGGCCCAATGTAATAGATTGCAGCAGGTCGCCACTTTTCAGGGCGGTCAAAACCTACAGCTGCATCCCATTGCTTTCCAAACAATGGTGTGAACCATATGCCCCCTAAGGCGAAATATGCAAAGCCTGCCACTAATATTGGTAGTAATTTCATCTAGGAAGCCCCTTATCTATTTAGGCATAACGTTTACGGTAAGGGGCCGCGGCGAAGCCGAGGTCCCGCGCAGCCCCGAAGGGGCGGAGCAAGCTTGACCGGCTTGTTAAGTGTTTGTTGCATTTGCACTTTCTTCCTTACTTACTTTTGCACCGATTAACCAAAATATTGGAATAGCTACTAAATTATGGATATATGCATCTAGCCATAAAATTAAATTAGATAACAGGCTGAAATTAGGATCAGACCAGTACTTAGTTGTAAGCACTAAAATTGCAGATGTAATTACACCAATAAATAGCATTCTATGTATAGATATATTTGGATAAGCAGTTACTAACAAGAATGATGCAACTAAATACCAAGTGCCAAACATGATTGTATTTATGAATGTGAAGTTGTGTTCATAGAATTGATTGCCACCCAAAAACACAAAAGACAAAGAGTTTATTGTCCATGCGCCAAATACTGTGCATAGGATGCCAAGTAATGTCTGTGCTATTTCCTTCCTTGTGCTTTTCATATTTACACTTAACGCCAGCCATAACCGGGCGCAAAAAGCAGAGCGCAGCGGCGCTTTTTGCGATCCGAGTTTATGGCATTGTTATGTATCAGTTGAAATATCATCCCACTCCTCATCCATATAGCCTATAAGCCAGTTAAGAGAGTAATGCCGCTCATATACAACACTCCCATCTAAGCCAGCTGGCGACTCCCGACCATTGATTCGTGCATCTGTTACAGCCCAATGGTAGCGGTAGATAAGGTCAGCTTGATCTAGCAGTTCCGAAGGCTTGCGTAGCTTGCCTTTCTTTTGAAATGATTCAGTAGTATTGCTACGAACAATTTCAGCTAACTTAGGGACATCAGCAATTTGATCTGGTCTTGGCAGCTCTTCAATGAACCCCAGCGCCCATAACATTACCCAAGCGGACTCATACCGCCAAACAAACTGGATTTTATCGTGTTGAGTTGGAGAGGGATCATTTATGAATTCTCTTTCTTTCGGAGTTAGGTGCTTGGCTAAACCATACCTTGAAACCAGGTCATTAATTACTTCTTGCTCTAGGCCTTCACCTTTAACGGCGACTACTACTAAGCATAAAGCCCTAAGCTCTACTTCGTTTTCATCTTGGATATTCGCTTCTGTTTCAGACTCGATAACAGGAAGATGCTCAATATACGGTACTTTTTCCGCTTTAAGAATTGACTCAGATCGCGCTTTCCTTCGAATTTGTTCTTCGCTTGGGGTATAAGTTTCCATTATCTTTATTGCTTCTTTTCTATCCTCAATGGTTGATGCCATAGAATCTACAAGGCTAAACAGCATTGAAATGGTTAGCACCAGAATCAGTTTATACTTTTGCACTATGTCTCCCTGATACATAATGTTTACGGTAAGGGGCCGAGGCGAAGCCGAGGTCCCGCGCAGCCCAGAAGGGGCGGAGTGTGCTTGACCGGCTTGTTATGAGTCTTTGTCATTGTTTGATGATAGTAACTTAAGCCCAAAATAAATTATAAAGCTAATAACGAGTAAATCTACCGTTTTACTTATATTGTGATGCGATAATAAATTCTCAAATGACCAATTATCTATTGACTCCAAGATAATCATTGTCTTGGCAAGTGACCACATGAAAGCAACAGCTATGACAATGCAGATAACGAGTATTACCTTAATCATGTATTTATATTTTTCTTTCATTTCGCAAAGGACTTAATTTAAATACTCATAACGCCGCCAATCACCGGGGAGCGAAGGAGTGCAGCGACTGAGCGAATCCGTGTGAATTGGCCTTGTTATGTGTTTACTTTGCATTTGCCACCGAAAATTCAATACCTTCATGTAATCCTTTCACTATTAGAAATGCGCAATACGCATACAGGTTATAATCTGGTGTATCATTTTCCACATACTCGATTTCATTAACCGTATAGGTTGTGCCAAATGATTCATTTGCCTTTGCAACTCCCTCAATAACTCTTTCTTTTATTCTTCCAAGATCAAGTGCGCCATGATTGCATGTTCCTGCAGTACCCAGGCTAGTTATAACCACATCATTGATCTTTCCTTCGTCAAGTAACAAACCCAAAATAATATGCTTTGGGCCTGTAATATACGAGATTCGATAGGTATTTCCTGACTTTATGTATTGAGGCATCTCTTTTCACACATAACGTTTGAACACAGGGGCGGCGCGGAACGCGCCGTCCCTCTGGTGTGACTGGTTAGCATTTATTATTAGCACCAATCTCGTACGAACTTTCCTTCTTTATACCTATAAAGTGAAAAGCCATATTTTAGGTCATTACCAGATGCATCTTTAACCATTCCAGTGTCTTTACCGAGGGAATATAAAAATGCATCTAGTCCCAACATGGCGAAATCTATAAACCACCATATCCCCAGGCCGCCTAAAGTAATTGCTTTGAATATTGCTGATTTAGTTTTACCCAAGTAAAACCTGTCAGCGCCAATAACGCCTAAAAGCATTGCTAGTACTAAGGCCAGCATTCTATTTTTTTGTTGTGTTTCTTCTATCATGGGATTCTCCTTTTTTACTTTTTTATAATGCTAACGCTTTGCATCACCGGAAAAATAAAGTTGCAGAGCAAAGCGGCGCAACTTTATTTTATCCGGGTGCATGCGTTTGTTAGAATTCTCTACTGAATAGAAGTAGGGAATGAATAGTTGTTGTAGATCTTTTGGTCTTCAACGCTGAGTTTACTTAAATTTCTACGACGATTTTCAGCTACAGATAGTAGCTTTGATAGTGAAGCTCTATTTAAAGCGTAATATATATTCTGATTGTGCTCGCTTTCTTTTCCTGGCGGACTGAAAATAGATGGGTTGGGCGCTAATACTTTAGTGCCTTTTTCCTCTATTATTAAAAATACATTATCATCATCTCCTAATTTAGAGCCTTTCGAATATAGTTTTACACCTACAGGGTAACTTTCTAACTTTGAATAAAGTTCTTTAACAGTTACGTAGGCCGAGCCTTTATTTGGGATGCTAACTAAGTAAACCCCATAACCGACATCTCGGGTCAATAGATCAACGTAATTTCTCTCATGTTTTTTTAGGAACTGTTTATGCTCTGCTGAACCTGGTTGAAAAGTAGTCTTGTTATTCGAGACGCAGCCTACAGATATAGCAATTGCGCACAACAGAAATAGATACGATATATTTTTCAATTTATTACTCCTATAATTAGCAACAATTCTAACGTTATCTTCAGCGGAGCAGGGGCGTTAGCGAATGTGTCCGCTTGAAGTTCTTGTTACATTTTCACTCTCTCTAAATAATAACTAAAGTCCACAGATAAATGGAGATAAATGGGGTCAGAGATAAATGGGGTCAGTGTAAAAATACAAAGCACAGAAATCCCTATCAAGAAAGAGTTTTTACACTGACCCCAAATATCTTCTCAAATATCTTTGTTCTCCGGCTTTCTCCTTGAAAGGCTTTTCCTTCATCACTGACTCGACCCATTTTTTTGATTGGGCATCCAGTTCAACCGCATCGGCTTCGCAATCATGCTCGTTGCAAATGTCTAGCAGTAGCGTGGACTGTTTAATTTCTTTGATCAGGATCTTGATCATGCCTTTTTACACATAACGTCTGCCATAAAGCGCGCGAGGAACGAGCGTCGATTTTGATGGCATTGTTATGTGTTGATTCACTGTAATTTAACAAATGCTTCGACTATAGGTGGCGATATACTAGATGGCATTAATAAATACCCATCATTCACCCTAATTACTTTACGAACATTTTTCTTTAAATAATCTTCATAGACTTTTATTGTTAAAGAGCCTGGATGAGACTCTAGTACTGTATACTCTAAAATGCTTTTCTCCCCATCGTAGTAGGAGATTATCTGGTTTTGGTTGATTTCAAGCACTAACCGGCCGAACTTGATATTTTTCAATATAGCTTGCTTCCTTTCACTGCTCAGTTCATTTGAAGCACTTATAAGCTCAATAGTTTTTGCTTCATCTGACTTCCATTTTCCAATAATCAGATTTTCATCCGCAATAATTGTGAATGAGACGAGCATCAATAATACTGTGATAACTATTTTCATATTACACATAACGTAGCCTTCACCGGCGCGCCGCTTTTGCGCGTCTGGTGGAAGGCATGGTTATACGTTTATTGTCTAATTTTATTCTACGCATTGCGGTGGTTTTCCTCCGCCACACCTACAAAGGACGTCTGGTGGACAGTAGCAGTTACCAGGGACATATTTACAACCTGGTTTTGATTCACAGCTCTCGATCTGTTTTTCCCCATATTGGATAAAATCTACTTCGCACTTACTAACAGCGCCGCGACACTGGTAGCCATTGACTCCTTTTTGCACCAAGGTGCAAGCAGGAGTTTTTATGCAGCTGAGTTCGCTCAATAAACTGCATTGTGTTAATTCCCCAGCCTGCGCAACCAAGGTAGAAGCGAGAAAGCAAAGCAATACACAAAAACGTTGGTTGATTGGATTCCACATCATATTTTGTGCGTATAACGCCTGTGTAATTTGCGCATTGGAGCGCAGCGTAAATGCGTCAAATTGACACACTTGTTAAGTGCTGATGGTGAAAAGAGATTCATCTTTCGGCCAATCTCCATCATATGTATAGCACTCCAAAGTTGATACTTTTCCATCTTCGAACCAGAGTATGACGCCAGCGCCAGCTTCTAACTCTGGGTGTTCTAAATGTGTTTTTGGGGCTTCTTCAATGTATCTATTGCTCTTACTAAGTAAAGGGGAATTTTCAGAAACTCGAATTTTTGTAAACAGCCCTACGCCCGTGTAATCTCTTTCAAGCACAGTCGCCTCACGCAATTGGGCCAGAATGATTTCTTTTTCAGAGTCACCTTCTATCAAAGCTGCTAATACTACTTTCTCGAATTCACTCAATTCCATGATTTTTTACACTTAACGTTTACATATGGGGCGCGGAGTGAAACGAAGCGACCCAGTGAGCGATAGCGAACGACATGATGTACTTGTTATGCCAGACACTATCGACCCTCTCCTGGCAAAATAACTGGCACTTTAAACTTGATGCGAGAATGGGTAGTTGATTCCCCGTGGGATGCACCTTGAGATCCCATGCCTACTGAACCTAAAAAGACACCAATTCCGCCTTTGGTGTCAGTAGAGTCTGCTTGTGTTAATGCGATATCAAACTCTACTAGAGTTACTTGCCGTCCATTTGCGTCAGTGATTATTTTCTGATCTTTCGTAAATCCGTAAACTTTGTCTGAACCTGCGCTGGCCCCATACTCGCTAACAGCGGCACGCGCATCCGCAACACCGGCGACAATTTCTGTGATAGCTGTCGATATGAATTCTTGTACATTCATGTTTTTACCTTATTGGCATAACGTTTGAGCACAGAGGCGCGAGTGAAACGAGCGTCCTTCTGGTGCGACTGGTTATGTGCCAACTTCATATTTATTTCACACCACATTTCCCTGACGATTTCATAATTGATTCTTTTGACTTTATGGCTTTTTCTTTACTTTCAATACCTGATGATACAAATGCTGAAGGCAATGGTTCACGTACAACCGCACTAATTACTACAGCGTTATTTCCATCATATATCGTCAACATGTTACCTACATTATTTTTGCTTAAATTAAAGAGCTCGTTTGCTGCTTCTGTATTTAGACTAATAGCTAAATCCCAAGCATTGATATATTTGGATTTATGCACTTCAACTGAATTAATACAATCAGATGTGATTACAAAAGCCACGTCATGCTCTTCTGCATACGAGACTTGAGCTATAAACAACAAAAATATAATTTCAACTAATCTTTTCATAGCACATAACAGTTAATTATCACGCCGGCTCTGATAATGTGTTATATAGCCGGCACTGATATTGTATTATGCCGCCAATCGTTCTATACTCGTTCTCTAGTGATATATTAGTATAACAAGGACGGTTTTTTCCATGGATTCGGAAATTCACCCTCAAAAGTCCTCCGTTAACAGGTTTTGGGCCCGATATACTGAGGTTCTTAAGCTGTTTCGGGTGCCTGAAAGGTCTCTCCCATGGTATCAAAAGCATATTCAGGCCTTTATTGACGATCATCCAGGTGTTCGTCTGCAGGAGCAAACCGCTGAGTCTCTGCAGCGTTTTCTCGAAAAGCTGGGGCGCAATGATCATATTAGTGATTGGTTGTTTCGGCAGAAGGTTGATGCCCTGCGTCTGTTGTTTTGCCATCTGTTGAGGCTTCCCTGGGTCCAATCTTTTGATTGGGATCTGTGGAGTGCTGGTGCACAGTCTCTGGGCAGGGATCATCCATCGGTGGCCCGCAGCTATGAGATGATTGATAAGTGTGTTGGAAATTCGAACAACTTTCTTGCAAATAAATACCCGGACATTTATCGCAAATTCCTTGTAGCGATACGCCTGCCCGACTATTCCAACAATACTGAAAGAAGCTATCTCGGCTGGATTGTTCGATTCCTTCGCTTTCATCCCGAAAGACTTCCTTATGATTGCTCTGAACCAGAAGTTGCATCCTTTTTAGAGTATTTAGCCATAAAACGCAAGGTTGCTGGGGCAACCCAAGCCCTGGCTTTGAACGCCCTGGTATTCTTTTTTGCCCGTGTTTTGGTGCAGCCCTTGGGCGAGATTGGGCCATTTAAAAGACCCAAGCAGCCCAAACGTATACCAACGGTCTTGAGCCCTAGAGAGGTAAAATCCATTTTCTCTCATCTCTATGGGGTGAATGAGTTGATGATACGCTTGATGTATGGCACCGGCATGAGGGTGATGGAGTGCGTCAGGCTTAGAATCATGGATCTGGATTTTGAATACCGCAATATCATAGTGCGACAGAGCAAGGGCAAAAAGGACCGATCAGTACCTATGCCAAACGCGCTGGTAAAGCATCTAAACAGACAGGTTCTGTTTGTTCAAGAACAGCATATTAGAGATACAGAAGCAGGTTTTGGGACTGTATATATACCAGAAGCACTATCCAGAAAGTATCCAAACGCCAGGAATGAGTTGCGCTGGCAGTATCTGTTCCCAGCCAGTAAGCTGGCCCAAGACCCGCGCTCAGATGTGGTTAGGCGCCATCATATACATCAGACAGCTATACAAAAGGCCATCAAGAAGGCCTTAGAAAAGTCAGGTATCACCAAGCGGGTTACCAGCCATACCATGCGCCACTCCTTTGCCACTCATCTACTGGAATCAGGGGCAGATATACGCACGGTGCAGGAGCTTTTAGGTCATGCTGACGTAGCGACCACCATGATCTACACCCATGTAACCAAAAAGGGCGGCCTGGGGGTGACCAGCCCTCTAGATATCTTGAGTACCTAAGCGGCGTCTATTTTTTGGGCCGGCTTCTGGCGCTGTCGAGCCAACTCAGGATTGGATCCCATTGCTCCAGGTCTGCCCAGACCATAGAGGGGGCCAGCTCAAATAGCCCCAACCCACGTTCGGCGGCACGGATATAGTTCTGGCTCTCACGCAGATGGGTCAGCAGTGGGATTCTGAGGCCCGCCAGATACTCCTCGAGCTGACGGTAGATAATGGTGTTCTCCCGCACCCGATTGGCCACGATGGCAATCTTGGTCTGCTTACTAGAGACCCGCCCACTGCTCAGTAGCTCATCCAAAAAGCGATTACAGGCGCGTATATCGATGGGGGATGGCATAACCGGGATTATCAGGCTCTCTACCCGCCGCAGCATGGAGTGTATCGCCTTGCCGTGTATTGCGGCGGGCGCATCCATAATCAGATACTCGGTACCACGGGCAGGTGAAACTGAGCCCTGGGTGGCATCTATAGCCTCAATCTCGGGTACGCCTTCATAATCCCGGCGCGCCTCCAACCAGTCCAGGGAACTCCCCTGAGGGTCGAAATCGGCCAGGGCTACCTTGGCCCCATCATCTGCATACCAGGTGGCGATATTGGTGGCCAGCGTGGTTTTACCGCAGCCCCCCTTGGCGTTCATCAGCATTATGGTGCGCATGATCTTCCCCCGCTCCTTGTCTCTGAATGGTGGCCTAATTATATGCCTATATTGGGGGGGAGATTCAACCTATAAATTACATATCTGCAAAATAGAAAAAGGCCGCCCCAGCTCTCCCGGGGCGGCCTTTTGGCTTGTAGCGAGGTGATCTGCTGTTAGTGCTGTCCCAAACCCATCTCAATATAACCGGTCGGACAGACATCTTTGCAGATATGGCAACCAACACACTTGGCGTAGTCGGTATCGACATAACGGCCCATGGCACGCTCGCCCTTCTTGACCCTGAAGACGGCATCCTGCGGACAATAAATCACACAGTTGTCACACTCAAAGCAGAGGCCGCAACTCATACAACGCTTGGCCTCGTTTATTGCCTCTTCTTCGGATAGGGCGTTGAAACGCTCAAGCATGCTGCCGAGGACATTAGAGGCATTTATATCCACGTCCGCCCTCTCGTTCACCGGCTCCTGCTCAAAATGCGCCAGGAACAGGCCCTTTGACTTAATCACATCCGCATCGGCACGATCTTCAAAGTTATGCACAGCAAATTTCGCGCTGCTAGTACCCCAGGTTGCCTTACCGTCATACTTTTCCGGGGAGAGGCCCTTCTGCTCCAGCTCCTGCATTAGGTCAAAGAGGTGTCCATCCACCTTGGGGCGATCCTCCACATTCTCGCCACGCAGATACTGATCAATCCCCTCAACCGCAATAGAGGCGTGGCCAATGGCGGTGGTCAGCAGATCAGGATTCACCGTGTCACCACCGGCAAAGTGGCCCGGCTTGCCCTTAACCTGCAAATTCTTCTCGGCATCGATCTGGTTCCAGTCGTTACCAATACCATCAATACCGCTGAAATCACCGGTCTGGCCGGTGGCGCCTACAATCATGGTGCATTCGATCTCGAACGGTTCGCCGCTCTCCACCATCTCGCCAGAAGACCAGTCCACTGGCTGCACCTTGAGCGCCCGCGCACGGCCCTGATCATCCAGGATTGCCTCTACTGGCGCCAGGCTGTCGTGAATCTCTACCCCTTCAGCGATACTCGCCTCAAGCTCATGCTTGGTACAGGGGGCCTTCTCGATCGGCCGGCGATATACCAGCCAGCAGTCGGCATCTTCTTTCTTGGCCACCTCATCATGGGCAACCTTTCCGGCAAGGACGTTTTCAGGGCGGTTTGCCTCGTCCACATCGGCAACATTACCCAGTCGCTTGGAGGCAGCCACCACGTCCATGGCGGTATCACCACCACCAATAACCAGGATACGGCCAGAGAGGTATTGCAAGCTGCGGTCATTGAAGGCCCGCAGAAAGGTCATACCGTCGGTACAGTTAGGGGCCTCAAAACCTGGAATCCGCAGAGGCTTACCCTTAATACAGCCCACACCCCAGAATATGGCGTCGTACTCTTTCTCCAGATCGGCCACAGCCACATCTTTGCCTACCCGAGTATTGAGCTTAACCTCAACGCCCAAATCCAGGATCCGCTGCAGCTCCTGATCCAATATGTCACGCGGCACCCGGTACTCAGGGAGACCAAAGCGCATCATTCCACCCAGCGCCTTGTACTCTTCAAATATGGTGGCGCCATGTCCCAGTCTGCGGAGAAAATAGGCCGCGGCAAGACCGGCTGGACCACCACCTACGATGGCCACCTTCTTACCGGTATCCTTTCCAGCGGGGGCCAGCGCAAGATTGTGCTCGCGCGCCCAGTCACCGATATACTGCTCAACCGAGTTGATCCCGACATACCCTTCCAGATCATTACGGTTACAACCCTCCTGACAAGGCGCGGGGCAGACTCGACCCATAATTGACGGAAACGGGTTAGACATGGTCATACGCTGGAATGCGTACTCTTGCCAAGCCATACCCTCAGGCGGCTGATCGAGACCGCGCACAATAGAGAGCCAACCGCGAATATCGTGACCGGATGGGCAGGAATTCTGGCAAGGTGGAGTGCGCTGAATATAGGTAGGGCAGGAGAATGACTCTCCCCGTTTGACTACATCGCTATCCCAGTCGGAATGCTCATTGTCGCCGTCTTGGTAGCGTCGAAATGTCAGATTGGCTTCGCTCATCAATTCACTCCAGATCTAAAAACTGAGAGGGACAGCAACGCCACCCCATCACAAGGCTGTATTATTAAATCATTATTATCTTATCTATACGGAGGCGCCATTAAAAACCGCCACCAGAAAAAAATCAACCCCTCATGCTCATCTACGCCCTAATGGCTCGAGTATACAGCATGGCCAGACGCCTATTACCATATAATAAGTGGCTAAAAAGGCCCCTGGGTGCACTATTCCCCGTCAAATAGGGGCATGGCCTGCTCCCCCCGGCCCTCCCCGCTATCGTCACTCCCCCAGGGTGGAACGCCATAACAGAGCACCCCCCCGGCCTCTACCTCAATAAAATGGGCCCGTGTAATGCTGGCCTTGCGCAGATCTGCGCCCTGCAGGTCACAGCGCTCAAACCTGGTGGCATCCAGTGCACACTCCCGCAACACCGCCTCTCGCAAGCTGGCATCAATAAATTTAGCCTCTCCCAGGTCGCTGGCCTGCAGCTGCGCCCCATCCAGTTGGGTGGCAACGAACCTGGCCCGCTGCAGCTGACACAACATGAGGCTGGCCCCGGTCATATCGGCACCACTAAAATCGGCGCCCTCCAGCTTCACCCGCTGTAGAAAACCGTGCTGCAGATCTACCCCCTGCAGGTTGGCCCCATCCATCTCTGCATCTTGCACAAAGATAGACTGCAGATTACACCCCTCCAGGTTGGTCCCTTGCAGTGTGCTGCCGGTAAGCACCACCCCCGCAAGATCCAGTCCAGAGAGGTCGATACCGTTCAGATCAATAAACGAAAGATCCGCATTAACCAGGCCATTGGCACTACCACGAGCAGCCAGGAGGGACTCCCTATCCGTATACCGCTCCAGCTGCTCTGTCATATTATCAGGCGTACTGCTGTTTACGGACGCGCCTGATCTACGATCTTCTTCAAATCATAATCTGGGCTACCGCCAACCAGCTTGACCAGCCCGGCCATGGCCTCATCCAGGGTCTCTCTCTGATCCCGATACAGCAGGCCAACCGGGGCCTTGCCATCTGGACGACGAGCCAAACGCATAGCAGCCTCCACATCGGAGATATCGTGGTCCTCTGGAACCTCTTCTACCAGACCACGGTAGAACTTGGCGGTGTCGATCTTATTGAAGGTCGGACACTGGGAGAAGATGTTTACATACGAGAAACCCTTGTGCTCAATCGCGCCCCTGATCAATTCGGCACACATTGTCGGGTTACCCGCAAATGCCTGGCCCACATAGGAGGCGCCATAGGTCAGCATATACAGAACCGGATTCAGAGGCTCTTCCACCCCACCGTATGGAGTGGTGTAGGCCTTCATCTCACGCCGTGAGGTAGGAGACACCTGGCCCTTGGTCAGACCATAGATGCCGTTATCCATCAGAACATAGGTCATATTAACGTTCTTGCGCGCCATATGTGGCATGTGGCCACCACCGATGGAGAAGCCATCGCCATCACCACCGGTAACCAGAACCGGCAGGTCTGGACGCGCCAGTTGGGTGCCTGTGGCAACTGCGCCTGCACGTCCATGCAGGGTATGCATCTTGTAGGACTGGACAAAATAGGGCAGCCTCGAAGAACAGCCAATACCGGATATATTTATAAAATCTGAAGGCTGTATGCCTAACTCGGCGAGCGCACGGTAAACACTGGCCAGGACACCATGGTGGCCACAACCGGGGCACCAGACAGGTTTAATCTCTGACTTGTACTCTTTGGGCTTCATCTCTACTTGCTTAAAAGTTGCACTAACCATTAGCTGATCTCCTTAACCTTGTCCACGATCATAGCGGGGGTGAATGGGAGGCCGCCGCAGATGGTATATGGGATGGGCTTGATTGAGGTCTCAGCCCGAATAAAGTGGGAAAGCTGACCCTGGTAGTTAACCTCTGGCACCAGGATCTTCTTACAGGTGGCAGCAAAGGCCTCATACTGCTCCACCGGCATTGGGTACATAAGCTTGGGGTAGAAACCCTTTACCTTAACCCCTGCGGCCTGCAGACGTGCTACCGCCTCGCGCACTACACCAATGGTGCTGCCCCAGGCGATGATGCCGATATCCGCCTGACCGTCGCCGTCGATCTCAACTGGCGGATACTCGTCAATAACCGCCTTGATCTTACCGAACCGTTTGTCCGCATTGGCCTCATGGTTCTCAGCAGTATACTTGGGGGCGCCTGACTCTGAGTGCTCCAGACTGGCAGCTACGTGCATACCACCCGGGGTGCCGGGATCGGCCATGGGTGAAATAAAATCCTCGGTCATCTTGTAGCGCTGGTATTCGCCCTTGCCATCCCAGCGGGTACGCTCGACTATCTCAAAGCTGTCTGGGTCTGGGGTAGGTATGGTCTGGGTTGAGAAGGCCAGAGAACCATCTGACAGCAAAATTACCGGAGCCTGATATTTCTCTGCTATATTCAGGGCCTGAACCGTCATATTGACACAGTCATTCACGTCCTCAACCGAAAGTACGATACGTGGTGAATCACCATGGCCGCCATGAATGGCCAGAAACAGATCCGACTGCTCATGCTTGGTCGGCAGGCCAGTGGATGGACCGCCACGCTGCACGTCCACTACCAGGGCAGGCAGTTCCGCCATAGTGCTCATACCGATCATCTCGCTCATCAGTGACAACCCCGGACCGGAGGTGGCGGTCATGGAGCGCTTGCCGGCATAGGAGGCACCCAGCACCTGAGAGATAGAGGCAATCTCATCCTCGGCTTGGATCAGGGTACCGCCGGTCTTTGGGATATGCTTGGAGACATACTTGGCCACTTCAGTGGCCGGTGTCAGCGGATAGGCGGAGAAGAATTCAATCTTACCGAGCATTGCCCCCAGACCCACCGCCTCGTTACCGGCAATCAGGATTACATCCTTGGTTTCGGTTGCGTCAGCAACCCGCCATGCATCTGTCTTCTCGTGCTCCGCAGCCAGCTTCTTGCCCTCGGCGAAGGCCTTGAGGTTGAACTCCAGGATATCCTCACCCTTAGGTTTAAACTTGTTGGTCAGCACCTCAATCAGGGTGTTTTCTGGGATGTTAAAAAGAACCGATAAGGCTCCCAATGCCACCATATTCTTGGAACGATAAGAGCCAAGATCCTTGGCGGTCTGGGACATCGGAATAGCATACGCGGTGACACCCTCTGGGATCTCATCCGGCTCAAAATCACCCCCAGGGCCATCGTAGACAAAGGTGGTGCCTGGTATCAGTAGATGCTTGTTGAGCTCATAGGCCTCGCCGTTGTAGGCAACAAATACATCAAATGTATCGCCCTGGTTATACACGCGCTCAGCGCTGGTACGAAGCTGGTACAGGCAGTAACCACCCTTGATCTCAGCCGGGAAGGTCTTGAAGGTATAGATCTCGAGACCAGCACGGGCGCAGGCCGCCGATATAAAATCACCGGTAGAGACGATGCCCTCACCGCCCTCACCAGCAATACGGATAATCAGATCACTCTTTTCCGCCATGGGATTCCCCTATTTCTTTAAAAGTTACTCTGCAATCTATCCCGCCGGTTGGCCGGATAGCGCTATAAATCGATCAGCAAATTAGATGTTTGCTACCAAATCTCCGCAGAGACCTGCAGCCGCTCCACCGGGGTACCACCAAGCAGATGCTCGTCAATAATGACCGCCACATCGCTCTTGGTGACCTTGCCGTAGAGGATGCCCTCAGGATAGATAAGGACGGTAGGTCCCTGGTCACACGCGCCGACACAACCACTGCTGGTCAACAGAAACCTGCCCCACAGCTCGCGCTGTTCGAACTGCTGCCCAAACTCTTCCATCACCTCCTGGGAACCATGTCCTGCGCAAGAGCCGCGCGGATGACCAGGGGGCCTAGATTGGGTACATATAAAGACATGTTTCTCTGGCTTCGCCATAATTTTCAGCTCTCTGCTGTGTTCTACTCTAAGTAAACCGGGCGCCACCCCCCGGTACCATCAACGATCATAAGCGTGTTCTTATAATCCAATTCGACACCATATATCTGAAAACTCCAATAATCAACCTGCCAGGCAACCGTAATTCTTAATACCATATAAAAAATATGAATTCTCCCGGCTCCAAATAGGGGTACAATGATCAATCTGAGGAGATCTGAAGTATCACACAACTAACTATAAATACATGGAATTATGGGTATCAAGATAGAAAAACTGGTCACCGTCACCATTGATGGTAAAGAGATCAAGGCACCCCCCTCGCTCTCTACCATTCAGGCGCTTTGGTATGCCGGCTACCCCCGGATAAAGAGTGTCGGCTGCCTGGAGGGGGTATGTGGCTCCTGCCGCATCCTGGTGCGCCGCGCCGGTTCACCCCAGGTCGACATGGCGCTGGGCTGTCAGACCCTGATCGAAGATGGCATGGAGGTCAACTTTCTGGTCTTTCCCACCCCTACCCATCACACCTATAGCCTGACCGATATTGCTAGCTCCTGGGAGGTTCACACTGAGTTTCACCGCATCTTCCCAGAGGCGAGCGCGTGCCGGGAGTGTGGTGGTTGTGACAAGAGCTGCCCCAAGGATATAGAGGTCAAACATGGCGTCTATCTAGCCAGCAAGGGGCGTTTTCAGGAGGCGGGAGAGCTATTTGTGGAGTGCGTTATGTGTAACTTCTGCATGACCGCCTGCCCGGAATATATCGCCCCCAACCATGTGGGGCTGTTTGCCCGGCGGGTAACCGCCTATTTCCACTCTCGCCCCTCCAATCTGATCGATCGCCTGGAGAATCTACGTAAGGGTGAGCTGAAGATCACCAGCGACACGGCCGCGGACTAACTTGATATGCTAAAAGGCACCCCCTACGACCAGGCGCTGCAGGATTACCAACCACTGCTGCAACGCGATCCCCCGCAACAGGAGCTAAGTACGGAGGAGCTGCTGCAACAGCACCACCCCGACTATTACGCAGACTCGATTGTTACCCTGCAGGTGGGGGCCAACAAGGGTGACAAATGCCACCGCCAGTTGGCGGACCTACTGCAGTCTGACGCTCGTATTGATGAGGCAGATCTGGCCGGGGCGCCTGTCAAGGAGACCGATGTCCTGGTGATCGGCGGGGGTGGGGCTGGCTGTGCCGCCGCACTGGAAGCCGCGCAGCACGGGGCCAACGTGGTGCTTGCCACCAAACTACGGCTGGGTGATAGCAACACGGTGATGGCCGAGGGTGGCATCCAGGCCTCCATCGAGCGGGACGACACCCCCCAGATGCACTTTGATGACACCCTCAAGGCCGGACACTACCATGGTGACAGCAACCTGGTGGAGCAGATGGTCATGGCCGGCCCCGGGGTTATCCGCTGGCTGATCCAGCAGGGGATGCAGTTTGATTTGGACAAATATGGCGACATCATGCTGCGCCGTGCCGGTGGAACCTCTGCCGAGCGGGTCGCCTACTATCGCGACTATACCGGCCTGGAGATGATCCGGGTACTGCGGGAGGCGGTCAGCAACAGCAAGATTGAAGTGCTCGACTACAGCCCGGCAGTTGAGCTGTTGGCCAACCAGTCCGGCCACTGTGCCGGGGCGGTTATCTCCTCACTAAAGACCTGCTCCTATCTACTGGTGAGGGCACAGTCAGTCATCGTTGCCACAGGCGGCCTGGGACGGATGCATCTCAACGCGTTCCCCACCTCAAACCACTTTGGCGCGACCGGTGATGGCCTGGTTCTGGCCTATCGCCTGGGGGCAAATCTGCGGGATATGGACTCCTTTCAGTACCACCCCACCGGCCTGGCCCACCCCCACCACATGGCGGGATCACTGATTACCGAAGGCATCCGCTCGGCTGGTGCATATCTGCTAAACGCCAAGGGCGAACGCTTTGTAGATGAACTCAAGACCAGAGATCACGTCTCCTCTGCCATCCTGCGTGAGTGTGCCGAGGGGCGAGGAATTCAGGCCAGCGACGGGGCCTTTGGCGTCTGGCTGGACACCCCCAGAGTTGAACTACAGAACCCAGGCCTGCTGGCCGCGGAGTTTCCCAAGCTGGTCAACCTTGGAAAGAAGTGCGGTATCGACCCAACCAAGACACCGCTGCTGGTCTACCCCACCCTGCACTATCAGAACGGTGGGGTTGAGATCGATGCCGACGGCCTCTCCAGTGTCCCCGGACTCTACTGTGTCGGCGAGGTAAGCGGTGGTATCCACGGCAAGAACAGAATAATGGGCAACTCCCTGCTCGATATCATATGCTTTGGCCGTAAGGCTGGCGCCCATGCTGCCATGGCCCCACATAACAGATGGCACAAGAAGGTTTCTATTGACCATCTTAGCGATCTGCGGCGCGAACTCAGCATGCACGATATGCCGATGGAACAAAAGGGGCCAATGTTGTTCCCGGAGTGCGCCAAGTTTGAGGCCGACTCGCACTATGACGGGCTACGCAAGAACCGTGGGAAGGCGGGGTAAAGTGTCTATGCAACCATTGAATCAAGTACTACTGCGCCCTGAAATCCGGGTAGGTGACAACCTGAATGCGTGGCTGCGACAGGGTGGTGGTGAGGGGCTAAAGCAGGCGCTTAAGGACAAGGCAGCCATCATCCCGATGATTGAGCAGGCCGGGCTGCGCGGCCTGGGAGGTAGCGGCTTTCCCACCTACAAAAAGTGGGAGTTTGTCGCCTCTTACGATGCAGATGAGAAGTATCTGATCTGCAACGGCAACGAGGATGAACCCGGTACCTTCAAAGACTGCATCCTGCTGGAAGAGACCCCGTACCAGGTGATTGAGGGGGCCGTGATAACCGCCCTGGCCGTTGGGGTCAATCGCATCATCTTCTATATCAATCCTGATCAAAAGGCCTCCATCGCAGCAATGCGCGCCGCCGTGGCCCAGTGGCAGAAGTCTGAACTCAATGCCCTGGTAACAAAATCGATCGGCCAGGAGATGGATTACACAGTGATGCCCAGCTCTGGCCACTATATTGGTGGTGAAGAGACCGCCGCCATAGAGTCGGTAGAGGGAAAGTTCCCATTCCCCCGTGGCAAACCCCCGTTTCCGGCTGAATCCGGGGCCTTTGGTAAGCCCACCCTGATAAACAACATAGAGACCCTCTCTAACGTCTCCCATATCCTTAGGAATGGTGCCGAGTGGTACCGCAATATGGGGCTAGGTGACTGTAACGGCACCAAGATCTACTGCCTAAGTGGCGACGTGCTGAAACCGGGGGCCTACGAACTGCCCATGGGCACCCCCCTCAACGAGCTGATTGAGACCTATGGCGGCGGCATGTTGCTGGGGAAAAAGCTGAAGGCGGTCTTTACCGGCGGCCCATCCAATACCATCCTTACCCCTAAGGATCTGGACGTGGCCCTGGACTTTGACTCGGTTGCCGAGCGCCGTTCCGCCCTGGGCACCGGCGCCATGATCATCGTCTCCGAGGGGACCGGCATCGTCAAGCGGGTGGCAGAATATGTAAACTTCTTTGCCGCCTCCTCCTGCGGCCAGTGCCCCCCATGTAAGACCGGCACCTACTATATCTCACTGCTGCTCACCAAGATCGATACCGGACAGGGATCACGCGCCGACCTGGACACCCTGATCAACCTCACCAAGATCCTGCCAAACTCCGGCCGCTGCCACCTGATAAATGGTGCAATCAAGGTGCTGGAGAGCTCGCTCTACCACTTTATGCATGAGTACGAAGAGGCGCTGCGGTAGGGAGGAGGAAACCACATGCAACCACTCGCGGTTCTGCTAATTGGCTTCTCTCTTTTCAGCGCCCTCGCCATTATCCTCACCCATTTTCGCCGCGAGAACTATCCAGGCCAGCCCTTTGTCCGGTTTACCGGCGCGACCCTACTACTGGTATTGGCAGGCCTGCAGCTGATACATTTTATCTATCTGCAATATGGTTCAGGGCCTATTCACACGGCCTACTATGTAGCCCTGCTGTTTATGGTGGCACCCCTGTTCTATCTGTTCAGCAAGCCTATATTGCACGCCTACAGTAGCTACCAACCACTGCAACTACTACATTTCCTGCCCCTGGTGCTGGTGCCCTTTTTGGAGCGCTCTACGGCCCTACCGCTATCGTTCCTACTAGGGGCAGGATATTTGCTGTGGCTGGCCCGGGGTATCTACGCCCTGCGGGCACAGCGTTCACGCTTCCGTCTGGAGCTGGGCATGCTGGGGGTAGTGTTTGTCATTGCCCTGCTGGTCGCACTACTCGGACTCGGACTGCTGCCGGTCCCAGAGAGGCTATTTTTCTCCCTCTATGCGATCGCCATCGGTCTGGCCTTCATGTTGGTCAATGTAGTACTGCAGCTATCCCCCACGCTTTCGACCGATGTCACCGAGGCGGCCAGAGAGTCCTATGCCAAATCCGCACTGGGCGGGGTGGATTGTGACGCCGCACTACAGCGGCTTCAGCTAATGATGGAGCAAGAGCGACTCTACCAGAACAGCGAGCTTGATCTGCCGACGCTGGCCATGCGGCTGGATCTCACCACCCATCAACTCTCAGAGATGATCAATACCCATCTCGGCAAGGGTTTCTCCCGCCTGGTACGAGAGTATCGGGTAGCAGCGGCCCAAGAGATGCTGCTTGCGGAACCAGCTGCCGCTGTGCTGGCCGTTGGACTGAGTGTCGGCTTCACCTCACAATCAAATCTCTACGATGCATTTCGCGAGATCGTCGGCATGACCCCAGGGCGTTATCGTAAACTCCACGGCCAGTCTGTGTAGGCAGGGCCCAATCAGACAGCCCCGCAATAAAAACTACTCCTGATCTATAAGATGAGAGGTTTTTCTCCTCTCCCGCCCTATGCTGAAGCTACACACATAACTCTTTCAGGAGAGACACATGAATCCTATCTTATTATTGCTCTCAGAGATCCTTTTAAGCCTACTCATCTCTATTGCGGTGTTAATCTCCATCTCGGCACCGCTGAAAAATATACTCGTAGATCTATGCCCAACATCAAAACATGCGGATTTTTGGGTCTACTATACCCGCATCATGTTACTGCTTGCCCCGCTACTGGTGGTGCTAATAGTAGGCAACACTATCCCCTACAATAATCCTATTACCTCCCATGACCTCCTGCAGGGTCTTAAGGTTGCATCTATCGCCAACCTATCCGGGCTAATTTTAGGCCTGATAATTGTTGGCAAAAAAGTGTTTCTATCGATATCGCTCAAATGCGATCTTGAGGGGCAGGCATGAACATACTTCTAACAGGTACAAGCGGATTCATTGGCGGGCATATCAAGCGGACGCTCGAGGAGGCAGGACATAAGGTAATCCCAGCTGACCGCCATCACGGCATCGACTTCAACTGCATGCTGGAAGCAGCTGACTGGCTGCCACATCTTCAGGATGTTGAGGTGGTGATAAATTGCGTTGGGATCATCGTAGAGAGGCGCAACCAGGACTTCGCCCAGCTGCACCAACGTGCCCCTATCGCACTATTTCATGCCTGTGTGGAGGCAGGGGTAAAACGGGTCATCCAGATCTCTGCCCTGGGTGCTGATGAGCATGCTGTTACCCCCTATCAACAGAGCAAATTCAACGCCGGCGAGCTGTTAAGCCAGCTACCACTAGAGTGGTTTATCCTGCGCCCATCCCTGGTATACGGAGAGGGAGGGGCCAGCCTGAAGATGTTTCGACAGATGGCCCGACTACCAATACTCATGCTGGCCGATGGCGGCAGACAGCTTGTCCAGCCGGTACATGTTAGTGACCTGGTGGCGACAGTTGCACAGTGTCTGCATTCTGCATCGCCGCGACAGACCCTAAATGTAGTGGGCCCTCAAGCCCTGAGCTTCGCCGCCTGGCTGCAACTGCTACGCAGCAAACAGGGCCGAGGCCGCCTATATATACTACCACTACCATTCGCTCTGGTTATGGCCACAGCCAGGCTCGCCCACCACCTCATCCCCATACTGCACCCGGATAATCTACGTATGTTGCAGCAGGGTAATACCGCCGAGGTGCAGCCACTGGCTGACTTTCTAGGACGGATGCCCCTCAGTCCGGAGGAGGCGTTGTGATCTATCTGACCCTGAAATACATCCACATCATGAGTATGCTGCTGCTTTTTGGGGTCGGACTGGGGAGTGCATTTTACAAATGGATGGCAGATCGTAGCGGCGACCTGCCCCATATCGCGGTCACTAACCGGCATGTGGTGCTGGCAGACTGGGTATTCACCACCCCCACCGTAATCATTCAACCCCTGACCGGAATCTATCTGGCCCATATTTTGGAGATACCACTGAGCACCCCCTGGATTGCAATCAGCCTGGGGCTCTACCTGTTGGCCGGGCTCTGTTGGCTGCCGGTGGTATGGCTACAGCTACGGATGCACGCCTTGGCCCAGACCTCTCTTGACCGCAACAACACTCTTCCAGCTGAGTACTGGCGCTATGCACACAGCTGGTTCTGGCTGGGTGTCCCCGCCTTTACAGCCATGTTGTTGACGGTTCTGCTTATGGTCTTCAAAAATAGTCTGGGAGGCTAAATATGGATACAACTCCACTAATGCAGCGGGCACTTGGAGGCCAATGGGAGCTACTCCCGCCGGCCCTGCAGCGACATTACCAGTCTGGCAATAACATAGATGTTGGCACACTGGATATCAGCTACCCCGGTTTTATGCAGCCCTACCTAAACCTCTTGCGCCTGTTGGGTGCACTAGTCAACCGCAGGGGCATGGGAATCCCCACCACCGTGACCAAGCGAATGGCGGGTGATATTCAATATTGGGAACGTAGCATCCACTTTCCTGATGGCAAGACCGTGCTGTTTAAAAGTCGCTGGGAGTATGCTGGGGGCAATGAGCTGATCGAGTACGTCAATCCCGTCATCGGCCTGAGAATGGCCGTGCATGTTGATATGCAACAGCTGCATTACAGCGGCAGGCACTTCGTACTACGACTGGGATCGCTACGCCTACCCATCCCGGAGTGGCTGGTATTGGGCCACACCACCATCCTGGAACGGGCCGTGGGTGATAACTATTTTGCTATGGATTTCCGGCTACAGCACCCCTGGTTCGGGGCGCTGTTTCGCTACGCCGGGAAGTTTCGTACGGAATGAGGCCAGCCTAGGCCGGCCTGGATATCAGCGGCTATAGCGCTTACGGAACTTATCCACACGCCCGGCAGCGTCCATAATCTTCTGTTTGCCGGTATAGAACGGATGGCAGGTAGAGCATACCTCTACATGTAGCTCCTTGCCCAGAGTGGAGCTGGTGGTAAACTCATTGCCACAGCTACAGACCACTTTGATCTCGGAGTATTCGGGATGGATTCCTGGTTTCATCTTCACACCTGTAAAAACTGATAAATAGCGCCGCATAGCGCCTTGCTGAACCGCGCATGATAGGCGATTCGCACCCACTGTGCAAGGGGGAAAACCCCTATTATCCAAGCAGATATGCGCGCAGATAGCGACTATAGCCCCTCCGCACGGCTTGAGGCCGCTGGGTTAACCCTTCAGGCTACCCTACCTGGGCTGCCGCGCTTCTTACCGCCTCGCGCATGCCAATAATGTTCATATTTCAATAGTGCCCTCAAGGTATTTTTCTGCCCTTCCAGCGATCAGGACGCGATCACCAACCAATTCGCACTGGAGCTTACCGCCCCTCTTAGACAATTGAGCAGCAGATAATTTATTCCTGCCAAGCCTATTTACCCAATACGGCATTAGCTCGCAGTGGGCAGAGCCAGTGACTGGATCTTCATTTATCCCGCACCTTGGGGCAAAAAATCGGCTCACAAAGTCCGTTTGCTCTCCTCTTGCAGTGGCAACAACGCCCCTGCACTCCAACTCACTTAGAACGCTAAAATCTGGCGATAACGCTACAATATCTGCTTCATTTTCATAGATCGCTATATAATCATCTGATTTCCACACCTCAATCGGCTCCTTCCCAAAGGCCTCAGTGATTGCATTTGGAATTTCACATTTAGAGATATTGGAAACAGGGAAATCCAACTCCTGCAAACTACCTTTTCTGGTTACCTTCAGCTTCCCACTCTTGGAGTGAAATACTATTTCATTGTCGTGACTTCTTAATACCTCAAATATGACATAGGCGCATGCCAAGGTCGCGTGTCCACACAATTCTACCTCGACAGTTGGGGTAAACCACCGAATGTGATAATTGTCCCCGACCTTTATGAAATATGCAGTTTCTGAAAGACTGTTTTCTTGAGCTATGTCTTGTAGCACAGCATCTGGCAGCCATTCTTGTAGAGGCACTACTGCTGCGGGGTTACCTTTAAATACATCTTCTGCAAATGCGTCAATTTGATATATGGGTAATTTCACAGAACCTTCCTATAAACATGGCGCAGCTGTGTTGTTGCTGACTGTCAAGGCCAAGGCAGTTAGAAGCAATTGCCCTCAAAGGCAATGCTCCCTTACGCGCTTTTATTAAGCTGGCTGTTAGAACGCAAACTCCCTCGCAACACCATATAACCAACGATACCTGATGCCAATGATCCCAATATAATGCCAAGGCGTTCATCAAATAACAGATCGACCCCAGTTTCTTCAAAAGCAAGCGACCCTATAAACAGGCTCATGGTAAAACCTATACCGCATAGAGCCGCAGTGCCATACAACGAGCCCCAGGACATGCCTTGGGGCAGATCGGTTAACTTAAGCTTAATAGCAAGCCAACAAAAACCGAAAACACCAGCCTGCTTGCCTATGAACAGACCAAGGGCAATTCCTAATGGCACGCTATGCAACAAATGCTCAGCCCCCACGCCAGAAAGGTTGATTCCGGCGTTAGCGAATGCAAAGACAGGCAGAATGAAAAATGCCACAAAAGAGTGGAGAGAATGCTCCATTTTTTTTAATGGTGAGCAATGTTCGCGGTTTTTTGACTTCATAGGAATAAACATCGCTAGAATAACGCCTGCCAATGTTGCATGCACACCAGACTTCAACATAGCAATCCACATCACAACTCCTACGACCACATATAAAACTCTTGATTCAGGATTACGCTTGTTTACCCAAGCAAGAATAAATATGCATGCGGCCACCACCACGAGCGACGCAAATGATATTTGTGCCGTGTAAAACACAGCGATTATTAAGATTGCGCCAATATCATCAAATATTGCCAGCGAGGTAAGAAATATTTTGATACTGACAGGCACTCTAGAACCTAACAGTGATAAAACACCTAGCGCAAAGGCAATATCGGTTGCAGCAGGTATTGCCCAGCCCTTCATGGCCGCGGGGTCAGTAATATTAAAATATGCGTACGTTACGGCAGGCAATGCCATACCGCCAATTGCTCCTATACCGGGTAAGATAATATTTCGTTTATTTGAAAGCTCCCCATCAATAAGCTCGCGCTTCAACTCCAGGCCGATTAGAAAAAAGAACACAGCCATCAAACCATCGTTGACCCATAGCAATAATGGCTTCGCAATCTTTAGTGCCCCAACTCGAATCTCTACAGGGATATCAAGAAAAAGAGAATAATAGGATTGTAACGGCGTATTAGCGAACACCAGAGCAAGCACGGCAGCAAGCATCAGGATAATTCCGCCTGCTGACTCATGCTCAAACAAATATGAAATGCGTGAATTTTGAGTATTATTCATAGCTCTTCTTTTGCTTTAACTCCACCTCTTCCATCCTTATGATTTAATATATGTGCAGCTCGCAATTAAGTCAGGCATGTTGTAAGTGGATCATTTAATGGAGATTGAACTCATGATCTGCCTTCCAATAGGTAGCCATTTATCTGCTTGTTCAACTGTGGTGTTAAAGGCCGCTAGTAAAAAGCGGCCATCGACAGAAGTGCCATACATAATATTGTGGATCTGTGTATCCAACGCAGGAGTTATCAACTCCATTACTATAAAAACAGCACCATTTTGTTCAACAACTTCATCTCTAATCCATTGCGCAGATGGATACATGTTATGAAACTGTTGAGAGATTCTTTTTTGGGCTTCCTCGACTTTAGATGGCAGCATAGGAGTACTTGCATGATTAAACGCAAGAGTTACGTTACCGGTCTTATTACTTAAAACATCTGTCGGTCTTCTTGAAGATGGATATTTCATCTCTATAACATCTTCAGGCATGGGGCCAAAATCTCTCGGCGCAAGTATAGACACCTTGCCGTTCAGCGCTTCAATCACGACCAACTCTTCCGCCAATGAATTTACACTAATAATAAGTAGCGATACAAATAAGCATATAAGCCTCATCTTTTCTCCTCGCTTAAATATGACTAGGCCCATTACTAAAATAGCACGCATAATGCATATAGCTATTATCATCGTAAGCTTTATGCAAGTGTACAACAGTGGCACAGAACCTGATGATTTAACTTAGCAGGTTACTTACACTCATTTCCAGTAATTTATTATCTTAGATATATAGGGAAACATAGTGCGATTACACTTAACCACATTATTCCTTGCTTAGTAGCGCTTGCTGCTAACAATTTTATAGGCTAATTTTAGAACATTTATAGGAACACGGTATGACGTGCCTATAGTACTGCCCACACAACTACAGGGAGAGAAGACCATGGCAAACAGGAAACGGCGCATTTTTATTAGTGATATCCATATGGGCATAGCCGAAGGGCAGTCTGGCCCACATCCTTATGGCTGGTTACAGAACGACCGGGCGTTGTTGTTGCAGGAGTTTCTAGATTCACTGCAAGGAGCAAATGCAGTTGATGAGTTAGTTGTTGTCGGCGATCTGTTCGACGAGTGGGTGATGCCGTTTTCGGTTGCATCCCCCGCTGATGGCGATGCAGGCTGGTTTGATAAGGTTGCTGCGACACAGGCAAACACAGATATCTTGACGGCCTTATCGGAACTTACTAAGCGAACCACTGTTACCTATGTGCACGGCAATCATGATATGCAGTTAACACGGGAGATCCTGCACAAGCTGGCGCCCGGGGTTCATTGGGTTGGTGATAATCCTGGCATGGGGGTCTATTCTCAGGATGGCATTCACGCGGAGCACGGCTCTCTTTACTGCCTTTTTAACGCACCCTACCTGCTATGGGGAAACGCAGATCAGCAGATTCCACTGGGCTTTTTTGTTGCCCGAGCCGATGCCCAATACACCTCCGACGGCCACACCCTTTACTGGGGGGATTATCTCAAACTATTTTTTGATATCGCTCAGGAGATATTAGAGAAAAAGGAGTTGGCACAGGCCTTTATTGACGGGCTGGTAAGGGTGATGAAGATCGACCCGGACGCGCCGGTATATTTATATGGTATAGACGGCTTTGTCCAACAAAGTACCACCATTAACGCCATGGCAAAACGGCTGGGTGATGTTTATGCGCAATGGGATAATGAGTGGAAAACACGTGGGATACCAAATGTCTCCAGATTTATAGCCCTGCTAGGTGATACCGGGCATCTCTATCCCGCAGCCAGCCACAACTTTTCCCCATCGACAAATCTTGTAATCTACGGACATACCCACAAATGGGAGTTGGCCGGAGTCACTACTGCAGACCTGCCAGACTTTACCAGGGAGATCAATGAAGTTGATTCGGAAAATATGGATTTACACACAAGCGAAGCGCTATCTAACCGATATGACCCAGGCGCGGATACCTTCGAAGGGCATATCTATGCAAATTGTGGCGCCTGGATCAACGGCTCCGATAAGCACCCACTGCCTGCTACCTATGTTGAGGTGCTAGACGAGGACGGAACAAGACAAGTTACGGTTTACCAATATGAGAAAGGCGCTATCAGCAGGCCGTTGCAAACGCGCTCGATACAATATTGATACAAATAGCTGGGCTCAGTGATTACCGACATTTTTCCACTTACAAGCGAAGAAGCTACAACGTTGACCTCTTCATATCGCCTGCTGAAAAAAGAATATAAAGACTTCATAGGGAGATCCGTCTTAACGCTGTATACTCTACATACTGTACATATATAGAGTAGTCATTAAATGAAAATCCTTATACGCAACCTCGCCCGTTCCACGACTGAAAGCACCATACGGGATATGTTTGCGACCCATGGGACTGTGCAGTCCTGCACCCTGGTGATGGATAAAAAGAGCGGCTTATCCAAGGGCTTTGGTTTTGTCGAGATGCCAAAACCGGGAGAGGCTAAGGCGGCGATTAAGTCCCTGAATGGCATGGATGTAGACGGCAACAAGATTCGAGTAAAAAAGGCCGAACCAAAACCTGAGATAGGGAGTGACGACGCCAAATAAGATGACAAGAGCAACTGCCAATGATCCGCTGCACGGTCTTACACTAAAGGCTATAGTTACCCAGTTGGTAGATGAGTATGGCTGGGAAGAGCTCGGCAATCGCATCAAGATCAAGTGCTTTACCTGTGACCCAAGCATCTCCTCTAGCCTAAAATTCCTGCGCAAGACTCCCTGGGCCAGGCAAAAGGTTGAAATGCTCTATCTACATACTAAGTGGGAGACAAAATCACCTTGGGCAGCCAAATACCACCAAAAATATTAATAAATTAGAATTCTCTACTATACTGTAGTATTCTTATAGTGGTCGCTCTGAAAGGGCTTGCAGAATCCGCTTTTCCAAACCAAAGAATCAATAGCTTATATCTTACACCTTGCCTGGCAAGCTGCTCGTTTAGCTTCAGCATACACTATTTATTGTATGCCAATGCAGCAATCCAGGCGTCTTAAGCTGATAGGGAAAGTGATTATCAGGGAACAGTTAAAAACACCAATCGCCAGAGGTAACCAAACAGAAAGATGCGAGGTACTGCGCTAAATTCAGGCTGGAAATTCCTGTTTCCATTCTTGACATGGCTGCCTTATGTAAACAAGAAAGATACCCGCGCAGACCTGATGGCTGCTCTGACTGGCGCAGTGGTCGTACTCCCGCAGGGCGTGGCTTTCGCCACGATTGCTGGCATGCCGCCTCAGTACGGTCTGTACGCAGGCATGGTTCCTGCAATTATCGCAGCTCTTTTTGGCTCATCAAAGCATCTGGTTTCAGGACCTACCACTGCTGCATCTGTGGTGCTCTTTTCCGCTCTATCGGTCTACGCGGTCCCCGGAACTACAGACTATATTTCTCTCGCCCTCACTCTCACCTTTATGGTCGGGGTGTTTGAGCTTGCGCTAGGTCTAGCCAGGATGGGGGCTCTGGTTAATTTTATTTCACACTCCGTCATTGTCGGGTTTACCGCTGGAGCTGCTGTGTTGATTGCGGCAAAACAGCTTAAGTTTTTCTTTGGCATGGATATAGATAGTGGCGGTCATCTGCATGAGATCGTATTGAACTTCATTGAACAACTCCAGACGATCAACCCGTGGGTAACCGCCATTGGCCTGACAACGCTTTTATCCGGTATAGCCTTTAAGCGCTGGCTACCGTCTATACCGTACATGATTGCGGCCATGTTGACCGGTAGTGTGCTTTCCGTACTTCTTAATTTTCTATTCGGGCCTGAAGTTACTAACATAGATACCGTCGGGGCGCTGCCAGCCACACTGCCACCATTATCTGCCCCGGATCTTTCTCTGCAACACATAAAGGATCTGGCACCAACCGCATTGGCGGTAACACTGTTTGCGCTGACAGAAGCCGTCTCTATAGGTCGCTCTATTGCAACCATGGGTGGCTATCGCATCAATGGAAACCAGGAATTTATTGGCCAGGGCTTATCTAACATTGCTGGAGCCTTCTTCTCTGGCTATGTCGCTACCGGCTCTTTTAACCGTAGTGGTCTTAATTATCAGTCAGGAGCCAGGACGCAATTAGCAGCAATCTTTGCCGCCCTGTTTTTGATGCTGATTGTTTTACTGGTCGCGCCTTATGCCATATATCTACCCAAGGCTGCCATGGCGGGCATACTGTTTCTCGTTGCATGGGGTTTGATCGACTTTAAAGAGATCGCACATATCCTTAAGTCGTCAATGCGTGAAAGTACAGTGCTATTGGTTACTCTGCTAAGCGCGATGTTTCTAGAACTGGAATTTGCAATCTTTGCCGGGGTACTGCTGTCACTAGTGCTGTATCTTGAGCTGGTATCAAAACCCAATATCGTTTCACGGGTGCCGGATCAACGTCTATATAAGCATGCATTTTCCAGTGAACCTGGACTGCCAGAGTGTAAGCAATTAAAGATTGTGCGCATTGAAGGCTCTCTCTTTTTTGGTTCGGTCAACCATCTTCAAGATACGTTTGATCGTTTTCGCAAGTGGTATCCCGCACAAAAGCACTTGGCGATCATTGCTGACACAATTGGCTTTGTAGATCTGCAGGCCGGCTATGCGCTAGTCGAAGAAGCCAAGCGTCGCGAAGCTGACGGCGGAAAACTTTACTTGATCAACCTCAAGGATGGAATTTGGGATTCACTGGAACGGAGTGGCGACCTGGATAAAATCGGGATCAGAAATATATTCCAGTCAAAGCGCGCCGCCGTCCATGCCATGTGTCACAAGTTAGATATACAAATCTGTGCGAAGTGTAAGACTCCTATTTTTGAAGAGTGCAAAGATAGGATGGATAGTTAGTAGTCTAACACTGACCATTCTGATCCAATCTGCTGTGTGCCTTCTTTGCATACTTTGCCTCTAAGAATCATAGTCCGCAATGTTCAGGGCAAAATAGATCATATACTTAACCGAAGCCCCATCTTCAACTACCAGTAGTTTCGCTGCCATAAGTTCCAATACCGCATAACCATTATTTATTTACCACCTGTGACAACACGGGTAGTACTCCTGATGCAGTAAATGAAAACAGATAAATATTACAGGTTTTTGGCTGTCGACAAATTAGACGTGCCCTAGATCCTCTATCCATAGGGCTTCTCCCAATCGTGGAAGAGGAGGACTGGGCTCCTACAAACACATATATGAACCTAAGGCCTATCTCGTTCCTCTGCCAAACCCACCTGGCGGTTGAGGTGGAGAGGAATTTTCTATCTCCTTCTTGCTTATATATCCGTCACCGTTTGAATCATGAAAATCAAACCGATCAGGCGGGCCATCAAACTCCTTGCGTGACACCTTGCCGTCTCCATTACGGTCTAGTCGTTGCACAAAACGGCTACCAAAGTCACCCTGGGGCACCTGACCACCGTCTCCGGATCGTTGAGGATCGCGCCATTGCTGCCTACCGCCGCCCTCATCACCCTGGGGTTGAGTTAGCAGGCCACTGACATTGAATGGGTAGACGCCCCGATCCACCTCTGTGGTTGCATTGAGCTGGCGCACCCCACCACCTCGGACCACCCGCACATAGTTTTTGACCCGTACCGCATCGCCCTGTGGACCGCGACCTATCATAGGACTGCCAGTCTTGGGATCACTACGCTGTGCCCCTGCTCCATGCACATCCATGATTTTGCCACGCATCTGGCCTATGGCGCGGCCAAAGGCTATGTAGACCCCATTGCCGCCCGGTTGGGGCCCGTCCAGGTGGGTGGTCGAGGTCCAGTAGTATGGAAAATCCTTCTCACCCTTTTCATTTACAATTGAGCTGGATTGGAATACCGGGTCGATAGCCGCTGAACCGGTAGTGTCTGGTGAACGGGTGTAGTCCACGATGTACTGTAGTTCCTTGGCATTGGGTAGACGCCAATCGCTATATCCCGCCAGGGAGAGTTCCTCGGCATAGGCCAGAGCATCTTTCCAGGTCATCCCCCGGCCACTATCCATCTTAGCCCAGACGAGGCCCGTAGCAAGATCGGTAACCGTGCCGTTGCCGTTATTTTTAAACTGGTTCTGTCCATAAGGACCGCCACGCACATATCGTATGTAAAACTTCTTACTATGCTTGCCTGAGCCAAGGGGTTTATAGCCATAACCCTTGATCCGACCATCGGCGAAGTTAACGCCGAACAGGGTCTCCATTCTGTCCATAGTGACAGAGACATACTTGGTGCTTGTCAGCCACTGGGCGTCAATATAGCGCTCCGCAGTAGAACCGTAGAGAAAATCGAAATAGTCGGTATTGATAAAAGGGACCGCGTTGGAGGGGACATTGTAGAGATCTCTGCGCCCAGAAAATCCGGTGTAACCCCTAAAGTCGATCAGGGAGTAGAGCTCCTTGATATTGGGCACCCTCCAGTCAGAGTGACCCCCAAGGTTCATGCTAACTGCCTCGTGCTGCGCCTCATCCAGACTCATTTTGTGTGGGGAGACCGCCTTGGACCACATCAAGCCGGTGTTGAGGTCGGTTATCGTGCCGTCTCCGTTAGCGCGATAGGATGGCGGGCTTCCTTGATACTGTGCATCCTGTCCAAAAAATGAGCCGCCAGGCCCGGAGCAGTTGGCTGCTCTGGAATTGTTATAGCAACGATTCTGCCCGGTATCGGGAATCACTATTGCAGAGGCCGCTGTCACGTCTAAGGAGAAGGCCAGCAGAAAACTGGCTGCAAATATCTTGGTCAGAGAATGGCTTTTCATCTGGGAATTATAGATCAAGCCAGCCGACATTAATTGAATGCGTCTTATCTCGACTACATGCAGCCCTCAATGTACGCAACTGAAGGCAGTTTACCCGTTCTAAAAGATGTTATTACGCCCCGCTTTGTTTCAAATATGATTTTATGCCCTTTTATGGTGCTGACAATCAGGTATTTACCCTCTTCACCTATATATGGATGAGCCGTCTCAACGATCCTGCCCTTATATGCCGCGTATACCTTTTTCTCACTGTCACCAATTTTTATGCCCGTGTCTGTAGAATAGTTTATCTGATACACATCCATGCGAGTTATGATGTCACCTTCCACCATAAAACCAATTTGCTCTGGATCTCCATCAGGATAGACATAATGACAATATATTTCATCTTCATGCAAAGGTTGGTTAGGCTTCAGGGTTTCCCCCAAGGCAGTTGATGCCTGCATAACTGTCATCCCAGTTTTGACAGGCCCATAGCCTTCTGCATCAAGGCGCTGCTCGGAACAACCACTAACCCCTAATAACAGGAGCATACATGATGATAGAGCTACAGTTTTTATAGGTTTCATGTATTTTATCCTATAGAACAAAGTATTTATGTCGGTTGGCAAAGGGCGTAAGCGCCCTTTATCGCAGCCTCCATGAGCAGTAGTATTGGCATTATAGCCAGAACCTGGTGTTGATAACATGAAGAAAAAGATTAGCCTGATTTTGGGTAGTGGTGGTGCCCGCGGTTTGGTGCATATTGGCGTTATCAAGGAGCTTGAAGAACGTGGGTTCAAGATTGATGCCGTAGTAGGCTGTTCCATGGGGGCACTTATTGGCGGCTTCTATTGTGCTGGCAAGCTCGATGCCTTTGAACAGTGGGCTCGCCAGCTCTCTGAATGGGACACCTTTAGATTTTTAGATATCTCTTTGACTCCAATGGCAGGGATGATGAAGGGAGATCTTATTATCAACGCCCTGAGGGAAATGGTAGGCGCTCAGCACATTGAAGACCTGCCCATCAACTTCTCAGCAGTTGCCACCGATATTGTGGCACGCAAGGAAGTTTGGCTGAACTCAGGCGACCTGTTTGACGCCATTCGCGCCTCCATGGCTATCCCTGGCATATTCACCCCAAAGGTAATTGCTGGCAAAACGCTGGTGGACGGCGGATTGTTAAATCCTTTGCCTGTCGCCCCCTCTATGTTTGAGAACAATGACCTTACCATAGCGGTTAGTCTATCAGGAAGCGATGTGGCCAAGCCATATGGCTCCGTCCCACTGGAGGAGCACCAAACCAAGCTTGAAAGTTATCGCTTCAAGATCGAAGGATTTCTACGTAGTGTTCAGGATAGATTAGGCTTAGAGTATGGTGACTCGATAACACCTGACCAGGAATTACGCCTTACTGATGTACTATTAGGCGCATTTGATGCTATGCAATCCTCGATAGCACGTCATCGCCTGGCAACATATCCTCCGGACATTCTAATTGAGATACCCAACAACATCTGTAAAACGCATGAATTCTATAGGGCCCGTCCCTTGATCGCTGCCGGCCACTATTGGACCGATCACGCACTGACCAAATATGCGGAAAGAATTGGCTAGTGGTTTGCACAAATGACTTGCAACAATTGATCTATACTTCAATTCATACTATAAGACATTGGCGCCGCCCATCCTTTCTACAGAGCGGCAGGCATTACTTAGTGTTAAGTTATCAATATCAAACAATTGGGGATTGAATGAAGCCGCAAGATTATGCGTTACCATTTAAGGTATGTAGTGAACAGGCAGCAATCACCCCCAGGTACCTAGAACATAATTACTGGTGGGCCTATATACATCCTCTGGCCGTTAAGATATTTGAACGGCAATGGATGGTTAACCTCATATTATTGGGCAACCTTACCCGCTTAAGAAAATCCGTATTAGAAGCATTAGATACCAGAATCGGTGAAAAAACCCTTCAAATTGCCTGCGTTTATGGCAATTTTACCGAAAAACTCGCGGGGTTTTTGTCAGACGCCACTCAACTTGATGTTGTGGATGTACTGCCTATACAACTGCACAACCTGAGCAACAAATTATCCAGGACTAAACAGATCAATCTGTATCAATGTAACTCCGCACGGTTAGAATTTGCTGAAGACGCAACTTACAGTCAGGTAATCATTTTTTTTCTACTGCATGAACAGCCGGAGGAGACAAGGCGCGCCACCCTGAGTGAAGCGTATAGAGTGGTTAAGCCAGGCGGCAAAATCATAGTAGTTGATTACCACAAACCTCAAGCATGGAATCCCTTGGGGTATTTGCTGCGCCCAATACTGCATTGGTTGGAACCATATGCGCTGCAGCTCTGGCAGCGTGAAGTAAAGGATATTTTGCCTGCTACCATCTCTGCCGCACATATAGATAAGAAGACCCTGTTTGGAGGCCTGTATCAAAGGGTTGTTATTCGCCGCTAACGACTAACTGGATGAATAGCTGCTTTTCAGTATCTCTTTTAATATGTGGGATGTAGATTTATCTTTTGCTGCTGGCCAATACCGATTCAAGGTAAAGTCTTACCTTTAGATCTTCTTTACCACCTGCTCATCACTGCTATCCAGCAAGGGTGCGGCATCCAAATGGCCCGCCTGCATCATATCCGCCACACGTTGCAGTGAGGTGAGGATAAGATTCTGATCCCACTCTTCCAACCCCTCAAAATTATTGATGAAATTTTCTTGCAGCAATGTTGGCGCCTGTTTAAGCATTAGCTTGCCCGCCGCAGTTAAACATATAAATACCTTGCGCTTATCTTCTTTACTCCGCTCACGGGTTACATAGGCCTTTTTTTCCAGCCGATCAAGAATAGTAGTGACCGTTGCCTGGCTTAAGTTCACCTCGCGTGCAACCTGTCCGGCAGTAACCGGATGGATTCTGGATATTGATTGCATAACTAAAAGTTGTGGACCAGTTAGACCTGATTCACGCTCAAGATGCTTTGAATGCAAATCAATTGCACGAATGATCTGGCGGAGTGAAACCAGTACCTGATCGTGTATTTTCATCTAGTCAAACCCTGTAGTTGCAATCAGTAAAAGCTATTCTAACTCACCGTAAGTACTAAAATGGAAGCGTCTTCGTATCGGAGGCATCTTTGCGCGCGAGTCCTTACTGTGCTAATATTTAGTGTACGAAACAATGTATTATATTGAGACCCATGCCCAGTAAGCAAGACAAAATTCACCTACGTAAACCCCAGACCAGCGACGGTTTTAAAATCCATCAGTTAATTGCAAATAGTCCACCTCTGGACCTGAACTCTGTCTATAGCTATTACCTCCTTAGTGAGCACTTTAGGGATACCTGTGTGGTTGCTGAGTCTCAAGGGGAGATTGCTGGATTTATCTCTGCCTACCATCCCCCCAAGCGTAATAACACCCTGTTTGTCTGGCAGGTTGTGGTGGATCAGAGACTACGTGGCAAACAAATTGCTGGGCGTATGCTTAATGCCCTGTTGCAGCAATTAGAACCATGCGAGTTGCGCTATGTGGAAGCCACCGTAAACCCCAGTAATACCGCCTCTCGCCGCCTATTTGAGCGCCTTGCAATAGAGCACGGTAGCGACATGGAGGAATCAACCTTCCTGGATGCCACTGCTTTTGGCTCTAGCGGTAATCATGAAAGCGAGATCCTGTTACGGATACCGCTCAACACATTGCAGTCATAAAGTTAGGAAATTTATACCATGCGTATTTTTGAAGAGATGGAATCAGAGGTTCGTGGCTACGTCCGCGCCTTTCCTGCCGTATTTGATAAGGCCCATGGAGCCTTCCTGTACGATGAGCAAGAGAATCAATATATAGATTTTTTTGCTGGGGCAGGCACCCTGAACTACGGTCACAACAACCCGTTGATTAGTGAGGCGCTTATCGAGTACCTGCAACGCGATGGTATTGTGCATAGCCTTGACAAAGCGACTGTTGCGAAAAAAGGTTTTCTTCAAAAGTTTCGCGACACTATCTTGGTACCGCGCAATTTGGATTATAAAGTCCAGTTTACCGGCCCCACCGGAACCAATGCTGTAGAGACCGCGCTAAAGTTAGCCCGTATGGTCAAGCGACGCTCTAATGTGATTGCCTTTACCAACGGCTATCATGGCCTGACTATGGGGGCATTGGCGGTAACTGGCAATGACTTTTATCGTGATGAATCCTACGGTGCACGCAATAATGCCGACTCAGCGCCCTATGACGGCTACCTTGGCCCCGACGTAAACACTATAGATTATCTGCAAAAGTTTCTTTCTGACAAATCTAGTGGTATTGATCTTCCAGCGGCTATCATTGTTGAGACGGTGCAAGGTGAGGGCGGTATTAACGTTGCCAGTTCAAAATGGCTACGTCAGCTGGAACAGCTGTGCCACGACTTTGACATTCTTCTCATTATTGATGATATCCAAATGGGTAATGGCCGCACCGGAACCTTTTTTAGCTTTGAAGAGGCGGGAATCAAGCCTGATATGATTGCCGTCTCCAAGTCGATTGGTGGTGGTCTGCCGATGGCGCTGCTGTTAATGCGCCCGGAGCTCGACCAGTGGCAGCCGGGTGAGCATACTGGTACCTTTCGTGGTAACAATCTCGCTTTCATTGCCGCCACGCAGGCGTTGAGCTATTGGGATAACGACGACTTTGCTGAGTCAATTAAATACAAGGGCCAGATCATGGAAGAGGAGCTGAGCAAAATCGTAGAAAAATATCGTGACCGACTCGACATTGAGTTACGTGGTCGCGGTATGGTCTGGGGTCTTGACTTTGGCCGCCCTGGTTTTGCTAGTGAGGTATCGACAGAAGCATTTGCCAATAAGCTGGTGATCGAATTAGCTGGTGCCGATGATACGGTAGTGAAGTTTCTTCCCGCATTGATTATTGAGGAAGAGACCCTGCGCCAGGGAATGAGCATCATCGATCAAGCAATTGGTGACCTGCTGCAACACAAGAAGGCTGCCATGTCGGGAGATACTGCCTCATGATCGTTCGCACACTCGATGAGATCAGTGGCACAGAACGAGAGGTGCATGCAGAGAATGGTAATTGGGTAAGTCGCCGCTTTGTCCTCAATGAGGATGCGGCCGGATTTTCTTTTCACGAAACCATTATCAAGGCTGGTAGCGAAACTCATATATGGTACAAACACCATATAGAAGCGGTCTACTGCGTTGGCGGCGAAGGGGAGATTGAAGATATTAAAACAGGCAAGATCCATCCGATCAAAGACGGCACCATGTACTTGCTCAATGACAATGATGAGCACTACCTGCGTGGCTTTACCGACATGCGCATGATCTGTGCCTTTAACCCGCCGGTCACCGGACGTGAGCAGCACGACAAGGATGGTGCTTACACGCCTCATCCAAATGACGAACAGTGGACTGCAGTGCGTAACGCCGGGCCAGTCATTGAGTAAATGATGTTAAAAGAATGGATATAACAGATGCACGATCAGGTGATATTAATTTAAGTACCCAGAATCAGTACGCAAATGCCCGTAGTAGTGAATTTAGCTTTTTGGCTTGGATGATATACATTTGCAGTTTATCTCTGTGCGCAAGAACGAAGACTTAATCGTGGCTCATATCTGTGAAGTGCTCTCGGCCTACCGCGAGCAGACTATCCCTCTGCTTCAGATTATTACTCCAACCGCGCAGCGATATATGCGGTAGTCCATGCCGCCTGAAAATTGTAGCCCCCGGTAATACCGTCGATATCCAGTAATTCACCGGCAAAATACAGATTTTTACACGCCCTGCTTTGCATGGTATTAATATCCACGCTTTCCAGACTCACACCGCCGCAGGTGACGAATTCCTCTTTGAATGTGGTCTTGCCTTGGACAGAATAGATGTCGTTGGTTAGCAGGTTCACTAATCTGTTCAGTCCCTTTTTGCCTAGCTCTCCCCATTTTTTGCTTTCTGCCATATCGCTTTTCTTTAGCAGATAGCGCCAGAGTCTTTCTGGCAGCGAATAGGGTCTAATATTTGGCAGGAGTTTATTCCGATGTTTACTAACAATGGTATTTAGTGCATCCATGACTGCTTGGTTGTCTTGCTGCCCTGTCCAGTTCACCTGGAGGTTAAATTCGTATCCCTTGGCATGCAGTAACCTGGCGCCAAAGGAGGAAAGCTGTAAGATCGCCGGGCCGCTCATACCCCAGTGGGTAATCAGCAGCGGGCCTGCTGCTTTGACCTTTGCGCCCTGTATGCCAACCAGGGCATCTTCCACCACGACCCCCATCAGTTCGGTTACTGCTTCTTTGTGCAGGTTGAAGGTAAACAGTGAAGGGACTGGGGCTACAATCTTGTGCTGCAATTCCTCCAACCAGCGCAGACCTTTCCTATGCGGACAGCCGCCAGTGGCAACGATTACCTTATCAAAGGACTTTGCTGGAATTGCATCCTTAAACTCTAGCTCCAACCTATCGCCGATTGGTTTGATCCCCTTGATTCCTCGTCCCAGTTTAATCTGCACATTCAACATCATCGCCTGCTGTAAAAAGCAGTCGATTATGCTTTGGGAATCCTGGGAAGCTGGGAACACGCGGTTATCTTCCTGAGTTACCAGGGCAACCCCCCTGGACTCAAACCACTGCATGGCATGTTTGGTATTAAACTGATGAAAGGCCTTTTTTAGCGCCCTGCCGCCTCGGGGATAAGCTGCTGCAAGCTCCGTTATAGAGGTGCAGCCGTTGGTGACATTGCATCTCCCCCCGCCGGACACCTTGACCTTGGCCAGAAGCTGTTGTGTCTTTTCGAAGATTACAACCTTTGCGTCCGGGTAATTATTCTTTACCGCGATTGCCGCAAAGAAGCCGGCGGCACCACCGCCAATAACCGCAACCTTCATCTAATGCGCCAGACGCGAGTATTGTTGCATTGCCATCACCACATCAGGTCATCCGGTACCTGAAACTCGGCGTAGGGATCATCTTCATCTGTTCCGTCCGAATCAACCACGTTGCAAACCAGCACACATGATGGATCACGCAGTTTGATCTTCTCTGCCACCCCAGCTGGTACTAATTCATAACCATCTCCCAGCTTGACCACGGCCAGGCGGCCCCGAACCAACTGGGTATGTAGTTTATCCGTCACGTACAGGCGCTGCACCTTGTTGCCATCGGTAAAATTGAACGCGATCTCACCTTGGCTATCATCGATGCGGTTCATCTCAATTAGCTGTTTAATCTGTGCAGCCTGTGCAACTTGCTCGGCGGCAAGCTTGCGCTGACGATTCAGCTCTCGATCCCGTGTTACCTGTTCGGCCTGTGCCTGCTGGGCCAGCCGTTTGCTCTCGGTTAGTGGCTTGGCCTTCTTGCCCTTTTGCTGCTTGGTCTGTTTGTATTTCTCTTTCTTGACCTGCTTGACCTTTTTGTCATCCACCAGCCCGCTCTTCCGCAATTGTTCGAACAGTGAATTACCCATGATGCGCTCCTGTTATATCCGATCGCATGCTCATATGAGTTTTACTCGAATCTTATCAGGCCCAAACTCTATGGTATCGCCAGAGACAATCTTTTTACGCCTTCTGGTTTCGACTTCACCGTTTACCCGAACCATGCCCTCATCGATAACTGTCTTGGCCTCACCCCCGCTGGAGGCCATACCTTCGAACTTGAGGATTTTATATAGCTCTACCGGTTCGTGGGTGATTTCTACTTCTCGCATAATTATTATGTGCACTTACTTACATGAAGAGGCTACATTTGGCTCCATACGCCAGGAACCGGCTGCCCTCCATATTAGCACGCTATCTGTCTTTAATTTTGAAAAGTTCAGCCTCCAAGACTGGACGATCTGATTGTCAAAATAGACATAAACCATATGCTCCTTACTCAGATCCAGCCCTTGTACAACGACTATTGGTCCATCATATGGACGCGCAAATACGATATTTTGTGAATCATCGATTTTTAGGTAAAGTCTATCTGAGTGTTCACTCATAGTCTTGGCGAGATTCTTGCCGAGACATACCGTCCCTTGCGACTCTGCTGACGCTGTAACATTAATACAGCTCACTAGCATTACAAGCAGCGCAGCCCTTAACATAAGACACCTCCAACTACGCCTTCTACCATCAGACAGCTGGGCGTGCCATCCAGCTGGTGCCGTTTGTTTCACGTAACAGCATAAACCAGATGAAGAACAGCGTTGTTACTATATGGCTTAGATCTTCAGACCATGCAGGCAGGATAGCCGTGAGATCGTAGAGCATTCCTGTGCCATAATTAGGCCCTAAACCGACCAAGGCAGGAATGCGGAACCAATAGTATGTGGAGACGGCGGCGGCTGCAAACATTTTGATCAGAGTGTTGTGCGTCTGTTTTGTAGTAACAACCAATTTAAATAGAATAGTGTAGACAGAGAGGGTGACCAAGGCACCACAAAATGGCCAGAGGTAGGCAGATAGATAGTGTGATGCGGTAACGTTACCGACATAGTCAGGGATCTGGTACCAACCCCAAACAAATCCTACAAATCCACCAATCATCAAATGCCCAGCTGTGGTTGCACGCGACGAGGGGACGGTGACGGCAGGCGACATGAAACGCGTTGAGTCCGGACATGGGGTGGTACATTGTTCGCACTGAGCACAGCGGGCGTTACTAAAGGAGATTGCTGGCACTATCCCATATAGACGCTCAACTGGATGGATGGGGCACAAGGTGGTACACCATCCGCTCCGCCACTTGAAGGCCCCGCCCATGCTAAGTGCAATTATGCCTGCCGCAACCAGCATCAAAGCAGACATAGGTCCATTCGTGTCCAGGCTCAGATGGCGGTATGGCACAACAAGGAACAAAGCTATCAGGCTTGCCATGCTGAGCAGTATGGTAAGGCGATGTGTCGGCACCCCTTGCCGCGAGATTCCAAGACGCTGCGGAAGAAGACTCAATGTTGCCATGGGGCAGACATTGCGCCACAGCCCAGGCGCTACCACAATAAGCGCGGGGGCAGCCGGTATCAGGACATTCCACAGGATATGCAATCCAAGGTCTGGCACAAATAACAGCAACGCAACGAGTACGAACGATACTGCAAGCAGTACGTTTTGTACAAGATGCCAGTGCGCAAGCGAGTGTTCACTGGCATCTTCTGGCTTGCTGTCTATCGCTTCAGGCGTTACAACAAAGGGGGGGTTGAGAGAGGCGCATTCACTCACATTAGAAGTATCTGCTTGCATGTCGTATCTTCCTTTTCACAACTGTGTTGGTACCCAGCTTGATGACAGAGAAGGGATGTGACTGCAAATATAAAACAATTCACCAGGCAAATATGTGACATCTGTTACAGACTCATCAGTCTTCGCCGCCGTGCAAATATTGCCGAGTTGCTTGAAGTGTTTAGACTGAATCTAGGATGATATGCATACCACCCATTCACTACTGAAGATGGTTAACGAGAGTAATTTATAAGCAATGTGATTAAGTATTAGGCATTGCGTCCTCAGAGCTTCTTAGAATATCTGTAGTAACTTGCCAAATATCACCCGTATCCATCAGTACACCGAAGAACGAAGCATAAACCCTTAACTCTCTGTCCTGCTCATCAACCTTTACCGCAAGCTTAATGGACTTTGTTGAAAAATCACCATAGATCTTTCCCCTGGAATAGATTCCATTTTTATCTTTCTTGAATTCTAGCGCGGATAAAGATGACTCTATTTTATTAATAGGCTGGTCGAACTTTGCAATATATTTTGGGAACACAGTGAATTTAGGCTTTTTAGGCCCATACTCTTCAAAGGGCGCAAACTTGTAGGCTAGAGTAAACAAGCCAACGGCTACGGCGGCTAATAATGTCAATGCTATAATCTCATGCATTCTAAGACTCCTTTAATGACACATGCATCGCGTGCGATATGGACTAATCCTTATTCGTTTTGATCTTTTGTCTTCAGAATAAATAATAAAATAGCAAATGCCAGGGTCGTAATAATTACAACTACCGAACCTCCGACAACCACTAAAAGTAGCGAGCGGGCATATTCCTCGCCGATTATTGCCATATCAGTTAGTTCTTCGATTCCAACCATGGCAAAAAACACGGCTCCATATAATAATACGGGAGTAATAGTGTAGCCCGCATATAGCCCAATCGCTTGTTTCTTAGATGTGTTGCCATCCATAAATCTCTTTATTTGCCAAATAAAGACAACGATTATGAATAGAATGAATAATAACGCTGCCATATTATGATTTCATCCTTTCTAATTAATCCCCGCGCCTCTCATCCCCCTGGATCACTTCAAGCTCAGACAAAGCTGCGCGTTAGTGCCCATATCTGCTATCGCAACTCATTATGCCCGTTAGCCACGTATAGGCACCTTACTGTGTAATCAAACACTACTATTTGCTGTCATTAACATCCTGTTTATTGGGTGCTTGTGATTGTCTCTTATGCCGCAATATCCATTTAGCATGAACCACAAACATTAATACAACGCCAACCAGCCCTCCCAGTACAAAAGGTGTAGGAGAAAAAGCTGCGACAAATACCATAGGGATCACAACAACAAAATATTGATAAGTTGAGATGGACAATGACATGGAATGCGCCATTGTAATATGTCCAGATATATCATCAGGGTTGTTAACAAAATACCGGAATATCATGATATTTGATAAATGTCTGCCAACGATCATGCCATAGAACACGAAAAGGCATCCCAGTATCCCTTGAATACCGGAGTCAGGCAGAGAACCAAGTTCTGTCAGATATACAAGTGCTGCTGAAATAAAAACCACAATGGAGAAATGGCGGAGACAAAACCACTTCTTTTGAGCGATCTGCTGTTGCCATATTGGATTTAGTTCGTAGTGTTGTATTTTGAAATGTTCGCTGTATTTTTTCTCTGATTGAATAGCACCAATTACCGTTAGGAAATAATCCAGGAACATTAATATCGGCAAAATAACTATTTCAGGATATTTCATATTTTATAGTCCTCAGCATAGCTATAGGACACGCGTCAGTCTAGGCACCTAAATATATATCGCATCAATGCAGTAGATTTATTACCTTGTCGCAGTTCATGCGTAAAAACTAGGCGTTTAGTTTACCTGGCGCTTTTACCGCTAATAACGATAAGCCGCCACCTATACCCATCGTGACCAAGAGGAATACAATACTTGCCGCCCATTGCATGGGAGTGATACCTAAAAAGATATTTAGTGCACTACACAGCCAAACAACTATGGCCACCTTTATAAGGTGATTGAAGCGCGACACTTTTGTAAGGCATCCAGCGATAAAAAACCCTAAACTAGAGAAAATGAGATTAGACAATGCTATAGCCGCATAATTATCTCCAGCTGGGTTTGCGAATCCAATAACAAAACCACCAGCAAATGTAAGCGCCAATACTATCGCTGCATCTCTTACAATGGATTTTATATTTGTTGCCATAAATAACCTTCCCTGTAATGGATAATTACCCGGCATTCGGCCGATACAAACATAGAAAGACCACGCATCGGCCAATGCACACCGTCTATAATCACTACACGCAGGTTAGCTATATATATTTATTATGCTCTAGAATCCATGCGCATTTATTACCCGAACGTTAATAGTTGAGTATTTTGGTATTGGACTGCTTGAACACCCGCATTTAATTTGATCATTATCTGACTCTGCTGGCATCACCTTATTGCTAACTACCTATTCTACAGTTACTGACTTTGCCAGATTTCTCGGCTGGTCTACATCTGTCCCCTTGAGTACAGCCACATGATAGGCCAGCAGTTGTAGCGGGACGCTGTAGACTATGGGTGCAGTACCTGGATAGATGTCAGAGAGGGTTAGGTGCTGGAAATTGTCCAGCTCGATCTTTATTGCCTGGTCACTAAACAGAAAAAGCTCGCCGCCGCGGGCACGAACCTCTTGCAGATTAGAGAGTGCCTTTTGCAGCAGGGGGTCATCCGGCAGGGCACAGACTACCGGCATATTGGCATCCACTAGGGCCAGGGGACCATGCTTTAGCTCACCGGCGGGATAGGCCTCGGCGTGAATGTAGGATATCTCTTTTAGCTTTAGTGCCCCTTCCATTGCCACTGGATAGAAGGCGCCACGGCCAAGAAATAGCGCATGCTGTTTGTCGGCAAAGGCGTTGGCCATCTCCCTAATGGCATCACTCAATTCCAGCACTACCTCTACCTGACGAGGGAGCGCATGCAGCTCATCGACCAGCTCCTTTTCCCGCTCGACGCTCATGCCACGACGGCGAGCCAGGGCGATCACCAACAGGCGCAACGCTACCAGCTGAGTGGTAAAGGCCTTGGTGGAGGCAACCCCGATCTCCGGTCCAGCGCGGGTCATCAGTGCCACGTCAGACTCCCGCACCAGAGAGCTCTCCGGGACATTGCAGACCACCAGGCTACCAATGTAGCCCTGCTGTTGTTTACTACCCTTTAGTGCCGCCAGGGTGTCGGCGGTCTCTCCAGACTGGGAGATGGTGAGAAACAGGGTATCGGGGGATATCACCGTCTGGCGGTAACGAAACTCACTGGCCACCTCTACCTGGCAGGGGATGCCGATCTCTTCAAACCAGTAGCGGGCGACACAGCCGGCATGGTAACTGGTACCACAGGCAACGATTTGTATATGTTTGGTACGATCAAGCAACAGTTTAACATCATGCCCAAAGCTCTCTTCCAGTAGCCGCCCTTGGTGGATGCGCCCCTCCAGGGTTTCTGCAATAACTGCTGGCTGTTCAAAGATCTCCTTCAGCATGTAGTGACGATACTCGCCCTTGTCACTGCCAGATGAATTGACCTGGGATGCGCGCACCGGGCGATCCACTGCACGATTTTCCACATCATAAATAGTGACGCCATCCCGCCGCACTTCGGCAATGTCGCCCTCTTCTAGAAAGATAAACTTGTTTGTGACCGGCAACAGTGCCATCACATCTGAGGCAACAAAGTTTTCATTCTCGCCAATGCCTATTACCAGTGGGCTACCACAGCGGGTCACCACCATACGCTCGCCATCTCGCGGATCGATCACCGCCAGAGCATAGGCCCCCACCAGTTGCCGCACTGTCTGCAGGACGGCAGGCAGCAAGTCTGGCTCTTTCTCCAGATTTGCTGCCAACAGGTGGGCGATAACTTCGGTGTCGGTCTCAGAGGTAAAGGTGTAGCCCGCACTCTGCAACTGCTCGCGCAGCTCCGCGTGGTTCTCAATGATGCCGTTATGTACTACTGCCAGCCTCTCACCGCTCATATGTGGATGCGCGTTGCGCTCGGCCGGCATCCCATGGGTGGCCCAGCGGGTATGGGCAATACCCATTGTTCCCTGCAGCGGCGACTGCTCTAGCCTCTGTTGCAGCGCGCTCACCTTACCCACAGAACGGATGCGCTGTAGATTGGCCTCGCTGTTACAGATGGCAATACCGGCAGAGTCGTAACCACGATACTCCAGCCGCTGGAGCCCCTCCAGCAGGATGCCGGTCACCTCCCGGTTGGCAATTGCGCCTACGATACCGCACATATGGTTATGTTCCTTTTGTCTTCTTGCTTGGGCGCTGCCACCCTTCGATGCTTATCTGTTTACTCCGACTAACGGTAAGCATATCTGCGGGGGTATCTTTGGTAATGGTGGAACCGGCACCAATGGTGGAACCGCTGGCAACAGTGACCGGTGCTACCAGTTGAGTGTCGGAGCCGATGAAGGCGTTATCGCCTATAACAGTACGGTGTTTGTTGGCGCCATCATAGTTACAGGTGATTGTACCTGCACCAATATTGACCAGACTGCCTACATCACAGTCGCCAATATAGCTCAGGTGGTTGACCTTGCTGCCGCTACTTATCTGGCTGTTTTTGATCTCGACATAATTACCGATATGCACCTCTGCGGCCAGTTCGGTACCCGGACGAATTCGGGCAAACGGCCCGATGCGACACCCTTGGCCAACCGCGGCATCTTCAATGACACAATTCTCCAGGATCAAGGTACCAGCGTGAATGGTGCTGTTGCGAATCACCGTGTTTGCCCCCACCCGGACACCATCACCCAGAATTACCTCTCCCTCGATGATGACGTTGATATCTATCTCTACATCATGCCCGACCTGTAGCCTGCCGCGCAAATCAAACCTGGCCGGATCTTGTAGCCCGACCCCTTGACGCATAAGCTCGGCGGCCTGCAGCTGTTGATAATGCCGCTCCAGTTGGGCCAGTTGCAGCCGGTCATTCACTCCTTGCGTCTCGTGGCCGTCTTCAGACTGCACGCTCTTAACCTCTATCCCATCTGCTACGGCCATGGCTACGATGTCGGTCAGATAAAACTCGCTCTGGGCATTGTTGTTCTCCAGCCGACCGATCCAGCGCTGTAGCTCTGCCGCGGCAACCGCCATGATGCCGGTGTTGGTCTCACGAATGGCCAGCTCGTCAATCGATGCGTCCTTCTGCTCTACGATACGTAACACCCGCCCACCGCCATCCCGCACGATGCGTCCGTATCCGGTTGGATCTGCGAGCTTAACGGTAAGCAGGACAAGGGGGCTGTCTGTGGCTGCGGCAATCAGGTCAACTAGCGTAGTGTTCCCGATCAGCGGTACATCGCCATACAGTACCAACACGAGATCCAGGCCTTGTAGTGCCGGCAATGCTTGCTCTACGGCATGCCCGGTACCGCGTTGCTCTACCTGTTCAACCCAAATTAGAGATGGATCTGGAAATGCCGCCTTGACCTGCTCGCCACTATGGCCGTAGACCACAACGATGCGCTCTGGATTGAGCTGTTGCGCGGTACTGATAACATGCTTTAACAACGGCTGCCCCGCTAGGGTATGCAGCACTTTAGGACGGGCTGAGTACATCCGAGTTCCCTGCCCTGCAGCGAGAATAACTACACCCAGTTTCATTGTCTGATCCATTATCCAGAAGTATGCTGGTATTGATTATACAACCCGCGGCAGGCTGCATCTACGAGCAGGCGGCTGTTTTCTTTAGATTCCCCATAAGTGGGTTCGAGGCAGTCACGTTATTAGGCTTTGGATATCTAGATCAATACCGTAGCACTTAACAATCATGCAGCCACAGCGGCAACTTAATTGACAGTGTCACTATTTATGAGTGGATTGCTGTCTTCCGGGGTTGCGTCACGCACCTCCTGGATGGTGATGCGTACCGTTAAGGTCTTGCCGGCCAAGGGGTGGTTACCATCAACGGTCAGCTTGCCATCATCAATGCTGGTGACGTAGAAGGTCTGCGTCTCTCCTGACTCACTCTGCATCTGCACCTCAGCACCCACCCGTCTAAACTCTGGCGGGACATTTTCCAGATCATCAGTAAAGGTCAGTTCGGGGTAATATGGGCCAAAACCATCTTCCGGTGATAAAATCATCTCTACCTCATCGCCAACACTCTTGCCAGCAATCTCTTTGTCCATATCGCCTATTAGTACCTGGCTGCCACCATGGATATAGTTAACCGGGATATTATTCTGCTCAAGCAGGTTGTTTTCGGTATCGCAGATGCTGTAAGTAAGGGCAACGAACTTGCCGGTCTTGATGATCTCTTTGGGCATAGGGATACTCCGGCAGTCTGGGGATGATGTGATTGATGTTAGTTGGTTTTGGTATTGCGTATCTTCTCTATAGCACGCAGCTGCGCGGCTGCTTCGGCTAACATTACCTGAGCCTTGGCATACTCAAACTCGGCCACCTGCCCAGACAGCACATCCTCGGCCTTCTGCTTAGCCTCCAATGCCTTCGCCTCATCCAGGTCGGCCGCCCGAATAGCAGTATCGGTCAATATGGTGACCATATGTGGCTGCACTTCAAGCATTCCACCGGAGACATAGAAATCCAGCATCTCCTTACCTCCGCCCTCGTCAACTCTAACCTCACCAGGTCGCAGACGGGTTACCAGGGGAGCGTGCCGTGGGGCGATGCCCACCTCTCCCATCTCTGCCGGTGCATAGACCATTTCTGCCATCCCGGAAAAGACCTCGCCCTCCGCGCTAACAATATCAACATGTATGGTCATTGCCATGGCTATATATCTCCCGGGGCTGGCTTAATGGCCGCCCTGTGCTACCGCCTCTTCTATGGAGCCAACCATGTAGAAAGCCTGCTCTGGAAGGTGGTCATACTCCCCTTCAACAATACCCTTAAAGCTGGAGATGGTGTCTTTGAGAGAGACATACTTGCCGGGTGAGCCGGTGAACACCTCGGCCACGAAGAATGGCTGAGAGAGAAACCGCTGGATCTTTCGTGCACGAGATACTGACAGCTTATCCTCTTCCGACAGTTCATCCATACCCAGAATAGCGATAATATCTTTTAGCTCTTTATAGCGTTGCAGCACACCCTGAACTGCCCTGGCCACCTCATAGTGCTCCTGCCCGACAATGTTGGGATCAAGGATACGGGAGGTGGAGTCGAGCGGATCAACCGCCGGATAGATACCCAACTCTGCAATCTGCCGGGACAACACCAAGGTTGCGTCCAGGTGAGCAAAGGTGGTGGCGGGTGATGGGTCGGTTAGATCGTCAGCCGGTACATACACCGCCTGAAAGGAGGTAATGGATCCGGTCTTGGTGGAGGTAATGCGTTCTTGTAACACGCCCATCTCTTCGGCCAGGGTCGGCTGGTAGCCTACGGCAGAAGGCATACGTCCCAGGAGTGCTGAGACCTCAGTTCCGGCCAGGGTATAACGATAGATGTTATCGATAAACATCAATACATCACGCCCCTCATCCCGAAAATGTTCGGCCATAGTCAACCCAGTAAGTGCTACCCGGACACGACAGCCCGGTGGCTCGTTCATCTGACCGTAGACCAGGGCCACCTTGTCCAGCACGCCACCTTCAGCCATCTCATGGTAGAAGTCGTTGCCTTCACGGGTACGCTCTCCTACCCCGGCAAATACCGAGTAGCCGGAGTGCTCAACAGCAATGTTACGAATAAGCTCCATAAGGGTTACGGTCTTACCCACCCCGGCGCCACCAAACAGACCAACCTTACCACCCTTGACGATCGGCATAATCAGATCAATAACCTTGATACCGGTCTCTAGAATCTCTGTACCGGCGGCCTGATCCTCTAGCTTGGGTGCACTACGGTGGATCGGCATGTAGCTATCGGTTTTAATCTCACCGCCATCATCTACCGGCTTGCCAAGCACATCCATGATACGACCCAGAGTGCCCGTGCCAACTGGAACCGTAATGGGCGCACCGCTATTTGATACTACCAGACCACGCTTCAGGCCGTCGGTAGAGCCCATTGCAATGGTGCGAGCCACGCCGTCACCCAGCTGCTGCTGCACCTCAAGCACTAGGTCATGCTCTTCGACCAGTAGGGCGTCATGCACCTTGGGCATGCCGCCCTTGGGAAACTGAACGTCCACAACGGCCCCGATAATTTCAACCACTTTTCCCGCACTCATGTCTGGTTCCTCATGCTGCCTGTTGGCAGTTATTCAAATTTAATTATCCCGAAACAGCAGCCGCACCGCCCACTATCTCAGAGATCTCTTGGGTAATGGCCGCTTGGCGTGCCTTGTTGTAGATTAGTTGCAGCTCGCCAATAAGATCGCCCGCGTTGTCGGAAGCAGACTTCATTGCCACCATCCGCGCCGACTGCTCACAAGCTCCATTCTCTACCACCATCTTGTATACCAACGCCTCAACATAGCGCGTCAACAGGGCATCCTGCACCTCTTTGGCATCTGGTTCATAAATGTAATCCCAATAATTTGCCAGCTCACTATCTGGCTCCGCCTTGATTGGGACCATCTGTTCAATCGTCGGCTTCTGGGTCATGGTGTTAACAAAACTGTTGTAGGCTATATAGATCCGATCTATCTCTCCGCGCTCAAATGCATCCAGCATCACCTTGACCGTACCGATAAGATCATGAATCCGGGGGCTATCACCCAGATGGCTGGCCTGCCCCAAAACCCTGCCACCAAAGCGCTTGAAAAAGCCGATAGCCTTGTTGCCGATAGTACAGAAGTCGACCTCATGACCCTCTTCGCTATGTGCCTTGATCTGTTTTACCAATAGCCGAAACAGGTTGTTGTTCAGGCCGCCGCAGAGGCCGCGATCAGATGAGACGATGATATAACCGACCCGCTTCACCACACGATCCTGCTCCATAAAACTGTGGCGATGCTCAGGGTGTGCCTGGGCAAGATGTGCAATCACGTTGCGAATCTTGTCCGCATATGGTCGCGCCGCCAGCATCCGGCTCTGCGCCTTACGCATCTTACTAGCCGCCACCATCTCCATGGCGCTGGTAATCTTCTGCGTGTTCTTGATGCTCGCAATCTGGGTGCGAATCTCTTTTGCGCCTGCCATTGTCTTATGCCGTTGCCATCGTGTTAAAAATGAAAGTCTATATGCCCACCACTACCAGGAGTGGTTGGCCTTGAATTGCTCCAGCGCCTGCTTGAGCGCCTCCTTGATCTCATCATTGTAACTGCCGGTGGTGTTGATTTTCTCTATCAGCTCACCTTGGCTGCTGCGCATATAATCATGCAGTGCGCGTTCGAACTGCACTACCTGCTTGACTTCCACATCGTCCAGATAGCCCTCGTTGGCCGCGAACAGGGAAACTGCCATATCGGCAATGCTCAGCGGTGTGTACTGCGGCTGCTTCATCAGTTCGGTGACACGCTCGCCCCGCTGCAACTGCTTGCGGGTTGCCTCGTCCAGGTCGGAGGCGAACTGGGAGAAGGCCGCAAGTTCGCGGAACTGGGCCAGGGCCAAACGGACACCACCGCCCAGCTTCTTGATTATAGTGGTCTGAGCGGCACCGCCTACTCGTGAGACCGAGAGACCGGCGTTGATCGCTGGGCGAATGTTGGCGTTGAACAGGTCTGACTCAAGAAAGATCTGACCGTCGGTAATAGAGATAACGTTGGTAGGGACAAATGCCGAGACGTCACCCGCCTGGGTCTCAATGATCGGTAACGCGGTTAGGGAACCGGTCTTGCCAGTCACTTTACCGCCGGTCTTCTCCTCTACATATTTTTCATTCACCCGTGCCGCGCGCTCCAGAAGACGGGAATGGAGATAGAAGACGTCGCCCGGATAGGCCTCGCGCCCTGGTGGACGGCGCAGCAACAGTGAGACCTGACGATAGGCCCAAGCCTGTTTTGTCAGATCATCATAGATGATGAGTGCGTCTTCACCACGGTCACGGAAATACTCTCCCATGGTGCAACCTGCATAAGGGGCGATAAACTGCATCGCCGCCGAATCGGCAGCCGGAGCAGCGACCACAATGGTGTGCTCCATCGCGCCGTGCTCTTCCAGTTTGCGCACGATGCCGGCAATGGAGGAATTCTTCTGCCCCACTGCCACGTAGATACATTTAATCCCGGTACCCTTCTGGTTGATAATGGTATCGATGGCAATAGCCGTTTTACCGGTCTGACGGTCGCCAATGATCAGCTCGCGCTGCCCGCGGCCGACAGGCACCATGGCGTCGATGGCCTTTAGCCCAGTCTGTACCGGCTGATCTACCGATTTACGGGTGATAACGCCAGGTGCCACCTTCTCGATGGGTGAGGTCTCAGTGGCATTGATCGCGCCTTTGCCATCCATCGGGGCACCGAGCGAATCCACTACTCGACCCAATAGTTCCGGACCAACCGGCACCTCCAGTACCCGCCCGGTACACTTGACTGCATCTCCTTCGGTCAGGTGTTTGTACTCTCCCAGCACCACCGCGCCAACAGAATCACGCTCCAAGTTGAGGGCCAGGCCGTATGTATTGCCGGGAAACTCCAACATCTCGTAGGACATGGCATCTTCCAGTCCATGAATACCGACGATGCCGTCGGTCATGCTGATGATGGTACCTTCATTCCTGGCCGTCGGCTTAAGATCGAGTTTTTCGATCTTGCTTTTGATCAGCTCGCTAATCTCTGATGGATTGAGTTGCATTATGCCTTCTCGCTTAAGTTTTTAATTCGTTTGCCAATTGTTCAAGTTTGCCACGGATCGATCCGTCGATTACCAGATCGCCGGCACGAATATGCACACCGCCGATCAGCCCTGGATCCAGTTCGCTGGTAATAGTTACATCGCGGCCCAAGCGCTGCTTAAGTGCACCGGCCAGCGCCTTACTCTCTGCCGCTTTAAGTTCGTAAGCAGAACGCACCAATACATTAATCGTGCGCTCACTCGTCGCCTTCATCGTCTCGTATAGTTCGCAGATCTCCGGTAACAGCTGAAGACGTCCATTCGCAGTCAACACTGTGACCAGATTGCCCGCCTCTGCCGAAAGCCTGTCACCACCAACCTCCATGATCAGCTTGATCAGACGCTGCCGATCAAACAGCGGGTTGGAAATAAGGCCCGCCATGGCCTCATCTGTGGCCACCATCTGCAGCAGGGAAAGCATCTCTGACCACGGTTTAAGCTGGTCGCTCTCTTTGGCCCGCTCAAAAATAGCTTCTGCGTAAGGTCGGGCGACGGTGGTAGCTTCTCCTGCCATAAGTATCCCTTAGATCTGCTTGCCCAGTGATTTGATAATGTCCTGGTGTGCACTGAGGTTGATCTCTTTTTGCAGGATCTTCTCGGCACCGGCGACAACCAGTACACCGATCTTCTCTTGCATCTCTTTGCGCATACGGTTGGCATCCTGTTCGATCTCTGCCCTAGCCGCCATCAGGATACGCTCACCTTCTAAATGCGCGTCACCTTTGCCACTATCGATAATCTCTACCGCACGCCTCTGTGCCTGGGTCACGATATCGGCCGCCTGAGATTTGGCATCGCGCAGCACCTCTTTGGCGCGCTCTTCGGCCAACTCCTGTTCATGCTGGCCACGCTCAGCGGCAGCCAGACCCCTGGCAATCTCCTGCTTCCGCTCTTCCAGTGCCGCTATGATCGGGGGCCAGACAAACCTCATCGTAACCCACACGAACACTATAAAAGAGAGGAGCTGACCTATAAGCGTCAGATTAATGTTCATACCAAAATCACCTCATGCTTCTATAAGCAGCAACTACCCGGCTACAGCAAACATTATGTACATAACCAGACCCACCGCGATCATGGGTACGGCGTCAACCAGTCCCATAACGATGAAGAACTGGGTACGCAGCATGGGTATTAGCTCTGGTTGGCGTGCAGCGCCATCCAGAAAACGGCTGCCGAGAATGCCGATGCCGATAGCAGCACCAAGGGCGCCTAGTCCCATCATAATAGCGCTGGCAACATACAGCAGTGCGTTTGCGTTTTCCATTGTGGTCTCCCGTCTATTGGTTCAATATAAAAAATCAGTGTTCAGTATGTGCCATATCAAGATATACGATGGTCAGGACCATAAAGATAAAGGCCTGCAAAGTAATAATAAGGATATGGAACAGCGCCCAACCCAACTGCAACACACCGCCAAACATCCCCAGGGCGAAGCCGGCGTTATACAGCAGGGCAATAAGAATAAAGATCATCTCTCCAGCATACATGTTGCCAAACAGACGTAGTGCCAGCGAAACCGGTTTGGCCAGCAGACTTACAAATTCAAGGATAAAATTGATTGGCACCAACAGCGCCTGCACGGCTACGTTACTGGTGTGAAAGGGGTGCAGAGTCAGCTCTCCGGCAAAGCCGCTGAACCCCTTAATCTTGATGCCATAGAAGATCATCAAGATAAAAACCCCTATGGCCATACCAAAGGTGGCGTTTGGATCGGTAGTGGGTACCATCTTCTGAAAATGCACCAGCCCCAGGACATGATCGCCCAACAGCCAGGGAATAAAATCTACCGGAACCAGGTCCATCAGGTTCTGTAAAAATATCCAGACAAATATAGTCATGGCCAACGGGGCCACCAACTTGTTGCGGCCATGGAAAGAGCCGGCCACATTCTCATTCACAAACTCTACGATGACCTCAACAAAGAGCTGCAACTTCCCGGGTGCGGCAATGGTCACGCTCTTTGCAACCTGTCTGAACAGCAAGATAAAGAGCAGGCCTACACCGATTGACCAGAACATGGTGTCTACATGAATGGCCCACAGGCCCATGGCCTTTGCTTCGGCGGCGTTATGCGCCATACCCCAAGACCCATCGGGGAGCTTGCCGTAGGTCAGGTTGGTCAGATGATGCTTTATGTATGCGCTGGAGGTCAGCGTGTCGCTAGCCATATCTAACTAGCCCGCACTTCGGTCGGTAGAAGAAAAATGCAAATACAAAGCGGGAACGAACTGCGCCACGATATAAACACCAAACAATGCCTTAAGATTCAGCGATTTCAAATAAATAAACAATAGTGCGAAAAGTATAGCAACTAGTAACAATTTCTGTGCCTCTGCGGCATAAAAACGCCCAGCGATCATCCCTGGCTGCTGCGCCCGGTAGTGTACAAACACCTTATGGGCAAAAAGCGCGCTGGCCAGTGTTGCTATACCACCACCCAGCAATCCTGACAGAACTACGATCCAGCCAAATGGAAACAGCAACAGAGAGAGCAAAACAATGACCGCCAACTGTGCCAAAACCATCCGTATGGCACGGTCTCTGTCGGCCCTATAGATCCCCAAGTTATGGCCCCTTAATGCTACCTGCATACCACTGCTATACGGGGCGCAAGTATAATGGTTAGGGCGATATAAGGTCAACCGATGGGCAGATAAAAATTTTCCACATGGGCTATTTGATGTGATCCAGGATACCGTCAAGCTCATCACTACTGTTATAACTGATGATTAGTTGACCTTTGCCCGCCTGTCCTGTCTTGAGCTTGACCTGTGCCCCCAGCTTTGCCGCCAGCTCCTCTTCCAGTTGGCGGATGTTAGGATCCAGTTTGGCGGGCTGCCGTCCACCCTTTTCCTTGCCGGCCGGTGTGAGCATCTGACGCACCAGCTTTTCGGTCTCCCGCACCGATAGCCCTCGACTCACCACCTGACGCGCTGCCTTGTTCTGGGCGGCCCCTTTGAGTCCAAGCAAGGCGCGTCCATGGCCCATCTCCAGACGCCCCTCATCCAGCAGCTGTTTGACCTCTGTATTCAGGTCCAGCAGGCGTAGCAGATTGGTTACTGTGGTGCGGGATTTACCCACCGCTTGAGCAACCTCCTGGTGGGTAAGTTCAAATTCGTGCAGCAGGCGATGCAGGGCATTGGCCTCTTCCAGCGGCTTGAGGTCGTCACGCTGGATGTTTTCGATAAGCGCCATGGCCATGGCTGTTTGGTCAGAAAGATCCCTGATCACTACCGGGATCTTCTCCAACCCTGCCTGCTGCGCCGCCCGCCAGCGGCGCTCCCCGGCCACGATTTCATAGCGCTCCCCGGCTATGGGGCGTACCACGATTGGTTGGACTACACCCTGGGCAGCAATCGAATCGGCCAGCTCCTGCAACCGTTCTGGATTAAAGTCGCGCCGTGGCTGATAACGGCCACGTTGCAGCAGATCCAGCGGCAGGGTATCAACGCCCTCTCGGACCGCCGACTCTCCCGTCCGACTCACGTCTGCCTGGTTGGCATCCCCCCCTAACAGGGCATCCAGTCCACGCCCCAATCCACGTTTCTTTGCTGCCATCTCTAATTGACCTAAAAAAATAGGAAAAAACTAACCCGCGGCCTGCCGCTGCTCACGGCGCCGCAGGTACTCTATGGCCAACGCCATATAGGCGGAGGCACCACGAGAGGCTCTATCATACAGCAATACCGGCATCCCGTGGCTGGGCGCCTCGGCCAGCCGCACATTCCGGGGGATGATGGTGCGAAAAACCATGGCGTTAAAATGGGTGATCAGCTGAGCCGAAACATCATTGGCCAGATTGTTACGTGGGTCATGCATGGTACGCACAATACCCTCAATCGCGAGCTTGGGGTTGCGGCTCTCCTGGATCTGGCGAATAGTATCGAGCAGCGCGGTCAGTCCCTCCAGCGCAAAATACTCGCACTGTAACGGAATCAGCACCCCATCGGCTGCCACAAGCGCGTTGACAGTAAGCATATTGAGGGATGGGGGACAATCGATCAGGATATAGTTATATCTCTCTTTGGCGGCCGCCAGAGCCAGACTCAACCGCTTCTCTTTGAGGGTGGCGTTCATCAGCCCAACCTCCGCCGCGGTTAGATCGGAGTTGGATGGCAAGACATCAAAACCTGCCGCCTCGGCATGCACCACGGTCTCACTCACCGGGGCCTCAGCCAATAACACATCACAACAAGATCTTTGCAGCTGGTATTTATCGATCCCACACCCCATGGTGGCGTTACCCTGTGGGTCGAGATCCACTAGCAACACCCGCTGCCCCCTGGCGGCCAGGGCGGAGGCCATATTAATCGCGGTGGTGGTCTTCCCTACCCCACCCTTCTGATTGGCAATACAAACAATTTGGCCCATATAGTTATTTTTCCGTTGTTGTAGTGCGGGAGGGAGAGGATATCAGACTTTAAACAACTCTTCTGCCGCTTTTTTAAGATCCACCTGGAGTGTAGCGCCGTCGCCCTCCCCACGGTCTACCGGTTCAAAAAAGGTACAGAAATTGGCCCGTTCCTTCTCCTGTACCTCTTCCGCCACCGGCTCCTGGCAGGCGTTGGGCCGGCTGGTATCGTACCAACGGCAGTTGCGACAGACCCTAGTGGGTTTGCCACACTGCAGGCAATTGGTCTCCCGTCCGTAGTCGCTCCGGCCAAGACCGGTGCCACAACTCCAACAATTACCAATGATCTCTGGTTCCATCGTTGGCCCTCCATCTGACTGTTATCCAGGTGTGCTCTTTTATTCGGTAACGCTGCTCCGCAACTTTTTTAGCTTGCCCCGCCTGTTCTTGCTGTCGAGCCGCCTCACCTTGGAGGCGAGGGTCGCTTTGGTCGGGCGCCGTTTTTTTGCCTCCTTGCCCACTTTTTGTATCAGCTCCTGCAACCGCTGGAGTGCCGCCGCCCTATTTTTATCCTGACTACGAGAGCGTTGCGCCTTAAGTACGATCACCCCATCCTTGGATATCCGCCTATCTTTTAGCTGTAGCAGACGGCTCTTGTATGCCTCCGGCAGCGATGATGCCATGATATCAAACCGCAGGTGGATTGCTGTAGAGACCTTGTTGACATTTTGCCCACCTGCACCCTGAGCGCGTATCGCCGTGATCTCGATTTCAGCAAGAGGCAACGCAACCTGGTTGGAGATCTTGAGCATTACTACTTGTTTGGGGTCGCGGGAAACGAGATCAGAATAGCATGGCGCTCACCAATACTCATAGGGACCCGCAGTGGGTGCACCTGTATGTGTGCGCCGCGCCTCTCCAGCTCCCTCATCTCCACCTCTGGCAGACTCCCCTTCATCGCCAACAGGTAGCCATCTGCAGCCAGCAGGTGTTGGCTCCACTCTACTATCTTGGGAAGTGAGGCCAGGGCACGCGAGGTTATGGTGTCAAACCCCTCACCCTGCGTAAACTCTTCTGCCCGAGACTGCACCACCTGCACCTGCGCCAAAGCCAGATCTAGTTTGACCTGTTGCACAAAGCGGCTCTTTTTGCCGTTGGAGTCGAGCAGGGTATACCGCCTCTGTGGAGAGGCGATGGCCAGGGGGATCCCCGGGAGTCCCGGGCCGGTACCGATGTCTAGTATCCGCTCCCCCTGCAGTAGCCCAAGAATAGAGAGGGAATCGAGCAGATGGCGCGGAACCATCTCTACTGGATCGCGTACTGCGGTTAGATTAGAGCCGCGATTCCACTTCTGCAGCAAGGCAAGATACTGTAATAGCTGTTGTTGCTGTCCCGGGGTAAGGGAGAGCCCCATCTCGGTCAGCCCCTGTTGTAGTTGTGTCTGCCACAACTCCAGCTCTTTGGTTTCTGCCAGCACCGCCATCATCCCGCTGGAATGAACTCACCCTGTGGCCACGCTGGGGCCGCAATCGGTTCGCCCAGGTTGGCCGCAAGCAGCCACTCGCGCGCCTCCAGCAGTCGTCCAACCAGGGCCGGTTCCAGCTTGGCATACTCCTCCGGTGCCTCCATACGCTTGACCACGATTCCCAACAGTTCAGTAATAGCATTACCCACAGAGTTCTGGGAGATGGTGACAATCAAGCGCCCCTTCTCATCCCGGTAGAGAAGCTGTTTGTAGGCTGGGCGCCAGCGGATATCGTTGGCAAAGATGGGATCCTGAATGACCCTCTCCCGCAGATCCCGCGCCACCTGTAGAAATTGACTGTTCCCCAACAGAACATCGGCGACCTGGTTGGGAAAGCAGACCTCCTCTGGAACCCTGTTCTCACCGGTCGCAACCAGAGAAAAGAAGGTACGGTAAAAATCTAGAAAACCCAGCAGCACCTGCTCATACTCATGCCAGAAGTATTGATCCTTGAGTTTCTCTATCCCCCCCAGCACCTCCCAGCTGGGGAGACCCTGGGGGTAACCGGTCAACTCCAGACTGTGGTCCCCTTGACCCAGGGGGGAGAGTATCTGGAGATCCAGCACCTCCAGAAACTCATGGTATACATCGCTAAGGTGGCGCAAAAACAGACTATGGTGCCCGCTGTCGGTCAGGTTTGGGTCATTGGGATTGGCCATATTTGCTGCCATCAGATCTCTAACCGGAAACACGATGAAGTGGTTGTGGATCATGCGAATACTCGGTACGCCCGGTTTGTTCAGCGGCCAGGTTGCATCCAGGCTCGCCTCTCCACACAGTATCAGATGCTCACCTGGATCTGGATACTGCTCCAACATGTAACTACAGAGGATCTGGGTCATTTTGTTCCAGACCTTTTTCTGCTCCCGTGCGATCTGGTCGCGCCGCACCGGGCGCCCCAGCGGATCGAGTATCCGTCTGGAGGTGTCCAGAATTATGGAGGTATCAAACTCGGTACTATGACCAATGATCTTACGATACATCAGGAGGTTTTCCGGGGTCCGAAAAAGGCCGTTCTCCTCCGCCAGATTCTTCAGGTTACTGGGGCTGTTGAAGAACTCCACCGGGGCCATCCCCTCTGGAATGGTGAGGGGAATCTTTGGATGGGGGGTTACTATCTCTCTGGGTGCAAGTTTCATTCTCAATTCAAAATACCCTGTGAGTGCGATGCTGTCCACCTGGACCGGATATCTCACCGCAGATTATTCTCGATTCTGTGAGGCTTGGTAAGATGTCCGGTTATGACGCCCGCCGCTTCAGGTGGACCAGCAGCAGCGAGATGGCCGCCGGGGTGATGCCGGGAATACGGCTGGCCTGGCCGATAGTAGCCGGTTGGCTGCGGTTAAGCTTCTCCTCCACCTCTGATGAAAGTCCGCGCACCTGCGTATAGTCTAGTTGTTCCGGCAGCTTGATCGCCTCATTGGCGCGGGCCCGCTCGATCTCCAACTGCTGCCGCTGGATATAACCCGCATAGCGCGCCTGGATCTCCAACTGCTGCGCCACCTTTGGATCGACCACTCCGGGTCCGATACCCGGCAGATCGAGCAACTTAAGATAGCTCACCTCGGGGCGGGCCAGCATATCCAGGGCACGCACCTCACGCGAGACGGGGCTACCCGTCTGCGCTGCAATCTGCTGGGCCGCAGCACTATTCGGCTGTATCCAGATATCCTGTAGCCGCTGCTGCTCTCGCTCGATGGCCTCCCGTTTCTGGCTAAACGCGGTCCAGCGCCCATCCCCCACCAACCCGATGGCGCGACCCTTTTCGGTCAAACGTAGGTCGGCGTTATCCTCCCGCAACAGCAGACGATATTCGGCGCGACTGGTGAACATGCGATACGGCTCCTCGGTACCACGGGTTATCAGATCATCCACCATCACTCCAAGATAGGCCTCATCCCGCCGTGGACACCATGGCTCCTCTCCACGAATCTGCAGTACTGCATTCGCCCCGGCCAGCAACCCCTGGGCCGCCGCCTCTTCATAGCCGGTGGTGCCATTGATCTGTCCGGCAAAAAAGAGCCCGCGAATGGCCTTGGTCTCCAGACTTTGGCGAAGATCGCGCGGATCAAAATAGTCATACTCAATGGCATAACCGGGCTGGGTAATGCGGGCCTGCTCCAGCCCGCGCATGGAGTGAACCAGCGCATGCTGCACATCGATAGGCAGCGAGGTAGAGATCCCGTTGGGATAGACCTCGGTACTGTTTAGCCCCTCTGGTTCAATAAATATCTGGTGGGATGCCTTGTCGGCAAAGCGCACGACCTTATCCTCTATCGATGGACAGTAGCGCGGGCCGATCCCTTCGATCACGCCACTGTATAGGGGCGAACGTGAGAGTCCGCCGCGGATGATCTCATGGGTACGCTCATTGGTGTGGGCCAGGTGGCAGTTCACCTGCTGCGGATGCTCATCGACGCTACCGAGAAACGAAAACACCGGCGCCGGATCATCCCCCGGCTGCTCCTGCAGTACACTGTAATCTATGCTGTCGCGATCGATCCGTGGTGGTGTCCCGGTCTTCAGGCGCGCCGCCTTGAGGGGCAACTCCCGCAGCCGTGCGGCTAGGGCCGTGGAAGGCGGGTCTCCGGCGCGCCCGCCGGGGCGGCTATCCATGCCGACATGGATAAGCCCGGCGAGGAAGGTGCCAACGGTCAACACCACGGTCCGCGCCCGGATCTTCTGGCCGCCTTCGGTCAATACCCCCGCAACCCGTTCACCCTCTAGTAGCAGATCGTCCACCGCCTGCGGCAGGATATCCAGATTTTCCTGGCCCTCCAGGGCCATCCGCACCGCCGCCTTGTAGAGCAGCCGGTCGGCCTGGGCACGGGTGGCCTGTACCGCCGGCCCCTTGCGCGAGTTGAGGATACGAAACTGGATGCCCCCCAGGTCTGCGGCGTGGGCCATCAACCCACCCAGCGCGTCAACCTCCTTGACCAGATGCCCCTTGCCGATACCGCCAATCGCCGGGTTACAGCTCAGTGTTCCAAGGGTATCGAGGCTGTGGGTAAGCAGTAGGGTTTGGGCGCCCATTCGGGCAGCCGCCAGGGCCGCCTCGGTTCCGGCGTGGCCACCGCCCACTACGATTACATCATAGGATGGCTGCATCACGCGCGTCACTTGCCGATACAGAAATCGGAGAAGATCCGGCCCAAAAGATCGTCCGAGGTAAATTCGCCGGTGATCTCGGATAGGGCATGTTGCGCCTGACGCAGCTCCTCTGCCAACAGCTCAGCAGCGGTGTTATCTTGCATGATCTGCTGACCCGCTGCTAACGACCCGGCGGCACGCTGCAACGCATCCAAGTGGCGACGGCGGGCGATAAATTCTCCCTCGCGGCTATCATGTAGCCCCATGCTCTGCCGCAGCTGAGCACGCAGCAAGTCGAGCCCGGCGCCGGTATGGGCGGATATGGCGACCACCGGTTCTGTCTTGCTGCCAGTCACCGTAGGCTCTTCGCCCGTAAGGTCGATCTTGTTGCGCACTAGGGTTATCGCAGTGTGTGGTGGCAGCGTTTTGCGATCCAGGGCCGCATGGCCTGGATCCAGTTCATCATCGAAGACCCAGAGTATGTGGTCGGCGTTCTCCAGTTCAGCCCGGGCGCGCCGCACCCCCTCCTGCTCAATCGCATCACCGCTGTCGCGCAGACCGGCAGTATCCACCAGGTGCAGTGGCACCCCATCGAGTTGCACCCGCTCATGCAGCAGATCACGGGTGGTGCCGGGGATTGCGGTCACAATCGCCGCCTCCCATCCGGCCAGGGCATTCATCAGGCTCGATTTGCCGACATTGGGTAGGCCGGCAATTACCAGGGTGATGCCATCACGCATCAGACGACCGGTGTGGGCAGAGTGTTGTACTGCGGTCAACTGCTGCTGTAGAGCACACAGTTCACCAACCACCTTGGCGTCACCGAGAAAGTCTAGCTCCTCTTCGGGAAAGTCGATCGCCGCTTCTACCAACATGCGCAGCCGTGTGATCTGCTCTACCAGGGTGTGGATGCGGCGGGAGAACTCCCCTTCGAGTGAGCGCACTGCAAGGCGTGCCGCTGTTGCTGTGTTGCATTCAATCAAATCGGCAATCGCCTCGGCCTGGGCCAGATCCAGTTTGCCGTTGCAAAAGGCGCGTTGGCTAAACTCGCCAGCATAGGCCAGTCGCGCACCCAGCTCCAGCACCCGCTTGAGCAGCAGATCCATAACCACCACCCCGCCGTGGCCCTGTAACTCTAGAATATCCTCTCCGGTAAAAGAGTTGGGGTTGGGGAAATAGATGGCGATGCCACTGTCGATAGGCCGACCTTCGTTATCCAGAAAACGGCCGACAGTGGCTTGGCGTGGAGCTGGTAGGTGACCAATGAGCGCCGCAGCAATAGCGCCGACAGCAGGGCCGGAGATTCGCACTATCCCCACACCACCCTGCCCAGGTGGCGTGGCGATTGCTGCTATCGTATCTGTCTGCTGCACAGACATACGGGTCAACCCCGTCAGTGGTGTACCGCAGCCTGTTCGATCTGCCGGGTGATATACCACTGCTGGGCAATGGAGAGGATATTATTGGTCACCCAGTAGAGCACCAATCCGGCCGGGAAGAAGGCGAAGAACACCGTGAACACAAACGGCAAGCTCATCATGATCTTGGCCTGCATTGGATCGGGTGGCGCTGGATTCAGCTTCTGCTGGATGAACATGGAGACGCCCATGATCAGCGGCAATACATAGTATGGATCCTTCAGCGATAGATCCTGCAACCAGAATATAAATGGTGCCTGGCGCAGCTCGACTGCCTCCATCAATACCCAATAGAGGGCGATAAAGACCGGTATCTGCACCACTATTGGCAGACAGCCGCCGAGCGGATTGATCTTCTCTTTTTTATACAGATCCATCATCGCCTGATTGAGCTGCTGCTTGTCATCGCCATAACGCTCTTTTAGCGCCTGCATCCTGGGGGTCATCCGGCGCATGTTGGCCATCGAGCGATAGCTGGTGGCAGAAAGTTTGAAAAAGGCGAGCTTGATCAAAATGGTTAAGGCAATAATGGCCCAACCCCAGTTGCCGATCAGCGCGTGCAGCTTGCCCAGCAGCCAGAAGATTGGTTGCGCCAGGATAGTCAGCCAACCGTAATCTACCGTAAGCTCTAGTCCTGGAGCGATATCCCTAAGTTGATCCTGTAGTTTTGGACCAACCACCAAAGAAGAGCTGAACTTATGGCTGCTACCGCTGGCCACACTGATCAGCGGTGAGTAGGCGCCGACTTGATAGCGTTCCCCTGGCAGGACATTGCTATAAAAATGGTTCTTCTCACCAGGCATCGGCACCCATGCACCGATGAAATAGTGCTGTAGCATCCCCACCCAGCCGCCACTTACATCACGACTGAGCTTGTCCTCCTTCATATCATCGAAGGGGATCTTTTCGTACTTCTCGTCTGGACTATAGATGGCCGCCCCAGTGTAGGTATAGAGGAAACGGGAGGTATCATCCTTACCGGCAGGGCTACGCAACAGCTGGCGATACTCGCGGCCAGACCAACCGCTACCGGAGTTGTTCTGCACTAAGTGCTGCACCTCTATCTGGTAGCTGCCGCGGTGGAAGATAAACCGCTTAGTGACATGGATGCCGCCCTGGCTCCAGAATAAATCGACCGTGAGCTCGTCCTGCCCCTCTTCCATCTGGTAGTTGGTGACTTCTGTCCGGAACGGTGTCTCATGGGTTGGCGCATGTTCTTTATTAGTGCCCAATAATCCAGATTGGGCGACAAACTGATTGGGACTCTCGGGTTTGAAGAGCTGAAACTTCTCCTCTGGCTGCTCCAGCGAAACAGGAAAATCTCTAAGCAGCAGCTTGATGATAGAACCACCCCTGGTGTCGATCTCAAGGTCCAACAGGTCGGTCTCTACCTTGACACTCTGGAGCGGCGGTTTACTGCCCTCTGTTGGTGTTGGTGTTGGTGTAGCAACACCGGTTTGTGCTGTGTTGTCTATGCTGGTGGTAGCGGCAACCGCCGGTATCCCGCTCTCTCCGCTGTCAGGTAACACCTCACCCGCGATAGCTGGCTCCTCTTGGGCGATCGCCTGGGCTGGCCGGGTGTTGTAGTCCTGCTCCCACGCCTGCCACAACATTATCAATACAACGGCAAGGGCAGAAACGAGGATGAAGCGAAGTGTATCCATGATACTCCCTAAATATGTGTGCTAATTTTTTGCCAATGATGTTTGAGCGCGTCTTGTAATTCGCGATTGGTTCGCTGGGCAGTAGTGCGGCGACTAAGCACCACTATTTCCATGCTGTCCAGGTCGTTGCGGTGGTGGCGAAAACTCTCCCGAATAATACGCTTTATCCGGTTGCGATCCACCGCCAGCCGACTGTTTTTTTTCGCTACCGCCAGGCCGAGGCGCGGATGTCCCAACTCTCCCCGCCTATAGAGCACCGTAAAACAGTTGTCGACTGATTTTAACGGTTGCCGAAACAGCTGGCGGTAGTCCGCCGCTGTCAGCAGACGGTCAGAACGCGGAAATCCCCTACCCGAACCGGACAAGGTTATATATACGATCTAGGGCGTCAGGCGAGCACGGCCCTTGGCGCGCCGCGCCTTTATAATAGCGCGTCCACCGCGGGTAGCCATGCGAGCACGAAAACCGTGAGTCCGGGCACGCTTAAGGTTGCTGGGTTGAAATGTTCTTTTCATGCTAATACACCAAGGTTAATGTTGCTGCTGCCGCTCACCAATAGTAGTAAATGGCTTTAAAAAAAGGCGCTTAGAGTACTTTGACGGACCGCCTCGTGTCAATACAAATCATAAGAAAACCACCAACTAAAGGGTAATGGCCGCCCACCCAAAAATAGCATTCTGTGATAATTGTCCAATACTTCGCCATGGCTGTGGATAACTTTAAGAGATGGGGGTAAACTCCTCCTCCCCTCAAATAAAAAACAATCAGGAGATTAGTCTCAGTGAGTTTATGGAGCAGCTGCGTTGATCATCTGGAGGCGGAGTTATCCGCCCAGGAATTTAATACCTGGATCAGACCTCTTTACCCGGTGGAATCGGACAACACCATACGACTGTTAGCGCCCAACCGCTTTGTCCTGGATTGGGTGAAAAATCATCACCTTAAAGAGATCACGGATTTTATGGAGCGCTCCTTTGAAGGGGGGCAACCAGAAATAGTACTGGAGATCGGCAGCCGCCCACAGGCCGCTGCTGCTGGTACCACTGAGCCCACCCCATCTATCTTTGACTCCTATCGGCCAGATCCCAAGCTAGACCACAATATACCCAACAACATAAACCGCTCCTTCTCTTTCGACACCTTTGTAGAGGGCAAATCTAATCAACTGGCACGAGCCGCCGCTATTCAGGTTGGAGATAATCCGGGTAATGTCAACAACCCCCTATTTATTTACGGTGGCGTTGGTCTGGGTAAGACCCATCTGATGCATGCCATTGGGAATCAGATCCTTAAAAACCAACCCAACGCCAGGGTTGTTTATCAGCACTCTGAGGGATTTGTCGCACAGATGGTAAAGGCGCTACAGAATAATCAGATAGATGAATTCAAACGACGCTACCGCTCGGTCAACGCCCTGTTGATTGATGATGTACAGTTTTTTGCCGGCAAGGAGCGCTCGCAGGAGGAGTTTTTCCACACATTCAATGCACTGTTTGAGTCACAACAACAAATCATCCTCACCAGCGATCGTTTCCCGAAAGAGGTGACCGGGCTTGAAGAGCGCCTGCGCTCACGTTTTGGCTGGGGACTGACGGTCGCTATTGAGCCGCCCGACCTGGAGACCAGGGTTGCAATCCTAAAAAAGAAGGCGTTGCAGTTGTTTGGTATAGATTTCCCGGATGAGGTGGCATTTTTTATTGGCAACCGGGTACGCTCCAATATCCGAGAGCTTGAAGGCGCCTTGCGTCGCATCGTTGCCAACGCCGAATTTACCGGTCAACCAATCACCCAAGAGTTTGCAAAAGATGCCCTGCGTGACATGTTGGCTGCCCAAGACAAGTTGGTCACTATAGACAACATCCAGAAGACCGTGGCAGAGTACTTCAGTATCCGCACCTCTGAGTTGCTATCAAGCACCCGGAGTCGGGCTATAGCCAGGCCGCGGCAGATTGCCATGACCCTGGCCAAAGAGTTAACCAGCCACAGCCTGCCAGAGATTGGCCGGGCGTTTGGCGGTAGAGATCACACCACGGTGTTATACGCTACCAGAAAGATTGCTGAGCTAAGGGAGAGTAACAGCAGGGTAGAGGAAGATTATGCAAACCTGTTAAGAACCCTGACCAATTGATGTGGATAAGGTGTGGATAGATTTTAGTACCCATGGAGCATCAATTTATACACAGGTTATGTACAGGTTTATAATGGTTGTTAACGCCTGGTTACACACAGCACAAAATCGTCATAAGTTATTGATAAATAGATATTATTAATAGGTTATGCACAGATTGTTGTCGGCTTAATAATAATAGTAATGTTTTGTTTTAAACCATATATTTTATAATTAGACGAGAGCTTAAGCATGAAAATAAATACCGACAGGGAATCTCTACTAAAGCCTCTGCAACTCATAGGTGGTGTGGTCGAACGTAGACAGACACTACCTATTCTTGCCAATATTCTGGTAAATGCAGAAAACGGACGCCTGCATATCACTGCAACTGACCTTGAGCTGGAACTAAAGACATCACTGGTGGCAAAGATAGATGGGGAGCAGGATTTCACCCTTCCAGCAAGAAAGTTTATTGATATCTGTAAGGCACTACCGGAAGAGGCAAAGATAGAGCTCGAGATAAAGGGCGAGCGGGCAGTAATCAAGACCGGGCGTAGTCGTTTTACCCTTGGGATGCTGCCAGCCCAGGACTATCCCAATATGGAGGCAACCAGCAGCATCAACAGCATCTCACTACCAGAGGGACAGCTGAAAGGGCTATTGGAGCGCTGTCAGTTTGCCATGGCACAACAGGATGTCCGCTACTATCTCAATGGGATGTTGTTAGAGAAGGAGGGGGCCACTATTCGTACTGTGGCAACAGATGGTCATCGCCTTGCCATGAGTGAACAGCTAATAGATGGAAGTGGTGAAGATTTTCAGGTGATCCTGCCACGCAAGGCGGTACTGGAACTATCCAGAACACTCACCGATGCGGAGACACCGGTGCAGTTGGAGATAGGGACTAATCACCTTAGGGTTGAGGTGGGAGAAACACTTTTCACCTCCAAGTTAATAGATGGAAAATTCCCAGATTATCAAAAGGTTATACCAAGCGGGGCAGATAAAGAGGTAATTGCGGATCGAGGTGAAATGAAAATGGCGCTACAACGCACCTCTATCCTCTCTAACGAGAAATATCGTGGTATACGTTTTAGCTTCAAGCCTGGGGTGTTGGGGCTATTGGCACACAATCCGGAGCAGGAAGAGGCCGAGGAGGAGATGGAGATCAACTATAGCGGCGAGGAGTTAGCGATAGGCTTCAATGTTGGATATCTTCTGGACGTACTCACGGTGATTGCTTCGGACGAAATCAAAATTAGAATAAAAGATGATAGCAGTAGCTGCCTTATTGAAGGAGTTGACTCAAGTAATAGTCGGTATGTGGTCATGCCGATGAGGTTGTAGCTGAAACAGACAACCCTAGGCCTACGTTTGTATTTTCTATGTCTTTGGGGCTAATTCGAATCCACAATCTCCGCAATATCCGGGAGATTGAGTTAGAGCCGGAGAGTGGAATCAACCTTATATGGGGTGCCAACGGCTCTGGCAAGACCTCTGTCCTGGAGGCGATCTATCTTCTGGGGCGGGGTCGTTCCTTTCGAGGCAGGGAGAACCAGCCCCTAATTAGTGATGGTGCTGATAGTCTGGAGCTCTATGCGAAAATAGAACAGAGCTCGGGAGAACATGTTGGTATAGGGCTACGCAAAGGGAAAAATAGTAGTGAAGCCAAGGTTGGCAGCAACAGCGTGAAAAAGATCTCTGATCTAGCCAGAACCCTACCCATATACATACTTACCCCCCAGTCCCATGAGATTCTGGAGCGCGGCCCCCAGTATCGCCGACGCCTTGTGGATTGGGGTGTGTTCCACGTGGAACATCAATATCGAGAGATTGCAGAGCGCTACCAGCGTATTCTGCAACAGAGGAATGCGGCACTCAGAGAACGACGTAGCGATGCCTCTGTCTGGAGTAGAGAGTTGGGAGAGGCGGGAGAGCGGCTGGAGTCGGTGCGTAGTGGATATATTCGGGAGCTGAGTGATGGCATCAAAGAAATCATGCGGTCACTCCTGCCAGAGAGTGAGCTCTTACTAGAGTGGCGTCGGGGTTGGTCGGTAGGCAACAGCCTGGAAGAGGCGCTGACCGGATCGCTAGAGCGCGATCGAAACAGGGGCTATACCTCGGTTGGTCCCAGCCGGGCAGACCTGGTGGTGAGGATGGATGGGGAGAGGATAGAGAGGCGGGCGTCCAGAGGACAGCAAAAACTGGTTGTCGCTGCCATGACCGTCGCTCAGGCGCTGCTAACCAAGGAGAGGAGTGGGGCCGATCCGGTGATATTGGTGGATGATCTCCCGGCAGAGCTGGATAGAGAGAACAGACAAAAATTGATGGGGATACTGCAACAGGCTGGCCTACAGGTGTTTGTGACTGGGGTAGAGCGTGCTCCGTTTCAGGGGGCAGGCGTAGAGCAGATGTTCCACGTGGAACATGGAGCGGCAGTATAGTGGGCAAGATTTGACTGGCGCGGACATGGTATAATGGGCGCAATGCTTAAACTTGAATATTGCACCAAAGCGTATTCAAAAGTTAAGGAGCAATAGATGAGTTATGATTCTTCCAACATCAAGGTCCTAAAGGGCCTTGATGCGGTACGCAAGCGGCCAGGCATGTATATCGGGGATACCGATGATGGCACCGGTCTGCACCATATGGTCTTTGAGGTGGTGGACAACTCCATCGATGAGGCCTTGGCGGGGCACTGTAGCCAGATCGAGGTCACGGTGCATGAGGACCAAACAGTCACGGTCAGTGACAACGGTCGCGGGATTCCCGTAGACCTCCATGAGGAGGAGAATCGATCCGCTGCTGAGGTGATCATGACGGTCCTGCACGCCGGCGGCAAGTTCGATGATAATTCCTACAAGGTTTCTGGCGGGTTGCACGGGGTTGGTGTATCTGTAGTGAACGCCCTATCCGAGGAGCTGAAACTTACCATACGTCGTGGCGGCAAGGTCTACCAACAGGAGTACCGGTTGGGTGAGCCGGTGGCACCACTTGCTGAGATTGGGGATACTGACACGAGTGGTACTGAAATAACCTTTAAGGCCAGCCCCGAAACATTTAATAATATAGAGCTGCACTATGACATCTTGGCAAAACGGCTGCGGGAGCTCTCTTTTCTCAACTCTGGTGTAAAGATCGTCCTGCGGGACGAGTCCAAGGATCGACAAGATGTCTTTGAATATCAAGGTGGTATCAGGGCTTTTGTAGAACACCTCAGCCGGAAAAAGGCCCCACTGCACGGCAAGGTGTTCTATTTTAATGCCGAGCGCACTGATGTAGTAGTAGAGCTGGCAATGCAGTGGACGGAGTCATACCAGGAGAGCATCTTCTGTTTTACCAACAACATTCCCCAGCGGGACGGGGGTACCCATCTAGCTGGGTTCAAGGCTGGGCTGACCCGTACCCTTAATCAGTATATTGAGACGGCGGGGCTGGCGAAAAAGCAGAAGGTGAATACCACTGGTGATGACGCCAGAGAGGGGTTGACCGCAGTTCTATCGGTCAAGATCCCTGATCCAAAATTCTCCTCACAGACTAAGGACAAGCTAGTCTCTTCCGAGATAAAGGGTATTGTCGAGGGATTGCTGGCAGACAACTTCAACGCCTTCCTGCTGGAAAATCCTGCGGACGCCAAGGCGATTGTCAGTAAGATGATCGAGGCGGCGCGCGCACGCGAGGCCGCCCGCAAGGCTCGGGAGATGACCAGGCGTAAGGGTGTGCTGGATATAGCCGGACTACCCGGCAAGCTGGCAGACTGCCAGGAGAAAGATCCGGCGCTCTCAGAGATCTACCTGGTGGAGGGTGATTCAGCTGGTGGCTCTGCCAAGCAGGGCAGGGATCGACGCAGTCAGGCGATTCTCCCCCTTAAGGGCAAGATCCTTAATGTCGAGAAGGCGCGATTCGATAAGATGATCGCCTCGGCTGAGGTCGGAACACTGATCACGGCGCTTGGTTGTGGGATTGGGCGGGATGAGTTTGATCCAGAAAAGCTGCGCTATCATCGCATCATAATCATGACCGATGCCGACGTGGATGGGGCCCATATTCGCACCCTGCTGCTGACTTTTTTCTACCGCCAGATGCGGGAGCTGGTCGAGCGTGGCCATATCTATATCGCCCAGCCACCGCTATATAAAATCAAGAAAGGCAAGCAAGAACAGTACCTTAAAGACGACGCCGACCTAAACCGCCATCTGTTGCAGAGCGCGATGGATGGCGCACAATTGCATGTTGATGCGGCCGCTCCGGCCATTGCTGGAACCGCGCTAGAGACACTGGCCAATCAGTTTCAGGGCGCCATAGGGACTATCCAGAGGGCGTCCAAGAGATATGATGGGACCGTGCTGGAGCAGTTCATGTATATGCCGTCAATTGATGATAAGGTATTGAATAATAATGATAAATTGACTGAGTGGCTGGGTGAATTAGAGGCGCGTGTCAACGCAGATAGGGGGGTATCAGATCGCTATCACCTACAGGCCGCTGAGGCGACAGATGAGCAGCCTGCAGCGATAGAGGTGATTCGGCGGGTACACGGTATAGAGCAGAGAGGGCTTATCCCCTATGAGTTCTTCTCCGGCAGCGAGTATCGACGTCTGGCTAGGATGGGTAGTGAGCTGGATGGGCTGCTGCAGGAGGGTGCCTACATCCGCCGTGGCGACCGTAGTATAGAGATATCCAGTTTCCGGCAGGCGCTGGAGTGGTTGATGGAGGAGGCCAAGCGCGGCCAGAATATCCAACGCTATAAAGGTCTGGGTGAGATGAATCCAGAACAGCTGTGGGAGACGACTATGAACCCAGAAACCAGGCGGCTATTGCAGGTTACTATTGAAGATGCCGTCGGTGCCGATCTAATTTTTACCACCTTGATGGGAGATCAAGTAGAGCCGCGGCGGGAGTTTATCGAGCAGAACGCCATGGCAGTGGATAACCTGGATATTTAAAGGGCCCAGCCTAAATATATCTCCCTGAAGCCTGGTCATTACTGCTATGCGGAAGATTTGCCATGGTGGTCTCTATCCACTCCTCTACCTGCTGGTTGATCTCGTCGGCGGAGCGCCCCTCACTCTGAATGGGAGGGCCGATAACAAGCTGAATGGTGCCGGGATATTTTCTGACGTCACGGCGACGCCAGAATACCCCGGCATTATGGGCGATGGGAATGACGGGGTAGCCGGATTTCTCCGCCAGTAGCGCCCCGCCTACACCGTACTTTCTACGTTCCCCTGGGGCGGTTCTGGTTCCTTCGGGAAAGATTATTACCCACGCCCCCTCATGCAGCCTCTGAATACCCTGCTCAATAATCTGGCGGATTGCCCTGCGTCCGGCGCTACGGTCGATACCTATGGAACCAGAGATGGCCAATGCCCAGCCGAACACAGGGATCCACATAAGCTCTCTCTTCAGAATCCAGGCCTGCTGTGGTGGCAGGATGCCGCGTAGCGACATGGTCTCCCAGGTAGATTGATGCTTGGCCATAATGATGGCGTTTTGTTGCGGCAGGTTCTCCCAGCCATGCACTACATAGTCCAGTTGGCAAACATATTTTAACAGCCACAAATTGATCTTGCCCCAGGTGTTGCCAAACCACCCCACCTTTTTTGGCGGCAGCATCCAGCTGAGGAGAATCATGGGCAGTGCCAAGATAACGGTGATGATGACCATGCAGCTAAAATAGAGCAGAGAGCGCAGTAAGATCATCTATCTCTTTCTCCGTCCAGTAGGTAGTCGACGACGCGGGCAAGGTTGTCGAAGATGGGAAAGGCGTGAGAGGTGTCCAGCTGAGTGATGGTCTGTTCTCCCTTGCCGGTGCGTACCAGGATTGGTTTGGCGTGTACCGCCATGGCTGCCTGTAGATCACGTAAACTATCACCGACTACTATCGCTGCAGATAGCTCCAACTCAAACTCCCGGGCGATTTGCAATAGCAACCCAGGTTGCGGTTTGCGGCAATCGCAGCCATCATCCGGCCCATGGGGACAGAAGAAAATCCCATCCAGATGCCCGCCTGCCTGCTGTAACAGCAGCTCCATCTTGGCGTGGATCGTTTTTAAGGTTTGTAGATCATAATAGCCGCGCGCTATTCCGGATTGGTTGGTTGCCACTACCACCCGATAGCCGGCATGGTTGAGTCGCGCGATCGATTCCAGACTGCCGGGAATGGGGATCCACTCCTCAGGCGATTTGATATAGCTGTCGGAGTCTTGATTGATGACCCCGTCCCGATCAAGTATTACCGTTACCATAAGGGGGGGCTATGCCTGGAGTTGAGAGACATCGGCCACTTCCAGGAACAGGTTTCTCAGGGCATTGAGCAGGGCCAACCGGTTGCTTCGTACTTTAGGGTTATCATCCATCACCATGACCGCATCAAAGAAGCGATCAACCTCTGCCCGTAGTCCCGCCAGGGCAAGGAGGGTGCCGGTATAATCGGCCTGTTGTAGCAGCGGCTGGACGCGGGAGGCCATATCTCTTATCTGCCGCTCCAAGGCCCCCTCTTCGTCCTGCTTAAAAAGAGAGCTATCTACCTCTGCCGGGATAGTACAATCCGCCTTGCGGATGATATTGCTAATCCGCTTGTTGGCGGCTGACAACGCCTCCGCCTCCGGGAGTTCTGCAAACTGAATGACGGCCTGCAGGCGGCGGTCAAAATCGGCAATGCTGCTAAAGCCAACACCGACGACGGCGTTGAAACTGGCGACCGTGACAGCCTGGTCTAGACAGAGGCCCTTGAGTCGCTCCAGCAGAAAATCACGCACCTCATTTTCAACCTGTTGCGGGTCTGAGAGCGCCTTGCCCTCTACCCGGATAGCGCTGGCAGCGGTAACTATCAGCTCGTTCAGTGGTATCTCCAGGGCGTGCTCTCGCATGATGCGGAGCGCGCCCAAAGCGGCGCGGCGCAGGGCAAATGGGTCTTTGTCACCAGTTGGCTTCTGGCCGATGGCAAAGATGCCGATCAGGCTATCCATCCTGTCGGCCAGGGAGATAGCAATCCCAGTAAGGGTAGTGGGTAGCGCATCGCCAGAAAAGCGGGGCAGGTAGAACTCTTCCAGTGCCGTTGCCAGGTCAGCGGTCTCACCATCACGTCCTGCCTGATAGCGCCCCATTATGCCCTGCATCTCTGGAAATTCACCAACCATCGCGGTCATCAAATCACAGCGGCTCAACATGCCGGCCCGCTGCGCTAACGCTTGATCACCTCCGATCTGACAGGCGATGGAGGCGGCCAGCGCAGCCACTCTTTCAGATTTATCGAACATGCTGCCCAGCTTCTGCTGAAACACCACCTGTTTGAGGGATTCGATATGCTCCTCAAGTCGCTGTTTTGCATCTTGCTGCCAGAAAAACATGGCGTCGGCCAAACGTGGACGCACTACCCGCTCATTGCCTGCCCGAATGACCTCAGGCTGGGGGCTGTCGATATTGGCGATGGTAATGAAGTGGTTGATCAGCCGGTCATTGCTGTCGAACAGCGGGAAGTATTTCTGGTTCTTCTTCATGGTGAGAACCAATGCCTCCTGCGGAACTTCTAGAAACCGCTCCTCAAAACTGGCGGCAATCGGTAGCGGCCACTCGTTTAGCGCGGTTACTTCATCCAGCAGGGCAGCATCGAGATCGGCGCGACCATCAAGAGAGGCTGCGGTCTGCTCCACCTGTTCGCGAATACGCTCCCGACGCCGAGCAAAATCGGCAATGACATATCCCTCGTTCTCCAGTTTGGCGGCATATTCAGCAGGGTTATCAATCGTGAGGGCCTGCGGATGGTGAAAGCGGTGTCCATAGGTAAGGTTGCCGGCCTTTGCATCCAGAATGGTGCAGGGCACCAGCTTGTCACCATGTATAAACAGCAGCCAGTGTACCGGACGTACAAACTGCGCCTCTGAACTACCCCAGCGCATCCGTTTAGGAATGGGCAGACGGTTCAACGCCTGAGTGGCGATCTTCGGGAGTAACTCGGCGGCTGGTTGGCCCGGCTCATGTAATAAAAAGGTGAGCCATTCACCCTTGTCGGTTTCTATCCTTCCAAGCTGGTCGACCGTGGTGCCACAGGAACTGGCAAAGCCCTCTGCCGCCTTGGTGGGGTTGCCGTCGGCAGCAAACGCGGCCGCCACGGCAGGGCCACGGCGCTCGGTTGAACGCTCCGGCTGCTGAGTGGCGCACCCATGGATCAGTAGCCCGAGGCGGCGCGGTGTGGCGAAACTCTCTACTTCACCATGCTTCAGATTGGCCCGCTCCAATCCGGCGATAAATTCAGCGGTCAGTGCCTGCGACAACCGGTTAAGGGCAGTCGGGGGCAGCTCTTCGGTGCCAAGTTCAAACAGCAGATCAGCTTGCTCAACCATTGGCGGTCTCCCTTATTTGCGACAGCATGGGAAAACCGAGTTGCTCGCGGGAGTCGTAATAGGCCTGAGCAACGGCCCGGGCCAGGGTGCGTACCCGCAGGATATAGCGTTGACGCTCGGTCACCGAGATGGCGCGGCGCGCATCCAATAGATTGAAGGCGTGGGAGGCCTGCAGTACCTGCTCATATGCCGGCAATGGCAGCCCCAGTTCGATCAATTTGTTGCTCTCCTGTTCACACTGGTTGAAAGAGGCAAACAGCCATTCCACGTCGGCATGTTCAAAGTTGTAGGCCGACTGCTCCACCTCATTTTGGTGGAATACATCGCCGTAGGTAACAGCTCCCTCCGGCCCTTCAGTCCAAATTAGGTCGAAGACGCTTTCCACCCCCTGCAGATACATAGCGATTCGCTCAAGGCCATAGGTGATCTCGCCGGTCACCGGGCGGCAGTCTAGCCCACCGACCTGCTGGAAGTAGGTGAATTGAGTTACCTCCATGCCGTTGAGCCAGACCTCCCAGCCTAATCCCCAAGCGCCAAGGGTAGGAGACTCCCAATTGTCTTCGACAAAGCGGATATCGTGAATCTTGCAATCGATGCCGAGCATCTCCAGGGAGTTGAGATAGAGCTCCTGGATGTTTGTTGGATTGGGCTTTAGGGCCACCTGAAACTGATAGTAGTGCTGAAGGCGGTTGGGGTTTTCGCCGTAGCGTCCATCGGTGGGGCGGCGGGAGGGCTGCACATAGGCACCGCGCCATGGTTCCGGTCCGATAGAGCGGAGAAAGGTGGCGGTATGGAAGGTGCCGGCCCCCATCTCCATGTCGTAGGGCTGCAAAATGACGCAGCCCTGCTCGGCCCAGTACCGTTGGAGCGCAAAAATCAGCCCCTGAAAAGAGCTGTTGTTTGGTGAATCGGTTGATTTTGGCATAGTCAGTAGGTTGATCAATCTGTATTGATCGCACAAGTATATCTCTTGCCGGGGGAGCTTGGCTAACCTCTAGTTCAGACGGGTTGATAGATTCGGGGTATAATCGCCCTCTTTGTCGATGGGGTATACCCTGGTTCTATGGCACAACAACGTAAGGCAATAGCCCTCATATCCGGGGGACTGGATTCTCTCCTGGCGGCCAGGGTGATTCAGGATCAAGGGGTTCATGTAGAGGGGATCAACTTTTTTACCGGCTTCTGCGTGGAGGGACATACCCACGCCATCCGTAAACAAGATCGTGCCAAACCTAAACGTAACGGCGCCCTATGGGTGGCGGAGCAGTTGGGGATGCCACTCCACATCGTCGATATTGTGGAGGAGTATCAGCATGTCCTGCTGCACCCCAAGTATGGTTATGGCGCTAATCTAAACCCCTGTCTCGACTGCAAGATCTTTATGGTGAAAAAGGCTCTGCAGTGGATCGAACAGAATGGGTTCGATTTTATTATCACTGGCGAGGTGGTGGGGCAGCGTCCTATGTCGCAGCGGAGTGACACCATGCCGGTAATCGCGCATCACTCGGGCGCAGAGGATCTGCTACTACGGCCGCTTTCGGCCAAAAACCTGCCACCGACCAAACCGGAGTTAGAGGGTTGGGTTGAGCGGGACAAACTTTTCGATTTTAGTGGGCGCACCCGCAAGCCGCAGATGGCGCTAGCCGCCGAGCTGGGGCTGGAGGAGTATGCCCAGCCATCCGGCGGCTGCTGTTTTCTCACCGATGAGGCGTATTCGCGCAAACTGGCAGATCTGTGGCAAGGACGCGGTAGCCGGGAGTATGATATGGATGACATCATGCTGCTCAAGGTGGGGCGACACCTACGACCCAGGCCCCACTTCAAGGTGATCATTTCGCGGGAGGAGGGTGAGGGGAATTTCCTCCAGGGTTATCGCCAGCGATTTCTGAGTTTGGAGACTACTAGCCATGCCGGACCACTTGCCTTGATCGACGGTGAGGTCAGTGCAGAGGAGATTGAACTGGTGGCTCGAATCGTGGCCCGCTATAGTCAGGGGCGCAGTAGTGAGCAGGTAGAGCTGAAGTTGACCAATCAGGATGGGACAAGTAGGGACTTGTCGGTTGCCCCCATGCCCCCCCACGAGATTCCGGCGGAGTGGATGGTGTGAGCCGTGCGAGCATAGACTGTCGTAACCTGCTATGCCCAATACCGGTGATCCGGGTACAGCAGCGTGTGCAGGAGCTGTCTCCGGGGGATGAGTTGGAGGCGATCTGTACCGATCCAGGGGTGTTGAATGATATACCCTCCTGGTGCCGGATCAACGGCCACCAGATTTTGGACAAACGCTGCGAAGGGAGCGAATATATCGTCCTTCTGCGGGTTTGCGGGGAGAACCAGTAATGGGGATAGAGCGTCAGGATGGCCATCTCATTGCCCGCGGGGGTGAGACCAAGCGGGTGACTATCGTCGGTGCCATCGTCAATACCTTGCTGGCAGCTAGCAAGATCCTGTTTGGCGTGCTGGCCCAGTCCCAGGCGCTGATTGCCGACGGTGTTCACTCCCTCTCTGATCTGCTGTCTGATATTCTGGTCTACTGGGCCGCCCACCACGCCCATCATGGACCTGATGAAAAACATCCATATGGTCATGGTCGATTTGAGACGGCGGCCACTCTGGGTCTAGGCATGTTATTGATCCTGGCTGCAGTGGGAATCGGATGGGATGCGGTAGACCGCCTGTTTGTGACGGAGCGCCTAGCTAAGCCGGGGATGCTGGCCCTAGGTGTTGCCGCATTTTCTATTCTGGCCAATGAGTGGCTCTACCACTACACCATACGGGTGGCCCGGCGCATCAAGTCCGATATGCTCAGGGCCAACGCCTGGCACCACCGTTCGGATGCAATCTCTTCAATTGTGGTACTGGTAGGGGTGGCAGGCACCGTGGCGGGGTTGCCCTATCTGGATGCTATTGCGGCGGTGGTGGTGGCCCTCATGATCGCGAAGATCGGCTGGGACCTCGGCCAGACCGCCTTCCATGAATTGGTAGATGCAGGGCTGGAGGGCGAGCATCTAGAGAGGATCCGCAGCACTATCCTTGCTATTGGCGGGGTGGGCGATATCCACATGCTGCGCACCAGACAGATGGGTAGCCAGGTCAGTGTTGATGTACATGTGTTGGTAGAGCCCTGGATCAGCGTCTCGGAGGGGCATCAAATCAGCCAGACGGTGATCGATGCCCTGCTTACGGAGTGTGGCGAGGTGAATGACGTTACCGTCCACATAGACCCTGAGGACGATGCCGTGGCACCGCCCTGCAAAGGGCTGCCCTTGCGGGGAGAGGCGATTGCTGCGCTGGATAAACTGTGGCAAGGGGTGCCCGGAGTGGAGGGGCGGGAGCGTGTCCTGCTGCATTACCTGGATGGCCTTATAGATGTTGAGCTCTACTATCCTACCGAGGCCATGGAAGATCCGCGGCAGCGGGCGGGGTTGCAGGAGATACTGCAACAGCGGTTGCATGGGAGCAATATTTTCCGTAGAGTCCGTTTGTTTTTTGGGTAAACCCGTCGGGCTGGGTAAATGTGGTACAATGCCCGGATTGTGGCCGCGGTTTGCAACGACGCAACCGAGCCACCCGCAACGACGCAATCCGCAACGACGCAACTGAAGCTCAACCTTAAATAACTTAAACGTTTTTGGAGAAGAAGATGCCATCCAAAGTATTGAAGATGATCAAAGATAACGAGGTAAAGTTCGTCGACCTCCGGTTTACCGATACCCGCGGAAAGGAGCAGCACGTCTCCCTGCCAGCCACCATAATCAGCGAAAAGGAATTTACTGATGGCAAGATGTTCGACGGCTCCTCTATTGCTGGCTGGAAGGGGATCAACGAGTCAGACATGGTGCTGATGCCGGATCCCAGCACTGCTGTCCTCGATCCATTCTCAGATGAGGTAACCCTCAACATCCGTTGCGACATCCTGGAGCCATCCACCATGGAAGGCTACGAACGCGACCCTCGCTCCGTGGCCAAGCGTGCCGAGGCCTACCTGAAGTCCACCGGTATTGCCGATACCGCCTTCTTTGGCCCAGAGCCGGAATTTTTTGTATTGGACGACGTGCGCTGGGGCGCCGATATGAGTGGCGCCTTCTATAAGGTAGATTCCAATGAGGCCGAGTGGAACTCCGAGCGGGTCTACGAAGACGGCAACATCGGTCACCGCCCAGGCCTGAAGGGAGGCTACTTTCCAGTACCACCAGTAGACTCTCTGCACGATATCCGTTCGGCCATGTGTCTGGCTATGGAAGAGATGGGCGTACCGGTTGAGGTGCATCACCACGAGGTGGCTACCGCTGGTCAGTGTGAGATCGGTACTCGGTTCTCCACCCTGGTTGAGCGCGCCGACTGGGTGCAGATCCAGAAATATGTAACCTGGAACGTTGCCCACGCCTATGGCAAGACAGCCACCTTCATGCCTAAGCCGTTGGTAGGTGACAACGGCTCCGGTATGCACGTACACCAATCCCTAGGTAAGGGCGGCGAGAACATCTTTGCCGGCAACCAGTATGGTGGTCTCTCTGAGACAGCGCTTTACTACATCGGCGGTATTATCAAACACGCTCGTGCCCTTAACGCCTTTACCAACGCCTCTACCAACTCTTACAAGCGTCTGGTCCCAGGCTTTGAGGCCCCGGTCATGCTGGCCTACTCGGCGCGTAACCGCTCTGCCTCCATTCGGATTCCATACGATGTCAGCCCGAAAGGCCGTCGCATTGAGGTGCGTTTCCCGGATCCTACCGCTAACCCCTACCTTGCATTTGCCGCCATGATGATGGCCGGCTTGGACGGCATTCAGAACAAGATCCATCCGGGTGATGCGATGGATAAGGATCTATACGATCTACCAGCAGAAGAGGCGCTGGCAATCCCGACAGTCTGTCACAGCCTGGATCAGGCCCTGGACGAGCTGTCAGCCGATCGTGGGTTCCTGACCGCTGGTGGTGTGTTCACCGATGATCTGATCGATGGCTACATCGAGCTGAAGATGGACGAGGTAACCCGCATGCGCATGACCACCCATCCGGTGGAATTCGACATGTACTACAGCCTGTAAGCGACTACTGTAGCTGTACCCAACGCCCCCGCAAGGGGGCGTATTTCGTTGCGCTTGTCAGCCAAACGCTACAGTCGGTCTTGAAACAGTATTGTTTCGTCCGATTCACTGGTCTAACCTATGAACATGGATAAGTGGCTTCTCATCTTGCTTAGTCTTTGCGTCTCTGCCGCCTATGCGGGCATGTATAAATGGGAGGATGTTGATGGCAAGATTCACTACACGGATCAGCCTCCCGACTCGCAGGCAGAAGAGCTGTCACTTCCCCCCATTAGCACCTATAAGGCACCGGATTTACAGGGGGAGCAGGAGTTTCAGCAAGATGGTGAAGTTTTGGAGCCACAGGATGGGCCGGAAGTAATTGTCTACGAGAAGCTTGTCATCACTAGCCCCAAGATGAACGAGACCATCCGTAACAATGATGGCGCCGTGCCAGTCAACTATACCGCAACCCCGGGAGGTTTGAATCCGGGACATAAATACCGCCTACTTCTGGACGGACGTGTGCAGGAGGGGGCATCCTCCCTGGTGAATGTTGCCCGCGGCTCCCATAGTGTTAAGGCGCAGATAGTAGATGAAAATGGGGCGGTGCAACTTAGCTCACAGGCGGTGATTTTCCACTTGCATATAGAGGCAGATGGCAAAAAGACCACTGATTCAACCAAGCCTGATGACAACACAGAGGCATATACCCCCGGATCTGAAGATGCCGATCACGCCGCAGAGGACAGTGATGGCATAGTTCAGGATAAAGATGGGTCAAACTATGATCCCAGCAACATCACCGATGAGGATGATAAGCGCGATTCTGTCTTTGATCCAACAACATCTGGCCATGGGTCTGGCTCCACATATGATCCTAAAACCGGTGGCTACGGCTCTGGCACCTCATCCTCGCCAGGCACCTTCAACGCACCGTCTGGTACCTATACCCCCAACTACAACCAGAATAAATAGCGTAGCGAGCACTAAAGATAGTCCATTGCTCTCGGCTCCGTGGGTTCATACAATCAACCGCTTAGATCGCACAAAGCTGCATCTTGTTAAATAGGCCCCGCTGCGAGCGGGGTCTATACGTTCAGGAGGGCTATAAATCGGCTTTGGTGCTATCATCGCTGCATATTTTTTAGAGAGGTTTGTGAATGGACAGTAGTAGTGTTGATCTTCCCGGAAGTGAGGTGGAGAGCATCCAGCTGGAAGGAGATAGGTTGGTGCTACGCTTCTCCCGGGCCTATATCATCCAGACCATGACCGGTTCACAGCAGCGTACCCGCTGGTACCAGGCGGGTACGCTGGTGTTTACTGGGGCAGTGGTGGAGGGCGAGTTACCGCAGTGCCCCTGCGTCTGTGTTGGCGGGGATGTGGGGGAGAATATCTACACCTATAGGGATATGCTGCCGGTTCCGCTTAAGAGCAAAGGTCACGCTCACTGTAAGTTGCGGTTTGAAGGGTCTGAGCAGATGTTGCTGGCGGAGGCCGACGGGGTGGAGTTGGTGCTGGAAGATCGGCCGCGGTATATCGAACATATAGCTTAAGGCAAGCCGGCCTTCCTTATGTTTCTCCCCACTTGTAGGAGTGAGATCCAACAGTTCGCTCAAAAGGTTCCGGCGAGTTCACTTTGGCGCATGCCACAATTCAGATATACCATTATTAGTTGCAGGCTCATTATGGGATGCGGTTTTGGGTGCACTGCCGTTGTCATTTTGTCGCGCGATGATTTGGGAGACAGCGACTAGACGCACATCGGCCCCATCCAGTTTTGCCAGCTCTGTTGCCAGTACCCGCATGGTCTCTCCGTGGGGGTGACATATGCCGATAGCCGAGCCGTGTTGGCGTGCCCGACGCAGTAGTTGCCGAAACTGTCTGCGAATTGCTGCAGCGGTGGGTTGGTTGTCGAGAAAAACGCTACGGCTTGCCGTAGGGATGGCGTACTCGCGCGCCGTCTGTTCGGCCACGGTCTGGCCAGTGGTGCGGCTGTCGATAAAGAAAAGTTCCCCATGCTGTTGTATACCATGCATTAGCCAGCCCATGGCACCAGGGTGGCGAGTCAGCAGACTACCCATGTGGTTGTTCAGCCCGGCCACATGGGGGATTGAGGCGAGATCCTGTTGCAGAGTAGAGATAAAGCTCTGTTCGGTCATGTGAAGGGTAAGCCCACCCTGCCCTAGTGGGTTGCCATCATGCGACTCCATCGGTAGGTGCAGCATGATCTCTTTGCCCTGGGTATGGGCGCGCTCTGCCTGGTCGTGCGCGTGGGTAGTGTGGGGGAGAAACGCAAGAGTAACCGGCCCCGGCAGGTTGATGGCGGCTTCGCCAAGCTGCCAATCGTTGCCAAGATCATCGATAATTATCGCAATGACCGGCTGTGGCTCGTCACCATCTGCCAGCGCTGCCGTAGGGCCGAGGCCAAGCGCCAATAGGGTAATCCAAAGCCACACCATGGGGTGGAGACGGCTATCCACGACCGCCTAACAGGTGTATCCCTTTGAGCAGATTGAGTGCCTCGTAGAGCTGATAGTCCTCCTCTGCTAGGGGCGATTCGTCGTTTTTCTGGGTGCCCTTGGAGGCATCCACTCTGTTGTCCCGGTTCTCTAGATGATGCGGCAGGTCTGACTCTTTTACGCCCGTCTCCTTGACGCCCGCTGTCATCTCTACCGCTAGCTGCTCCAACACGATGTCTGGGCGGATTCCCTCGGCCTGGATAGAACGGCCAGAAGGGGTGTAGTAGAGCGCGGTGGTTAATTTTACCGCCGCCCCGCGGGTTACTGGGAGCACCGACTGTACCGAGCCCTTGCCAAAGGTTTGGGTACCCATTATCAGTGCCCGTTGGTGATCTTGTAGTGCCCCGGCAACGATCTCTGCGGCGGAAGCAGAACCTCCATTTACCAGAATCACGATAGGGGTTCCGGCCAGAATATCATCTGGTTTGGCACTGTAGGTCAGCTGGGTACCACCCTGACGCCCTTTGGTGTAGACGATTTTACCGCTCTGCAGAAAGGCGTCGCTTACAGCCACCGCGCTGTTTAGTATCCCACCAGGGTTGTTCCGTAGATCCAGCACCAGCCCCTTGAGGGGCTGTGACTCTGGCTGTAGTTTCTTTAGCTGACTACGCATGTCGGCGATAGTGCTGGACTGGAAGAGTGATATTCGCAGGTAGCCAAAACCGGGCTCCAGTAAACGGCTTTTTACGCTAGCCACCTTTATGATTGCGCGGGTGATGGTGATCTCCAGGGGGCTTTTTATCCCATCCCGGATGATGGTTAGGCTAATCTTGCTGCCAGGATCTCCGCGCATGATCTCTACCGCATCGGAGAGAGTCATACCCTTGACCGGCGTGTCATTGAGACGGATGATCAGATCACCCGCCTTGATCCCCGCCTGCTTGGCCGGGGTATCATCTATCGGGGCGATCACCCTGACGAAGCCATCTTGCATCTCTACCTCGATACCAAGGCCACCAAACTTACCGCTGGTGCCGGCCTGTAGATCCCGGTACTCCTCGGCATTTAGATAGGCCGAGTGGGGGTCGAGACCGGAGAGCATCCCGCGGATGGCGTGCTCTAGCAGGACGGTGTCATCAACCGGATCTACATAGTCCTGCTTGATTCGTCCGAAGATCTCTGCAAAGGCGCGGAGCTCATCCAGCGGTACACTATCCTGCTGCGCGGGAGGTGTGGGATCGGCAGAAAGAGGTCCCCCTAGAACCAGGCCTGTCAGGAAAAAAATAATTAGATGCAGCCGTCGATTCATGCCCTTGCTCCTCCAGTTTGGTTACCGTGTAGCGGTCGGCACCAGATTCCTGGATTGACCGGGCGCCCTTTGCGCCGCACTTCAAAATATACTCCGGTAGTGGCGTGGCCTCCACTTCTACCAACGGTCGCCACCGGTTCATTTGTCTCCACCCACTCGCCGTTCTCTTTGAGCAGGGCCTGGTTGTGGCCATAAAGGGTCATGTAGCCGCCGCCGTGATCAATTATGAGCAGCAGACCAAATCCTCGCAGCCAGTCGGCATAGACCACCCGCCCATGATGCACAGCCCGCACTTCACCACCCTCTGTTGCCGCTATCATAACCCCATCCCACTTAAGACCACTCTCTTTGCGTACACCGAAGCGGACAGCCAAGCGCCCTGCGGTGGGCCACGCCATCTTGCCCTTGGCGGCACTGAACGGCTTTCGATTGATGTGCTCAAGTGTAACCGTCGCCTGCTTGCGCAGCTGCTCTAATAGCTTAACTAGCCGTTCTGCATCCTGTTGCAGTGCGAGCAGCTTGCTCCCCTTGTCCTGGATATCTACATTCAGTGCGGCCATTACCTCGCGGCGGCCTGTAGCGGCTAGCTCCAGGCGCTGCTTCTCCAGCTCTTTATGTTGGCGTAGCTCTAGCAGACGCCGATCTTCAACCGCAATATTTCGCTCCAATCGTTGCAGTTTCTGCAGGTTCTGGCTGATCTCTTCAAGCTGCTGCACCCGCGATCTATTTAGATAGTCGTAGTACACCATGAGGCGGCTGACCTTTGTTGGATCCTGCTGGTTCAGCAACATTTTTACCTGCTCCTGGCGCCCGATGGCGTAGGCAGAACGGACCTGCCGTTGCAGGGCCTTACGCTGTAGTAGCAGTAGTCGCTGGCTCTCTTGCTGTTCTCTCTGCAGGGCCTGTAACCGTTTGAGCTGTTGCTGCATCTGCCCTTTAATCTGGCGTAGGCCAGCCGCCAGTTGGCCCATCTTGCGCTCAGTTGACTCCAGTTCGCGCAATAGCCCCCGGCGTTTCTGGCGGTCTGTCTGAAGAGATGATTGGATCTTGCCGATGCGCTGCTGCAGTTGTTCAAGCTGCTCTTTGGCCGTCCCGGCCTGTTCCACCGGATCCTCAGCAAGCCCAGGCTGTGCCAGCAAGAGCGATACTGTCAGGATAGTTCCGCAGCCCCTCCTCATCAGGCGACTGCGTTAATAAAATAGAGCAGGGGGCGACCTGACATCTCTATAGGCTGCTCCAGCCCCATGATTTGCAATATTGTCGGCGCTACATCACATAGTGCCCCCTGCTCCTGGAGCTGTGCCGGGCGTCCGACGTAGATCAGGGGAACCAGGTTGCTGGTATGGGCGGTATGGACCTGGCCTGTACCCCGGTCAACCATCTGCTCTGCATTGCCATGGTCGGCGGTTATTAGCAGTTCCATCTCGCTTCGCTCTATCGCATCCAGGATGTGCCCCAGACAGCGGTCGATGGCCTCAATGGCGGCCACAGCTGCTGCATACTTGCCGGTATGGCCCACCATGTCGGGGTTGGCAAAGTTGCAGATGATGGCGTCGTAGTTGTTGCTGTCTATCGCCCGAACCAGATTGTCGGTAACCTCGGGTGCACTCATCTCCGGCTGCAGGTCGTAGGTTGCCACTTTAGGGGAAGGAACAAGAATGCGATCCTCTCCGGGAAAAGGCTCTTCGCGACCACCATTGAAGAAAAAGGTTACATGCGCATACTTCTCCGTCTCGGCCAGACGTAGTTGGCGCAGGCCCAGATCTGATAAATATTCACCCAACACATGACGCAGGTTGGTTGGGGGAAAGGCGGCCGGGATGTCAAAGTCCCGGCTGTATTCCGTCAGGCTCACATAGGCGGCTAATTTTGGTACCCGTTGCCGCTTAAAGCCAGCAAACTCTGGTTCGATAAATGCGCGGGTCAGCTCGCGTGCTCGATCCGAGCGGTAATTCATAAATATGACGGCGTCGCCATCCTCTATCGGGGCGGGCTCACCAATCCTGGAGGCCTGAACAAATTCGTCATCCTCATCCCTGGCATAGGCCATCTCCAGGGCGGTGGTTGCGTCTGCCGCCTGGAACTCGGCTGTACCCTGGGTCATCAGATCATAGGCGCATTTGATCCGCTCCCAGCGGTTGTCACGATCCATTGCATAGTAGCGCCCGATGATAGTGGCGATGCGGCCTGCACCACATTCGTCCAGTACTTTTTGGAGCGCTGCCAGCGATGGGGCGGCACTTCTGGGGGGCATATCACGGCCATCGAGAAAGGCATGCAGATAAATCTTGTCAGCGCCTTGTCTCTGCGCCAGTTGCACCATGGCGTGGATCTGTTTTTCATGGCTGTGGATGCCGCCAGGTGAGAGTAGGCCGCAGATGTGGATAGCGCCTCCAGCGGCCTTGGCCTGGGAGACGGCAGTGTTAAGGGTGTTGTTCTGCATGAAAGAGCCATCTTCCACCGCCAGGTTTATTCGGGTGAGTTCCTGATAAACTACCCGCCCTGCTCCCAGGTTGAGGTGACCTACTTCGGAGTTTCCCATTTGTCCCGCCGGGAGTCCCACCTCTGTACCGGATGTCTCTATCAGGGTGTGGGGGCAGTGCTGCCACAGCCGATCCCAGACAGGGGTCTTGGCGGCGGCAATGGCATTGAAGTCTCGGCCTTTGCTGTAGCCCCAGCCATCTAGAATCAGCAGTACGGCAGGTTTCTCTTTAGCAGTCATCTATCAAAGACTCCAACATTGCTCCGCATAATGTGCTGAAAAAACAGTTTATTAAACCACCTTTTCGCCCTCTGGGCTATGCGGCTATTCACAACAGAGGGGCAAACAGAGTATTATTGTATTCACCTACATTAATATATTAATAAAGGCAGCAGGCATGGAACAAAAATTTGATAACTTGCCGCAACCCCTTTTGGATTCGACCTCTGAGGCCGATACGGAGGGGCTGTTTACCGGGGATGAGGATATCACCCGTGCCTCGCAGGCACTCAAGGCTATGTCGCACCCCCTGCGGCTCAAGATCCTCTGTACCCTGGGGGAGCAGGAGGTGAGCGTGCAGGATATTGTGGAGCGTGTTGGTACCTCCCAGAGCAACATTTCACAACATCTGGCCATCCTGCGTGACAAGGGTATACTCGCCTCGCGTAAAGACGCCAACCGGGTGTTCTATCGAGTTGGTGACTCGCGTACCATGCAGCTGGTGGTGATGATGCGAGATCTGTTTTGCCAGCAGCGTTAGCCTACTATTTTGCAGCATAATCTATAACTAAGACATTAATACCATGGAACAATTACTGGAATTTGCGGGTAACCACATTGAGTTGGTGGCCGCACTGGCGGTTATCCTCGCCCTCCTGACCAAGAACCTGCTGGATGATGTGGGGGGCAAAGGGGTGTTGGGGCCACAACAGGTGACCGAGCTGATCAACCGGGAGGATGCGGTTGTGATTGATCTGCGTCCGATGGCTGATTTTGGCAAAGGCCATATACTCAACGCCATCAACATCCCTATGACTAGCCTCAAGACCCAGATGAGTCAGCTGGAGAAGTATAAAAAGCGACCGGTTATTCTAAGCTGTAACTCCGGCGGACAATCAGGTGCCGCCTGTAGGCTGCTGCGTAGCAGCGGTTTTGAGCAGGTCTACAATCTGAAGGGTGGGCTTATGGCCTGGCAAAGCAGTAATCTGCCGGTCAGTCGCAAAAAATAGATGTCCCTCCCTGATCCTTCTATCTACCACTGTAATTGAGAGAAACCCATGAGCGACGAACAAGCAGCCCAGACGGCAGAAGAGCGTAACTTTTCTATACAGCGCATCTATACCAAAGACATGTCCTTTGAGACCCCCAATTCTCCCGCCATCTTTACCGAGGATTGGAAGCCGGAGACAACCCTGAATCTGAATACCAATCTGAATGATCTAGGTAAAGACAATTACGAGGTAATCCTCTCGGTTACCGTTACTACCAAAATCGGGGACAAGGTAGCCTTTTTGGTAGAGGTACAGCAGGCCGGTATTTTTCTGCTTCAGGGGTTTTCCAAGGAGGAGTTTGGGGGGATGGTGGGGGCCTATTGCCCTAATATCCTCTTTCCCTATGTCAGAGAGGTGGTGTCCGATCTGGTGATTAAGGGCAGCTTCCCCCAATTGATATTGGCCCCGGTCAATTTTGATGCCCTGTATACACAACATCTACAGCAGGCGTCACCGCAGCAGGATGATGAGGCCCCGGCTACCAGCCACTAGCCGACTAATTAAAGGCTAACCATACGGCACAACATGACCAATGCTACACCACAAATCGCGGTTCTAGGTCCCGGCTCCTGGGGGACGGCGCTGGCCATACTGCTGAGCCGTAACGGGGCCAGGGTAAATCTCTGGGGTGTGCCGCAAGAGGTTGAGCAGTTGGTCAAAGATGGCGAGAATCGCCGCTTTCTGCCCGGCATCCCGTTCCCCCCAGGACTCAGTCCAACTGCAGACCTTGCCACCGCGGTGGGGGATGCAGATGAAGTTCTCGTAGTGATTCCGAGCCACGCCTTTCGTCCGGTACTGGAGCAGGTTAAGCCTCTCTTGCCGAGCGCTGCATCCATAAGCTGGGCCACCAAAGGGCTTGAGCCGGGCACCGCAAAACTGCTCAGCACGGTGGCGCAAGAGCTGCTTGGTGAGCAGTGCCCCCTGGCCGTTATTTCGGGGCCGACCTTCGCCCTGGAGGTGGGACACGGCCTACCTACGGCGGTAACTGTGGCAGCCACCACGCCGGAGCATGGAGAGCGGCTGGCCGGGTATCTCCACTCGGACTGTTTTCGCGCCTATACCGGCAGCGATCTCATCGGGGTCCAGATCGGCGGTGCCGCCAAGAACGTCATGGCCATTGCTGCCGGGATTGCTGACGGGTTAGGGTTTGGCGCCAATACCAGGGCCGCACTGATTACTCGCGGGCTGGCCGAGATCATGCGGCTGGGGCTGGCCATGGGTGGGGCGGCGGAGACCTTCGTCGGGCTGGCAGGCCTAGGCGATCTGGCACTTACCTGTACCGACAATCAGTCACGCAATAGGCGCATGGGGTTGGCCCTGGCCAAGGGCAGTTCAATCGCAGAGGCCAAGTTGGAGATCGGTCAAGAGGTGGAGGGGGTTGGTACCGCCAAGGTGATCCAGCAGAAGGCCGAGGAGCTGGGGATCGAAATGCCGATCACGCAACAGGTCTATCTGGTACTACACCACGGGCTTGATCCTAGAGAGGCGGTGCAGACTTTGTTGGAGAGAGAGCCGAAGCCTGAAGTCGGCTAGGAAGATGTAAACATGAAGTTGGGTAGGCGGACCGTAGCCCGCCTACCAAGAACTTATATCCCCTTTAGTGCGGTTCCAAGTGTCAGCAGGACAAACCCACCGGTCACCAGCCAGAAGGCGTTTGCAGAGATGATAGGCAGACCGCCAAGTAGGGCGCCGACAATACCCAGTACACCCAGAATAACGGCGATAACCCAGACGATAAATTTAGGAGCGCTCAGTTGCATGTTTAACCTCGCTATATTTATAAGTATTAGTGGGATTGCGATATATCAATATCGCCCGACCAGTATACTGAAGTTAGGGGGGTGTACAAGGTGGTTTTTGGGGTGCAGGGCGTGTTACAGGGGTTACTTATATGCTAATAATCCCCTGTTACGAAAAAACAGCTGGCATCGGGTTAAGAGGTAATGGGTAGGCGCGGGATCAAAGGAAAGAGATGCCTATAAGTACCAGGCCAACTACGCTCAATACTAGAGGCGCGATCACGGAGGCATCCATTTTCTTCTTTTTGCTTGCTATCAGGGCGGTGCCCTCATACCGTTGGCGGGTTATCAGTGCAGCCATTGAGATTAATATAATAATCCCCCCGGCATAGCCACTGATGGTTTTCAGCAGGGCGATCTTTTCGCGGCTTATTCCTGAGACACCACCACCGATAGTGACAAACTTATTCCCCGCCAGGGCCGGGTCGATCATGACCAACAGCACTCCGGCAATTATTAGCAGCAGCAATGGTGTGAAGCGTCCCATGTCTTTTCCTTGAACAGACAGTTGTAATTTGCTGTGTCCAACGGGATGAAACATCCGTAGGCCATCTTTACACTGTTTCGGCACAAACCGCTTTTACTTGAGATTTTTATATTGCCGCCATTTAGGCATCTGTTATGGAGCAAAAAACAGCTCTTATCGTTGCGGATGTAATACTAATCGCACATGTTGCATTCGTTCTCTATGTGACATTTGGTCTTGTTGCTATATAAATTGGTCGCTTTTTACAATGGTCATGGGTTAGGATCTACCGGTTCCGAATTACCCATTTGACCGCGATAGGCATAGTTGTCCTACAGTCATGGCTGGGCAAGGTCTGTCCCCTTACGCTACGGGAGATGTCTCTGCGCAGGGAGGCGGGTGATGCAACCTATTCAGGATCGTTCATACAATTCTGGCTGTAGTCGATACTATATTACAGCGCACCGAAGTGGCTATTTGTTCTGGTTTTAGCCAGTTGGTTTATTGTCAAGCCGATCAAGCGCTCAAGCAAATAGTGCAGATGTCGCCGCAAGAAAAAAACGGCTCCTGAAGGAGCCGTCATTAAAATTTACGCAAGTTTGTTACGTTTATTTAAACCTAATATACCCAGCAGACCGGAGCCGAGCAGCCAGAAAGCTGCAGGCAGTGGAACGGCGGAGGTAGTAGATTGGATTTGAAAGCCGAGGGTAACTCCATCACCGCCCATAATATAAATGCCGTAAATGCCTTCACCAAAATCAAAGGGAACGAGGTCGGTAAAAAGGATGTAATCCTGGCCTACGTCCCCGGGGACAGTATAGGTTGGCTGGTCGCCAAACGAAGCAGGGAGTATCACGTTGGAGTCATGCGTGACGGCGAGATAGGTATGTCCATAAAGCGCAAGACTATATGTAAGAGTTGGGTCAAGACCGGCTATGACGTAACTAGACACTGTTCCAGAATCTTGTAAAGAGTTAGTCGCGCTTGTATAGGCAGGATGAGCTTCGTCAAATTCCCAGATTATGCTGGTGTTTGTGGGGTTTCCAAACTCGTCCAGTAGACCTGTTGTGGCTACTGCATCATAAACCGAGTTCCAGACAGTGCCACCCGTAGTGCTTAGTATGCCGTCATCACCGGAATAGGTGGCATCAGTAGAGTAACCTCCTTCCATGTCTACGTTGACTGTGAGAGCAAATGCCATCTGGCCATAACCTACTGCCAGGATCAAACATAACAAACGGATAGTGCGTGAATTTATCATGATACTTCCTCCATAAATGCAATACATAAATTCAGTTCTTAGGTGCCACCCGGAAATGTTATCATCCTAGGCAGGTAGTGTATGTAGCATACCAAATTAATATCGTGATGTTAACAGTGGTTATGGTCTGTCCAGATTTGTACAGACCTCATAATTTTGAGCAGGCCCACACTTTCTTTACCCGAGCGGTAGAGTAGTGCAGTCAGATATAAAGGGGCGGTTGAACCGCCCCTTTATATCTTCTTTGTTTAGGCCTTGTTTATAGGCCTATAGAGGTGAGGTGGGCTCGGAATGCCTGCTCTCTGCCATCTGGGGCAACGCCACCTAGCTCTGGGGCAATTTTGGTCTCTAGCAGCCGTCCGCCATCACCATTCAGGTTGGTAAGAGCAGCGAGCGCACTCACTTCGGCGGCCAGTGAGCGACGCGCGTTTGCCAGATCGCCCAGCCTGACATCTCCTGCTAACGCGGCCAAGACGCTGAGACCAGCTGGATCGGCCGCGTCCGGCAGGGCGCCGTGTAGCAGTGCCAGCGAACCATCCCGGTTCAGTACCGCGCCGCTGATGTTCAACGGGTCGGGAAGCTGAAGTTTATACTCGCCCTCGCTCGCACTTCCAGGGGTGGCCAGCGAGATCAGGGTGGCCTTGCCAGCCTGTTCCCGGGAGATGCCGGCACCGACCGAAACGATGCACTCTACACTCTTATCCAAAGGCGTTGCCCCCAGCTTGTGCAGCAGGGCCAGATTGGCCTCACCAGAAATCTTGCTATTACCCGCGCTCTCTTCTCCGGCAGTGCCAGATAGATAGTGCAGAGAGGCGTTGATCCCACGGGCTAGGGTGGCAGCAATAAAGGTCTGCTCTACGGTTAGTCTTGGGGAGAGAACCACAGCGCAAGAGGCGGCATTTTTAAGTGCCTGACGAGCGGCCGCAGGGTCTTGCTGCTGCCCGGTAGCACCATTCCATAGCTGATAGCTAAAGCGCCCTTCGGCGCAGATTACCGCACCGTTTACCGGATCACCGTTGATGCTCTGTACCTTGACTACTCTCCCTTCAGCGGTATGTACACTGAGGCCACAACCGCGGTCGCAGGCGCTACAGCTGGTCTGCGCTGTTTGCCAGATCCATGGCCCGCACTCTTTACCGGTGTTGAGGGTGATGGCGGCAGTGGGGCATACGTCGGTACACATGCCGCAGGCATCGCAACCGGTATCTTGCAGCGGGTCTTCAAAATTGGGGCCGATCTTGGTGACGAAACCACGGTTTATGAAGGTCAGCGCATTGATATGGCGTACCTCGGAGCAGATGCGGACGCAGGAACCACAGGTGATACATTTGTCTGCCTCTATGCGAATTAGAGGATGACGATTATCTACCGCATACTCGCGTTTTTCCCCACTGAAGCGTACCTCGGTGGATCCGTAGTCGGTAGAGTACTGGCGCAGATCACAGTCGAACCTGGCCTGACAGCCGCACTCAATACAGCGGGTCGCCTCGGCCATGGCGGTGGCGCGTTCCAGCCCAATATTGATAGAGGCCCAAGGATCGGCCAGGCGTTTTTTGGCTGGGCGGGTGGTCTCCAGGGCGCGCTTGGCATGCACGAAGCGTGGGGCAAAATCGGCCTCTTCCAGCTCGGCCAGACGGCCTCGACTGATGGCGTACGGCTGGGTAAGCTTCACCTCAGCACCATTCAGATGCAGGTTTATCGCCATGGCGGCTCGGCGTCCCTCGCCAATGGCACGGATCAGGAGATCGGGACCGAAAGCGCAGTCGCCGGCGGCAAAGACCCCCTCTTGGTCGGTGACCTGAGTGACCTCATCATAGACGAAGGTGTCCCAGCGGGTGGTCTCTGGTTTCTCTTTCTCTTGCTCAATACAGCCCATATCCGGGCCCTGACCGATGGCGGGGATGATGGTGTCAAACTCCATGATCTCTTCGCTGCCCTTGATCGGTACCGGGCGGCGGCGTCCAGAGTCATCGGGCTCACCCAGCTCCATGGTGATTACCTCCATGGCGTAGGCACGGCCATTGTCATCCAGTAGTACCTTAGTGGGGGCGGTGAGAAAGCGGATATCCACCCCCTCTTCGATGGTCTCTTCCTGCTCAATCGGCAGGGCCGGCATCTCCGCCTGGGTGCGACGGTAGAGTAGGGTAACCTTGGCTCCAAGGCGGCGTGAGACCCGGGCGCAGTCCATGGCGGTATCACCACCACCTATGACGGCGACTTTTTTGCCTATATCGGTGATATTGCCGAGGACCACTTCGCGTAGAAAATCTACTCCGCCGATGACCCCCTCTGACTCTTCGTTCTCGACCCGCATGGGTTTTGGTTTGTGCGCGCCAATCGCCAGCAGCACTGCACCGAAGCCCTGAGCCTTAAGGTCAGCTATGGAGAAGTCGCGCCCCAGCCGCTGGTTAAAATGGACCTTTACCCCCATATCAATGATGGCGCCGATCTCTTTGTCCATCAGATCCCAGGGCATACGGAAGCGGGGGATACCATAGCGGGCCATACCGCCCAGCTCAGGTAATGCCTCAAATATCTCAACTGCATGGCCTGCACGACGCAGATAGTAGGCGGCAGAGAGGCCCGCAGGGCCGCCACCGACAATAGCTACCCGTTTGCCAGTCTTGGCGCCCGGCTCCTGGGTAAATGGGCCCACCTCCAGGTCATATTCGGAGGCAAACCGCTTCAGCGGGTTGATGGCGATAGGCTCATCCACCAAGGTGCGGCGACACTCGCTCTCGCAAGGGTGGGGGCAGATACGGCCACAGACCACTGGCAGGGGATTGCGCTCCTTGATTAGCCGTACCGCCGCCTCCGGATCGCCATTGGCTATATGTGCAATGTAGCCCTGGATATCGATATTGGCAGGACAGGTGGCCTCACACGGGGCGATACAGTCACCGGCGTGGTCGGAGAGGATTAGATCCAGGGCCATCTTACGACTGTTCACGACCTGTTCACTGTCGGTCTGGATATCCATGTCCGGGGCTATCCGGGTGGAACAGGCAGGGAGCAAACCGCGTGCGCCTTTGACTTCGACCACACAGAGGAAGCAGGAGGCGAAGGGCTTCAGCCGGTCGTCATGGCAGAAGGTGGGTATATGTATGCCCTGGGCTTCGGCCGCTTCACGGATGGTTGCCCCGGCGGCAGCTTCAACGGCTTGGCCGTTAAGGGTAATGGAAATCGTCTCACTCATCACAAATCCTCTTCAATTCTGTTTGCACCGGGTGCATTAGGCCACCAAAATGGCTTCGGGACTGCAGACCTCTGCACACATGCCACAATTGATGCAGACCTCCTGGTCGATGACCCAGGTCTCCGGCTTCTTCAGTTCGCCGGTGATGCAGTTGACCGGGCAGTAGCGCTCACAGATGGAGCAGCCGGTGCAATCATCCTGGATGATGGTGTGGCTGATCAGACCTTTACAGACACCGGCCGGGCAGCGCTTATCATTGACGTGCGCCTCGTACTCCTCGCGAAAATATTTGAGTGTGGTGAGCACCGGGTTGGGGGCAGTTTGGCCCAGGCCGCAGAGGCTGGCCTTTTTTATGTTGTGGGCGAGCTCTTCCAGCTCCTCCAACTCCTGCATGGTGCCGTCGCCATCACAGATCCTGGTCAGGATCTCCTTCATCCTCAGGGTGCCGATACGGCAAAAGGTACACTTGCCGCAGGACTCAATCTGGGTGAAGTCGAGAAAAAACTTGGCCAGATCCACCATACAGGACTTCTCGTCCATGACGATGATACCGCCGGAGCCCATGATGGCGCCGGTGGCGTTGATGGCCGCATACTCAATGGGGGTGTCGAACAGGGATGCTGGAATACAGCCGCCAGAAGGGCCGCCAAGCTGAACCGCCTTCAGCGGCCTGTCGGTGACGGAGCCGCCGCCGATGTCGTAAATCATCTCCCTTAGTGGCATACCCATAGGGACCTCTACCAGGCCACCACGTTTAATCGCACCGGCCAGGGCAAATACCTTGGTACCCTTGGAGTCCTCGGTGCCGATGGCCTGATAGGCAGCACCACCGTTGTCGATGATCCAGGGCAGATTTGACAGGGTCTCTACGTTATTAATGATAGTAGGCTTGCCAAACAGACCTTTGACTGCCGGGAATGGTGGCCGGATGCGGGGCATCCCACGCTCACCCTCAATCGAGGCAATCAGGGCCGTCTCTTCGCCACAAACGAAGGCCCCGGCCCCCTGCTTGATCTTTATATGAAAATTGAAGCCGCTGCCTAGGATGTTGTCACCCAGGTAGCCGGCGGCCATGGCATCCTTAATGGCGATGCCAAAATTCTTTACCGCCAAAGGGTATTCAGCACGAATGTATGCATACCCGCCGCTAGCGCCGATGGCGTAGGCCGCGATCAGCATCCCCTCCAGCACGTTGTGAGGGTCGCCCTCTAGCAGAGAGCGATCCATAAAGGCACCGGGATCACCCTCATCACCGTTACAGATCAGGTATTTTTTATCGCCCTCTGCGCCACGAGCGAAGGTCCATTTGGTGGCTGTAGGAAAGCCGGCGCCGCCACGGCCGCGAATACCGGAGATCTTGATCTCTTCGATCACCTGCTCCGGGGTCATCCCCTGGTTGATGATCTTCTTGATCGCGTTGTAACCGCCACGGGCCTCGTACTGGGCTATGTCGGTGGCATCTATTTGACCTACATTACGCAGGGCCAGACGGGTCTGTCTGGTTAGATATTGACCGCCCTCTCTTTCGGGATCACTGCTGGAGGTCAGGAGTAGATCCTCAGGTAGCTCCCCTTCGCCGCGATGATACTTCAGGATCTTGGTGACCCCTTTCTTGTCCACGTTGCCATACATGTGGGAGTTGCCAGCACTATCACGCACCTCTACCATCACCTCGGCGTGGCACATCCCTACACAGCCAACCGTACGGATGGTGGCATCGGGGGCGTTGGTTTGAAACTGAGAGAGTACATCGGCAGAGCCGGAGGCGCGGCCACAAGTGCCCTCACCTACAATAATTTCAAGATTCTGCTCGCTCATGCCAGTGCCCCCTCGTCCTTACTCTTTTGCGCCGCCTTCTTGGCCTTGGCCCGTTTCTCATCTTCCTCTTGTCCGGGGAGGGTCTCATCGCAGGTGCGGGCGTGTTTCTTCAGCTCCCGCTGGGCGCTGGAACCGGTTAGGTTGCCGACAATAACATCATCAATCACCAGGGCAGGCGCCAAGCTACAACAGCCGACACAGGCCACATTTTCTATGGTGTAGCTGCCATTAGAGGCCGTATCTACCTCATCATCTTCAATTCCAAGGGCATGTTTTAGCGCCGTATTGAGGCGATCAGCGCCACGCACATGACAGGCGGTGCCATGGCAGACCTTGACTAGGTGGCGTCCCACTGGCTTCATACGGAACTGGGCGTAGAAGGTGGCCACTCCGTAGAGCTGGCTGGCATTGATATCGCTCTTGGCGATTACCAGATCCATGGCATCGCGCGGCAAGTACCCATATTCGCCTTGAATGGCTTGTAGCAGGGGAACTGCAGCAGAGACATCGCTGCCAATTCCATCGATCCAGGTTTGGACCAGCTTTGGATCAACGACAGCTTCCAGGGATTGATTGGTCACGTTACGCACTCCTCACAACTAAAGGGCTTATCCAGCGGAACTTTAGATTAGCATGCACTCGTACTATCCTGGCACAATTCAAAATCCAGGGCAGCAATACACATCATCGGGAATATTGTCCGCTAGGCAGTATTCTTGACACTCCATTTTACTAAATTAGTGGTTGATTATACAACCATTCCACCATATTTGGCGTGGGATTAGGGCTGACATGGCCGCCATATCCACAACAATACTGTGGGTGAAGGCCAAAAAACTTAAGCGGTTTGACCGCACCCAGAAATGAACGACAGGACTTGGCCAAGAGATTCAGGCTGGAGTTTGTCCGGTTTTGTGTAATGCTTTATGAATAGATCGGCGCTGCTGGGTTGTCGCGATCGCGATATTTTCGGTGTTATTTGGTCTTTTGCTCTATTAACATGGTGTTCTTGCAAGAGACAGGTGTGGCATCTGTTTTTATTGTTTATTAAGTAACCAATAATTGTATATTGATAAAATGTCGATACGTTTGGAACATATGAGCTACTACTCGAAGGCTGGACATTTTACGCTGCTAGCAGCCGCTATTGCGCACGCGCTGTTAATACCGTTGTTTTATCTACTCGATCTATACACGTTGTCCGGCGTTAATGTGTTAAGTGTTATTTTGTATTTATACTGTTTTCGCGGTTACCCGGATGCTCTTGCCAAAAGAGATTTCAGTGTTATTGGTGGACTGGTCTATTTAGAGTTTATAGCGCATGCATTTTTAACCTGCTATTTCATCGGATTAGAAAGCGGCTTTCAATATTATATCTACATATTGGCCACCGTATCGTTCTTTGGCCTTAGGGTTCCAATTGCGCTCAATTACTACAGGGTGTTGTTTCTATTATGTATCGGTGTTTTTCTTGAGATCTGGATGAGTCAGACTTTGCCCCAAGTCTCTTTAGATAAGAACGTGTTACTGCTCATGCGAAGTATCAACCTGTCAATATTTATTTTGTTGGCCGGTACTATCTCGATTCTATTTGGAAAGGCCTCAGTTGGATATCAGGATGCCCTTAGAGAGCTGACCATGGTCGACGAGCTTACAGGTTTAAACAACCGGCACAGCTTGTCATATATTGCCCGAAAGGAGATTAGTAGAAGCAAGCGCAGTGGAGACCCTCTTTCTTTATTGATTATAGATATAGATCATTTCAAAAAGATAAATGATACCAATGGCTATTTATGCGGGGATCAGGTTTTGTGCCATGTAGCAGACATTGTATCTTCAATCTCTCGTCAGGAAGACACAGTGGGGCGATGGGGGGGCGATGAGTTTATGGTAATAATGCCGAACACAGGCGTTACAGCATTGGAAAATTCTGCTGCGAGGATGCGTGCGAAACTTGAAAGTGCCTCGCTGGAGTGTAAAGGTAAAAAGGTAGCAGTTACAGCAACCATAGGCGGCTCAAATCTTTCTATGACCGATTCTTTTCTGGCCCTTATATCAAGGGCAGATGATGCGCTACTCAAGGGTAAGGCCAGTGGGCGCAATCGGTATGTGTTTGCTGGATTAGATGACTAGTGAGAGAGACATCGCCCGGATTGCTGAGCGGTTTGGCCATATTATATTAAGAGGAGTCTGTTCATGAGTAATTTCCCACCATGTCCACAGTGTAATTCGGAATATGCATATGAAGATGGCGTGATGTTGGTATGTCCTGAGTGCGGGCATGAGTGGACGGCGGGTTTCGAAGAGGGCACGGCAGAAAGTGAAGCCACGGTGCTGGATTCCAATGGCGCTGTTCTGAGCGATGGCGATGCGGTTGTTGTGATAAAGGATTTAAAGGTTAAAGGCTCGTCCTCTGTTGTCAAAGTGGGCACCAAGGTCAAGAATATCCGCTTGGTGTCGGGCGATCATAATATTGATTGCAAAATTACCGGCATTGGCGCGATGAAGCTCAAGTCCGAGTTTGTGAAAAAGGCGTGAATTAGCAGAGAACAAGCGGCAGTTCTATCTAATTTGCCCGTTTCAATAAGGCCCCGCTAGGCGGGGCCTGCTTTATCTACTTCTCCACGGTTAATTCACAGTGTCCCCTCTGTTTTAAAAACCCCGTCAAGAGTAAGAATATATTTCCCACGAATAATGTTCCCTAAGACGAAAAATGACCAATTTCCATTAAAGGGATGCAGCTTTTGGACGCTAGAACAAAATATGGGTGACCCATGTAGGGTATCCCTCAGTCATTGGGGTTGGGATATTTAACTTAACCTCAGGGAGATTACGATGCTCGTTAAAACAAAGCTCAGATATGGCAGTATCCTGCTGGCGTTGGTTCCGGCCGTGATTGCAAGTGCTATGGTAGGGACGATAGCTATAGATCAAGCCGAATCTGCCATCGAGGAACAGGTGCAATCCCGTCTTACCTCATTACGGGAGGATCGTGCCAGTCAGATTGTGGGCTATTTCCATACCATGCGCGATCAGGCGTTGGTCTATAACAAGGATAGAATGGTTATAGATGCAATGCGTGGGCTTGCTGATGCTTTCAATGGCTTTCAAAATGAGGTCTTGACTGACCCAAATAAAGAGAAGAAGGCACTCGAAGAGTATTACAGCAAAGATTTTTCGACCGAATATGCTGGGCGGAATAGTGATCAACGGCCTGCAGTAGATACCATATTCTCCAAATTAGATGATTCTGCTGTAACCATGCAGTATCGTTATATTAAATCCAATTCAAATCCGCTGGGATCGAAAGATGCGTTAATAGCAAGCAGTGATGGCAGCAGCTATTCTCAATTGCATAGGAAATACCATCCGTCCATCAGGGAGCTGCAGCAGCGCTTTGGTTATTACGATATCTTTCTGATCGATACTGATAGCGGTCATGTGGTCTATTCTGTCTTCAAAGAAATAGATTACGCCACCTCTCTCAAGAATGGCCCATTTGCTGATACAGGGTTGGCCGATGCTTATCGGGGTGCAATGGCGCTGCCGGACAACAATTCGGTGTATATGACAGATTTTGCCCCCTATCTGCCCTCCTATCAGGATCCTGCAATTTTTCTTGCTATCCCGATTTTTGATGGAGATAAGCGCTTAGGTGTGCTGGCATTTCAACTGCCGATCGACAGAATTAACAGTGTAATGACGGGTGATGGTAAATGGAAGGAGTCTGGTCTGGGAGAGAGCGGTGAGACATATCTGGTAGGCGCTGATAAAAAAATGCGGAGCCAAAGTCGATTCTGGATCGAAGATAAAGAGGGGTTTGTTGCCGCCATCAGTGCGGCGGGGGTAGATGCAGCAACCATTGGCGCCATTAAAAGTAAACAAACAGTCATTGGCATACAGACAGTTGACTCACCAGGCGTGCAAAGTGCGTTAAAGGGTGAGGCTGGCTTTTCTGTATTCAATGACTATCGAGGCGTGCCAGTCCTCTCTGCATATAAACCAGTAGAGATTAACGGTCAGAAATGGGCGATCCTGGCCGAGGAGGACGAGGGCGAGGCATATGCGGCCTCTAATGCTCTTCATGATTATGTACTCTATCTGATATGGGGCTCGGCCGTGGTGCTATTGCTTGCAAGTGGGGCGCTGGGCTGGGCGTTCAGTAATAGTATTGTGCGGCCTCTTGAGCGCATTGTCAGCTCTATGAAGGATATTTCCAGTGGTTCAGGAGATTTGACGGTACGTCTAGACGATCATGCCAAGGATGAGTTGGGCATGCTCGCCCGTGCCTTCAATATCTTTGTTGAAAAACTTGACTCAATTATATCCGACATTGGTGGATCTACTACAGAGATTGCTACCGCCTCTGAAGAGCTCTCAATGATTACAGCAGACACGCGTGGTGGTATTGAGCGGCAGCATTCGGAGATCCAGCAGGTTGCAACCGCAGTCGAAGAGTTGACGGCAACCGTAAAGGAGGTGGCGCATAATACCAATGCGGTAGCTGATGCGTCTCGCGAGGCCGGATCGCACGTTGATACTGGACGAGTGGTGGTGAAAGATAGCTCAGAGTCGATACAGCGTCTTTCGCATAGTCTGGTTGAGTCGCAAAATGTTGTTGATGCCCTGCAGCATGACAGTGAAAAGGTTGGAACTGTTCTGGATGTGATCAAGGGGATTGCTGAACAGACGAACCTGCTCGCATTGAATGCAGCCATAGAGGCGGCGCGTGCCGGCGAGCAGGGCCGTGGTTTTGCCGTTGTGGCGGATGAGGTCAGGGTGCTGGCGAAACGGAGTCAGGATTCGGCTGAAGAGATTAATGAGATTATTACATCATTGCAGGAGCGTAGTGGGAAGACTACGGCGATGCTCAAGGCGAATATATCTGACCTTGAATCTACGGTTGATCTGAATGAGAAAACTCATACGGCCTTCACGGAAATCGAAGCGGCGGTATCCAAGCTGCTTGAGATGAGCATACAGATAGCCAACGCTACGGAAGAGCAGGCATCTGTGACGGAGGAGATTAGCCGCAATATGGATAATACCAACCGGGAGGCCAATGCCATTGCGACCGGTGCCGAGCAGACGGATGAGTCTAGTAGTATGTTGGCGCGTCTCAGCGAAGAGCTGAAGGAGCATCTCGATCAATTCCAGGTTAGTGGGCGTGGTGCAAAGAGTGCTCAAGACAGGCCCGTAGCGACCATGAAAGTTCACGACGAGCCAGAACCGGATTCAGCAAAGACTGAATCGGAGGATGGTCAGCAGGCGGCGTAGATAGACCGGGAGCTTTCTTACGCCCATAATCCAAGAACCCGCTTCTATTGCGGGTTCTTGGTTTTTTAGATAGGGAGCATTAACCTTATGATTTCAGCGCCGTCCTTTACTTGATCAGGGGTTACTTAGTTATCGGCTACGCCTTGCCGTGCCAGCCATTGCCAGGCCTCGTCAGGATCGGAAAAAATCTTGATCTTGATCCTACGGCGTTCACCGACGTATTCTATTAGTCGTTTCATATTGATCTTGCCACGCGCCTTTATTGGCGGTAGCACAGCCCAGTATTTCCAACCGGTTTGTAAGGCACGTGGTAGCCAGAAATCCTGCGACCATGCGCTGTCTTCAGCCGAAAGTATCGAATTATTGCGATCATCAGAGAGCCACCTCTGCGCGCCATGCTCTTTCAACATCCGCAAGCCTGTCCGTAGCACGCTCTGAAACGCTTCGTCTGCAATTGGCTGGAGGAATTGATGATGTACGATGCCCTCCTCTGGATAGTACCAAAGGTTGGCATACTCGTTTTCAATTAAAGTGGTTCGCGTGGCCATGCTGTCTCCTCTGGATGGCCTAATGCCAGACAGTAGGCTAAGTTGCGATCTATTCGTTTAACATCCAGCATGTTTGTATATCAATACTCGAAAAATCGCAGAGAGATGTCAAGATATACCAGACGAAATATTAACAATGTCTATCCTGATACCAGGCATTCTGATGGGAGCACTGCGTACGCCTGGTGGTCATATGAATACTGCAATTCGTTTTGTATGGAATGGGGTAAGTGCGCTATAACATCGCTACATTCCATTAATATCTAACGGCCTTCAATATAACCTAACACGGCGTCATTAATCATGAATAGTTCAATTCAGACAATTTCAATGGTGAACCTTGCGCTTGTATTCATTCCGGTTTTTGCGGTTGTTGGAGTGCTCTACAGGTGGTCTCTGGGATATCGCAACGCGCTTTATGGTGTCTCCCGCATGCTGGTTCAGCTGCTGTTGGTCGGCTATGTTTTGGCTTTTATATTTCAATCTGATAGTTCCTGGATAGTCTTGAGCATCCTGGTAGTTATGGTATCTGTATCAAGTTGGATCTCTCTGCACGCGGTAAGAGAGACCCGCTCACGCCTATACACAAAGGCCCTTCTCTCGCTGGTTCTGGGAGGGGGCGCAACGCTGATCATAGTTACCCAAGGAGTGCTCAATCTAGAACCATGGTATCGACCAAGTTATTTTATTCCTCTTGCCGGGATGATTTTTGCGAATGCAATGAATAGTGTGAGTCTTGCGGCAGATAGATTGGGCGCGGAAACCGAAAGAGGCGTCAAATTTGAGGAGGCGCGTAATATCGCGTTCAGTGCTTCACTTATCCCAATAACCAACTCACTGTTTGCAGTTGGACTGGTTGCCATCCCCGGGATGATGACAGGGCAGATACTTTCCGGGGTGCCCCCCCTGATTGCAGCCAGGTATCAAATTATGGTCATGTGCATGGTGTATGGTGCGGCCGGGATATCTGCTGCCTGTTTTCTTGTATTGGCCAGACCGCAGTTTGAAAATCAGAAGAGCTAAGGCAGACGTGTACAGAACTGCGTTGATATCAGTATAATAATCTTCGTCACGCAAAAACTGGCCGCAAGCTGCTTCGTTACATATCCAACGATCACAAGGAGAGAACAATGAGAGTTCAAAGGAACGTATTTATAACACTTATAGCAATGCTGCTGGCCGCTTTTATTGCTGGCTGTGACCCTGTTGCAGAATCACAAAAAGATGACATCTCAACAGTTAACTCTACGGATGGCAGTACGATCAGATATGGTGTCAAGGGGGAAGGTGATGTGACCATCGTCTTTGTGCACTGCTGGACCTGCAATCACGGTTTCTGGAAACCTCAGGTTGATTACTTTTCCAAAACTCACAAGGTCGTGTGGCTCGACCTAGCGGGGCATGGCGCATCCACCAGCAAGCGCGCGGACTATACTATGGCCGCCTTTGGCGACGATGTTGCCTCAGTGGTAAATGCAGTAGGCGGAGACAAGTTTATCCTGGTAGGCCACTCCATGGGAGGGCCGGTATCGATTGAGGCTGCTAACATTCTTGGCGATAGGGTAATTGGTGTTGTCGGTGTCGACACCTTCTATACCCCGTTTGAATATCCTACATCCGAAGAGCAGATTGAAGTGTTTGTAAAGCCCTTTAAAGAGGATTTTGCCAGCGCATCAGAAAATCTGGTTCGCTCTATGTTTGTTCCAGATACCGATCCTACCGTTGTGGATGCGCTGGTTAAGGAGTTTGCCGATACCGATCAGGAAATGGGCATCAGCGCCATGTATGAGATATTCAGGTGGAACGCCAAGAATGTCCCCGGCACACTGGAGATATACAGTAAAAAACTTCGGAATATTAATGGTGCACCGAATGGTGATGAGAAGCCATTGCATGAAGGGGTGACGCTGATTCCCAAGGTGGGGCATTTTGTGGCGCAGGTTAAACCGGATGAGTTTAATCGGGCGTTGGAAACGATTGTGCAGGAGTTTGATTCGACCAGTGCTGGTAATTAGTTGCTTAGCCCCTAGAGTATTTCTTCTTAAGTAGCATCGGAAATCAGTTTCGCAGCCTAAAGCCCCAGTGCGTTTAATTTACATCATGGTCTGGCTGCGAGTCTCTTTCATATGGTCGCTCAAAAGAAAGAGACGAAAGAAAAGAGCGCCCGAGTGTTCCACCCTGCGGGTGCCCTGCGCTTCTCGTTTTAAGCGGGGCTGTCCATAAGGGTGAGCGATGACCGTTGGCCCAGTGGGCCAACGCAGCATTGTGAACGCCTCGCAGGGAAGCGAGGCCGGACCAGTGCGCCATGGGAGGCACTTACCACATAACCATCCCTGGTGTTTTATGTCAGCCCGGACATCCCTGTCCGGGCGTTCGCCTGACTGCAAATGTACCCACAGGGCATGATATCCACAGGACATTTGGTTCTGGCTTACACCCTGCGGGCCATTTCCACTTACAACTGCGATGCTCGGTAGAACACACGGGCCTTGGAGCGGCCATCCTAAACCCCTTCGGATTCGTTGAACATCGTAATCCCGCAAGGAAAAGGCCTGAAAGGGGTCGGAAGAGCCTCGAGAGGGATGAGAAGCGCAAAGTACCCGCGTAGCGGGCGGAGCCGTGGGGGTGTCATTCTCATTGGGTATTTTTCTTGGACAAGCAAGAGAAAGTACCTCGTGGCCATTGCGCCCGAGTAAGAAATTTCAACAGGATCAATAGGCCACTAAATTGACTACTGATACTGCTAAAAGCAGTCCCCCCTCAGGAGAGGAAGCGCAAGTGAATGTCTCTACATTGAAATATCGACGCCACAAAAAATGCGAACTCCGCCAATGTAAAGAGTGAGCCACGTTGGGAGGCGACGAAACTAATTACCTAACAAACCCAAAAAGAGGAAGGTTCATGGCCAGTGCGCTAAAAAAATAAAGTCACTAGCGCTCGCAACCCATGTGCGCCTGTTCTCATCGGCTGCGTGACGATTCCGCCACTTTAAACAATGTTTTTCATTTCTAAGTGCGCATGCGACTAAAGCGTGATCAGATCGACAAACATTATAGATAGTGACTGCTAGTCTCCCCAACTCGAGCGTGGCGCACACAAGTACGTTATACCAAATGCGTCACGTTTTATTAACGCAATGGAGCAAACCATCATGTCGACAAATCCTCTCACACAGTTCAGACTGGCCGGTCTAAAGCAAATGCTAATGTCTTATTGGGACGGAAACACTAACTCTCTACGAGGCCGTCTGATTGGCTGGCTCAACAACTTCACTCAAGAACAAAATGCCTCTGACCAGACCGATAACAATGAGTCCCAGTCACAGACTACAGACAACACGAGCAGTGGTGGTGCGAGTGATGGTAGCCAGGCATCTGATGCAAGCAGTGAGGAGCAGGATAGTGCGAATAGTGGCAATACCACGTTTGCTGCAGAAGGGCAGTCAGATACTACTACGGATCCTGCCGGTACAAATGATACTCAGCCTCAGGCCGCCGCCGACAATGGTGGCAGTGAAATTACGGGAGACGGTAGTCAGATATCAGATGCAAGCGATGAAAACACAGTTAGTGCTGATACCCAGTCTGATGATGTGGTTGATAGCCCTGCTCCTGTTTACGGTAGTGGAGGTAGTGACAGACTATACGGTGGCAGTGATGATGACGTGATATATGGTGGCGCAGGCAACGACACTTTGTACGGAGGAGAGGGCAACGACAAGCTATACGGTGAGGCCGGTAATGACTATCTGAAGGGGGAGGCAGGCAACGACTCCCTGGATGGTGGTATAGGTAACGATAAGTTATATGGCCATGAGGGTGATGACGTTTTGATCGGTGGTGAGGGTGAGGACTATCTGTACGGCGGAATCGGTACAGACACGCTTAATGCTGGTGGCGACGACGACAAACTCTACGGTGGCGATGGCAACGATACATTGTACGGTGGCGAGAACAATGACTACCTAGACGGAGGTGAAGGAGACGACCAGCTATACGGCGAGGCCGGTAATGACTACCTGAAGGGACGTGCAGGTAACGACACCCTGGACGGCGGTGCCGGCGATGATCAACTGTACGGCAACGAAGGTAATGACATCATCACCACTGGCGACGGCTACGATAAAGTCTACGCGGGTGACGGCGACGACCAAATCTACGCCAACTCCGACGGCGAGAAAGACTACCTCTATGGTGAAGACGGAGCCGATACCTTTCACTTTCAGGTAGAAGGTGAAGGCATTGGTGAAGACTACGTAAAGTACTTCAACAGAGAGGCCGGAGACACACTGGTGATCGACGGTGAGGGCGTAGAGTATGTCATCAACCAGGATGGCGGTTACCATAACGTCCTGCTCACCAACAGCGAGACCGGTGCCTCCATGGGCACCATCAAGGTGTATGGTCATCTGTCGATTGATGACATCAGTGGTACAGCCACCGCGGCCGATCAGGTAGAGGCGGTGGCACAGCAGCCGCTGGATCGTCCTGATCCTGAGAGCGGAAATTTTGATCAGATAGTGGAGCAGCTGGATACAGACCTGGGTCTGCGTGGACGAGTATCCAACAAGGATTTCACCGGTGGCCTGAATGCAGCAGCTGCGATGAACGCCATCCTTGTAGAAGCGATAGCGGCCAAACAAGCAGGGACGGATGGTGTATTCACGGTGGATGACGTCAAGGCCATCAACGGCTACATCCGCGAGAACCATCTCGAGACATGGATGGAGCTGCATGGCGATGACGAGAATGATGAGGAGACCGGCTACCATCTGATCCAGAACGATGGAGGCAGCAAGTACTATCGTGGAGACAAGCTGGCCGACACCGTAGCAGATGGCATTTACCATCTGGGCTTTGAGATCCAGGGTGACAATATCCTGAACGAAGACGGCGATGAGAACGCCACCCTGACCGATCTGGCCGACTGGTTGACCCAGTTCTACACCGACCGTTCTACCACCGATACAGGCTTTGATCGTATCACCGATACTGTGATGGCCGACAAGGGGTTGGGCAACAAGGTCCCGGATGCAGAGATCTACGAGGCGGCGGGAACGGCCAACACCATGAACGCGATTCTGGAGGAGGCGATTCAGGCCACCAAGGCGGCAGAAGATGGCTCCTTCAATGTGGACGATGTGCGCGCGATCAACGCCTACATCCGCGCCTACTACAAGGAGGAGTGGAATACCCTGCATGGAGATGACGAGGCAGACGAAGAGACCGGTTTTCATCTGGTACAGAACGATGGCGCCAGCACCTACATGTTCGGTAAGAACTTCGTCAACACCGTGGCCGACAGCATCTACCATCTGGGCTACGAGATCCAGGGCGACAACATTCTGAACGAAGACGGCAACAAGAACGCCACCCTGACCGACTTGGCCGACTGGCTCAACTTCTTCTACTTCAACCCAGCAGACACGGGCACCGGCCTGGACGAACTGGTAGACGTAGTGAAGAACGACACCGGCCTGTCGCACTGCACCAACGCGGGTGACATCAACGAGGGCGCGGAAGCTGCAAACGCCATGAACCACATCCTGGTAGACACTATCAAGGCTCTGGGCGTTGCTACTGACGAGGTTATCTCGGTAGAGGATGTCATTAAGATCAACGACCACATCCGTACCAACTACTACGACCAGTGGGTTGAGCTACATGGTGACGATGAAGAGAACGAAGAGACCGGGTTCCATCTGGTGCAGAACGACGGCTCCAGGGAAAAATACCGGGGCGATAACTTCGTCAATACCGTAATCGACGGCATCTACCATCTGGGCTTTGCGATTGAGGGTGACTACATCCTGAACGAGGATGGTGACCAGAATGCCAACCTTGGAGATCTGGCCACTTGGCTCAACAACTTCTATCTGGGCAAAGAGAACACCTTCGGCTCAGAGAAGGGCGACTGCATCTATACCCTGAACGAAGATGACAAGATCTGGGCCAGAGAGGGCAATGACAAGGTATATGCCAAAGAGGGCAATGACGAGGTCTGGGGTGGAGAAGGCGACGACTACCTAGACGGAGGTGAAGGAGACGACCAGCTATACGGCGAGGCCGGTAATGACTACCTGAAAGGACGTGCAGGTAACGACACCCTAGACGGCGGTGCCGGCGATGATCAACTGTACGGCAACGAAGGTAACGATGCGTTGACTGGCGGTGATGGCAATGACTGTCTCTCTGGGGGCGATGGCGCGGACACCTTGGTAGCAGGCGCTGGCGACGATAAGCTTTACGGTGATGCGGGCGAGGACATCCTGGACGGTGGTGCAGGTAACGACTACCTAAATGGAGGAGACGGCAACGATACCCTGGTTGGTGGCGAAGGCAACGACTACCTGAAGGGATACGGCGGTGACGACACTATGGATGGTGGTGCCGGCGATGATCAACTGTACGGCTATGAAGGTAACGATGCGTTGACCGGCGGTGATGGCAATGACTGTCTCTCTGGTGGCGATGGCGCGGACACCTTGGTAGCAGGCGCTGGCGACGATAAGCTTTACGGTGATGCGGGCGAGGACATCCTGGACGGTGGTGCAGGTAACGACTACCTGAATGGAGGAGACGGCAACGACGCCTTAATAGGTGGTGCTGGCAACGACTACCTGAAGGGATACGGCGGTGACGACATTCTAGATGCTGGCGCAGGTAGTGACACGTTGTATGGCTACGATGGCGATGATCTCCTCATCGGCCTGTCGGATGGTGAAAATGACTATATGGACGGCGGTAAGGGTGCAGACAGCTACCTATTCCAAGCAGATGGCGAGGGGATTGGCAATGATCTGATAGTAGGATTCTCCAGTACCGATGGTGACTCTCTAGTTATCGGTGGGCCCGATGTCTCGTTTGAGCTGCTGCAGATCAATGGCTACAAAAACCTGGTCTCGCTATCCGATGGGGAGGGTAATTCCCTCGGCAGTGTTGAGGTCCACGGTGAATTCAGCATTGATGATATCACCATGGTGGGGAGCGAGGAGTATGCCGGTATAGTGCATAACGCACCGGTTGAGGTTGTTTGACATATTAGAAGTAGGGGCCCACTAGGGCCCCTGTTCTTCGTTCTGTAAATTACGTAAACAATGGAATCGTTGTTATGACATCAATTAATGGCAACTCCACCACTGAATTAAAACAGGCTCTGCTTTCCGAGCGCAGGAGTTTTGTCCAGGTTGGTGTGTTTAGCATGTTTATCAACCTGATCCTGCTGGTGCCGCCACTCTATATGTTGCAGGTATACGACAGGGTACTGGCCAGCCGTAGTCATGAAACTCTGTTTCTGCTTACCATGGTGCTGGTCTGGATGTTTGTAACTCTTGGTTTACTAGAGTATGTGCGCTCGCGCATGTTGGTGCGGCTGGGATCTCGTCTCGACCACCAGTTGCATGGCCGTATCTATCGGGTTGTGATGAAGCGAGCGTTACACAATCCGGCAGAGGCTTCAGATAGGCCGCTGTCAGACTTGGCCAAGGTTAGGCAGTTTGTGGCAGGCAATGCCACCTTTGCTTTTTTTGACTCACCCTGGATTCCGATCTATATAGGAGTACTGTTTCTATTTGATCCCTGGTTCGGATGGTTTGCACTGTTTGCTGCTGCCGCTCTGAGCGTGCTGGCGCTGGTCAATGAGCTTTCTACTCGGCATCCTCAGCAGTGTGCCAGTGAAGCACAGCTCCATGCCGGTAACATCATTAACGCACAGATGCGCAATGCGGAGGCGCTGCATGCCATGGGCATGCAGAAGGCGCTTCAGGGGCGTTGGCTTGATCGTCATCTAGAGTCATTGAGCGCCCTCTCTAGTGCCGCCGATCGTGCTGGGGCATGGATGAATCTCAGCAAGACCCTGCGCCACCTGTTTCAGTCGCTTATGCTTGGCCTTGGAGCCTGGTTGGCGATCGATGGCCAGATTACCGCTGGTATGGTGATCGCAGGTTCTATCCTAATGGGGCGGGCCCTTGCCCCCATCGACCAGTTGATTGGGGCTTGGAAGGGATTTATTGGTGCGCGCCACGCCTATTACCACCTAGAAGAACTATTAGAACAGACGCCGGAATCGCCACAGCGTCTAAGCCTGCCAGCACCCAAGGGTGAGATCAGGGTCGAGAATGCAGTCCTGATTCCTCCTGGTGGAGAGAGTACCGTCCTTAAGGGGGTCTCACTCCACCTGCGACCAGGAGAGATGCTGGCCATTGTCGGGAACAGCGCGGCGGGTAAAACGAGTCTGATTCGCGCCATGCTCGGCCTCTGGCCGTTGAGTGCAGGCAGCGTACAGTTAGATGGTGCCGATATCGGGCAGTGGAATCCCGATGAGCTTGGCAGCTGTATCGGCTACCTGCCTCAGGATGTAGAGCTGTTCGATGGCACAGTGGCCCAGAACATCGCCCGTTTCACCGATGCGAAAGATTCAAAGATCGTGCGGGCGGCCCATATCGCCGGGGTGGATAAGTTGATCCGTGCCCTGCCGGAAGGCTACAACACCCGTATAGGGGTTGGCGGAGTAGCACTTTCTGGCGGTCAACGGCAGCGTATCGCGCTGGCGCGGGCCCTGTTTGGTAAGCCGCCCATCATTATTCTGGACGAGCCTAACTCAAATCTGGACGCCCAAGGCGAACTTGCCCTGGCCCGTGCGTGCGGCTATCTGAAAAAGCATGGCACCACTTTGATCCTTGCCAGCCATCGCCGCAGCATCCTTAGAATGGCAGACAAGATCCTCTCCATGCAACAGGGCCGTCTGCACCTGTTTGGGCCAAGGGATGCAGTACTGCAACGGCTGTTCCGTCCAACCGCCGTGAATTCCAGCGCCACGCAGAAGGTGCGGCCACAGAGAAAAGTTCCACTAGCGGCGGTCGCCGCTAAACAGGGGGCGTAACCGACGATGGCAACCGCGCAATCAGAGCAGAAAGACCAGACCCTGGACGACAGTGCCTACCGTAAACTTGGCTGGTCCACACTGGCCGTTACATTTATTTTCCTACTCGGCTGGGCCGGGATTGCGCCCCTGGAGAGTGCCGTGGTGGCAGATGGCCGCATCCTCGTGGCTTCGCTTAACAAGAGCGTGCAGCACCTGGATGGCGGGTTGGTGGCAAGCATTAAGGTGCAGGATGGCGATATCGTGGAACAGGGCCAACTGTTGTTGAGTCTGGATCGCAAACCCCTCGATATTCAATTGGACAAGGTTACCAGTCAGTTGATCGAAACCGAGGCGAGCCTGGAGCGTCTCATGGCCGAACGTGATGGCAAAAAGGAACTGGTTTTCCCCGCCAAATTGATTAGCCAGGCCAAGACAGCGCGGCAACCCGCTATCCTCTCTACCCAACAACAACTATTTGCCTCGCGCCGCCAGGCCCTGATATCGGAACAGGCGGTGCTCCGTCAACGCCTGGAGCAGGCCAAGGGAGAGATTGCTAGCAACCAGAGTATGATCAAGACTCTGCGTTACCGCCTCAGCCTGCTGGATCAGGACATCGAGGGCCTTAGTAGGTTGGCGGCAAAAAACCTGATATCCAAGGCAAAACTGCGTGAGGTTCAGCGGCAACGCACAGAGATCTCGGGCGAACTGATATCACACCAGTCAGAGATCACCCAGCTCGAGTCATCGACCCTGGAGATACTTTCTCAGATCACCCTGCTGCAACGGGATTTTACTAAAGAGGTGATTACCAGCCAACGGGAGCTGGAGGCGCGCCGGACGGAGTTGCAGTCACAACAAAGCACACTGAGCGAGAAGTTGTCACGCATCGATATCCGCGCCCCGGTGGGGGGCAAGGTCAAAGGGTTCGATGTTGTAACCACCGGAGCAGTAATCAGCGCTGGCGCCCCCATCATGGAGATTGTGCCGCGTGAATCCTTGTTCACCATACATGCTCGAGTCTCGCCGATGGACATTGACGCGCTCTATCCTGGCCTGAAGGCAGAGGTACGCATTCCGGTTTTCGACAACTCTAGAAACTTCCCCAGCCTATACTCAGAACTGAAGGATGTATCTACCGATGTCTACGTGGGGGAGAAGTCAGACGAGGCTTACTACAAGGCCACTCTGACCATTGATGATGAGACTATGGCCACCCTGCAGAAAGAGAAGCTGCATCTGATATCCGGCATGCCGGTTGAGGTGGTGATCAAGACAGGGGAGCGTACCCTGCTCGACTACTTGGTCAAGCCGTTGCGGGATATGGTGGTCAGGGCATTTAATGAAACATAGTAGGCTGGTTGACAGAGGGTTGTCGCCGGACTAACACAAAAAAGGCCCCGCAATATGCGGGGCCTGTTTGTATCATGTTCTGATCAGAACCGATACATCTTCCTCGGGCTGATCTGATCAGCGATCTTCTGCTGTTCAGGGGTTAGGGCTTTATACATATTCTCTATCGCAGCGGCTACCCGGGTCATCTGCTCGGCGCCATCACGCATCTGTTTTGCCCGCTCTATCACCGTTTGCTCGGTATTGCGCTGTTGTCTGCGCTCACGCATGGTGGCAGCACTTTTACTAATAGTGCCGGTAAACTCATTCCAGGCAGGCTCCTGTTTTTCGGTGATGCGTAGCTTATACTTTACCCAGTCCAGTCTGTCTGCGATACGCTGCTCCATATCAGCTCTGTCCATTTTCCCAGAGCCTCTCTGGCCGGGGCCCTGCTGCCGGTCACTATAACCGCCTCTACTGCAACCATCGTACCCGCCGGGACCGCCATAGGCCGATACCATGGATATGGACGCGACGCTTAGACCAATAACAGCAACAGTAGTTATCAATGCCTTGTTTGAACGTTTCATCTTATGCTCCTCACTGTGATAAGACCCAGGTCATCTGCCTGGCGTGGATATATGAAAACATTGGAATGTAACCGCTGGATGTCCGTGAAAGCCCTTTTTGTAACTCAATGTAACAGTGTGGGTATTGTTACATTGAGTTACAAAAATGTGCCTGAATATTCCAGTTTATCGGTATAACATAGCGCCATGGAGAAACAGCAACACATACTCGTAGTAGATGATGACAGAGAGATCAGAGATCTGCTACAGGAGTACTTGACCCGCAACGGTTATCGAACCTCCGCCGTGGGCGATGGCAAGGGCATGTGGCATGCCATGGAAAACGGACATGTCGATCTTATTGTGCTGGATCTTATGCTGCCAGGTGATGATGGCCTGGAGTTGTGTCGTAACCTGCGCGTCAACTCAAAGGTGCCGGTTATCATGTTGACCGCCAAGGGCGATGACATGGATCGCATCCTTGGTCTAGAGATGGGCGCGGATGATTATCTGCCAAAGCCGTTTAATCCGCGCGAACTGCTGGCCAGAATAAAGGTGGTTCTGCGGCGCGCGTCTACCATGCCATGGAGTGTCGCGGAGGAAAGCGAACATCTGCCGGTCTGTTTTTCCGGCTGGAGGCTTGATCCAGTCACCCGTCATCTGACTGGACGGGACGGATTAGTCGTGCCTTTGAGTGGTGCGGAGTATCGCCTGTTGCATGTGTTGTTGGCTCATCCAAACAGAGTGTTGAGTCGCGATCAGCTGCTGGATCTTACCCAGGGGCGAGAGTCAGATCCATTTGATCGTAGCATAGATGTCCTTATTAGCAGATTGCGCAAGCGCCTGGGCGATGATCCCAAGACGCCACAGATCATAAAGACAGTCAGGGGTGAGGGTTATATTCTCTCCAGCAGGATATCCAGGGGGGAGACGGAGGTATGACTCTATTGCCACGCACACTGTTTTGGCGTCTCATGCTGGTCTTGGTGTTAGGCCTGATACTGGCTCAGGTTATCGGTTCCATGATCCTGTTGCGGGATCGGGATGATGCCCTGCAACAGAATCGAGGGTTGCATCTGGTCAACCGCGTTACGTCAGTGGTAAGACTTTTAGAAGACACAGATTCAACAAAGTGGCCAGGTATAATAGCCGCGTTTGATTCTCCCGATTTTCGCCTGTCTATCAGCGATCAACCCAGGCCGTTGAGTGAGCATGCCATCACCCCAAGAAGGTTGGCGGCAATGATACACAGAGATTTGCCGGGCCACACTGGAGTTGTAGTTTCATTAATCACGCCGCATCCAGAGGCGCGTCGACAAGAGAACAGATGGGATGGTCGCCCTATGGAGGGTTTGCCACGCGATCAAGATAAAGGCCTATCCAAGCGCAATGGCCATCTGGGGTTTCAGGTACAAGTGCAGCTCTCCAACGGTAAGTGGGTAATCGTGCGGCACCAGGTTCCAGGCGATATCAGTTCATGGCGAACCAATGTCCTAACCTATCTGGCTGTGTTGCTACTCTCTATTGTAATCCTTGCGTATATTGCTGTGCGCTATGTCACGCGGCCATTGGGGCTGCTGGCAAATGCGGCGGATGAGCTGGGGCGTGATATCCAAAGCCCGCCCCTGGACGAGTCAGGGCCGGCAGAGGTAACAAGGGCGGCACGGGCTTTTAATACCATGCAGGACAGACTGAGGCGCTACATAGATGATCGGGACGAAATTCTGGCAGCTGTATCCCACGATCTGAAAACACCAATCACCCGCCTGCGCCTGCGCACAGAGATGCTATCTCAAGACGGCGTCCAGGATAAATTCAATCATGACCTGGATGATATGGAGCAGATGGTAGATGCAACCCTGGACTTTATGCGTGGCACCGAGAGCAGTGAAACGGCAGTACCGGTTGATATCATGGCCCTGCTCGAAGCGCTACAGCAGGATATGCGTGATCTTGACTACAAGGTTGAACTGCAGCCGGCAGAGCTAAAGCCCTATCGTGCCCGCCCGCTGCTGCTCAAGCGTTGCCTTACCAATCTGCTAGAGAATGCGGTGCGTTACGGTGAACAGGCCAAGATCAGGGTTGAACAGACCGGTGAGCATCTGCAGATCATTATTGCTGATAGTGGCCCCGGTATACCAGAGCAGGAGCGTAAGAGAATCTTCCAGCCATTTGTGCGCGGCGAGAGCTCCCGTAGTCGTGATACTGGCGGCAACGGGCTTGGGCTAAGCATTGCCAGAAACATAGCCCGCGCCCATGGCGGTGAACTAATTCTGCGCGGTGGTAAAGATGGCGTTGGATTAGAGGCGGTGGTGACGCTACCGCTAGTTGTAGGTTAAACGGTCTGGTTACACACCCTCTAGCGAGTCTGCGTACTACGCACCCATTCTGCCATCCCCTGTTTATCGTTGAACACCTTGATGCAGGCATCTACAACCTGTGCGTCATATAGTGATCCCTTACCATGTTTTATCTCATCCAACGCCTTGTCTAAGCCGAGACCCGGACGATAGGGGCGGTGTGAAGCCATCGCCTCGACCACGTCGGCAACTGCCAGGATGCGCGCTTCGAACAGAATCTCGTCTCCCTGGAGTCCGTTGGGATAGCCGCTGCCATCCATCCGTTCGTGGTGTTGCAGCACTACCTCCGCCAGATGCCAGGGGAACTCGATACCACTGATGATATCGTAGCCGCTGCGAGAATGAGTTTTGATGAGGTCTAACATCTCAGTCCCCAGCATTCCGGGACGACTAAGAATCTCTGCCGGGATGGATATCTTGCCTATGTCATGGATCAGTGCGCCAAGCTTAATTCCCTCCAGATTGTCCCTGTCCAACCCCATCTCCCGTCCGATTTTTACCGCCAGCTCCGCTACTCGAGCTTGGTGGCCAGCAGTATATGGATCGCGTGTTTCGATAGTTAGAGCGATGGCGCGGATGGCCTGTAACAGCGAGCGCTGTAACTGTTCCGCAAAATTGCTGCGTTCCTCTTCGGCCTGTTTGCGTGCAGATATGTCGATCACTGTAGAGCGGATCTCTTGCAAATCACCCTTCTTATCCAACACCGGATCAACGTTGACACTAACCCATACCGGATGTCCGTCGGCATGGCGCATCTGCAACTCTTCGTCGCGCACTCCGTGGCCATCTGCTAAGCCAGAAGATATCTCCCTCGCCCTGGCCAGACCATGCTCAGTGTCGGCATAGAGTTCAGTTATGGTCATGCCATCCAATGCCTCGCGCGTGTAGCCTAAGATTTCGCACAATGCGCGATTGAACTGTATCAGTCGGCCATCTTCTCCGGAGATAGAGAGGTAGGCGCTGGGGGCATTTTCATACAACTCCTCGTAACGCTCCTCCGTCTTGCGCAGGGCCTTCTCTGCCCGCTTGCGTTTGATCCGGCTGCGTAGTGTACGGATACCAAATGAGAGATCACCAGCCATCTCCTGCAATAGCGCAATCTCCTCATCGTCAAAGTCGTTAGATTCTGTCGAGAAGATGCAGATAACACCGAACACCTCTCCCTGCGAGACCAGCGGCAGGGCAATGGCTGCGGCAAAACCTGACATTTGCGCTGTTACACACCACTCCTCAAAGCACTCTTCACAGGATGTTAGATCACGTAATACTACCGCCTTGGTTTGCTGCAAGGCACGCATGGCAAGTTCATCGGCACAGCCTCTCTCTCCTGTCTCGCTTAGTACTGTCAGCAGCTCCCCGCCGTGCCCCGCATAGGCCACCGGGTGAATGGTGCTCACACTCTCCTTATCTGCATAGCCGACCCAGGCAAACCGATAGCCGCCATGATCGATGAGAACGTGGCTGATATCGTCCATCAACTCATATTCATCTTCCGCATGCACCAAAGTGGTATTACATAGGCTGAGGGTGCGCAGGGCGCGATTAAGACGTCGCATCTCATCTTCGGCACGGCTCTGTGCGGTCACGTCTTCCAGGATATGAATGGCATGCTGGATAGTGTTATCCGCACGTTTGATGCCATAGGAGTGTGAGAAATAGACTTCGCCGCTTTCCAGTCGTAGTTCATGTTCTTCGTCTCGAACATGGTTGTGAAAGTCAGCGCACCCCGGCAATGGGCCTTCCATGCGCGGAAAGTAATGATAGTATGGTTTGCCAAGCATCTCTTGCAGGTCATGGCCAGCATACTCGCAGTATGCGGGGTTGGCCTGTACTATGCGCATCTCGGTATCGTGAATAAAGATCGGATCACTAATGGAATCGAAGGCGTCATTCCAGTCCTGGCTGATACGCTCCAGACGCCTATGGCTATCTTCCAGTTCCGCAGTGCGCTCTTTAACCTTTTCTATCAGGTTATCTCTGGCACTACGCAGTTCGCTTTCTGTTCGGCGCAGACGCTGATTAAGACTGGCGACGTAGGTATTGGCGGCGCTCAGCAACAGTAGTGCCAGCAGGGTCAATAGTAGCCAATGCCAGTAGTTGCGCACTAGATCGGCGAATGTGATGTGGCCAATATCTGCGTATGGATCAATGCGTAGCTCGCGTAGTAATTCGTGTACCGGTTGGTAGTTGCCAGGCACGGTCCAACCCGCAGTTTGTCCAGTTAGTGCGGCAGTGCTATCCGGTGGCATACGTAACAGTGCCGCTGCCACGGAGTGACTGAGCTCTTCGCTGGTGTGTGCTACCCTGGCAAATGGCCACTCGGGATAGAGGCGAGTGCTGTGTAGATAGTCAAAGCTGTTATGCTGTTTCTGATTGATTATCTTTATGTTTGCCAGGTCAAGTTTACCCTCCTGGCTCATGCGTTCCAGGGTGTCGGAGCGCACTGTACCAACATCAACTTGACCTTGCAGCACCGCGTAGACTACTGCGTCGTGGGTTCCGCTGAACTGCAAAGAGGTATCCTCGTCTGGGGTGATACCTGCCTGTACCAATTCGCGCAGGGCCATGTGATATCCGCCGAAGGAGTTCTCCTTTACCGCGGCAAATTTTTTGCCAGCAATGTCGGCGATGGAATTGATATCTTTGCGATCAGCTCGGGTGAAGATAACACCGCCAAAGACAGTATAACCACGATGACCGTTGCGATTGCGCATGGTGGCAATCCGTCCCGCCCCGTAGCGTTTTTCCAGTCCGACGTAGATCGCCGAGTTGGCGAGAATAAAATCCACCTCACCTTTTGCTACTACCTTGTCAATCTCAACAAAATTGAGCGGCACTATTGTAAAGTGGTGTTTTGGGATTTCGTGGTGAAGATAGTCAGCGGTTGGCTGCCAGCGTTGCACGGTACGTTCATCGCCGCGCTTTGCCAGTACGCCGATGCGCACATCACCTTCCGCTGGTATTGCTACCTGTAAGCCTAACCAGAAAAGAAAAATCGGCGATAGCAACCACTGGTACAGCGCGAACCTAGAAGGTGGCTTCATTTCAGTTCTCTTTCGGTACCCGGTTCCGTGGTTATGGCGTTTAATCACAAAAATTCCAATATCTTGTAACACTATATAATGTAGCCACTACCGCAATGCCTATTTGATGCCACTAACAACTAGCCAGAAATGCCAATATTAATATTTTTCCAAGGCTGACTTTATGGGCTAGAACTGAAGTGGCCGGGCATATAAATAGAAGATAAATTTTGTCCTCTAAGCCCTAAGGATTAGTGCTTCTCGGCCACCTGAACCAGCAAAGATCTTTACAATATAGTATATTAGCGCATATTAGAGGAGATATTTTGAGAGACGTGCAATAATTCACACTTTTTTCGAGTGGTATATTCACGGGTAGGGTGTGAACGTTCCGCAGAATAGTTTGTGAAGTGAGTTTAATGAGTGTTTTTGTGGAATCTATTAAGAGATTTCATAAGAAGCGGGGGACAGAAATAGAATTAATTAGAATCCCCCCTCATACTTGCACGCTAGCCTGCGTCTGTCAGAGGGGGCTGTGGTTAGTAGAGTACGACTATGCTTTGCTGTCTGCGGTAACTAGGGGCGATGGTGATGACCGTGATCGTGACTTTGACCATGGTTACATCCCTGTTCTACTGTTAGTGCCTTGAGGCGTCCTTCCAAGTGGGCGATCACCGCAGCATCTGGGTTTTTCTCTCTGGTAGCGATAGCAACGATCCCCTTGGCGGCAAGGCGTCTTACCATGCCTTGCCCCATGCTTGCGCTTATCAAGACAGCGACACTATCCAGTGGGTGCGGGGCAAGCGGTGAGCTTTCGTGAAAGGACTGCTCTACGGGAATCTCTAGCAGTGTTTTGTCAATAACCTGCTTGTCCTCAATATCGTAGATCCAAAATTTGCGACAGCGTCCAGCGTGCTCTGTAATCTCACGACGGTTCTGGCTGGTAACGGCAATCTTCATTTAGGTAGACTCCAAAAAAAATGGGCGTCCCTGCCCAGGCGGAAGAAACGGTTAAATCAGGCAGCGTAAAGTATCGACAGAGCACCTATCGTTAGTAGCGGCCAGCCGATAAACGGGTTAAATACAATGCGCCAAACTGTCATTCTGGGTACAAATCCCACACCGTGAATGAACCCTATGGCGATGCCCCACATAATCAGAGAAAGCTGACCGTGGTTAACTGCATGCAGTGAGGCGGCCACTGCTCGTGGGTAGACCAGGAGCAGGGCCGACAGGGCGATGGCCAGTAGCAATGAAACGAGTCGAGACCAGCCTGGATTGGGGTATGGGATGCGCCCCCAAGAGTTCCCGTGCTGTGGTTCGACTGTGGCCATGTCAGTTGTCGTGGTTATCGTCATTGTTAATGCTTTCTGATTCAAGCCACATGGCATTGATGATGCCGAAACTGCATGCCAGCAGTAGACCGAGTATCCAGGTGAAATACCACATAAGTGTTCTCCTTGGTTGTGCTCAGGCTGATAAGTATCCTGGGCATATAATTAATAAGCTTCATGTTCGTGTTCACGAATATGCTCTACCGTCACCCGCCCCCACATGACGCGGTATGTCCAGGTGGTATAGGCCAGGATGATCGGCACAAAGATCATTGCCGCCCAGAACATCACTGTTAGAGTCAGGTGACTTGATGGCGCATCCCACAGGGTGAGCGAGCTCGAGGGAACGGTGATTGAAGGCATCACAAACGGGAACATAGAAAATCCTGCCGTGAGGATTACCCCAGACATGGTCAGCGAACTGGTAACAAAACCAAACCCAGGACGATTGATCCATGCCATGAACGCAGTTGCCAAAGCGCCGCCTAAACCGAGCAGCGGTGCTGCCATCATCCACGGATAGGTGGAGTAGTTTGTCATCCACGCTCCAGCCGCAATCTCCACGGTCTTGGCCAACGGATTAGGTAGTGCATCAAGTGCTGGTTGGGAGATTATACGGTAGCCATCTATACCCAGCGCGAGCCATACTCCTCCGAGGGCGAAGGCGACGAACATTACCAGTGCGGCCAGGATGGTCGCCTTGCGCGCCCGTTCATGTACTGGAGAACCGGCACGCATGTGCAGCCAGACTGCCCCGTGCGTAACCAGCATGGATAGACTGACCACTCCAGCGAGTAGCGCGAATGGGCGCAACAGGCCGAAGAAACTGCCGGTGTAGGTCGGACGTAGAAACTCATCAAACTGAAACGGTACACCGAGTATCACATTGCCAAAGGCAACACCAAACAGCAGTGCAGGAACAGCACCACCGACGAACAGCCCCCAGTCCCAGGTGTTGCGCCAACGCGGATCAGCGATCTTACTGCGGTAGTCGAATCCGACCGGCCGAAAGAACAGCGCAAACAGCACTAGCAACATGGCTATGTAAAAGCCGGAGAAGGCAGCTGCATAGACTGCGGGCCAAGCGGCAAAGATGGCGCCACCTGCAGTGATGAACCACACTTGATTGCCATCCCAGTGTGGGCCGACGGTGTTGATTATCACCCGCCGCTCCTCATCGTTCTTGCCGAGAAATGGCAGCAATGCGCCAGCTCCCATATCAAAGCCATCAGTGATGACGAAGCCGATCAGCAACACACCGACCAATAGCCACCACACCAGTTTTAAAGTTTCATAATCAAGAATCATGGGGTAACTCCTCCAGGTGCTGGGGCAACGTCAGATTTATCGAAATGGTAACGACCAGTATGCAGAGTGCTTGGGCCGAGACGGGCAAACTTAAACATCAGATAGAGTTCGACTACCAGCAACAAAGTATAAAAGCCAATGAAGCCGGCAATACTGAAATAGAGATCGCCGCTGTTTAGAGTGGAGGTGCTGAGATGGGTCGGCAGCACTTCGCCGATGGACCATGGTTGACGACCGTATTCAGCCACAAACCAACCGAGTTCAGAGGTGATCCAGGGAAGTGGAATACTCCATAATGCCGCCTTAAGCAGCCACGATTTGTGTTCGGACTGGCGCTTGGTGCTGTACCAAAAGGCCATACCGAACAAAACTATGAACCAGAAGCCCAGCAGTACCATAAGACGGAAGCTCCAAAACAGCGGTGCTACCTGTGGAATGGTATCTTCTACCGCTTGATTTATTTGCTCCTCGCTGGCGTCTACCACGTTTTCGGTGTAGCGCTTCAGCAACAGGCCATAGCCAAGATCGACCTTTACCGCCTCAAAGGCAGCGCGGGTCTCGGGGTCAGTTTGGCCGCCACGCAATTGTTGCAACAGGCCGTAGGCAATCATACCGTTACGGATGCGCCCCTCGTGTTCGACTTTTAGCTCCTTTATGCCCATGATCTCCTCGTCCGTTGAGCGGGTGGCAAGTAAACCAAGGACCCATGGAATCTTGATCTCCGAATGGGTGGTCTCGTTCTCCTGATCCGGAATGCCGAACAGGGTAAAGCCAGCCGGAGCTGGCTGTGTCTCCCACTCTGCCTCCATCGCAGCCAGTTTGGTTTTCTGTACATCGCCCAGTTCATAGCCAGATTCATCACCCAACACCACTACCGAAAGTGCCGAGGCAAAGCCAAAAGCGGCGGCAATAGCGAAGGAGCGGCTGGCAAATGCGATGTCGCGCTTCTTAAGCAGGTAGTAGGCGCTTATGCCAAGTACAAACACCGAACCGGTGACATAACCGGCGGAGATAGTGTGTACGAACTTCACCTGTGCCACCGGGTTCATCAGCAACGCGGAGAACGATGTCATCTCCATGCGCATGGTCTCATAGCTAAAATCGGAACCCACTGGATTCTGCATCCAGCCGTTGGCGATAAGTATCCACAATGCTGACATGTTGGAGGCAAAGGCAGTGAAGAAGGTGACCATCAGGTGCTGGCGTTTGCTTAACCTATCCCAGCCGAAAAAGAACAGGCCGATAAAGGTCGACTCAAGAAAGAAGGCCATAAGACCCTCAATCGCCAGAGGCGCACCGAAAACATCGCCGACGTAGTGGGAGTAGTAGGCCCAGTTGGTGCCAAACTGAAACTCCATGGTGATGCCGGTTGTGACCCCAAGAGCAAAGTTGATGCCGAACAGCTTGCCCCAGAATCTAGTCATATCCTTATAGATCTGCTTGCCGGTCATGACATAGACCGACTCCATGATAACCAACAGAAATGAAAGTCCCAGTGTCAACGGGACAAAAAGGAAGTGATACATCGCGGTGAGCGCAAATTGCAACCGCGAGAGGTCGACTACCGTCTCTGAAACCATTCTCTACTCCTGTGCTGCTAAGCGTGTTAATGGGGTGATGGCCGCCTCTTGGGCATTGCCCAGCATGAGATGGCCTACGTCGTGAGGGGTTAGCTCACGTTGATCAGGGTGGTTGAAGAAGGTTATCCAGAGCCCATAGAGCAGGACTAGCTTGATAGCTAGCACTACTGCAATTTCGCGAACGCTCGCATCCTTCCACATAGTATTACCCCGAGTTAAATGCGGTGAAGGGCGGTGGCATCAAAAAACAGGCGGAGTCACCAGCGCCCTTCACAACAATCCGGGTTCCCCGGATGAGAACCACTTTGCAAGTGCTATGCCATCCTTGGCTTTTTAATATCTTGGGTATATTGCATATGAAAAAAGGTCAAATAACATTCTATAGCAATGTATTACCTACATTAAATAGGCTATTTCACACACTGCAAATAGTTGAAGCCGCCATATATGACAGCTATACTGCCGTATCTGACAGTCAGGCATTGAAATAACGGGGTAACTATAGTGATCGACAATGCGATACAGCCCGAGTTGCTGGGGATATTGGAAAGCTTTTCTGATCCTACCGCCATACTCTCCCCAGACTACCGGGTGCTGGCTGGCAACAGCCACTATGTGCGTGAATTTGGCGAACGTCTAAAGTCGGCCAAGAATATCCACTGCTATGAAATCTCTCATCACTACAGCGCCCCCTGCGATCAGGCAGGTGAGGACTGCCCAGTGCGTCTGGCCCGCGATTCCGGGCAAGCGGCGCGTATGCTACACCTGCATCACACCCCGCAGGGCGAGGAGCATGTAGATGTAGAGATTTATCCGTTGTTCGATGAGCAGGGAGAGATCCGCTACTATATGGAGATATTGCGTTATAGTCGTTTGGCCAAACTAGATACCAGTGCTGGTCCCCTACTCGGGCGTTCAACCGCCTTCAATAAGGTCCTGGAGCTGGTTGAGCGGGTTGCGCCAAGCGATGCGAGCGTCATGCTTCTTGGTGAGTCTGGAACCGGCAAGGAGGTGATTGCTACTGCCATTCACGAGTCGAGTTTGCGTGCTGGTGGTCCCTTTGTCCCGGTGGAGTGCTCTGGTCTGACCGAAACCTTGTTCGAGAGTGAACTGTTCGGTCACGAGAAGGGCGCCTTCACCGGCGCGGTAAGCAGCAAGGTGGGTTTAGTGGAGGTGGCTCGCGGCGGCACCTTGTTCCTGGATGAGATCGGGGATGTGCCTCTCACGCTCCAGGTCAAGCTGCTGCGACTGTTAGAGACAGGTACCTATCGCCGAGTTGGCGGCATAGATGCACAGAAGGCAGAATTTCGCCTGATCTGCGCTACCCATCGCGATCTCAGACAGATGGTAGACAGCGGTGAGTTTCGCCAGGATCTATACTACCGTATTAACACCTTTCCGATTGAGATGCCGCCGCTACGTAAACGCCTCGAAGATCTGCAGCTACTAGTCGATAATCTTCTATGCCGCTTTGCCCCTGGACGCGATATCAAACTATCGCGTGAGGCGATGAGCTGTCTGCGAAACTACTCATTCCCTGGCAACATTCGCGAACTGCGCAACTTGATTGAACGCGCCCTGCTTTTAGCCGATGGTAACCTGATTCTATCAGAGCATCTGCCGCCGGAGTGTCAAACCAGTGCAAGTGGCCAGACTGTGCCCACTCCGTACCCGGAAGGGTTGGTCAGCCTGGAACTGGCCGAAGCCAGATACCTGCGTTGGGCTGCCACCCGCTTCCAGGGCGAAAAGAAGAAACTGGCAGATAGGCTGGGGGTGAGCGAGCGTACCCTCTATCGTAAGCTCAGTGAGCTGGGGCTGACGTCGTCGCCTAACGCATAGGGCGTTGAGAGCAGACATTTCGCATGCGCTAACCACACATATGCTGATCGGTGAGCCAGTAAAAGTGAAACGGCGGGATAATCAACTGATCATTGAATATCTCTGGGCTGTCTCCGGAGCAGAGGTCTCGTAGTAGGCGATGTTGTAAGAAGGCCGTGCTGCTTAGCTCATTCAGATCAAGGTACTGGGGTTCAGCGTCGAAATTGGCGACTACTAGAACCCCGCCTGAGGTTCTCGTGAGATTAAAGCGTGAGAATACAAACAGGTGGGGGTTTTCGACATCTAGCAGTTCTCGGTTGTTAAAGTCAGAAAATGCAGAGATCTCTTTGCGTAACGCAATCATCTTGCGTAAACCTTCAAATATTCGATTTTCCACACTGCCTGTTTGCCTTCTCAGCTCGGCCTTCTGCCAATCGAAGTTTGGGCGGTGTGCCCAACGATTGTCATTGGCCTTGTTTTCATCATCAAGGTATGTGCAGTCGTTAAGGGTGCCTATTTCATCACCATAATAGAGTAGTGGGATGCCGCCAAAGGAGAGGATAATGCTGTGTAGAAGCAAGATGTGCTTGATGGCCTTGTCTATTTTTGCAGTATCATTGGCTATTAGCGCACTCTCCAGGCCAACCAATGAGGCTAATGAGCCGGCAATCCTGGCATCACCGGTTTTAGGGTTGACGCCAAAGGGGAGTCCTTTGGCGTCATAGTCTGCGTAGTTGCCGGTAAAATAGTCAATAAGGAAGCGTCGGTGTGCCTGAGGCTCATATCCGATGGCGCGAATATCGTTATCGTCGAATCCCAAACCGATATCATCATGGCCGCGGATATAATTCAGCCATGTGGCTCGCTCCAGTTTGTCCGGTAGGCTCTTCAGGCCCTGGTAGAGTAGTTTGGCATTTCGGGTAGCTACCGCATCCCACAGCAGTGCCATAAGGGTGGCGTTGTAGGCGATCTCACACTCCTTGGCATTGATGGCGTCCTCACCGAAATACTTGATAATCTCCACCGGTGCTACGATAGCTTCAGCAATAAAAAGTACGCCTGGAGCCGTAACCTGGCAGCAATCTTTCATTAACTGCAGAATAAGATGGGCTTCACGCTCATTTTGGCAGGTACTACCAATCTTTTTCCACAGAAAGGCCACCGCATCCAGGCGTATAATGTCGGCTCCCTGATTGGCCCAGAAGAGGATGATGTCCAACATTTCAATAAAAACCGCAGGACAGCCGTAGTTGAGATCCCACTGATAATCGTGGAACACAGTCATCACCCACTTTCCCATCTCCTCATCCCAAGTAAAGTTTCCCGGGGCGGTTTCAGGAAATATCTCGGGCATGGTCTCTTCAAACATGTCCGGAACATCGCGATTGGGAAAGATATAATAGTAGTCCCGATATTTCTTGTTCCCCTGACGCGCCTTTTGCGCCCATTCGTGTTCATTGGAGGTGTGGTTTAAAACCACATCAAGGGTTAGCAGAATGTCTCTCTTTCTGAGCTCTGCGGCCAGTGATCTTATGTCCTCTATGGTGCCCAGGCGTTCGTCGATCTCGCGAAAATTGCTAACCGCATAACCGCCATCGCTATATCCTGGGGGGCATTTCATAAGTGGCATAATATGAATCATATTGATGCCTAGTTCCTGAAAATAGCTAACCCGAGACTGAAGATCTGGCAGGTCTTCTGCAAATGCATCTCCATATAAAGCCATGCCAACCCATTCCTGGCTCAGAAACCAGTTGTGATCGTGTTCTCTGGTGATATCCTTTTCCTTTAGATAATCCGGCCGTTGTATGTACTGCCTGGCCATGGTTTCCACCAGTCGCAGTGCCTGCTCCTTGAAATCATCACGTTCACCGTAGAGATGCTCGAACAGGGAGTAGATGGTGTAGAAATTTGCCCCTAAACGGGTATAAAAATGGCGCAAATCCTGTTTATGAATCTCTGGTTTGAGTTCGACCAGCAGCTCATTAAGTAAAGAGTGTGAAACTTGTTCGTACATTATTCCGCCAACCCCCAAGCATCTATAAACGGTTGATAAAATCCCATGTTGTTTATTGTAGCGCCGCGGATGCCAACAATGGTACTGGCAAAGTGATGCGCCCTTTCCAGGGTGAGCGGCAGAAGCCATTCCCGTGCTTGGCCAAGTAGCAGGACGCTACTGAAGGCATCGCCAGCACCGACTGTATCGATTACGGTGTCCGTTTTATGGGGCTGGCTAACAAAAAGCTTACCGTTAGAGGCTGCAGCTATGGCTCCAGCACTGCCCCTAGTTATTATCCATTGCTTTACAGCATATCGCCCGCAGAGACTTTCAATCCGGCTCTCTGTGTTATCCTGATCAGGCTCAATTTGGGCAAGCTCATGTTCGTTAAGTTTCACCCATTTGGCATGATTCAATACTTGTTGGATGCAATCTTGGTCCCACCAGGGGGGGCGCAGATTTAGATCCACAAAGGCAGGTACCGAATAAGTTTGTTTGATCTGTTCCAGTGCTCGCCTAGATACGTCGTTACGCAGTGCAAGGGTTCCATGGTATAGCATTCCTCCCGTGTCGAGAGGCGGCAAAGAGTCAAGATCTATGAAATCATAGGCCCTGTTCTCGGTGATCTCATACTGTGGCTCTCCATTCTTTATGGTTACCTCCACTACTCCCGTAGGATGGGATAAATCTAGGCCCAACCCAGATATATCCATGCCCCAGGCCTGCATCGCAGATTTTACCTGCCTTCCCAAGGGGTCATCCCCTATCTGCGATATGAGTATTGGCGACAGGCCAAATGCCTGCAGATGCCATGCAACATTGAACGGCGCACCGCCTAGTACAACACTACCATCGGCAAAATGATCAAATAAGACCTCACCAAACACCAATGGCCGAGATTTTCTATTATCCATACCTATTGCCCGATACTGGATTCTAATTGCGGAAAATAATGCACTACACCTTCGAGTATGCCAGCGCTATAGTTGCCGTTCATGCCAAGCAGGCCACCTTTAGCCAAATACAAGGCATCGGCACAACCGGATTCTATGGCCTGTTGTTTAGCCATGCATCGAACCTCCTCGCTGGCATTTGCAACCAGTACCGCCCGTATGGGGCTGGCAAGTACAGCCAGATCATTACCGCTATCACCGGCAAACAGTGTGTTGCTCAGATTAAAGCCGTACTCTGTCATCAGAAATTCAATTGCATGGCGCTTAGTGGCGCAAGCTGGCAAAACATCCAATAATCCGACGCCTGATGGTTCGTCAATACTAAATACAATGGATGCTTTAACATTGGCTTGTTCCAAACGTGATTGCATTGTAACAATCAGTGCTTCATGGCTCATATTGCCGGGCAAATAATAGCTAAGCTTGTATCTACCCTGTTTGCCATCCTCCTGTAATTTCAGTGGAGATAACCCATGAAACAAATTCCGCAGATCTTGATGGCTTTTCCCAGCCCAGTCAGCAGCGATCTCTGTTTCCCACCTGTCCCAATGATGCCAGCCTTCATCAGTCAACTTATAGATGGTGGAGCCTACATCAGCGATTACAAATTGTGGCTGCGGTAGTTGGTAAAGCAGTATCGCCTCTTCAACCAGTGCACGGTGACGTCCGGTCACATAGGCCAAGGTCACGCTAGGCAGTGACGTTAGGCGCGCAAAACTCATGCGCGCGTTTGATGATTCTTGCTGCGGGCCGTTGGGCAGAAGGGTTCTGTCCAGATCAGTGCATAACAGTAACTGGCTAGTCATAGTAGCTATGCCTTGCCGATATCAAAAAAATTGTAGTGTTCTATCGCTTCCAGAATACCCGCAGCAAATGGTTGCTCAGGAAAGAAAACCTGCTCTACATCGATAAGTGAAGAAAGCTCCTCGTGGTGCCGATTTGCAACTACCACAGCCAAGGTATTGCCACGCATCGTGTCTTCATCACTGCCTGACCCGCCGGCGGCCAAGACATGCTCTAACGGAATATTCCACTGCTCGGCAAACCAGCGCAAGGCGTAGCCCTTGGATGCCCTGACTGGAACAATATCCAAATATTGCCCAAAGGCGAGAAATACATTAACGCTTAGTTCATGTTTATGCAGCAGGCTGTTAATCGCTTCCAGTGGTGGAGCCTCTGCAGCATCATAATAGTAGCTGATCTTGAACGAACCCTGTTCGCGTATAGGTTGTAGTTTGAGCCCTGGTAGTTCACTCAAAATACGCCGCACTGATCTGGGTTTCCAAAGATAGTCGATGTGCTCAGTCCAAGCCGTATCCTTGTCCAGATTAGGCGAATAGTGAATCTCAGTGCCGAGACCGCTGATTAGAATGTCAGGCTGGGGTATACGGTAATGCCTAAGGGTTCGCATGGCTGAGTTGAAGCTACGGCCGGTCGCAATGGCAAAAACAGCTTGTTTACGATGGTCTTGAATGACCTTAATTAATTGCTCGAGAGAGGCGGGATCACCCAGAAGGTTTTGATCAAGATCAGTGATGATGGCCTGGTTACGATACAGCATAGGGCGACGACTGAGCGGCATTCTCGGCGAAGGGGTTGTCCGCTCTATAAGCGGGCGTAACACACCAAGATATTTTTCTACGTGTGCTTGCCATGAGTAGTGCCGACGTACCCCCTCGATACCACTGGCTGCCAATTTTTTCCAGCCCTTACGGTCCTGCTGCACTTGCAGCAGGGCATTGGCAATTGCTTCTGTATCTAGAGGGTCAATAAGCAGACCATTTTGGCAATTTTCTATGATATCTCTAGGGCCGCCATCTTCAGTAGACACTATAGGCAGTCCGCTAGCGGCCGCCTCGATCAGGGTTAAGCCAAACGGCTCAATCAGGGCAGGATTTACAAAAACGCCACCGCTGAGAGCTGCCAGGCGGTAAAATATGGGGACATCATTCGGCTGGTGCTGTTTCGGGGCGGCAACTTTGCCGTATAGGTCATATTGATCAATGGTTAGAAGGATATCTGTCAGAACCTCTTGGGCACCGCTTTCCAGATTACGTATATCATCCCTGTTGCCTGCAATAATGGCCAAGTTGGCCGCCTTCTGTAACGCCTTAGATTCACCAAACGCCTGTATCAATGTAGAAATGTTTTTTCTTTCATCAGGTCGTGACAACGCCAGTATTATTGGTTTTTCCGGTTTTTGCAAAAAGCGGCACAGCTCTTTATATACTGCACTTTTGTGTTCATTTCCGACAGGGGGGTGAAATCTGTCAAGATCGGTGCCCGGTGGCACCACCCGCATCTGCTCAGGTTGATAGTGATCATACAATTCATATTGCTTTTCAATCTCCTGACGGGTGCTGGTGATGATCAGCTCGGCTGTAGCTAGCGTGTCCTCTTCTGCTTCAATTCGACGAGACAGATTGTAACGCTGCTCTATCTCATCTCCCTTCAGCCCAGTTGCCAGCAAGTGCTGCCGCTTGGATCGGCCAAGGGAATGACCGGTATGCACTAAGGGCACACCCAGGTGATGTGCCAACCTTATGCCAACATATCCTGCATCAGCATAATGGCTATGAATAATGTCCGGTCTTTTCTTGCTGCTACTGTTGATATGAGCTAAAGCGTGATCAGAAAAATTATCCAGTGAATCCCACAGCTCCTCCTTCGCAATATATCCTGGCTCTCCGCATGGGATGCGGATGATACTTGCCTGGCTAGAGAGTTTCTCCACCGGCTGGGCATAGTCTTCACTGAATTGAGGATCGGATATTAAGCGAGTCATGAGTTCTACCCGCCCCACGTCCGGGTGCTCTCCTAACGCTCGTGCCAGCTCTACAACGTACTTCGTCTGTCCCCCAGTATCTGCATTTCGTCCCAACTCAAGATCTTCTCCACGGATCAGACCATGGACACTAATCAATACTATATAAAGCTTTTCAGCTCTTACATTCATCCCTGCCCCCGCTTATAACCACTTATACCTATTCTAACAAACAAGTTGATTATAGTTCAGATAGACTGATGTCGTGGCGAGGGTATGTAATAGGCGTGTCTCAGCGCTTATGTATGTTTAGTATCAGGAGGCAATGCGGTAGAAGTATCCATACCTGCAGTCTTGTCGGCATGGATATCTGCACGGGTTTGATAGGACAAGGATTTAGGAAAGGCGCTAATTACCGACAGACAAAATGCTGAGAAATAAGGTAGTGATTGCACTAGTAACACCGTGACCCACAAAATCATATCCCATGTATCAACAGGCAGTGTGATGTAAATGGCAATAGCAGCAAACCATAGTGCCAGCATGATCAATACCTCTTCTGATGCAGCAGCTATTGCCTGAATCAAAGCGGCAGATTTCTCCTGCTTAGGCGTGCGAACAAAAGGCCGGCCGTCGGTGAATACACCCAACCACATCGCCTTGGCTATAGTATGCGATAATGCTAAACCGGCTAATGCTGCTGCAATGGTCTCTCGTATTGAGCCGACAATTTGGACTCCATGATAGAGGTAGGCAACTTTTGCAATCTTAAAGGCAAACAGTGATAGCGGTAAAATTGAAAAGACCGCCAATGGTGGATCGACTGTATCTGGCATTGTTATGAGCGCCAACGACCACGTAATAGCGGCAAAGTTAAAGATTAGATTTATGCCGTCCGCAATCCACGGTAACCATCCTGCGATAAAATGGTAACGTTGGCCGGTCGTCAATTTGCTTTTAGCCAGGCCTAATAACTCCCGTGAATGATGCCGCAAGATTTGCATCGCTCCATAAGTCCAGCGGAAACGTTGATTTTTATAATCGATGAAACTATTTGGCATCAGCCCTTTACCATAACTTCTTGCGGTATATACGGCCTGGTAGCCGGCTGCAAAAACCATAAATCCTAGTTGAGCGTCTTCAGTAATAGTATGTTCACCCCAGCCGCCTACTTCCTCAAGGCAAGTGCGTCTGACCATGGTCATAGTGCCATGCTGAATGATCGCGTTACGCTCGTTACGGGTTATCATGCCGATATGGAAAAAACCGCGATATTCAGCAAAACACATTGCCTTGAAAGCGTTATCATTCAAGTCGCGGTAATCCTGAGGTGCCTGCACAATGGCTATATACTCCTGGCTGAATTGTGGGACAAGGTCGCGCAACCAGGTTGGTTCAACGCAATAATCACTGTCAATAACCGCTATGATGGTTGCATCCGGTGAGGTTTGGGATAGCGCAAAGTTCAAGGCGCCCGCCTTAAATCCGGCTAGTGGCGACTGGTGAAAAAAACGAAATTTGCCACCCAGCTTTTTACAATACTGTTCAACTGGTTTCCAAACCGCTTCGTCCTTGGTGTTGTTGTCTATGACGATGACTTCATAATGCGGATAATTCAGGTTAGCTAACGAGTTTAGTGTGTCGATCAGCATATCCGGTGGTTCGTTATAGGCCGGCACGTGGATAGATACCATCGGCAATTGGTCTTCATCAACAGTTATAGGTATCAGTTTGCGTCGCCGGCCTCTCACCCAAAGTGTTTCTGCCCATTCGTGCGCCTCAATCAATAGAACCATAATCACGCCTAGCATGCCCAACATAAGAAAAATACCGACGATGACGGCGCTGATGGTCATATATTGGCGAGAATAATCGTAAGCGATCCAGACGACTACTGTGGTTAATAAATAGGCGATCATTGCCAGAAAGATACGCCCGCGACGATTCAGAGTTATTGAGTCTGTCAGCAATATGGTAAATATAATGGCGGCCAGCAAAACTGAAATTACAGCGAGTGTTTGCCATTGAGGCAACCCAACAATAGGCTTTACAAATTCAAACTTTGCGTTACGCTCGACATCATATACCCCCCAATATGCGCCGACCGAACCCTCGGTTTTACGTTTCCACGGCTGATCGAACGCCTCCATAACATAGTATATGTACTCTTCCTGTGCGGCCTTGTGTAGAAAACGGCGGAGAAATTTCGCCTCGTTTGACACACTGGCAACTGCCGATTGTTTTGTTCTCGCATTACTTGGCCATCCTACCTCGCCGATAATTATGGGCTTATCTGGATACATCTTCTTTAATAGATCTATTTTTTCGACTACAAAGTCGACCGCATTATCAACATCCTTCCCATTCCAATATGGCAACATATGCACGGCGATATAATCGACATATTGTGCAAGTTCAGGATGGTTTTCCCATACATCCAAAGTTTCAGCGGTGCCAACCGGCATGCCCAATTCGGCGCGAACATGATTCAAATGCTCGCCTAACTGTTCAACAGATAGGTTGCCTCGATGAATAACTTCATTGCCGACGATCACTCGCACCACATTGCCGCGATGTTTATCTGCAATCTTGATTACGTCCTCAACAGCTATCTTGTTTTGTTCTAGTCGTGTATCTAACCACGCGCCCAATGCTACATTCAGTCCGTATTTTTTGGCCAATGCGGGCACATGAGCCATCGGTCCATCGACAGTGTAGGTACGTATTGAATAGGTTTTATCTGCCAACAAGGCAATGTCTTGCTCAATTTCCTCGACTGTAGGCACTATACCGACAGTTGGATCATGCTCAGCACGCATGGGGGAAAAAGAGAAGCCTTGTATCCTGTCAGGCCAGGCAGGTTCGATTTCAGGGCGATTCATGTACGCCAAAAGGCCATAGGTGACTGCGGCAACAGCGATAGCAATTATAATGTTAATACGAATCATTGACGCTCAGATCCCAAGGCAAAATTTCTGTATTTCCATATATTTTTTAGATCCCGTCTATTTGGCTCTTCACTGGCTTGTGTGCAGTTCAGGTTCATGGCAGTACTGCACACGCATTTTAAGCCGCGCTATCTTAACACTTTCCTGGAGGCGCGAATGAAAAAACTAGGCAAAGATCTCATATTGGTGATGCTAACACCCCATCCCTGGTATTTGGTTCACTTTCTCTCAAGGCAAGCCGAGAGAGAACAGCTTAACCTTAGATTATTAATATGCGCCAGGCTTGGCAGGTAGCCAGTAAAATCGTTTTAGACTTGGCCTAAACTTGCGATAACAGTTGTAGGTGATTTACCCTCAGGAGCTACATGATAATGCGGAGGTGTAGGTATGTCTGTATTACTTGAATTTGCCATGTTCCCTACCGATAAAGGGGAAAGCGTTAGTGAATATGTAAGCCAGGTGATAAAGGCAATTCGTGATAGTGGCGTCAGCTATCAACTCACGCCCATGGGCACCATTATTGAAACGGATGATCTGCCACAGGCGCTAGGCTTGGTGCAGGCAGCCCACGATGTTTTGGACAGGGCGGGGTGCAACAGGATCTATTCATCATTGAAGCTTGATATACGCAAAGGCAAGGATAACAGGCTGCAAGGCAAACTTGATTCGGTGCGGGACAAGATAGGTGAGGTTAACGTCTGAATGTATCAACAGAGCTTCCAGATCAGCACCAGCGGTCGCGGTACCTACGAGATCACCCGCGAGGTTGAAAAAATAGTTGTACGATCAGGCATTATCACTGGTATGTGCCATATATTTATCCACCACACCAGCGCATCTCTGGTGCTGTGTGAGAATGCAGATCCGGCGGTAAGAACCGACCTCGAGAGTTTCATGGCAAAACTGACACCAGATGGCGATCCCATGTTTGATCACACCATGGAGGGGCCGGACGATATGCCTGCTCATATACGCTCGATTCTTAGCAAGATGGATCTGACCATACCTGTTACCAATGGCAGGAGCGCACTAGGCACTTGGCAGGGTATCTATCTGTGGGAGCACCGTATCAATGCTCACAATAGGCGTGTGACAGTAACTGTAATGGGTGGATGAGGTCAGATTTATGGAATAGATCGCATATTTTGGTCGCGGCAGATTATTGAAAAATAGAGTATGCTTTAACTGTTTTGTATTTTAGTTTGCCTTTGTATAACTCATGGTAGAACGATATGCCGACTATGGATGATTTCCCCAATATACGGGTGCTGTTTGTTGACGATGAACCGTTTGTTCGTCGTGTCACTGTGGACATGCTGAAGGGCCTTGGGATTAATGAGGTGTCCGCCGCCGGCAATGGTGTAGAGGCAATATCGTTAATGGGTGAGCACGAGATTGACCTACTTATTACCGATATACAGATGCCGGAAATGAACGGTATTGAGCTCATCCGACAAGTCCGTATGGGCAAGACGCCTGTAGACCAAGGATTGCGCACCATCGTTGTTACCTCTTTCTCCTCTACTGAGGTACTGAGTTCCTGCCTGCTGCTTGATATCAATGGATTTCTGGTCAAGCCAATCACCCCTGCTAGCGCCAGGGAGAAAATCCTGACCGCCTTGAATGAGCGGCAGAGTGTGCGCGCAGCCGGGACCTACCTGCAGGTTAAGAGCGACCTGGAGGTTCTTGAGGCCGCCAGTAAACAGGAGCAGGGGGAATCTAATGCTGCTAGTGCCGATAGCGAGCTAGTTGCTGATGAAACAGAGGGTGGAGTGTTAATGCCGATCAGGCAGTTGCAACCTGGAATGGAGTTGCTGGAAAATCTATACGCATTAAATGGTGTAAAGCTGCTGCCAAAGGGAGAGGTACTGACCGAGGTCATGACCAATCGAGTCATAGATCTGGAGAAGGTGATTCGTGGTGACGGGATACAGGTTAAATTGGCATAGCCCCACCTAGCTATCAAATAGCTTATCTCTTAACGTCGGCCATGCGTCCATCCAGCCCGGTATTTCGTCGCCCGGCATCGGTTTGGCTGTATAGTAGCCCTGAACTATGTCGCAACCGAGTTGTTCAATTCGCCGCCACTCTTCCAGGGTCTCCACCCCTTCTGCCACTATAGACATGCCAAGTTTTCTGGCCATTTCGACAGAGGATTCTAGGATCAGGCCGGTGCGTTCCTCGTGGCCATCAAGTCGTACATAACTGCGATCCAGTTTTAGTTCGTCGAATGGCAGGTCACGCAGTTGATTGAGATTGGAGTGGCCAGTGCCAAAATCGTCGATTGAGAGTTTGACCTTTTTCATGCGTAGGCGCAGAAGTGCCTCGAGTGGGCGCACCAGATCCTTCATCAACTGGCTCTCTGTTACCTCCAGCTTTATTCGAGAAAAACTACCATCGGCTGCAACAATTCTCTTTTCCAGCTCATCAATAAACCCTGAGTCTTGTAGACTGTTCATGGAGATATTGAAGGCCATTTCCAGCTCAATGCCCTGGCGGCGCCACTCTCTCTCAATTGTGACCGCCTGTTCGAAAAGTGAAAAGGTAAGCTTGTTGATCAGGCCATAGGTTTCGGCTATTGGAATAAAGGTGTCGGGAAAGATGGGCCCCTGGCCACTCTCTGGCCAGCGAGCCAAGGCCTCTACGCCTACTGGCGTGCGGCTGGCAACGTCTATTTTGGGTTGAAACCAGGGGTGTAATTCACCGGCATCAATCGCCGCCTCTAACATATTCGGGGTAACCAACATCCCGCCGTCAGATAAGCCTTTTGGCTGTTTAGTAGTACTGGAGTGTTGGGATAGCAGTTCCAAAAGTCTCTCTGCCTGAACTGGCTTTGCGATGGCGCCTATCACCGATAGGCCGCGCGCACGGGCCAAGGATTCCGCCATTTTTAGTGTCTGAGTATCTTCGCCGCTGAACAGCAATATGTCACCGCGATAGCCCATCTCGTCAAAGCGTCTGAGTAGTTCTAGTCCATCGATTTCAGGCATATTGAGATCAGTCAATACCAGCTCTACGGGGGGGTTGGCAGAGGCGATGACCTCCATGGCAACGGTAACGTTGTCTGCAGTCTGCACCTGGGCAAAGCCAAGCCGACTGAGCATGGCGGCTGTGGTGCGCAAGATAAAAGGTTCATCGTCAACTACAAGTACAGAATTTATCTGATCCATTGGCTCTACCATATGCAATGCTCTACTGTATCACCCTGATCCGCAGAGGCTCTCTATCCACTCTTGAACATTGCGGAATAGGACGGGGAAAAGCACTATCTGCCTACTTACTTCATCGGCATCACCATTTTTCCCTGAAGTCTCCAATGCCTGGCAGCAATCCGCCAGGGCATTGGCGCCTACCGTGCGGGCGGCAGACTTTAACTTGTGCGCCAGGGCGCTTATCTCCGCCAAATCATCTTTCTGAAATGCCTCCTCTATCTGGTTGGCAGTAGGTGCGTTAGAATCCAGGAAATCATTATAGTAGTCGGCCAGTATTGCAGGATCTTGAGTTCCAAGAATGTTACCCAGGACCTTTGGGTCTATATCTTCTTGGGTCTCACTGTTTGCTTGTGCTGACACACTCTCCGTTTCTGCTGCATCTTCTGCCGTACCCATATGTGTCCATCTCTCCATGGTCTCTTGCAGTTGCGGCAGCTTCATGGGCTTGGTCAGGTAGTCGTCCATCCCGGCATTGCGGCACCTCTCTGCTGTTCCTTTAAGTGCGTCGGCGGTGATTGCAATGATGGGTATACGGGTTCCTGGTGGCTCTTCTCTACGTACACCTTGGGTAAATTGGTAGCCGTCCATTACCGGCATATGACAGTCGGTAAGTATCAATGTGTAGTCGCCATTTCTCCACATCTCCAGGGCCTCTGCGCCATCATCTGCGGTTTCTGCCAGATAACCGAGCATACCCAACTGCTGACTAATGACCTTTCTGTTGGTTGGATTGTCGTCGGCCAACAGGATAAGGCGTCCCTGCGCCCTGGCCTCTTCAGCGCTTTGGGGAATATCTGGCAATTTCTGTATTGGAAGGGTAGGCTCATACTGTTCTGGAGACTCGCGCCCAGCTAATGCGGCTACGGCATTCAGCAGGGTTTTTCGGCGCATGGCGTTCAGGTCAAGGGTCATACCATCTTCTTCATGGAGTCTGGCATAACGGCGATTGCCCCGCTCGACAAATAGGAAACGCCGGTCGATCTTGTCAAATACCTTGCGCAGGGTATTACGTAAGGTAGTGGAAGAATTCAGATCGCCGCGGGTATCTATCAATACCACTAGTTCATCCGTGTCGACGCACTGTTCTTTGCATTTCTCGACGGCATGATTGGCATCTTCCAATACAACTTCGGCGCCGGCGTGACACAGATAATTGCTCAATATCTTTGCGGCCTCATCACTGGTAAGCAGCACTACCTTGATGCCTTCCAGATTGGATGTCTCAATCGGCGGTAGCTCGCTGGTCTCTTCCAGGGTGATATGGACAGTGAAGGTAGACCCTTCTCCCTCTGCGCTGGTTATATCAATGGAGCCACCCATAATCTCCACCAGACGCTGGGTTATGACCAGTCCAAGTCCGGTGCCACCAAAACGACGGGTGGTCTCTCCTTCACCCTGTACAAATGGTTTGAACAGGCGTTTCTGCACCCCTGGACTCATGCCGATGCCGTTGTCCTTTATCTGGAAACAGATATCCGCTCTGCCGCCCACACGGCGCTGAAGTAGAACGCTGATCACAACTTGTCCATTCCGGTCTGGCAGGTCGCTGCTGAACTTGATGGCATTGCCAGTCAGGTTGTAGAGGATCTGTCTCAGTCGGACCGGGTCGCCAATGATATGCGGTAGTGTTGGATCGACATAGATCAGAAGCTCGACCCCGCGAGTCTTGGCGATGTGTTGCAGATTTTCCCCCAGTTTCTCCACCAGAGGTTCCAGCATAAGAGGAACCTGTTCAAGCTCCAGCTTTTCTGCTTCGATCTTGGAGAAATCCAGTATGTCGTCAATGATGCCCTGGAGCAGTATCGCTGAGTCCTGGGCAGTCTCTACCAGATCCAGTTGCGGTGGGAGTAAGCTGGTATGCGCCAGCATATCTATGGTGCCGACCACGCCATTCAGAGGGGTACGGATCTCGTGACTCATAGTGGCCAGGAAGGTGGACTTGGCACGGTTTGCCGCTATAGCTTCCTCGCGTGCCTTGACTATATTATCCTCCGCTTCCTTGCGTTCACTAATATCGCGGATGATACCGGAAAAGTGTATCCCAATGGATAGCTGCAACTGGTTTACGCTTAACTCCATGGGGAAGAGAGTGCCGTCCTTGCGCTTACCCTCTACCTCTCTTCCTATACCGATAATAGTGCTCTCGCCTGTTCGCAGGTACCGTTGGAGGTAGCTGTCGTGATTGCTGCTATGTGGCTCAGGCATTAACATGCTGACATTGCTGCCAATCATCTCTTGGGCGCTATAACCGAATATCACCTCCATAGCGGGATTTATTGTCTGGATAATGCCCTGCTCATCGATTGTTGCAATACCATCGTTGGCGGTTTCCACGATGGCCTGCAACCGGATCTGCAGTTGTGCCAGTTGCCGCTTCCCTGATGTAAAAACCCACGCTAAAATAAGAACCATTATGGCGGTGATTATTCCACCGCCGTAGATCAATTCCCTAACAAAATAGAAAAGTCCATAGGCCTCGGAAACATCCTGTTCGGTCACTATACCTATATCCAGATGCTCGTCCCAGTCCCATGCGCCCACTACCAGGACACCGCGATAATCACGGTACCCCACAACATCACTACCACCGTTGCCCTTGATCGCATCGGCCGCCATCCTGGTTAGTGGCAGGTCACTGTCTGTTACATGAGATAGTTCTTGCTTGGTCAGATCGACACCCGGATCTGTAATACGCAGATTCGTGGTGCTGGACTGTCCAGGGGCCAGCAGGCCGATTCGTGCAAGCTGGTCATCGAAGCGGCTGCGGCTAAGCAGCAGCCCTTTACGGTCGAAGAGGTAGCTTTCGCCGGATTCCCCCAGCCTCCCTTTGTTAGTAATGGTAAAGAGTGACCTATAGGGGTCTATACGTAGAGTAAGAATAGCGATTATCTGGCCGTTGTCGTCCCTGATCGGGGTGGCAACGAAGAGGGTTTCGTCGCCTGGCTGGGGTTGTTTGCCAACCTCTGTAGATAGGGGGACATCGGAGCGTTGCACTGGCGTTAGTCGAGTTTCACCACCCCAGATTTCCGCCATAATATCAGGATATTTGTTCAGCAGATTTGGGGTGCCAATGTTGGCGTCCCGAGACGATGCCAGGCTGATGTTGTCCGGTGCGATGATGAAATAGCCACGATAATGGTCGAGGACAGGTTGCATCAGTTGCCGCAGTTGTTGTTGTGTATCGGCGGCGAGCAAGGCTTCCTGATTGCGTGGTAGTGCTAGCAGCTTTTTGGTCGCACTGCGTATGGCCGTATTGTTGGCCAAGTTTTGTGCCGTTAGGGTTTGATCTTGTTCCCAGAGCTCGAGCGCCTCTGCCATGGTCTCCAGCACGGTGGTCAACGTTCCTCCCACCGTATGTTTATAGCGCTGCTCGACCACGTGCACGGCACTATAGGCGCCGATTGTAATGAGCATAATTGCAAAGAGCACAGCCACAACATGCCAACGATTTAGTCCGGTGTTTTTATAGTGATCTAGCAAAGGCATCAGCTCCCTCTACATTTTTCTGGTCCATAGCGTCGTCGATGGTGCAGTGTGCACTAGATGCTGGTCAAACCTACCATTACAGATAAGTGTAGGACAATTTCTGCCATGCAAACCGGGCCAGACTGTGGCCTTAGCAGGTCGCAGTATAGAAGAGGGGGGTTATAAATCCACTGGCCCACATCATGGGGGCCGAAATGGTGTTGTTTCGTGACTACGCCCACTTATTTCTGGTCATTATCGCGCACGGCTAATGCGGATAAAATCCTGGTTTATTAGACTATTAGTGGGCTGGCGACTTGGTAATCACTTGTTCGTAGATTTGAGTCCTGCAGTTTCCGCCATTTCTGCAATACTTAGGGGGAGACGCAGCATAATTAGTCGTTTCAGAGTCAATCCGAGTGAAGAGTCGCAAGCATGGTTGAGCGCAAGCGCGCAGAGGGAAAACAGCGGGACCGTAAGTTGCGCGCTATCAGCAGCTGCAATCAGGCGCTGTTGCGCGCTGAAGATGAGCAGGCGCTGCTGGACGACATCTGCCGGATAATCTGCGAAGAGGCCGGTTACCATATGGCCTGGGTTGGGTACGTAGAATACGATGAGGCCTGTAGCGTAATTCCGCTTGCTTGGGCCGGTCCGGAGGATAGCAGCCTGTTACAGGCCGGCCTTACCTGGGCCGATACTGCAGATGGCCATCGGCCCTTGGGGATTGCAGTTCGTACCGGTGAAACCAGTTACATACAAGATTTCTCCAATGAAACTGAGGCCGCACAGTGGATTGAACACGCACTACACTATGGCTATCGCTCCGCCATTGCATTACCCCTAAAGAGAGATAGGACGCCCACCTTCGGCGTACTGTGTATCTATTCTGCACAGACCCATGCCTTTAGCAATGATGAAGTTGGACTGCTGGAGGAGCTGGCAGCTGACCTGGCTTTTGGCATCACAGCGCTGCGGTTAAAGGCGGATCGGTTGGAGGCGGAACGGCAGCTTGTTGCAAGTGAACAGTTATTCCGCACCATGATTGAGAACTCGCCAGACTATATCGCGCGTTATGACACGGATCTGTGTCGCGTATATATCAATCCGGCGCTGCAGAGATTATTTAAGGAGCCGGTCGATAAACTCATCGGCACTAGCCCCTTGGTATCTTCACCACTGCTCGAGCCTGAACGCTATATGGCCGATATCAGGCAGGTGATTGAGACGGCCACTGAGTGCCTAGATGAGGTCTGTTACGCCGATATTGAGGGTAATGTTCACTGGTCAAGCACGCGCTTCGCACCTGAATTCGATGCAAACGATAATGTTACATCGGTGCTTGTGATCTCGCATGATATCACCAGTCGTAAACAGGCCGAGGAGCAGATGCTCCAGTCAGAGCAGCGACTGCGACTGCATGCCGAATTGTCACCCCTGGGGTTTTTGGAATGGGATGAAAACTTCTGTGTAGCTGAGTGGAACGCCGCCTGTGAAAAGATTTTTGGTTACACCCGGGAAGAGGCCATTGGCCGGCATGCAAAGGATCTGATATTAACTGCCGAGGTCCATGATGTAGTTGACGGCATCTACCGTGACCTGATGAATCAGGCCGGCGGACAGCACAGCATAAATAAGAATGTCACCAAGGATGGACGCATTATCATCTGCGAGTGGTTTAATACAACGCTGATAGACCAGGACGGCAAGGCTATTGGCGTCGCCTCAATATGTAACGATATTACTGGATCTATTCAGGCCGAGGAGGAGCGAAAAGAGCATCTGCATTTTTTAGAGAGTATTGATCGCATCAATCTGATATTACAGGAAGAGGGTGATATAGAAAAGGTCATGAATAGAGCCCTCGAAGAGGTGCTTGATATAGTCGATTGTGACCGCGCCTATTTGCAATATCCCTGTGACCCGGACGCTCCCACATGGTCGGTACCGATGGAGCGTACCAGGCCGGAGTATCCGGGCGCTCATCAATTGGGCCTGGAGATGCCGATGAGTGCAGATCTGTCTAAGACCTTTCAGGCCATGCTTGACTCTAGCCGTCCACTGCAAATAGGAGTTGGAACAGAGTATCAGATTGATAAAAAGGTGCATGAGGAGTACAGCATCCGCTCCCTAATGTCCATGGTGCTGCGACCCAAGGTTGATAAGCCGTGGCAGTTTGGTATCCATCAATGTTCCCGTGACCGGATTTGGAGTAATCAGGAGGTACGTCTATTCGAGGAGATCGGTCACCGCCTGTCCGATGGTTTGAACAGTCTGCTGATTATGCGCAATCTGCGTGAGAGTGAAGAGCGGTACCGCACGGTGTTCGAGAATTCTCCTGTACCCATCCAGGAAGAGGATTATTCCGCGCTTAAGACACGGTTGGACGAGTTAAAAGAGAGCTGTGGAGAAGATATCGAGACGTATATTCTTAAGCATCCGGAAGTGGTTCAGGAGTGTGTTGAGTTGATACGCCTGGTCGACGTAAATCGCGCCACACTGGATCTGTATGAGGCCGAGAGTAAGGCAGAGGTATTACGAGGGCTGCCGCAGATATTTACCTCCAAGTCCCATGAAATATTCCGCCATCAACTGGTAGCCCTGGCGCGAGGGCATACAGAGCTGCTGTTCGACGGTGCTTTGCGGACGCTGAAGGGAAGACGCAGGGAGGTGAACGTCTATATTTCGATCTCTCCCGGCCACGAGCAGAGCATGAAAAAAGTACTGGTCTCCCTGATCGACGTCACTGAGCGCAAGCGTTCCGAAGAGAGACTACGGTTGGCGGCCAGCGTGTTCGCCACCAGCCAGGAGGGCATTCTGATTAGCGATGCCGACAACCAAATCGTAGATGTCAACCCGGCCTTTACACGCCTGACCGGCTACACTCGTGACGAGGTGCTTGGACAAAAGCCACACTTCCTTAGCACGAACTACCAGAGTCAGGAGTGTTATGCCAAGATGTGGCAGGCACTCAATACGAGGGGTAGGTGGCGGGGCGAAATAGTTAACCGGCGCAAGTCTGGTGAGGAGTACATCGAACAGCTCTCTATTGTTGCTGTTAAGGATGAGCAGGATCGACTGCAGCACTACGTTGGCGCCTTCTCTGATATAAGTTTGATCAAGGCGCACGAGGCAGATTTAGACCGTATCGCACACTACGACATATTGACCTCGGTACCCAACCGACGGCTACTTGGCGACCGCATGGAGCAGGCCATTGGCCGTGCCAGACGTCTTGGCAAGAGGCTGGCTGTCTGCTACCTCGACCTGGATGGGTTTAAACCGATCAACGATCAGTTCGGCCATGAGGGCGGCGACCGTATGTTGGTGGAGATTTCACGGCGCCTGCAATCAATGTCACGTAGTGACGATACTGTTGCCCGGCTTGGCGGTGATGAATTTGTGTTGCTGTGGAATGGTATCGAGCACGAGTCCGAGTGCTACCATGCGCTGGAGCGTATCCTTAAAGAGGTCTCAGCACCAATGATGTTTGACGGTGTGCCGGTGTCGGTCTCTGTCAGTATCGGCGTGACGCTATATCCCGATGATAATGTCGATGCCGATAGCCTGTTGCGCCATGCCGACCATGCCATGTACTCGGCGAAACAGCTTGGTAAGAATCGCTACCAGATGTTTGACGCTCGTCTGGAACGACAGATCTCTTCACACATTGAGTTTCTGGATAAGGTAGCGCAGGGCCTAGATAAGGATCAGTTTGAACTTTACTATCAGCCTAAGGCGGATTGCATTGCTGGAACGGTAAATGGTGTCGAGGCCCTGCTTCGCTGGAACGAGCCCATCCTCGGCCTAGTCGGCCCGCATGAATTTTTACCTCTGATTGAAAATGACAGCCTAGCGTTCCGCATGGGACGCTGGGTCATGGAGCAGGCAGTGCGCCAGGCAAAGCTCTGGAACGACATGGGAATCACGCTGCCGATTAGCATCAATATTTTTCCATATCATCTGAAGTACCCGGCTTTCATCGACGATTTGCATAACGCAATTACGCAGCACTGGCCGCAGATGCCTAAAGGCCGACTACTGATGGAGATTGTTGAGACCGCTGACCTGGAGGAGCTGGGACCGATTGAACATGTGATCAATGAGTGCCTGAAGATGGGCATAGGCTTTTCGCTGGACGATTTTGGTACAGGCTACTCCTCGCTGATCTACCTGCGTCGCCTTAGTGTTGAGGAGTTGAAGATCGACCGCTCTTTCATTCGCGACATGTTAGTTGATCCAGAGGATGAGGCGATTGTTACCGGTGTGATTGGCCTTGGCCATGCCTTTGGGCTGCGCGTTGTTGCCGAGGGGGTAGAGTCGTCGCAACAGGCCAAGTATCTGGTGAATCTAGGTTGTTCGGTGGTACAGGGATACGGCCTGGGCCGACCTATGCCGGCCGCTCTCTTGCAGGAATGGTATGCTGACTTTTTGGATAATGGAGCAGACATATGTCGGTAGAAACCCCTTTTCAGTCAGTTGAATGGAAGGAGACAATGGCTACTGGCATTGGTTCTATCGACAAGCAGCATCGCTATCTTGTTGATACCTTGCGGCTGGCAAACGAAAAACTGCTCTGTGGCGATGATGATGCCCTGCTGGTCGAAATTGTTAAGGAGATGCTCGGCTATGCCATCACGCACTTTGAAACCGAGGAGGGGCTGATGCAGCGCTATGATTACGCAGCAGCTTGTCCTGAAGAGGCAAACGATCATATATCTCAGCATCGTGAATTTTCGCGCCAAGTAGTCGCCGTTTACGACCAACTGCAAGAGGGCCGACACGTTTCGCGTCAGGAGGTGTTGATGTTTCTTAATAACTGGCTGCAGGACCATTTGCTCGGTATAGATCAACTGTTAGGGCGGTTTCTAGTGCAGGCAATGGGGGGATTGAAGCGCGCGGATTCGACCGTAGATACCCATAGACGCTGAGTCAGCCGTTTCTGCCGCCGAGGTTAAAGTGACCGGTCGTTACCAGAATTTCTCCAGATGGATCTCGCCCGGCTGTTTACGACTGTGTTCGCTAAATCCAGCCGCAGTCAACAGTGGTAATGTGGTAGTTATCATCTTTGGATTACCACAAAGAAATATGTGGGTATCATCTTTTGTTGGTGCTTGGCCAAACGCATCTGCCACTACTCCCTGTTGCCATAGATCTTGCAGGTAGCCGCTATGTCCTCCCCAGGGGATCAGCTCGTCATCGGGACGGGTTATAGTGGGGATATAATGGAAATTGTCCAGTAGTAGATCAAGAGTGGATAGTTCAGAGCGATAGCCCAGATCCCAGGAGTGGCCAGCCCCATGGATTATGGCGACCTTACGGCCGGGCTCTGCACCCATGGATGTGCGGATCATGCTCATGTAGGGGGCGATACCGGTGCCAGTGGCCAGCATGACCAGATTGGAGGATGCCGGGATATCATCCAGGGTGAACATGCCACTGAAGCTAGTTCCAAGGTGCAGCCGGTCACCTTTTTGCAAGGCAAACAACCGTGGCGTGAGGGTGCCTGAGCGCACCAGCGAGATGTAAAACTCCAGATACTGCCGCTGTTTGGAAGAGGAGGCGATAGAGTAGGCACGAACCACGATCTTATCCGGGTCTTCCGCCTCTTTTGTCTCCGGATCTGATAGCTCCATCCGGGGTGCGCTCAGCGGCAAGCCTATCACTACGAATTGGCCAGCACTATACTCATCCAGCTCCCAGCCATCGGGGATGACCTGCAACACTATCGCATCTGATGTTATGCGGGTGGTTTCAGCTACGATCGCATTGAGTTCACGTGCCATTTTGGTTTACTCCTTGCTGTCAGGTTTCTGTGCTAAGGATAACATGGGAGGGGCTTTTTTTGGCCAGCATCATCGTCATCCCGCGACTTGATCGCGGGATCCAGGATAGATCAGTAATAAGTTTCGTAGCCCTTAATCTTCATAGCTTTTTTCGCTTTCCCAGCGAAGGGCTACGAGCCTATTTCTTTTGCTTGCCCAAAAGAAAATAGGCGAAAGAAAAGGGCAACCGGGTATCCCACCCTGCGGGTGCCCTGCGCTTCTCGTCGCCAGCGGGGCTGTCCATACGGGGCATCCCTGCCCCGCTGGACAGGAGCGACATCCCTGCCGCTCCCCTAAAGGGCTATTCCCGCTTGCGCCTACGATGCTCGGTGGAATACACGGTTTAGGGGTGGTCGCCCCAGACCCGTTTGACGCAGCCGAGCACCGCAACGCTTGAAGGATAAGGCCCGCAGGGGCGCCACAGGGAAGTGGCGCCTCCATCGCGGGCGATGGATCGCCCGTCGATGGAGCCCCTGAAATCGTGAGGAGCGCAGGGTACCCGTAGGGCAAGTCGTCGGGCACGTTTTTCTTTCGTCCCTTTCTTTTACGTGCATAAAAGAAAGGGACTCGCAGCCTGACAGCGGTGCAAGTTAAAACAACTAAGCCTTGAAGGCTGCGAAATTCTTTACCGTATTAATATAAGGCCACGTCATATTCAAACAAAAGAAAACAAAAAAGGCGTCACCCGCTGCCGGATGACGCCTTTCATAATGCCAATTAGCGCAATTTAACCGTCTTCCTTCTCGAACGAGAGTGAGGCCAGCTTTAGGTAGTATTCATATCGCCTATTAGCATTCTCCTGCGCCATCTCTGCCAGCATCTCTGCCGCCTCTGGGTGGGAGCGTCGCAACATGGAGAAGCGAGTCTCGCTCTGCATCAGCTCTTTGATCGGCACAGATGGTGCCTTGGAGTCGAGTTGCAGTGGGTTTTTACCCTGTTCGCGTAGGCGTGGATCATAGCGATACAGAGGGAAATGGCCGCTGTTGACCGCCAGATTTTGCTGCTGGTGGTTGTTGCTCAGGTCTATACCATGGGCAATGCAGGGGCTGTAGGCGATGATTATGGAGACGCCATCATAGGACTCTGCCTCGAGGAATGCCTTAAGGGTGCGTACATCCTTGGCGCCGTAGGAGACTTGGGCCACATAGACATCTTCATAGGCCATCGCAAACATGCCCAGCTCTTTCTTTCTGCCCGGCTTACCGCCAGCGGCAAACTTGGCCACAGCACCGATAGGGGTCGATTTTGACATCTGACCGCCGGTGTTAGAGTAGACCTCGGTATCCAGCACCAGGATGTTGACGTTTTCACCGGAGGCGAGGACATGATCCAGACCGCCGTAGCCGATATCGTAGGCCCAGCCGTCGCCACCCACCGCCCAGACGCTCTTTTCGGCCATATTGTCGATAACTGCCTCCAGATTACGGGCATCCTCGGAGTCGATTCTCTTGAGCTTCTCCCGGGCCTGCTCGATCCTTTCTCGCTGCTGGAAGATGCCGGGCTCGCTGGACTGGTCGGCATCGATAATCGCGGATACCAGGTCGGCACCGATCTTACCTTCCATCTTTTTCAGCAGCACCTTGGCCATCTCGGCCTGACTGTCTACAGAGAGGCGGAAACCAAGAGCAAATTCAGCGGCGTCTTCGAACAGGGAGTTGTTCCAGGCTGGCCCACGACCATCTGCATTGGAGGCGTATGGGGTGGTTGGCAGGTTGCCGCCGTAGATGGAGGAGCAGCCGGTGGCGTTGCCCATTATCATACGGTCACCAAACAGCTGGGTGGCGAGACGAATATATGGAGTTTCGCCACAGCCAACGCAGGCGCCAGAGGACTCGAATAATGGTCGAGCCAGCATGGCACTCTTCATGGTGCCCCAGCGGATCTTCTCGCGGTCAAAATCAGGTATCTTTAGGAAGAAGTCGTAGTTCTCGCGCTCGGATTCGCGCAGCGGTGGCTGCGGCATCATATCCAGTGCCTTGTGCTCAGAATTCTCTTTATCCTGGGCCGGACAGATCTCCGCGCAAAGGGTACAGCCGGTGCAATCTTCTGGCGCCACCTGGTAGGTGATATGTTGCCCCTCACCAAACTCCTTGCCCTTGATCTCGATGGACTTAAAGGTGGAAGGTGCGTTGTCCGCTAGCTCGGCCGGGAAAACCTTGGCACGGATGGCGGCATGGGGGCAGACAAAGACACACTTGCCGCAGTAGATACAGAGCTCTTCATCCCAGACCGGGATAAATCGGGCCAGGTTGCGTTTCTCGTAGGAAGAGCTATCCAGGGGCCAGGTACCATCGGCCGGGATCAGGCTGACCGGGACGCTATCGCCGCGTCCTGCGATGATTTCGCCACAGACCTCTTTGACAAACTGCGGAGCATTGTTAGTAACCGGCGACCGAACTTCAAAGGTAGAAGAGGCCGCTGAGGGGATCTCTACCTTGTGCATGGCGGCTACGGAAGCGTCGATCGCCTTAAAGTTCTGCTCTACTACCTGCGGACCTTTTTTACCGTAGGTCTTTTCAGCCGCCTCCTTGATCTTGGCGATCGCCTCATCCTTTGGCAGGATGCCGGAGATAGCGAAGAAGCAGGTCTGCATGATGGTATTGATGCGGCGGCCCATGCCAGTCTCGTCAGCTACTTTGTAGGCATCTATGACATAGAATTGCAGCTTCTTGTCGATCATCTGCTGCTGCATTTTGCGCGGCAGGGTGCCCCAGACATCGTCTACAGCCGCGTCCGAGTTGAGCAGGAATACGCCACCCTCGCGGGCCTTATCCAGCATGTCCAGGGTCTCTAGAAAGACCGGCTGATGGCAGGCCACAAAGTCGGCCTGGCCGTCACCTATCAGATAGATTGACTTGATCGGATCGGGGCCAAAGCGTAGGTGGGAGGTGGTCACTGCGCCAGCCTTCTTAGAGTCGTACACGAAGTAGCCCTGGCCGTAGATGTTCTCGTCTGCACCGATGATCTTGATCGAGTTTTTGTTGGCGGAGACGGTGCCGTCAGCACCGAGGCCGAAGAACACACACTGGGTGACCTTCTCCTGGTCAATGATCTGATATTGGTTGTCCCACTCAAGGCTAGAGTTGGTGACATCGTCAATGATGCCCACGGTAAAGGAGTTTTTCGGCTCGTCCTTGGCCAGCTCGTCAAAGATGCCCTTGATCATGCCGGGGTTGAACTCCTTGGAGGAGAGGCCGTAACGGCCACCCACTACCCGCGGTAAGCCATCGAACTTGTCACCGCCGGTGACCACATATTCGGCTATGGCGGTGGCGACATCCTTATACATGGGTTCGCCATCGGAGCCTGGCTCCTTACAACGGTCGAGTACCGCGATCTTGCGCGCAGAGGCCGGTAGGGCATCGATCATATGCTTGGGGGAGAATGGGCGATATAGGCGCACGCGCAACATGCCAATCTTTTCGCCCTGCGCTACCAGATGCTCTACTGTCTCCTCTGTAGCATCGGAGGAGGAGCCCATCAGGATGATGACGCGCTCGGCGTCCGCAGCGCCGACATACTCAAATAGCTTGTAGTGGCGACCGGTGAGCTCGCCTAACCTGTCCATGACCGACTGCACGGTCTCGGGTACCTTTTCATAGTAGGTATTAACGGTCTCACGGCCCTGAAAATAAACGTCAGGGTTTTGCGAGGTGCCGCGGATGGTCGGCCGATCCGGAGACATGGCGCGGGCGCGAAAGTCCCGAATATGGTCGTCCGGCAGCAGGGTGTGCATGATCTCATCGCTCGGCATTTCGGCCTTGGCTACCTCGTGGGAGGTGCGGAAGCCGTCGAAGAAATGCACGAAGGGCACGCGGGATTCTAGGGTGGCTACCTGAGCGATCAGGGCGCTGTCTGCTACCTCCTGGGGATTACAGGAGGAGAGCATGGCGAAGCCGGTCATACGGGTGGACATGACGTCGCTGTGATCACCAAAAATCGAAAGTCCCTGGGCGGCTATGGAACGTGCTGCAACATGGATTACCATCGGGGTTAGTTCGCCAGCTATCTTGTACATGCTGGGGATCATCAGCAGTAGACCCTGGGATGAGGTAAATGTGGTGGTCAGCGCACCGGTCTGGATGGCGCCGTGACAGGCGGCAATAGCACCACCCTCATGTTGCATCTCGACAACCCTTGGTACAGTGCCCCAGATATTGGTGCGACCCTTAGAGGAAAACTCATCGCTCAATTCACCCATCCCGGAGGAGGGGGTGATTGGATAGATGGCAATTACCTCGTTGGTCTTGTGAGCAACGTGGGCCGCCGCATCAATTCCATCTGCGGTTACCATGTTGTTTTTGGACATTTCAGCCTCCAGGAGCCGCTTATCAATCTAGGGTGTTTGAGCACGCCAAGCGCGCTCCTGCAAATTAACGACCAGCTATTATTCCGTAGCTAGGGCAAAAAATCTACATAAGGAGTCGCTGTTGTACTCCTAAGACCAAACAAGGGGCCGCAAATTCGCGGCCGAGTCGGGGTCGGCAGTCTGCCCTATAATTGCATGATATGCCAGTTTGTCAGGGTAAATATACTTGGAAAACCTGGGGTTGGGGAGTATTAAGATTATAGGCACCACCTCATATTTTGACAGTTACAACAGTTAAAGCTATTGCTTCTATACTATATATAGGATTAAAGTTTTTACTGCCTTGGGCCTATGGTCGCAGGGATGGTCTCTTATACGGATAAAATGGTGTTGAATCTTGGTTTTTAACAAAGGCAAGAGTATCGGATCTGGGTCCAGCAACAGCCGACAACGGCTGAAAAAGCTGGTGCCCCTTAATATGCTGCCAGAGAAGGATCTGGCGCGCCTGCTGGAGCATGCCAAGTTTGAGCGGCTATCGAAGGATGAATATCTGTTTAGGCAGGGGGAGACCAAGTCACAGAATGTCTATTTGATTGCGGGCAAGGTTGCCTTGCTGGCCGATGGGAAAGAGGTGGATACAGTTGTCGCTGGCACCGATACGGCCAGATTTCCACTCGCCCACCAGATCCCCAGAAAAAACTCAGCCCGCGCTGTCAGCCGGGTAGAGTGTATCCGTATTGACACCCACCTCCTGAGCGACCTGTTGGCAAATACAGGTAAAGAGTCAGGCCAGGCCGATGATCTCGATACTGGCGCCACAGATGACTGGATGACCCAGCTACTACAGTCCAAGGTCTTTCAACAGATTCCAGCCTCAAACATCCAGAGCGTAATGTTGCGGATGGAGGAGACACAGGTAAGTGCTGGGGATGAGGTTATCCGCCAGGGGGACAGTGGAGACTATTTCTACCTAATCCATCGAGGCCGATGTAGTGTCACTAAATGGAAGATTAAGGGGGAGGATCCGGTCGAACTGGCGCAGCTTGGTCCGGGAGACAGCTTTGGTGAAGAGGCACTGCTGTCGGAGAGCCCGCGTGGCAGCTCGGTAACCATGTTGTCTGACGGGGTGCTGTTGCGTCTAAGTAAAGAGGACTTTATAGAGTTCGTAAAACGCCCGCTGGCACAGAGCATCTCGTACAGTGAGGGGCTTTCCAGGGTCGAGCAGGGGGGCGTCTGGCTGGATGTGCGCAGCGCCGAAGAGTACGAGAAGAGTCATATAAAGGGCAGCGTCAACCTGCCAGTACACCTAGTGCGTTACCAGGCGGCTACTCTGGCGCCCAATCGCCACTATATAGCCTACTGTGAAACTGGGCAGCAGAGTGCCACAGCGGCCTTTCTGCTAATTGAGCTTGGATTTGAGATATCTGTATTGGGCGAGGGTGGTTTTAGCTCTGTCCCTGCGGAAGGCCTGGATTACACGCATCAGGCAGAGGATGAGCGGGCCAAGGTGATCAGCCTGGAGTCGGGAGAAGAGCTCTCCAGTGGCGAGGAGGCGGGTGTCGTAGGGGGGAGCCTAAAGACACTGCAAGAGAAACTAAAGCGGTTGCAGGAGGATAAAAAGAGGACCACGGTGCAGTGGTTGACTGAGCGCAAGACCCTCAAGTTGGCTATAGCAAAGGCGCAGGTCAAGCTTACCGCGCTGGAACAGGAGAGAGATAGTGCGAGTTCTGCCGTCCAGCAAGTAGAGGAGAAATTGGCGGCAAGTGCTCAGCAGCGGGATGCAGCGCAGAGGGAGCTGGAAGAGCTAAAGGCTGAGATAGCGGCCAACAGCGCCAGTGAGCAGGAGTCTGAGGGGCAGATAAGAGAGCTGCTTCAGAGACAAGTGGTAACCGCGCAGGAGAGAGATGCGGCGCAGAGGGAGCTGGAAGAGCTAAGGGCTGAGATGGCGGCCAGCAGCGCAGAGGAGAGGGAGTCTGAGGGACAGACAAAACAGCTACAAGATGAGCTGGCGGCAATCACCCAGGAGAGGGCGGAAGAGCGGAGAACGCTGGAGCGGTTGCAGAGCGAGATTGCGGTAAATCATGCCATGGAACAGGAGGCGGAGTCGCAGATAGAGCAGTTGCAAAATGAGCTGGCAATCATCGCCCAGGAGAAAGCCGAAGAGCGGAGCAAGCTGGAGCAGTTGCAGGCCGAGATGGCAGCCAGCAACATCGGAGAGAAGGAGTCTGAAGGACAGCTGAAACAGCTGCTACAGAAACAGGCGGCAATAGCCCAGGAGAGGGACGCAGCACGCAACGAACTAGAGGCGCTAAAGACCAAGGCGGCAGTCAGCAGTGCTGGCGAGAGGGAGCTAGAGGGGCGGATGAAGCTGCTACAGGATGAGCTGGTAGTCGTTGCCCAAGAACGGGACAAGGAGCGGAGCAAACTGGAGCAGTTGCAGGCCAAGATAGCAGCCAGTAGCACCGAGGAGAGGGAGGTTGAGGAGCGGATAAAACAGCTGCAAAAGGAGTTGGCAGCAGTTGCTAAGGAGCGAGATGAGGGGCGCAGTCAACTGGAACGGTTACAGGCCGAGATGGCGGCTAGCAGTGCTGAACCTAAGGGTTCTGGTAAGTTGGCCAAAAAACTCCAGCTAGAACTGGAGATAATGGAAAAAGAGCTGGAGCGGGTGCGGAATGAGGCCAAGGAGAATGAGGCAAAAGAGCAGGCAAAGATTGTATATCTGAATGAGGAGCTGAATGGTCTACGTGCCCAACTGATCCAGCTCTCGACCATTGAGAAGGATACCAGGGATGCTGGGGCAGATAAGGATGAGTTGCAGGCGCTGCGTACCGAGCTGGAGTTTATACGCTCTCAGGCTGCCGCTGATATGGGGGTATTGCAGGAGAGGTTAGCTGAGGCCGAGGCGCGCGCTGGTACAGGCGAAGTGGTGATGCAGGAGGCTGTACGGCAAGATATTGAGCGTCTAGAAGGCACAATCAAACAGCAGCAAAAGCGAATTGAACAGGCAAATGCTGAGCGGCAGAGGCTGGAAGATGCGCTGGAGGAGCGTGACGCCAGGATGGACCAGTTGCAACAAGAATTAGATGAGGCCCATGGCGAGGCCGAGGAGGCAGGTTATGGCCGCAAGGAGGCGGAACAGGCGCGGGCGCAGGTTGAGGCGGTACTCTATACCCTTAAGCAGGAGGTAGAGGAGGAGAGTGCGGCCAGAGAGCGGATAGACGCCCATTTCAAACACTCAGGCAAGGCCCTGGATCTGGCAGATATCGCAGGCAAACGAATCTCCATCAAGTCCATCATGCTTGGCGTCCTGGTTGGAATAGGCCTGCTTTTTCTGCTGCTGGAGGGGTTTATGATCTTCTCTGGCAAGGGTGAGCTTATCAATGCATTGCGCGTCTCCAGTCAGTTGCCGGCAGAGCAGTACGATGCCCCTGCAAAGGTGGTTGATATCGACCGCAGGAGTGAATCTGGCACCACGAATAGTGTACAACCGACGGCTGCCAAAAAGCCCGACAAACCGCGGCCGAGCAAAAAGGTAGTAACCGGAACTGTACTGCCTGGTGCCGATATAGGCCCGATCATGCTGATGATTGCCGGGGGCGAGTTCACTATGGGTAGTGACCGCAATCAGATATCTGCAGATGAGCGTCCGGCCCATAAGGTTGTGTTGCAAGACTTTGCGATCAGCCGCCACGAGGTGACCTTTGAGGAGTATGACCGTTTTGCCGAGGCAACCGGCCGCCCCATGCCTGATGACAACGGCTGGGGGCGCGGCAGGCATCCGGTTATTAATGTGAACTGGGCAGATGCGTCTGCCTACGCCCGCTGGCTGTCGGCACGTAGCGGAAAGAGATATCGCCTGCCAAGCGAGGCGGAGTGGGAGTATGCGGCTTCCGGTGGGAGCGACAGCGTCTACTGGTGGGGTTATGAAGCCGAAAGCGGAAGGGCCAATTGCTTTGATTGCGGTAGTGGCTGGGATCGCCAATCTACTGCTCCAGTTGGGAGGTTTGGCCCCAACGGATTTGGGCTACATGATACTGCGGGGAATGTGCGGGAGTGGGTGCGGGACTGCTATCACGATAGCTATGCTGGGGCGCCAGCAGATGGTAGTGCGTGGGAGGAGAGTGGCTGCAAGGAGCGGGTGTTACGTGGGGGCGCCTATGACAAACCTGCGGAGAGTATGCGCTCCACCTGGCGTGGTCACCTCAAGGCGGACACCCGTCTGCCGATGATCGGCTTCCGTCTGGTGCAGGAGTTGTAACTGCTACCTGTTACGCAGGAACTCATCTACCGAAATGGTTGCCAGATCTGCCGGAATCACGGTTGTTTTATGTTCGATCTGGAGGGTGATCTCTTGCAGCATGGGGGCAGCTGGCAGCTCCTGTGGGATCGCCTTGTTCACAGATTCAACCTGGCCATTGCCGCTCTGGACTATTTTGCCGGTTACCATATCGATGATTGTGATCATGTTGCACCCCCTTGCGGGTGACCAGTTTTGCCCTCAACCATACTAGCGGCTGCCTGGGGGTATCCTTTAAGAGAATTTTATAGGTATTCCTCGCTGGCGGTGGGGATGCGCCTTTTGCTTCCTATCGATGGGTATGGTCAGTTATCCAATAGGTATGTGTGTTATTTAAACAGCAGCACAAAGGCATCAAATATATCCTTGTGGAAGTGCTCCAGCATCTGCTCTTTCATTAACTTGAGTGCATCATAGCGGCTAAGGGCTTCCTTGTAGGAGCGCTCGGCAGTGAGTGCGTCGAATACGTCGGCAACCGCACAGATCCTGCCGTACAGGTGGATCTCGTCCCCCTTCAGCCCCTTGGGGTAACCGGTACCATCATGCCGCTCATGATGCTCGAGCACAATATGGCGACACTCGTCAGAGAGGGCCCCTGCCGCCTGTAGTATTTTATAGCCCTTGTAGGGGTGGGTGCGCATCTGCCCCATCTCATCATCTGTCAGGCGGCCGGGTTTGTTGATTATGGCGGGATCTATATTGATCTTGCCTAGATCATGCAGAAAAAACCCGGATCCCAATTCATGCAGGTCATGGCTATCCGAGGTGCGAAATAGCTCCTTGGCCAGGATAATGGCGGTAACTCCCACATTGATGGAGTGGGTGTAGGTATAGAAGTCGTGAGAGGTTATCCGCAACATATTGGATGCGGTCTCGTCTTCCGACAGGATTACGTCGGTCACTCCACTGATAACCTGTTTACTGGTATGGATGTTTTCTGCGGTGGGGCTTTCCAGCAGGCGCTCCATCATCTTGTGGGTATGTAGGTATACCTCTTTTGATTTCTGCTCCGGCGACATCGTTTTATCGTGCAGGGCGGCAGATAGCTCTTCTGGCACCAGGGTGTCAGGGTTCCACTTCTCCGGCACCTTGCCGCTATCGCGTGGATCGGCAACCGGTGTGGAGTCAGGTCGGTCACTCTTGGCAAGGTCAACCGCAACCTCGTGCAGTCCAGACCCTATGATCTTTTGAATCTCCTCGTTTGAGGTGATCTTGAATTGGTTGCGGACAAACGGGTGTTTCATCCAGACACCGGAGAGGTCCACGAACATGCCTACCTGGAGATCTGCGGATTTGACCCTTTTCACTGGAGATAGCCCTATTCCCGATGCCGATAGCGGAGCAAATATTAAGGGCCCACTGCCGTATGGCGGGTAGGGCCTTGCTATGTTAGCGGCAACGGCGGCACAGACTTGAGCCCCCAGATATCCTGCTTAACGACTACTGGCACCACCGATGAACAAGATAGTGGCCGGACTACCACTACATCCCTGATATTGCCTATGCCGCTTTATGTACTGGTAGGTTGGGGTGTGGCCTTGTGGTACCAGTGGAGGTTGAAAACATAGTAGAAATAAGGGATTATATTTTGGAATATACAAAGGGAGAGTGAGCATGGCCATTACGGATGACATGGCTCAGGTCAAACACGCAACTGCAGGGCTTGCTGGTTCTGCTGATGGTTCCCTCCGCAGCGCTTGTCGTAGGCAAATCCCTATCCCCCAGAGAATTGATTCAAAAGTAGTGCCGCTCACGCTGATGAGCAGAAACAATAAATCGTTTAAGGAAACTACTATGCCAGTCTATCCAATATTGACGAACCGGAGCCTTCGCCTGCTCACGAAATTCGCATTCTCTGTATTGCTAGTTGTTCTATCTGCAGGGTGCGTTTCGCATCCACGCTACTATTACTATGATGGTGCCCCTCGCGCACAGACTGAAGTGAGCACAGTCGTAATGCATGGCTCCGTGGGGGTAGGTGGCTACCTGTTGATGCATAGGTTGAACGGGACACCCGTGGGGGCGTTGCCATTGTATTCAAATGTCTTCGATTTGCCTCCGGGGAGATACACGCTTGATGTGGTCTATAATCGTTCTTACCAGAAGTCACAAAATACGATGGTGCATATTAACGGCAAGGCTGCGCTCAAGCTCAATGCGCAACCCGGCCATATCTATTATTTGTACCCAACGTTTCCAAGTGAGGGTGCGTGGCAGCTTGGAGTGGCTGATTTCGCGAATATCGATGACATGTCCAATTTCAATCTAGGTGCCAGGAACGACCGCCATTCTGGCGACTTACTCAAGAGAATAGTAGGTAAACACTATAAAAGGAAAGAGACCCATAGCCTTCATGTCGGAAGCAAGTACTGGGAATAGCTGGTGGGGATGGGGCAAGTAGTACTTTTGCGGCATTAGCGTTTTCCGCAGTGATCCCCCGTTTTGTAACGTATGGAGCCAGCTATTCCAGCGGCAACGGCGGCACAGACTTGAGCCCCCAGATATCCTGGTTGTACTCTCGCATGGTGCGATCGGTGGAGAATTTTCCACTGTATGCACTATTCAGGATGCTGCTGGTCAGCCAGCTCTGGCGGTCACGGTAGGTTGCGGCGGCCTTCTCTTGGGCTGCAACATAGCTGGCAAAATCGGCTGCCACCATCCATGGGTCATGTGGATCGCGAATGGAGTTTATAAGAGGATCAAAGATGCCAGGTTCGAACTGGTTAAAATGGCCCTGCTCCAGTAGACGCATGACTCGTTCCAGAGATGAATCTGAGGCTATGATGGCGTTCGGGTTGTAGCTGCTGCGCCGCTCTTCGATCTCATCTGCAGTCAGGCCAAAGAGGAAAAAATGGTCGGCACCAACCTCTTCCAGGATCTCGATATTGGCCCCATCCAGGGTGCCTATGGTTAGGGCGCCATTCAGCATGAACTTCATGTTGCCGGTCCCGGAGGCCTCTTTCCCGGCGGTAGATATCTGTTCTGAGAGATCGGTAGCGGGGCAAATCACCTCCATAGCGGATACACAGTAGTTGGGGAAAAACGCCATCTTTAGCATATCTCCGACCTGCGAATCCATGTTGACCACTTGGGCAACATTGTGGATCAGCTTAATGATCAGCTTTGCCTGGGCGTAGCCAGGTGCCGCTTTACCACCGAGCAGCACGCAGCGCGGGGTCCAGTTGTCGATCTCTCCTGCCTTGATTCTGGCGTAGAGATGAATGACGTGGAGCATGTTTAGCAGTTGCCGTTTGTACTCGTGGATGCGCTTCACCTGCACATCGAACATGGAGTTGATATCAAACTGTACCCCACACTCCTGTGCTACTAATTGCGCCAGTCGTTCCTTGTTGCGCTGTTTGACCTGATGCCAGCGGTCACGGAAGAGTGGATCATCCACCTTCGATTCAAGCTTACGCAGTTGCTCCAGGTCAGCGATCCAGTCATCTCCGATCTCTGCATTTAGCAGGTTGCGTAGATCTGGATTGCAGATGGCCAGCCAGCGCCGCTGGGTTACGCCGTTGGTCTTGTTGTTAAACTTTTCCGGCCACAGTTCGTAAAAGTCGTGGAACAGCCCTTCCTGTAACAGGCGGGAGTGCAGCGCCGCCACGCCATTCACCGAAAAGCTCCCCACCAGTGCCAGATAGGCCATCCGTACTTGCGGGTAGTTGCCCTCCTCAATGATGGACATCCGCTGGCGGCGCGCGGTGTCTCCCGGCCAGCGGCTGGAGACCTCACTGAGAAACCAAGCGTTGATCTCATAGATTATCTCTAGCAACCGAGGCAGCAGGGTGCGAAACAGGCGTACTGGCCAGCGCTCCAGTGCTTCCGGGAGCAGGGTATGGTTGGTGTAGGCCATGGTGTTGCGGGTGATCTCCCACGCACGATCCCAGGACAGCCCCTCTATATCAATAAGCAGCCGCATCAACTCGACTACGGCAATGGTGGGGTGAGTGTCGTTTAGTTGAAAGCAGTTTTTGTGCTCAAACTGGCTGAAATCGTCGCGATAAATCTGTTTCCAGGTGCGCAGTATATCCTGGAGGCTAGCCGAGGCGAGAAAGTACTGTTGGCGCAGGCGCAGCTCTTTACCACACTCACTGGCATCGTTGGGATATAGCACCATGGTTATATGTTCGGCTGCGTTCTGCATCTCGACCGATGCGGAGTAATCGCCAGCATTGAAATCTTCCAGATTAAACTCATCGGTCGCGGTCGACTTCCACAGTCGCAGGGTGTTGACGGTATCGTTACGATAGCCCGGGATAGGTACGTCGTAGGGGACAGCAAGTACATCGTGGGTTTCTACCCAGCGTTTTCTCTCCTCGCCGGACTCATCAGTATAGGCCTCTGTATGGCCGCCAAAATGGACCCGTTGAATAAATTCCGGACGCTCCACCTCCCATGGGTGGCCGTTACGTAGCCAGTGATCTGGCGCCTCCAGCTGATAACCGTTGCTGATCTCCTGACGGAACATTCCATACTCGTAGCGCAGGCCATAACCCTTGACTGGTAACTGCATAGTGGCACAGCTATCCAAAAAGCAGGCGGCCAGCCGCCCCAAGCCGCCGTTGCCCAGGCCGGCATCGGGTTCTCCCTCGGCGATCTCTTCCATTACTAAGCCGAGATGATACAGACCCTCTGTCGCCGCATCAGTGATCCCGAGGTTGAGCATGCCGTTGCCCAAGGCGCGTCCCATCAGAAACTCCAGTGAGAGATAGTAGGTGCGTTTGCAGTCCGCAGTATGGTAGGCCTCAGCGGTCCTCTGCCAGCGTTCCATCAAGCGGTTGCGTACTGTCATCGCCAGGGCCACATAGGGGTAGTAGGTGTTGTTACATTCCTTGTTTCGCCCCAGGGTATAGATGAAGTATTGGCGAAAACACTTGGCTATCCCTTCCGCATCCAGTGCTAACGGAGGCAGGTGGTTCATGTTCTCATTCAGGCGGCCCTGAACCAGCGGGGTGAACCTAGTATCGTCCTTTTGTCGCATTAGTAAATAACCTGTCAATACATCATGGGGCGCCTATTATGCCGTCTTTTCCTGATTGGCATCAACGTTAGGTGCCTTTGCGCATCGGGCATGCTGGGTTTTTGTTCCTACACTATAGCCCATAGTCTATATCTCTGTAGGCAAACCCCTGCTGTCGCCACGCCTCATAGAGTATGATCGCCACGGCATTGGAGAGGTTTAGGCTGCGATTATGCGGGTACATGGGGATAGCGAGGCACTGCTCCGGCGGGAGTTCATCCAGTAGGGATTGGGGTAGGCCACGTGTCTCAGGGCCAAACAGGAGGGCGTCGCCTGGCTGGAACATAGCATCGGCATAGGGTCTGGAGCCGCGGGTAGAGCAGGCAAAAAGTCGGGTTGGCTGCTGCTGTTGAATGAAGTCACTGAAGCATGCGTGTTCCAGTACCCCGGTCAGTTGCGCATAGTCCATTCCAGCCCGGCGCAGGCTTTTCTCATCCAGTTTAAACCCCAGGGGGTGAATGAGGTGCAGGGTGCTGCCACTGTTGGCGCATAGGCGTATGATATTGCCGGTATTGGGCGGAATCTCCGGCTCATATAGCACTACATGGAACATAACTGTTAATCTACCGTTTATGACAGAGACAACCAAGACACCCTTGGCCGTTGAGTTTTGCGGGCTTCAGTTCAGTACCCCGCTGGTACTGCTTTCCGGCTGTGTGGGGTTCGGCGAAGAGTATACGCGGATCAAGGGTTTTTCCAACAGTGACGCCGGAGCGGTATGCCTGAAGGGGACCACCCTGGAGCCGCGTTTGGGGAATCCCCCACACCGGGTATATGAGACCCCCAGCGGGATGCTGAACTCCATCGGGCTACAGAACCCAGGGGTTGAGACGGTAGTAACGGAGATTCTTCCGGGTCTCGATTTTAGTGAGACTAGGTTTATCGCCAATATATCCGGCTCAAGCGTTGAGGAGTATGTTGCGGTGGCCCAGCGCTTTGATGACTCCCCAATAGATGCCATAGAGATCAACATCTCCTGTCCCAATGTAAAAGAGGGAGGTGCTGTCTTTGGTAATGATCCAGAGATGTCGGCCCGGGTAGTAGCAGCATGCCGTAGCGTTACCACCAAACCGTTGATAACCAAGCTGTCACCCAATCAGACCGATATTGCCGCAAATGCCCGGCGTTGTCTCGAAGCGGGCACTGATGCCTTCTCTGTGATCAATACACTTATGGGAATGGCTATTGATGCAGAGAGCCGCTCGCCAGTGATCGGCAATAATCAGGGCGGGCTATCCGGCCCAGCAATAAAGCCGGTTGCTCTGCTCAAGGTGCATCAAGTCTATCAGGTCTGCCGTGAACATAATGTGCCTATTATCGGCCAGGGTGGGGTCAGCTGTGCCGAAGATGCGTTGGAGTTTTTGATCGCCGGTGCGACCGCCGTGGGGGTTGGTACAGCCCTGTTTTACAATCCTCTGATCTGCCAGGAGATCAACCGCGGGATTAGTGACTACCTGCGGCGCCATGATCTGCAGTCGGTTAGCCAACTTAGCGGGACCCTGCGTCTCAATTAGAGGGCCGTGTTTGTTTGCAACATCCTGCTATGCTTGTAGCAGGAAACTGCAATATAACCTCTATTAAGGCCAGATTGGACGCATGACCAGACCCTCATACCCCGTTGATATCAAGACGTTGCGGTCGTTGTCGCCATTCAACGGACTCAACCCCGAGCAGCTTGAGTTGCTGGCTAGTGGCCTCAGGGTTGAGGTTGGGCAGCACGATGAGCTGCTACTGGAGTATGGCGACAGAGAGCCGTTTCAGCTCTTTTTGCTCAAGGGGCAGGTACTGATGGAGGACCCTGATGGTGGCGAGAGTGAGATCACCGGGGGTACGAAACAGGCGAGCCAACCTCTAGCCAGGCTGATCCCACGGCAGTTTAGGGTGACGGCGATCAACGAGGTGCACTACCTGCGGGTCCCTTGTGAGTTGATGCCGCGAGTTCTATCGCAGGTGGTTGAAAATCGACAACTGCAGGGCTACGAGATAGCTGAAGGCTCTCTCAATGTGAATGGCGGTGACACAGAAGATGGTTTGACACGAGCCCTGCTAGATGCCCTGGAGCATAATCAGCTGGTGCTGCCATCGCTGCCGGATGTGGCCCTCCGGGTGGGACGGGCGGTGCAGGACGAGACCTCTGATGCCCATACCATCGCTAAGATTGTCCAGGCCGATCCGGCCATCACTGCCAAGCTCATCGGGGCGGCCAACAGCGCCTATTATGGGGGCAGCGACCCGGTGACCAGCTGTAGTGATGCGGTGGTTCGATTAGGGATGAGGGTGTCTCACAATCTGGTTCTGGCCTACGTTGTGTGGGAACTGTTTAGGGTTAAATCCCTGGCGCTGCAACAGCGGATGCGAGAGCTGTGGCATCACAGCAACAGGGTGGCGGCCATCTGTCACGTGCTGGCCCTGCGAGATCGACGCTTTAAGCCGGAGGAGGCTATGTTGATTGGGTTGCTGCACGATATCGGGGTGGCGGCCATTCTGCACCAAGTGGCACAGTATCCAGATTTTGCGACTGATCCCAAGGCAATAGATCATGCGATCTCCCACCTGCGTGGCCCCATTGGTAGCTCAATTCTGAGGAAGTGGGGGTTTCCCCAGGAGTTTATTATCGCCGCCCTGGAGGCGGAAGAGTGGATGCGAGAAGGCCCAGCAAAACCAGATTATTGCGATCTGGTAATTGTAGCGCAGCTGCATAGCTTTATCGGCGGCAGTCATACGCCGCAGGTTCCTCCAATGGATAAGGTTCCGGCGCTGGCCAGACTGGGTCTGGGTGAGCTGGGGCCGGAGCAGAGCCTAAAAATCCTGACGGCAGCCTCCCTGGAGATTAGAGAGTCGGAACAGCTTTTGGCGTAACCGTATCCCTCCCCTACCAGCGGTAGATCTCCCAACGTGTGTCTGAACCCCTATCCTTGGAGGCCATCCGGGTTAGAATGGGCGGATGGATGTCTCCCATATTTTAGATGGACTAAATGAGGTGCAGCGAGAGGCGGTTACCGCGCCGCCTGGCAGCACCATGGTGCTGGCTGGAGCCGGTTCAGGCAAGACCAGGGTGCTGGTCCATCGTATCGCCTGGGTGATCCGGGTAGAGGGGGCCTCTCCCTGGGGGGTTTTGGCCGTCACCTTTACCAACAAGGCGGCGCGGGAGATGCGCCACCGGATTGAGCATCTACTGGAGGAGCCGGTCGGCGGCATGTGGGTGGGGACGTTTCACGGTCTGGCCCATCGCCTGTTGCGCTCCCACTGGCAGGAGGCAAACCTGCCGCAAAACTTTCAGATACTTGACTCTGATGATCAACATCGGCTGCTAAAACGGATTATCCGGGAGCTTAATTTGGATGAGACGCGTTGGCCGCCGCGTCAGGCCCAGTGGTTTATAAACCAGCAGAAGGATGAGGGGCGTCGTCCCCAACACCTGGATGATAGGGGGGATCTATATGAGCGCCAGATGATCCAGATCTACCAGGCATATGAGGATGTCTGCAACCGCTCTGGATCGGTGGACTTTGCCGAACTGCTGCTGCGGGCCCATGAGCTGTGGCGGGATCGCCCAGATATCCTGGGACACTACCAGGCGCGCTTTTCGCATATTTTGGTGGATGAGTTTCAGGATACCAATACCATCCAGTACGCATGGCTGAGGCTGTTGGCGGGCAACAGGGATATCCTGTTCGTGGTTGGGGATGATGACCAGTCCATCTACGGCTGGCGTGGCGCCAGGGTGGCGAACATCCGCGATTTTCAGCGGGACTACCCCAATACCAGGGCGATCTGCCTGGAGCAGAACTACCGTTCCAGCGGCAACATCCTGGCCGCGGCTAACGCGGTGATTGCCAATAATGCTACCCGTCTTGGCAAGAGTCTCTGGACGGAGGATGGGGAGGGCGATCCGATCAGGGTGTATGCCGCCTTTAACGAGGTAGATGAGGCGCGCTTTGTGTTAGAGCGGATTCGCCACGCCATCACTGCCGGGCGGCAGCGGTCAGAGATAGCAATCCTCTACCGCACCACTGCCCAGTCCCGGTTGTTTGAAGAGGGATTGATTCAGGCGGGCATCCCCTATCGGGTCTACGGCGGGCTGCGCTTCTTTGAGCGGGCAGAGATCAAGGATGCTCTGGCTTATTTGCGGTTGGTCTCCAATCGCCATGATGATCCCTCGTTTGAGCGGGCAGTAAACCAGCCTCCACGGGGAATCGGTGCACGCACCCTGGAGGCGATCAGGGGGCACGCTCGCGATTTCGGTTGCCCCCTGTGGCAGGCCGCTACCGAGCTACTACAGGGTGACGGTATGACGCCGCGGGCGGCCAACGCCCTGCGTGGCTTTGTCGAACTGATCGAGGAGTTGGCTGCGGCCACTGCGAAGATGGAGCTACAGCAACAGGCCGCCCACGTGATCGCACAGAGCCGCCTGGTAGAGCATTTTGAGAAGTCGCGTGACGGTAAGGGGCCGGATCGGATCGAGAACCTGGAAGAGCTGGTCAATGCCGCCCGCCAGTTTGATTATGAGATGCCGGAACCATTCTCCCTACAGGAGCCGGATGGCACTGTTGGCACGAACGCAGGTAGTGATCCGGAGCCTACGATGTCGGAGCTGGACAGCTTTCTGTCCCACGCCGCCCTGGAGGCGGGTGAGCAGCAGGCGGAGGAGTATGAACAGAGTGTCCAGCTTATGACCCTGCACTCCGCCAAGGGGCTGGAGTTTCCGCTGGTCTTTATCGGCGGCGTAGAGGAGGGGCTGTTTCCCCACCGTATGTCCAGCGACGACCCAGAGCGGCTGGAGGAGGAACGCCGGCTCTGCTACGTGGGGATGACCCGCGCCATGCAGGAGCTATACCTCACCCACGCGGAGAGTCGGCGGTTGCACGGTTCTGAGATGCATCCGCTGCCCTCTCGCTTTCTGCGGGAGATTCCGACCGAACTGGTGGAGGAGATCCGTGCCCGGCCTACCCGAGTGCAGCACTCTTTTATTGCCCCGAGGGGGTCGCGCAAGTTTGTCGAGGAGTCGAGTGCATTTAAACTGGGGCAGCAGGTAGTACATCCCAAATTTGGTGAGGGGGTGGTGTTGAATATGGAGGGTGATGGCGGCAGTGCCAGGGTGCAAGTCAACTTTAAAGGACTGGGGGCCAAGTGGTTGGTGGTAGCATATGCCAACCTACAGGCTGTTTCGTAATCTTTAAACATCGCAATAGGGGGAAATATTATGCAACGCCGTGATTTTATAAAGAGGGTGGGTGGTGGCTCCCTGGCGCTAGGCGCGGGGCTGGCTGGAGTGGGCGCGGCCCACGCAGAGGCCAAGATTCAGTGGAAGATGGTTACCACCTGGCCGAAGAACTTCCCCGGTCTGGGGACGGCGGCCAACAACCTAGCAGCACTGATTGGCGAGATGAGCGGTGGCCGTATGTCGGTCAAGGTGTATGGGGCCAAGGAGTTGGTGCCGGCATTTGAGGTGTTCGATGCGGTCTCTCGCGGTACCGCCGAGATGGGGCATGGCTCTGCCTACTACTGGAAGGGTAAGAGCGAGGCGGCCCAGTTCTTCTCCACCGTGCCGTTTGGACTTACCGCCCAGGAGATGAATGGCTGGATGTACCATGGCGGCGGCCTGGAGTTGTGGAGCGAGCTGTATGCCAATTTCGGTCTGGTACCGGCGCCTGCCGGTAATACCGGGGTGCAGATGGGCGGCTGGTTCAACAAGGAGATCAACAGTCTGGAGGATCTCAAGGGGTTGAAGATGCGTATCCCCGGACTCGGGGGAGAGGTGCTGAAGCGGGCCGGTGGTATCCCGGTCAGTCTGCCTGGTGGTGAGCTGTTTACCTCGCTGCAGTCGGGTGCTATCGACGCCACCGAGTGGGTTGGGCCCTACAATGACCTCGCCTTCGGTCTCTTTAAGGCGGCCAAGTACTACTACTATCCGGGCTTCCATGAGCCGGGCACCATACTCGAGGCTATGATCAATCAGAAGGCACTCAAGGCACTACCGGCCGACCTCCAATCTATCGTCATGAACGCCTGCAAGGTGGTTAACCAGGATCTACTATCCGAATATACTGCGCGTAACCCGGCGGCCCTGGAGACCCTGCTGGGCGAACACAAGGTGGATATGCGGCCCTATCCGGCAGATGTGGTGCAGAAGCTGCGCCAGCTGTCTGAAGAGGTGGTGGCTGAGCTGGCCGCCAAGGACGCCTTCTCGAAAAAGGTGTTCGACTCTTACAATAGTTATTATCAGCAGGCAAAACGGTGGAGCGGCATCTCGGAGCTAGCCTATCTTGAGGCGCGGGATAAGAGCTGACTGTAGAAGGGGGCAAAGGGGGGTGGCATGATCCTGACCAACAGTGGTTGCTAGGATGATCCCCCTGGCCCTCTACATCCACCTCCCCTGGTGTGTTCGCAAGTGCCCCTACTGCGACTTCAACTCCCACAGCGTCGATGGGGAGCTGGATGAGGATGCATATATAGGTGCGCTCCTGTCCGATCTGAAACTGGAGTTGCCGCTGGTTGCCGGGCGCAATCTGAACACTATCTTTATCGGTGGCGGCACCCCCAGCCTGTTTTCGGGCGAGGCCATCGGGCGGCTGCTGGAGGGGGTGCGGGGGGGCATCGGTTGCAGCCCCGATATGGAGGTGACGCTTGAGGCCAATCCAGGGGCGGTCGAGGCCGAGCGGTTCCGGCAGTATCGACAGTCCGGGGTCAACCGGCTATCTATCGGTATCCAGAGCTTTGCCGACGGGCAGCTACAGGCCCTGGGGCGTATCCACAGTCGACAGGAGGCGCTAACCGCAGTAGAGAAGGCTTTGGATTGCGGCTTCGACAATATTAATCTCGACCTAATGTTTGGGCTGCCTGGGCAGACCCTGGAGCAGGCGCTGGCAGATGTGGCAACCGCCACCGCCCTAAACCCCAGCCACATCTCCTACTATCAGCTTACCCTGGAACCAAACACCCGCTTCCACAAAGCCCCCCCTGCCCTGCCAGACGAGGATCTCCTGTGGCAGATAGAGTCGAGCGGACAGCAGGCGCTGGCAGAGGCGGGCTATCGGCAATATGAGGTCTCTGCTTTTGCCCGGGAGGGGAAGGAGTGTCGCCACAATCGCAACTACTGGCAGTTTGGCGACTATCTTGGTATCGGTGCCGGGGCCCATGGCAAGATCACCCATTCCGATCGACGGGTTGAGCGCCGCTGGCGGCGGCGCAGTCCAGAGGGCTATCTGGCACAGGCTGGGACTGCCGCTGCTATTGCTGGCAGTAGATGGCTAGGGCCGGCAGATCTGATAACAGAGTTCATGCTAAACGCCCTGCGGCTACACGAAGGAGTGCTGTCAGAGCTATTCACCCAACGTACCGGCCTCGGGCTGGAGGCGGTAGAGGAGCGGCTGCAGCAGGCGGTGGAGCAGGGGCTACTACACTACTCAGCAGAGTCGATTCGACCGACTGCCGACGGACGCCGCTTTCTGAACGATCTGGTGTCGCTATTTATGCCTTGAGTGGATTTGTAGTAGTGTGCACTCTATACACATGTTTAAATCTCACTATGTGTTTTGTCACGCCGGGAAGGCGTCTGTCTAGTGGCGATAAAGGAATAGCCGAAATCTATGCAGAACTGTAGCCCACAACGATGAGGGGATGAATTAGACATGCATGAAATCATCTGCCCACACTGCGGAAAGGCATTCAAGATTGACGAAGCTGGGTATGCGGACATTCTCAAGCAGGTTCGCGACAGCGAGTTCGAGCGTCAGTTGCATGAGAGACTAGAGCTGGCCGAGAAGGATAAGCGAAATGCGGTTGAGCTCGTCAGGGTACAAGTCGGTAGCGAAATGCAGAGTGCTGCCACGGCTAAGGATGCTGAGATTCAAGAGCTAAAAGCGAAGCTCAGTGCCAACGAGGTTGCACAGAAGCTTGCAATCACTGAGGCAGTCAGCGTGGTCGAGAAGGAACGCGATGAACTAAAGAACGGCCTTAAGCAAGTGGAACTTGAAAAGCAACTCGCCGAGAAGTCACTAAAGGACAAGTACGAGACACAGATCAAGGACCGTGACGATGCAATTGAGCGTCTCAGAGATATGAAGGCACGCCTGTCAACCAAGATGGTTGGCGAAACTCTTGAACAGCATTGCGAGACTGAGTTTAACCGTTTACGAGCGACGGCCTTTCCGCGGGCCTATTTCGAGAAGGACAATGACGCAAGGACTGGTAGCAAGGGTGACTACATCTTTCGCGACTCGGACGAGGCAGGTACCGAAATCGTTTCAATAATGTTTGAGATGAAAAACGAAGGCGATACCACCGCAACGAAGAAAAAGAACGAAGACTTTCTAAAGGAACTCGATAAGGATCGCACCGAGAAGGGGTGCGAGTACGCGGTGCGGGTCTCCCTGCTCGAGCCCGACAGCGAGCTATATAACACCGGAATCGTTGACGTGTTTCACCGCTACCCGAAGATGTATGTCGTGCGGCCGCAGTTTTTTCTTCCCATTATTACACTACTGCGTAACGCGGCGATGAACTCGCTGGAATACAAGTCAGAGCTTGCTCTGGTTAAGGCGCAGAATATCGACGTCACAAATTTCGAAAGCGACCTGGATAAATTCAAGACCGCATTCGGGAAGAACTATGATCTTGCATCAAGAAAATTTCAAACGGCAATCGATGAGATTGATAAGTCAATAGATCACCTGCAGAAGACGAAAGACGCTCTACTTAGCACTGATCGGAATCTTCGTCTCGCAAACGACAAGGCGCAGGATGTCACGGTAAAAAAATTGACCAGACGCAATCCTACGATGGCGGCCAAGTTTGAGGAACTCAATGAGAAAAAATAAAAGCGTCCCCTTTTTTCAAATGTTTGCAGTTTGACCTGGTGTTAAAACTACATAGGGAGAGGAAAGTCATGAAGAGATCAATTATTGTAATTGCGTTAATTAATGCGTTTTTTGTAACTGGTTGCGTCACAACTGGATACTCTGGTAAAGGCGGGATGACAGCACGCTCGATAAAGCCCGAGGTATATGAGTATCATTATCAACATGGGTTCACAGGCGTTGATGCCATGGGTTGGGACCCAAACCTACAATATGCTTGGTCTAGATCTGGCGCTGCAATGACATGTGGTATCAAATTTGACAAAAATACTGTAATCAAAAATATGATAAACGAGTATGGGCATGACGAGTTTGTTCACGACATGAATGGAGTCATGTTTCATCATTTGCAAAGCAAGAGCATTAAAGGTTTCTGCACTAACGAACGAACCGCGGAGGCGAAGAAGGTGATTACTCAGCTGGAAGCAGGTAATTTTCCAAAATTGTACTAACAATTGGGCCAGGGTATATTTCTCGGATATTTGGGGATATTTGGGGTCAGTGTAAAAACTTGATATTTGGGGTCAGTGTAAAAACTTATATTAAAGCACGGGTTGAGTTTTTACACTGACCCTAAATATCAAATATATCAGAGACTTATATGATCTTGCTCGCAATGGTGTTTGGGGCCAGTGTAAGAACTTATATTAAAGCACGGGTTGAGTTTTTACACTGACCCCAAATATCGATGTGTCATGTCAGTCTCCTCATTATGTCAAGAGCAGCCAGTTTAACAACTGGCTGCGAGGAGGCTGGCTAGAGGATTATCAGTGTAAAAACTTATATTAAAGCACGGGTTGAGTTTTTACACTGACCCTAAATATCCGGTGAGGCGGCAGAGATAACGGCTAAAGCAAAAAAAGTTGTTAACAAACGTAAGAAGTATCTTGGTAATACTCCTGGTAAAATCTCCAGAACAGGCAGGACGGTTATAGAGAGAATGAAAGCGGAAGGAAAAGTTAAAGATCTTGGTGATGGGAATATAATAGTGAAGGGTCAAGATGGGATATGGTATTCACTAGGTGAAATGGAAATGGGGCATAAAATAGATGCAGTGAAATGGTGGAATGAGACTGGTCGATATTATGGGCCAAGGAGTAAGGAAGTGAGAGAGTGGATGCTGGATCCTAATAATTACGAATTGGAGCATTTTTCTAGAAATAGGTCGCGTGGTGCTAAGCTTATTGAGAAATACTTAGATCCAGTGAAGTAGAAGCATCATTTGACAGCATGTGAGATATTGAAATGAATGAAAGCGATGTGCAGGAAGTGATTTCTAAGGCCGATATTGCTTTAGGTCTAGGAGATTATAAAAAAGCTTTAAAAATGTATCGTTTTGCACTTAGTTTATTGCCATCCCCGTTTTATGAGCATGATTTGTCAACCAGCATTTTATCGGCTATTGGTGATGTTTATTGGGTGCAAAGTGATTTTGACAAAGCTAGAGAAGTTTTTTCAGATGTATTGTTATGTCCTGGTGCAGCAGCAAGTGAGTATATTAGATTGAGACGTGGGCAAATTTATTTTGAGTTGGGTGATATGAAAAAGGCAAAAACTGAACTGGCATGCGCTTATATGAATGGTGGTGAGGAAGTATTTTATGATGAAGAACCAAAATACCTTGAATATATCAAGAGATTTTTATGAGAAGGGAAAAAAGGGGACGCATTTATTTTTAGGATATAAAAGGAAAAAGCGAAAAAAGGGGACGCATTTATTTTTAAGCTAAAAGGAGTTAGCTATGCCAAGGAAGGCAAGGATATTGGTGCCAAATTGTCCGCACCATATAGTACAGAGAGGGCATAACCGCAATGCGGTGTTTTTGGGAGATCAAGATTACCGACACTATCTTGAAAACCTGAAGGAATGGAAAAGAGAGCTGGGAATAAAGATATACGCATGGTGCTTAATGACGAACCATATACACATAATTGCTGAGCCAGGAAACGACGCTATGACATTGTCGGCAATGATGAAGCGGGTCAATGGAAGACAAGCGGCATACGTTAATAAACTGGAAGGTCGGAGTGGTGCGCTATCGGATATTTGGGGTCAGTGTAAAAACTTATATTAAAGCACGGGTTGAGTTTTTACACTGACCCTAAATATCGCAGGATGTTACGGTAAAAAAATTGACCCGACGCAATCCTACGATGGCGGCCAAGTTTGAGGAACTCAATGAGAAAAAATAAATGCGTCCCCTTTTTTTGTTCTGCAGCAGTATGGCTCTTCGGATCTGGCCTATTAGGACTGATTGGATTTTCCAGAAATGTTCGGTTTTCACATAAACGCAAAGAATGAAATAATTAATGCGTCCTCTTTTATATTCTAATAAAAACCCCGCCTAAATGGCGGGGCTGTTTTAACATGTTGCTGCTCGGGATTTAGGTCAGAGTACTTGATCCTTGATATCTATCCTGTTAATCGAAAGTTATGACCAATGATATGGTTCAGGGTCTTTTAATTTGTATCTGACCCCAGTTATTACCCGACAGCTGCAGGCTCTGTCGGTAATTATTCTCCTGGAACACTCGTCGACGGTTCCCCGTTCGCTGCGCCTGTCCCGATCCCTGCAGCAGTATGGCTCTTCGGATCTGGCCTATTAGGACTGATTGGATTTTCCAGAAATGTTCGGTTTTCACATAAACGTAAAGAATGAAATAATTAATGCGTCCTCTTTTATATTCTAATAAAAACCCCGCCTAAATGGCGGGGTTGTTTCTGCATTTTGCTGCGCTGAATTTATGCAGCTTTTTGTTTTTTGGCAAAGCCTATCAATCCCATAAGACCAGAACCGAATAGCCATACGGCTGCTGGTATTGGTACTGCTGGGGCATTGATAATTTCGGTGATCTTGGCATCGGTGAAGTCTTGAGTAAAGCCAGCCGCATCTGTTCTGAGATAGTCCAGATCGAAGAACCCTAAATATCCATCAGTGGTACTATATACCGCATCATCCCAGCTTGCGTTATCACTCTCGCGGGCAATTACATTTAAAAGAAAGCTTCCATCGCTCATGATGGCTCCAACGCCTGTTTCAGTGTTAATTTCTCCAGACTGTGGTGATCCTTCATCAGTTATGAGGATAATCACCTTGGCGGCAGCACTGTTCCAACTAAATCCAGTCGTCGCTGCGACTGCCGCGTCATAACTGTATTCGCGGTAACCATATGTCGATACACCGGTTGTCGCATTAATAACATTATTGATATCACTACTGAAGTCACTATAAATATTTCTTGAGTCAGCGGTGCCAAACGCGCTTTCATACCCGGAAACTGCATAACGGGCAGTAATCCCAGCATCAGCAATGCTCTGGCTAATAGTCGAAATTGAATTGCTCAACCAGGCAAATTCTCCGTCCATACTTCCTGACTGATCAATAACGAAGGCTACATCAGCTACAGTAGCTGCGGATGCACTAGTGGATGCAAGCAGCAATATCGCCGCTGCAGCAGACTTCAGGGTGTTGTTCAGTGCTATTTTCATATGAGAAACTCCTTTTTAGTTCAGAAATATGCATACCAAATCTCCTTATGCAGCCCGGCTGTCATCCTTGTGCTCCTATGGTTATTCCAGGAGATCCGTAGCTTTCCGAACCCATCTCACGAAGGGGGTGGCAAATCCAGAAGATTAATCTTTATTTTCCTAAAAATGCGCTGCCAAGCCTACCGTAAATAATATGATATAGCTATCTGTTTTCTTTATGGAAAAGCAAATGCGAGACAAGCGGAAGAAAAAAGGGGACGCATTTATTTTTAGGACAAAAGAGATGGAGTTATCAGTCCGTCCCCCTGACGTCCGCTTAGGATTGAAGTGCCTCTATCTCCTCTACGGTCTGTAGCCACTCCTCTTCGACCGCGACCAGTCTGGTGTCGATATGGCGCTTCTCCTTGAGTAGCTGTTGTAGCGCTTCCTTATTCTCGTCGCTGTAGATATCGGGGTCTGCCAGTTGTTGTTCCAGTTCGGCCTGGCTCTTGGTCAGCTCGGCCAGCTCCTTCTCCAGTCGTGCCCCTGTCTGGCGCAGTGGGTTGAGCCGCTGACGCTGTTCCGCCTCTCTGCGTTTGCGCTCTTTGCGGGCTGCAGCGCCATGTTCTGGGGCGGCCGCCCGGTTGTTGTCACCCTCCTCTACGCTGCGGTTATCGGCCAGCCAGCGCGGGTAGTCGTCCAGATCGCCTTTAAACTCCTCTATCCCGCCAGCGTTGACCAGAAACAGTTGGTCGGTGCAGGTGCGTAGCAGGTGACGGTCATGAGAGACTACCACCATCGCCCCGCTGTACTCCTGCAACGCCTGACTTAGGCTATGTCGCATCTCCAGGTCGAGGTGGTTGGTGGGCTCATCCAGCAGCAGCAGATTGGGCCGCTGGTAGATCAGGAGCGCCAGTACCAGGCGCGCCTTCTCCCCTCCAGAGAAGGGTGCAGTCGGGCGGTCGACCGTTTCGCCAGAGAAGCCAAAGCTGCCCAGATAGTTGTGGCAGGACTGTTCGCTGGCCTTGGGGTCGAGCTGCAGCAGGTGCTCCAGCGGGGAGTGTTCGGGGTGGAGTTGATCCATCTGATGCTGGGCAAAGTAGCCAATGGCAAGATCCTGGGCGCTGTGCCGTTGGCCGCTAGTGAGGGATAGGTTATCTGCCAGAAGTTTTATCAGGGTCGATTTACCGGCCCCATTATGTCCCAGCAGCCCAATGCGATCCTCCGGCACCAGTGTAAGATTAACCCCTTGGAGGATAGTCTTGTTGTCGTATCCGGTGGCCGCATCCTCCAGCCGCAATAGCGGGCGTGGGTTTTTCTTCGGCTGCTTGAAGCTAAAGTGGAAGGGCGAGTCTACATGGGCCGGGGCGATGAGCTCCATGCGTTGCAGTGCCTTGAGCCGACTCTGGGCCTGCCGTGCCTTGGTTGCCTTGGCGCGGAAGCGTTCCACATAGCTGCGGATATGGGCGATCTCTTGCTGCTGGCGAACAAACGATGACTGCTGATGGGCCAGACGCTCGGCGCGTATATGCTCAAAGGCGGAGTAGTTGCCAGTGTAGAGGGTGAAGTGGCCCTGCTCTATATGGGCGATGTGGGTGCTGACACCGTCCAGAAAATCGCGGTCATGGGAGATCAGTAGCAGGGTGCCGGGGTACCCCTTCAACCACTCCTCCAGCCAGATTACGGCATCCAGGTCCAGGTGGTTGGTCGGCTCATCCAGCAGTAGCAGGTCGGAGCGGCACATCAGGGCGCGGGCCAAATTCAGCCGCATCCGCCAGCCACCGGAAAAGCTGTCGACCGGGCGCTCATCCTCTCCTGGATTGAAGCCCAGACCATGGAGCAACCGGGAGGCACGGGAGCGGGCGGTATAGCCATCGATGTTCTCCAGCTGGCTGTGCAGCGTGGCTAGGCGCTCGCCCTGTTGGGGGTGCTCCTCTGCCTGCCGCAGCTCCTGCTCAATCTGCCGCAGCTCCTGGTCACCATCCAGTACATACTCAATAACCGGGCGGGTGTCGGAAGGGGTCTCCTGAGCAACGTGGGCGATGACCCAATCGGCTGGGCGGCGCAGCTCGCCAGCATCGGCCTGGAGCTCGTCCAGGATCAGGGCAAACAGGCTCGATTTCCCACTGCCGTTGGCACCGGTCACCCCGACCCGCTGTCCCGGATGGATGGTAAAGGTGGCATCTGCAAACAGGAGCCGAGGCCCGCGCCGCAGGCCGAGTTGGTCTAAGCGGAGCATGTCACTCTGGCGGAGTTGGTGATTTGTAGATGGTAAAGATCTGGTCCATATTGCAGAGTTGCAGCACCCTCATGGGGACCTCACCCAAACCGGCGAGGGCAAACTCCAGGCCGTGCGACTGGGCATACTGGTGCCCCTCCACTAAACTGGATATGCCAGAGCTGTCGATATAACTGACCTGGGAAAAATCCACTACCAGATTTTTACCCTGGCCCATGATCTCCAGAAATTGCTTGCTGACCATGGGGGCAACCGCCAGGTCGATCTCGCCGTACAGGCTGATAACGGTATGTCGCTGCGGCGGTGTTGGTTGTTCACTCGCTGGCTTGCTAGCTTTGTGCTGTGCAGGAGGCGACCCCCGGCCGGAGTTGAGTAGCCGATCAGCCAACTCTTGCTGGTCACGGTTACTCCTGGTGATCTTGGCTGTCCCCTCGATATGGCGCCATAGCAGGATCCGAATCTCATCGGGCAGCACATTCTCCAGGTACTCCAGCGCTGTGCCGTGCAGGGTGCGGTCACTACCTGCCAGTGCCTGGTAACAGCTATCCATGACCTCTCGCTCCTGGGTCAGCGCCAATAGGGAGAAGATATGCTCCAGCCCCTTGGTGTTTGCGCCAACCGGCACCATAGCCCAGTTGTTCTCGGCCTCCAGTTCGAACTGTACCGCAATCAATACCGGGCGGCTGGGGATGTCCAGCTCCGGCTTGGCCGCAGTGAGGCGGTGCAGACTCATGGCGCATGCATGGCGGAGCGCGTACTGTTTTGCCTGCAGGCCTGATAACAGCCCATACAGTGCCCGCTGGCTGCCAATGTTTTCCAATACTTCGGTCAGGTGGAGATGCACGCTGGGGAGATATCCGGGGTTGAGCAGGGCATCTGCCAACTCTCCCTCGATACCGACAGAGATGCTCTCCAGCCACTGTTGCGCCTCCTGGGCCAACTCCTCATAGCCGAGTAGCGGAATGATGTGGGATACCAGCAGCGGGTTAAGGGGGCTGGCGTTGATGGCGTTTCTCATCCTGACGGGATCGTTGGAACGCAGGTCAGAGATGGTGGTGAGCATGGAGTCGCTGAGTGCGGCAGGGGCCGCTTCTCTTGTAACTGGGGCACCGATCTGTACGCTGCCAGTCGCTCTTGCAGGCTGCCACTTTGTCCCTGGTTCTGCCTCGGTAGCGGTTAGTCCGGCGCTCGGTTCAATCAGCACATCGGCAGTGACCTCGGCCTGGTTGCTGCGCAGACTGGTGGCCAGTTGAGAGACATAGCCCTGCTTCAGTTTGCGGATCACCAGCAGGGCCAGCCCCGCCACAATAATGGCTAGACCGATCACCAGCGAGGTCGGAAGATCCGGGATCAGTAGCAGCAACAGCAGGATAAGCCCACCACCCAACATATCTCCCAGGCGATCGGCACCGACATCGATGATAGATTTAGCTGCCCGCTTCTTCTCCCGGGCAACCGGGGAGTAGAGCAGCTCAAAGCCCGAACGGAAGAAGGAGTTGCTCATCGCAGTCTGCGCCCCACGTAGTACGACCACTGTCCAGATGTTGGTCAAAGAGACGCCGATAAAGCCGGTGATCATGACCGTGGCCGGGACAAGTGCAATGGTTCCGCCTAGACCAAGGCGTTTTAGCGCCCGCTTGCCAAGGGTGGTTTGCAGGACAAATGCCGCGCCGCCAGAGATGGCGTAGAACATGGCAAAGAAGCCGATCAGGGATTCGCTGGAGGTGAAGCGGGCGGCCGCCTCCGATTTCAGGGCGTAGTCCAGGAGTGCGGCTGCGACCGCCCCCAGTACCAGCAGTAGCCCCATACGCTGGAGGTACGGCGTCTGCCGTAAGGCCTGAATACCAGACATGCCCTGCTCGACCGGTTGCGCAGGCGGTGAGTCTGTCGCCGAGCGTGCCATTCCCAGCAGGGTGAACATACTGGCCAGATGGGCCGCCCCAAGTACCAGCAACACGGTACGGATATCAGTAAATGCGGAGACCCGTTCGGCGATCAAACCTCCGGCCAGCCCTCCCAGGGTGGCCGCTGCCGCAATCCTGGCGACAATGAGTTTCGCACTATGGGGGTCAAAGCGTTCGTTGAACACCGACCAAAAGCCACTAATAAGGGCGGCGCCAAACATCGACATATGCAGATAGAGCGCCATGGCCACTAGGCGTGGAGCAGTATCCAGCAGATACCACTCAAGCACAAACAGCAGCGCGCTTAGGGCAAAGGCGAGGGGGATGACCCGTGCCGGGCCGCGTCTGGTCATCAGGCGGGAGATCAGCATCACTGCCCCGATAGAGCATACGGCCCCCAGGATTACCGCCTTAGGCAGGTCGGTAACATCAAAATGGGTGAGAAACAGTGCATCCCTGGTAGCCTTGCCAGCCACCTGGTGGGCGATGATCACCACTGCAGTCAGGATGGCAAAGCGGGTAGCAACAATGTCTGAATTTTGAAGGTCGTTGCTGGACATAGGATCTGGATCACCCCTGCAGTGGCAGGTCGGTGACTCGGCGGTACTCCTGGGCAAGATAGTAGATTACCAGCAGCCAGGTAACACAGCAGGCGATGGTCAACCAGCTTATATGGCCCAACCCTATGCCCAGGTCGAACCACTGGGTAAGGATCAATATCAGCAGGGAGCCAAACACCTTGAATGCACGGTAACCAAACATATCCACCCACGCCTTGATCTGGTAGGTGTGGAGTGCGTCAAGTGGTACGTAGAGCAGCTCCTTGGAGGCGCGATTGATGGAGTAGGATAGTCCGCGATCGCTGATCTTCATGGCTGCCGCCGTATTTAGGGTCCCGGCTGCGAAAAAGACAAACGAGGAGATGCCCAGCAATATAGGCTGTACCAGCAGTCCGGCTATAACCCCTAGATAGCGGTGGATCATTGGGGTGATAAACAGGTTTATCCCGATAGAGACCGCCCCCATCAGGGCAAAAAAGCTGGAGAAGAAGGCGGTCCTCTCATCCAGTCCGGAAATAGTCAGCTCAATGGTCTTGACGAACTGATACTCCACCAGCGGTTGAGCCAGCTGGGAGATTAGTAGCAGGGCTGCTATCAGCATCACATAGCGATTTTTTGCCAGCTCCCGCCAGCCGCCGCTGGCGATAATCGGCGGTTGCGCGGTAGGGGCTTCACGCAGCATATGGAGACGATGCATCAGCAGGTTGATGCCAAAGATAAGGCCGATGATTGCCGCTGCCACCAGCAGTAACTCCTGGGTGCTGAACTGCATTACCTCAAGGAGAAAGCTGGCGCTGACCCCGCCGGCAACGCCACCTACCAGGCCGCCGGTGGCGATAAGTCCGTACCAGCGCTTACCCTCCTGGGTGATGAAGACGGTGTTGGTCAGGCTCCAGAACTGCTCTACCAGTACCACGCTGAATATGTCTGCAAAGACATAGAACGTTACCGCCCCGATGGCGTTGGGGTTGAGCAGCAAAAGATAGAAACCGCCGAGGATCAGGATGAACAGAATACAGCTGCCAAGCACCACGTTGATACGCGAATGGCGCTCTACGATACGGTGGTAAAAACCAATTATTGTACCCAGAAACAGGGCGGTGCCGATCCAGACATAGGGGAGCTGATTGGCCCCAAGATACTCGACAAACAGGGAACGGCTGGCCGGTTTGATGTGGTAGTAGGCGAGGATGATTAGGAAAAAGTTGATAAATAGGATTATCGCCCGCGCCATGGGTGAGATGCCCGCCTGCCCCTTTTTGTCTGATTGTTTGTGATTCACTGCAGCAATTTACCCTAACTGTTTGTTTTATACGTATAATTTACTTGACTTTGCGCGATTTTATCATATACTCCCACAAATCTCTTTGCTATTAGCAACCGGATATCTCCAGTCACGTAATGAAAATAGCCTTTCGCGCCACACTCCTGTTACTCCTCAGCCTGACGACCATGCCAGTCTTGGCAGACTCTATGGATGATCCCGAATTCCCGCTGTTGCGGGATTGTCGTGACCCTGGGTTGCAGCGTGACGTGGGCCAGGTGATTCGAGATCTGGGCCTGCAGCAGGCAATAGCCAATAAGCAGTTTGCCCTGACAGTGACCGATATCACCGACCCAACCAATCCGCGGATGGCTGAGTTTAATGGTGACGAGATGATCTACGCAGCCAGTCTGCCCAAGATCGCCGTCCTGCTGGCCGCCTTCGTAGAGATCGATGATGGCCGTATGAACCTGGATCGGGAGACTCATGACTCGCTGACTAACATGATCCGTTTCTCTTCCAATGCCGATGCCGCCAAGATGATCCGGCGTGTAGGCATCGACCGGATTGCGGAGATTCTGACCCTGCCGCGCTTTCGCCTCTATGATCCGCAGTACAACGGTGGACTCTGGGTAGGTAAAGAGTACTCCAAGCAGGGTAGCTGGAAACGGGACCCACTGCATAACCTGTCACACGGCGCTACCACTACCCAGGCGTCTCGCTTCTTCTATCTGCTGGAGACTGGGCAGCTAGTATCGCCCAAGTTGACCCGCAGCATGAAAGAGATCCTCTCCCACCCCGGGATCAAACATAAGTTCGTCAAGGGGCTGGCAGATCGGCCAGATGCCAAGATCTATCGCAAGTCAGGCACCTGGCGTACCTGGCATGCTGATGGTGCCCTAGTTGAGCAGGATGGCCACAAGTACATTATAGTTGGCCTGGCCAAACACAAGGACGGTGGTCGTTGGCTGAGCCAGGTTATTGCTCCGATTCATGATCTGATTGTGGCTCAACCGCTGCTGGCTCTGGCGCCACAGGCGCAGGGTGTTCCTTCTCCATAAGCCGGTGGATGCGGGTCGCCAGGGTCTGGTGATCCACTGCCGAGTTCTTGCGTAGTACATTAGAGATCAGCGTAACAATATAGTGTATACGCTGTTCGCCCGCCGGACTCTCCACGATCGCCACTGAATTCATGTAGTTCCTGACATTGCCGTGGTACTTGCGGCACTTAAACCCCTCCTCCTGTCTGCAGCTATAGAGCGATCCTGATTTAAAATAGACCGCAGAATCCGCCAAGGCTGGGGATGAGGCGTAGCGGATGCGACGCTCGGTCATATAGAGCATACGCTTGATCTCTCGACTGGAAAACTCATCTACCAGCATCCCCTTCTCCATTGCCAAAGAGTAGCGCATCAGCTCCCGGGCAGAGGCGTAGCTGGGGCCGGTTCCTGGGACCCGACGCTTGCCCTCGCGGGTAAAAAAGCTGCCCTGGTGTAGTTGGTTCACATCCAGCCCGTTGCGGCTGATCGGTTCAACTGCGCATTTTTTATATATCTCTGTCAGCTCCTCGCGTGGGGTAGTGGCAAGAAAGAGGTCAGCCTCTTCTTTGGCAACCGGGTAGCGCTCACCGAAGTGGCATAGCAGCATAGCCTGCTGCATCACCATGGCAGCGGCGGCATTGGAGCTGGCAGAGAGCATCCAGTCAAGAAATTCCCATAGTGAGGCCTGATCGCCTTTGCGTATTGCTCGGCGGGTAATCTTGTTGCTCTCCGGATCCCAGATGCGCACCGTGTGGTGATCGTGGTTGATAAATTCATCGGCGGTTACAATACTCTCCCGCAGCACCCGCTTACGTGCATCGATATCGTTCGGGTAGATATCGGCCAGGGCCTGGAATACCGCCAAAGCGACCACAATCTTGCCAACACTGCCGACATTTTGGGTCATCTCACCCCGATGCTCTGCATAGCGAGGGTTTGCCGGGTCACTCAGATCCAGTACTGCAATACCGTAGCGATCCTGGTTGCTACCCAACAACCGTTTGATCTGCGCCGTCAGTGTTGGATCGGTTGCCGGCAGCTCTAGCGATTTTTCACTTCCCGCCAGCCGTATATTAACTTTCTCCAGCGGTAGCAGCGCCCCGGCTGGTTGCTTGCGACCACGGATGACCCCCTCGTGTGCCAGCCGTGAACCCTCCACCCGGCGAATGCGAGTCTCCTCATAGGCATCCAGCGGATAGGCTGCCAGCGGGCTGGAGAGTGCTGCTAGTACGACGATTGATGCCGTATATAGTGTCGGGTTGAGTGCGATAGTCATCTGCTTGCTCCTAAGATATTTAGTAATGAGTAGACCGCAATGGGATTAGTTTGATCCCACGGTCGGAATCTTCAGCATTGACACCTCAACTCCCTGAGACTTTTTCAGTCCCTGATCCATCTGGTTCAAAAAGGCGCTGCCCCTGGCACGCTTGCTCTCCAGAAACGGGCGTATCTGGAACAGTTTCAGTTTACCATCCAGAAAGCCAAATTCGATATCCGCCGGGACGATCTTGCCCCGGTCGTTGACTACACTGGGGAAGCGCTCAGGCAGCTCCTTATGTAGGTTAATAAGTTGCTCAATCTCGGCCGGTAGCAGCACTGTATCAGCGCCACTTACCGGTAGTTTGCTGACCCCGCCCTCGGGTAGTGGTTTGCGCCGGATCGATGCAGTGGCCTGAGCGAGCAGACGAACCTGGCCATTTTCAGTATTGATGCGCAGGGATTCAGCGGCCTGTCCATCTACTGCGCCACCGACGCCCTCGTTGACCGCTACAGAGAGCCAGCCGGCATCTCCGCTGTCGATGTCTTGAGTGACCATTACTCCGGATTTATCTGCGGGGACACTGCGTAGTAGCAGTACGGCGGGATAGACGTGCTGCGGCAGCTCCATATGGCTCTGGCGCCAGGCGTAGGCGCGGGCACTGAACGGTGAGGCCCAGACCCTGGATATAGCGGCTAATATGTTGTTAAAACCAACCACATTGGGCACCGTCAGGTTCAGCCCAGCGCCGGTAAAGCCAGCCAGATCTTCCACATTGGTATCGCTGCGCACAAACACGCCGTAGCTGCCATCGTTACCAAAGGCCTGCTGCATGGCGCTGGCCAGTTTGGTACGAAACTCGTTGCCGGGATCGGCGTCTCTGATCCAGTTCTGCAGCCGCTGGCGAAATTTATCGGTGGCCTGTTGCCGCTCTACACTGTCAGCCGGTAGCTTACGCAGCATGGCGTATTGTTCCACCATCCAGGCGAATACACTCTTGTTTTCTCCCGCCATGGGTTGCTCCAGTAGATCCCGGAATACCCCAAACGGGATGGCCAATCCCTCGGCCACCGCCTGGGGATAGTGGTGTTTTAGCTCTCCCAGCTTGGCCGCCTTGGGGCCGACGCTACGACCCGAGTCGGTGGCTCGCAGGGCGCTGAGGGGCAGCAGGGCGCGCTGCTCCAGATCCAGTTTCTCTAAGTCGGGACGGATCACCGCATCCTCACCCATCTGCTCTTGACCGAATATTTCATCCCACTGCCCGGAGTCCAGCTCCAGACGCACCGAACCGGCGGGACTCACTGCGAGCACCACCGGCTTGCCATCATATGGGGTAAGCCTGGACTGCAGGCTGCTGTCTATGGCCACATTGGGGATGCCGAGGTTACGCGCCAGTAGCTGTACATGAGAGAGGGGGTTGCCCTCCCCCAGGGTAAGTATGCCAGCCACCGGTGGCAGATCTGACACCGTTTCTGGAAGCAGATAGATACCGTCTGCGGCAAAGTCTGCCACGTTGGCCAGTTGGGTAGAGGTGTGCAGAATGCCGCGCGACAGCCCCGGATTTAGCCCATGCAGTCCCCCTCCTATCTCTTCTCCCAACAGGTGGTGCTGCACCCCGGCTAGCTGATTGGCATCCTTTAGCAGGCTGTCGAGGATATTGGAAAAGAACAGTAGCGGGCTTCCGCGGAGCCGATCCTGGACGAAGAGGTTGGTCAGCGGCTCAATCTCGGCAAATTTTGTCATCGCCTCACGGAAATGCATCTCCAGCCCCTGTGCTCCCCAGCCGGGGAGGCGGGAGAGGTAGTCCAGCTCTTGTTTATATAGCTGCAGGGCGATGGAGTTGTCACTCAGGCGCTGGATGCTGGCATGCATAGCGTCACGCTGGCGTTGGCCTATGAGGCCGCTGCCGTAGAGGGCATCAATACTGTTCTGTAGCCACAGCAACCGCAGTTGCCTGGTGCTGCCTGATAGTTGGTCGCGCAGCTTGGTGGCGGCGACAAAGTGCTCATTCTCCAGGGTGATACTCAGATCCAGGGTCGCAAGCCGGAGTGACCCACTGCCTATACCGGCGGCTAGAGCGTCGCGTAAAGCAACCATCAGTTGTGCCGTGACGGTGTGGCGGCTGCCGTTGGACTTATCTGAATTAAGCGTTGTTATGGCCTGCTCCAGCAGCTGCTTGAGTTGACCGTTGGCCGCAGGCAGTTTACGCGCATACTGCTGCAGTCTCTGTTGCAGGGGCTGCTGCTGGAATATTTTGGTTATGTCCTGGGCCAGCTCTGCATACTTGTCCTGCAGGTCGGGCTTGCCTTGTTTGGTCGCATAATCCCGTACCATGGTCGCATGGTCGGCATTTAGACGGCCGTGGATTCGATTACGCAACGGGGTGAAGGCGGGATCACTCTCGGATAGGGTGGCTGAAAGCTGGCGTACCTTCTGTACCGTTGCACTGTCTGCCCCGTGGGGCAACAACTGCGCCCCTATCCTCAATATAGGGAAAAGCTGCCCGGTCCATTGAGTCTTGCCGCTTAGGGTCTGGAGTAGATCACGCGCTCCATTGCGCTCCCCCTCCTCCTGGAATGCGCCCCGGTAAAAGCGTGCCTTGCGCATGATCCAGCCATCATCTTGTAGCAGCAGGAACTGCTCCAGCAGGATGTGTTTGAAGCGGGTCTGGTGGTTAGGCAAGGCCAGAAAGGTATCGGGCTCCATTCCGGCCATAAAGTTAGCGATGTAATAGCCATCTGCACGCAGCTGCTTGGCCTGTTGGTTCCACTCACCATGCTGACTGCCACCGCCGCGTTTTTCGCAGGCATAGGGATCAGGTGGCAACACAGAGCCATCTTTACAAAACCAGCGGATGCGTTCGAATGGTCCCCTGGGGGCCTGCTTCATCTCCTCAATCCATGCCTGGTATTTGGCATTGCCGGAGGAGCTGGGGGTCGTACTGGCGATAGTGGTCTGGGTAGAGAGCAGGAAAAACAGCATTAGCCCGATAGATGCCACTCTTAACATATAGATCTCCTTGTGCCGCTACTAGATCAAGATACTATTATAGATATAGATTGTACCCTAAATTGTGGCCATAGAATCCTCTCCTTGGCCCGGTGAGATGTCTGTCACGACGCCCCCCACGGTTGGTAGATGGGTCTTAGGGAGGGTAGTCTAAGATGGAACAGGTCAAGCGCTTGTTTTTGTGACCAACTATATACCCAGTGGGCCAATTATTTTGCTATGGTTAGCACACAGACAGCTTATTCCGTGAGGTGGTAGAGGTGAAACTGACAACTGTTGTGGTAGTGACCGGGCTTATAGTGGTGAGCGGTTTGGCCAAGGCCGAGGATGTCTATCGCTGGGTAGATAAAAGTGGTGCAGTGGTCTATTCGCAGATACCGCCGGAGGAAGATGCGCAAGGTGAGTGGATCAAGGTGAAGACGCAGCCCGCAGCAGGAAAACAGGCGGCAGAGGATACCCCAAAACAGACCGAGGAGAAGGATAAAGGCAACCCAGCCCTGGATGATGAGCTGCGCAAAGAGTATTGCGAAAGGGGCAGACAGAACCTGAAGGTTCTGGAAGAGGCCGGGCCAGATTATAGCTTTGTGACGGCTGATAAAAAGCTGGTTAAGTTCAGTCCGGAAGAGAAAGAGGAGAAGATCAAAGAGGCCAAGGCGGTAGTCAAGGCGTATTGTGATGATGAGGCTGGAGAACAATAGGCCCTGTTCGGAAATCATGACCAACAAAAAACCCGCCATTGGCGGGTTTTTTGTTGGTCTGCTGTAGGGCGTTGACTACGGCGACTTCCAGTTATTATGAATCGTTCCATCTTGCCGCTGGTGCTGTTTTAGTCCAGTTGAGTCAACTTGAAACCACGAAACAAAATCGAGCTGCTGATTGACCGGGTCATTCAGTAATGGATCGGCGTTGCGTAAGACGTTGGGGGTGGCCCTGATGGTGTAATTAGTGACGCCTGGTGGGAGGGCGCCCGGGGGGGTTAGGGTGAGCGTGTAGTAGCCCTCTGGGCTTTGGGCTGGAATAGTAGCGCCAACGTACGTAGTGTTACGTGCAAACTGCAGCTCCATCCGCTGTACCGCCTGCGTCAGGCCGTTCTCTGCATCGGTTCTCCTCGCCTTGCGTATCGAACCCATATACGAAGGATATGCAACGGCGGCCAAGATGCCTACTAGCGCTACCACGATCATCACTTCTATCAGGGTGAACCCGCGCTGTCTGTCGTTTCTAAACATAACTTCCTACCTCATCGGCTTGCAATCCTGTCCAGAACCAGAACTGCAGCTATATTGAACTGTAACCAGTGTTGCCCCCGATTATGCCGGGGGCTGCCACTGTCAGCTAGTCATTAATTACCTCTTCCCAGTTGACTGGGTAGAACAGTTGCTCCATTTCAACTCCCACTTCTAGACCAACCAAGCCAATCGCATCGCCGCTAAGATGGCCATTACCTGGATCGGGAAATACCATACTAGGTCCGGGCGGCAGACCCGGTATCTTCAATAGCTTCTTGCGGTCGCTGGCCTGTAGGTTGCTAGTATCACCGTCCATGCCTGCAAAAATAGCGCTGCCATCACGCATATCTACAGCATACAGATAGGAGGAACCCTGGGTGTTGACTATCTTGCAGCTATCGCTTGAGGCGCCTCGCTCACCGGTATATGTGGTAAACAGTACGGCATAGTTATACACCTTGGCAGACGAGAACCCCTTCTCTCCGTCAGGCAGGTCTATGTACCACCCTGGAGTACTGCCTAAAGCAGCCGCCGCAGCCATCTTATCTGACGTGCCGCCATCCTGTATATCGTTGGCCGTAGCATCATACATGTCGTTCTCAGTTATTGCAGAGGGATATGTGGTTGGCGCCATCCACACATATGAGTCTTTGATTACATATAGACGATCTGTGTCTACCGATCTGGAGAGTGGCTCAGGCCGATGACCAGAGGTGATGATCAGAGATATATACTGCAGCCCGCCACGCTTAAAATAGGCGGCCGTAGGAGCGGCGAAAAAGCGCTGGAATTCCTCTCCTGCAATGCTGTCACCATTGACATCGACTGAGATAGCGCCGGTTATGGATGATGTGGGAGCTACTGGTGACATGTATGCATCTGGAATATCTATCCGGATGATGCGACCACCAACATCGGCGGCATATAGGCGGTCGGTGATGCCGTTGGAATTCATATCGACAGACGTGATATCGGCCGCGATTCCGTTCAGCATGTCGTTGATAGTGACGTCGGGGGTATGGGCGCCAGTGCTGATGGATTGTACAAGATCACCATCCTCGGCATCAACGATGTATATGATATTGCCCACAGTGTCATTGGTACGCCCGATTGCGGTGTCTCCGCTGTTAAAGACGCCATCAGGCTGGCTGTCGATATAGCTGCTGTCCTGGCTATCATCATAGCCGCCACCAAATATCAACACCTCTCGCGCGCTAGCGTTATCGATCTCCACCTTGGTAAATATCGGTTTCGACCAGGTTTGCCCCATGGCTGTAAAGTCACCGGTACCACCAATTATGTTCCATGCCATCTCTGGCTTGGTGGGGTTGGTGATGTCCAAGGCGTAGTAGTTGCGGCCACCCCGGCGCATCCCCTGTACCAGATAGCGTTTGCCGTTATCTAATTCGTACACCACGGTTGGGCCATCAAGTCCGTAGACCCCAGGTTTGGTGACATGACCGTGATCGGTTGCGGGTATAGGCTGTCCATCGGTGTCATGTGGTTTGGCCTCATCCCAGTCGGCTATAAAGTTGGTGGCTATGTCGTCCAGCAACTCTTGTGGCATAAAGGCCCACAGCTCCTCACCGGTGTCACCATCCAGGGCGTGCAGGATCCCTTCGGTTGTGGCTATAAACACATAGTCATCTCCACCATCGGTTACCACTACCGGATGGGTATGCAGGGCGGCGCCCATCTCGCCTTTGTGGGATACGGTTACAGTACTGCCATTTCCATCCGGCAGACCGGTTATATCAACCCAGTTAAGCCAGTCTAGTAAGGTATCTTTTCTGTTGGTAAAGGTGGCTCCCAGATCATCCAGGTCGCTGTTGCTTACCAGGTCACCCAGAACGGTGACATCAAGGGCGTTATTGGCTTTGACAACCTGGTTGGCTGTAGCAGTTAGATCAACACTGTTGCCAGTCAACCATGTATATAGCTTGCGTGTCCCATCCATATGTGAGGCTGCCCCGCCTACCAGTGGCTCACCGCCATCAGATCCTCCACCGTTCCATTGGTCAACCACGTTGGCTTCAAACGTCATATCGGTTGTATCGATAACCAAGTTGTTGTTTTTATCCCGCAGGACAACACTCATCGGAGGGGCGGGCTCAAGGGCTGTCGGCGTAACCAGTTGTTCGTAGGTGAGCTTGTATTTCTTTATATTCCCGTACCACATGCTATGCCAGCCCGGCTCGAATAATGGTACATATATGGAATCGCCACTCATACCGGAGCTGTCTGCGCTAAATGGAACGGTGGGGGCCATATAGGTAAAAGGAACAGAGGATCCGGCCTGGGACAGGATCGACTGGAAGGCGGCAGTAAGCGCTGCGGCACTGGTGGCAGGGAAGTATTGGCCGCCACCGTTGGTGGCGACATACTGCATAAAGTTGGCTTCGCTTGAGCCGAGGGTGGCGGCGGGACCCATGCCAACGGTATGGGTGGTGATATTCTGTGTTCCATCCCAACCGGCGGTGGTCCTCAAGTCGGTAGAGGTGCCCCAGCGTACAACCTCACCAGCGCATCTGCCACCACTCGTGTCCCAAGTGTCGTACGGTTGTGTCGGTGGCCCCGGATCATTTACGCAGGGGGCGGTGGGGTTGCGGTAATACTTGTCGCCGGGGTCAGCGTATGTGCCTGCAAGGTCAATATAATAACTGTTAGAGTTAGGCTGACCATCTGTCATGAACACTACGTAGTTGGTTTTACACCAGTTATCCTCCGGATCACTTTCTATAGGTGATGCCATGCCGCGAAAACCGTCTGAATACCAGAGCATGGCAGAGGCCAGGGCGTGAACCGACGGGGTGCCCAAAACAGGGGTCAGGCTCTCTACCGCATTTACCATAGTGCTTCTGTTCGTTGCAATACGGCCAAAGTCAGATACGACCCTGGTTGGGTGTGTGCGGGTAGTGTAGGCTAGGATGGCGGCATTTATATTATCATTGGCCGAGTCGTTCAAGACCGTCTTCATGGCGTTTTGTAGCTCAGTCATGCGGGACACAGAATCGCCATCAGTATCCGACATACTCCCTGACTCATCCAGCACAAACAGCACATTCGGCGATATCGGGGCAGGTGGGGCCATGTAGACCTCGACATCATCGGCCTGTACGCCGCTGGCGCCTATGGCGGAGCAGAGCAGGGTGCTGAGGGCCAGAGTTTTAGCGTTGAGTTTGCGTTTATTCATTGCTCTTTCCTTAATCATCACTAATTATGAGGGCTACATCCATGCGGTTGTGGGCGGGGGAGTTGGTGTTGGTTACCATGCCCACGGCATCCGCTTGATGAATGATTGCTGGGGCATTCAACTCATGCCCGGAGAATTGATATAATGAGCTTCTGCCTTTATTTGTCATAGCGAGGTCAGCGCTGGTGTGGGAATCAGCGTGATACGGGATAAAGCCTGGATTGTCCGCTACATTGAGCCCGGTATCATAGTTACCAATATCTAGGGTGTTAACATTTAGGTTTCGCAGTCCATCAAGGGTTTGCCTTTTATAACAGAGAATAGTGAATAGGGCGTTCTCTGCAGCCTGGAAGGCTTGCTGCTTGTGCTGATGGTTGATGGCGATCTTGGTGTCCAGGGTGGCGCTACGCATGGCCGTCAGGCTCAACATGGTGATCACCACCAGCAGTATCAGGGAGATCGCTAGGGCGAATCCTTGCTGTTGAGACTGTGTGCGGCAGTTTATGGGGCATCGGTTCATGTCTGTTTCCTTCTTAACTATCTCACTAGTGCGATTGTCTCACTATTGTGGTGTTGAGGTTGCGCATGGCGACGGTGATGCTGGCGACCTTGTAGAGGCGTGAGAAAAGTGGCCCTGCCTCAGGCCAGGCGAAGGTGGTGGTTAGTACAGGTGGTATTGGACCCAGTTCCGCTGCTGTTGCTCTGGCCTCAGGCGGTAGTGTGCCGGCACTCCCTACCATAATACCAATTCGCATGGAGACCACTTTTACCCAGGGTGTGTTGGAGCCTTCAGGGATTGGTTCTGCCTCGACTTCAGCAGCGCGCAAATATTTGTCGGCGAAGCCGCCGCCACCATCTGTGGCCGACGGATCCGTATCTACCCCATAGAGCGCCTTTAGATAATACACATTTGTGGCTAGCACAGTGGGTGTTCCATTGAGTTCACATATCAGCTGATTATTGTTATCCACGAAAAACCTGACCGTAGCAGGGGGTTGGCTCATTGGTATATTCAGGTAGGTGCCACAACTGGGGCCGCGGCGATAGCGTATGGCAATAATATCCGAGGTAGTTGTATTACCATCAAATATTCCACCCGCAACGATCGGCGGGAAGGATCGTGTAGTTGCAGACTCCTCTTCTATGCCCGTAATATTACGTCCGGCCATCGACACTATGCGACGCATATCATCAAGGGCAAAACGCTGGACCTCGGTAACATCTGCCACCACATTACGGGTATTAAAGCTAACCTTGCTATTTGCATAGATCTTTATTACTCCTCCAAGCAGAAAGATGCCTATGGCCATGGCAATCATCAACGATATTAGTGAGAGGCCACGTTGTCTGTATGGTGCGTGCGGCATCATAGTCTTTCTCCTGGCGGGCCTGGGACGAACGGTGTAACTATTCTTTCTACTGTACCTTGGCCAATCGTGTCTGTTTGGGTTGACCAGAAGATGGTTATCGTCATGGTTGAACCCATGGTGCAGGGGTCGTTATCGGTGGTGAGCTTGTCGTTACAGGATATAGTCACTAATCCACTTGGGAGCTCGGTGGCTACGGCGGGGACTATTTCGCCAAGATCGTTGGTTGCCATGGTTCTTGCGGAAGCACTGGCAGAGCAGGTTGACAATGCCGCTCCAGATGCGACACACGCTATCGGTGTGCAGTAGCAGTTGTCGGCACCCAGGTTGGCGCGTACGCGATCGGCTATTGATGCGGTAAAATCGGCTGCCTTGGCGCGAAAGGCGGCGCCGGTGGAGGCCTGCATAGAGCTCGCCTGCAGTGCAGCGATACCCAGCAGCCCGATGCCAATGATAATAGCGGCCACCAGTACTTCGACTATGCCAGTGCCGCGTTGCTGAGTGATTGGTTGTTTAGTGATCATGGTGGTGTGCATACATCCATTGGGTTATCGGAGTATTTGACAACGGTGGGACGTCCGTTGGCGCTGAACAAGATACAGCTTCTATACTGGTAGTCGGTCATGGCTATGGTGATGGTAAAATAATCACTGTTTGTCGCCATAGTTGCCCGGCCGCGTGAGTTGAAGTTAATGGTGGCGACTGCGCCGAAGGAGGCAATAGTAGAAAGGCTGTTGGCGTCTCGAGTATGTTGCAACAGTACATCATCAAACGTATTGCTACCTGCCGTTGTTTCTGCTGCAACCTGCCAGGACGTCATGCCTGGGCCAGCAATAAACCGCACATCCTGTTCCCTCTTAACCGCCTCGCTACGCGCCAGCAGTATGCTGGAGAGGAGGTCGTTGGCGTCGGTGGTTATGGTGTTTCTGGCTAGCATGTCACTGAAGCTGGGGATGGCTACGCTCGCCAGAATGGCCGTGATTACTATCACCATCATAAGTTCTATCAATGTAAAGCCGCGGCCTGTTTTCGTGTTCATACTCTCTCACTCTCGCAGAACTGTATTGATAGTATAGGTTTGCTCCTTTATGCTGCCAAGAGTTAAGGGTTGCGCTGGTCTTGAAAAATGCGCCGTTAGTCGTAAATCGCGGGTTTATAGGCCAATAGTTCCTCCTTTTACCCTTGCCTCTGTTGGCGCAAGCGGAGGCCATGCTTATCTCATATCTATTTCTCATGGACAGCTAATCGGGCTGCCATCGGCCATGCTCTTGCTGGGGCGGACGCGGCCATTGTTGGAGATGATGATCGCCCGGTTGAGTTCGGGGCGAGTGTTGTGGCAGAAGCGTACGGTGGTATTTGAGAACCAGGCGCGCCCCATTGGACGGTAGGTGATACGGTTGCGGGCCTGTGATGACGAGACAATCTGCACCCTATCGTTGCTCTTCTCCTGGTAGCTTATCAGTTCTTCGCCAACGTCACGCTGACGATTTTTGTTACTGTCCTGAAAGATGAGATAGCCCTTGCGCCATGCCGTGTAATCGTCGCTGCATGTTGTGGGACCGCTGGCGGGGCAGAGGGTGATGTGCCGCTCCCTAGTGACGGCACTGGATCGTGCCAGATAGAGTTGTGTCAGAAACAGGTTGACGCTGGTAGCCATGGCATTATTAGCCTGTATGCTGCCAAAGGTGGGGATGGCTATGGAGCTAAGGATGCCGACTATGGCAATAGCGGTCAGTAGCTCCAGCAAGGTGAAGCCCATGGCTGGGGTATGGGTACGTTCCATGTTGTTCTCCCGAACCAGATCCATCTGGTTGAGATCTTATCCTAAAGGCGGGAGAGGACGGTTGGCAAGGCGTGGTTGTCAAAATCAGATTATTCCTACAGGGAGTATGGCGGTCAGCCTATGTCCTAAGGATATACCATCGGACTAGCGCATTATTTACTCCGGTCCAGCTGGCGGTAGCCGATGGCCTCGCTGATGTGAGCGGTCTCTATAGAGTCGTTGCCGGCCAGGTCGGCGATGGTGCGGGCGAGCTTGAGGATGCGGTGATAGGCGCGAGCAGAGAGCCCCAACTGCTCCATGGCGCGTCGCATCAGGCGGCTGGCCGACGGTTGCGGGGAGCAGTGTTGGCGGATTGCCTCGGTATCTAGCTGGGCGTTGGCGCAGCCGCTGCGGGCCAGTTGTCGCTTGCGGGCCTGCTCTACCCTCTGCCGCATGGTGCTGCTGCTCTCTTCTGTTGTGGTCGGTATTTGCTGTAGGTCCTCCGGTGGTACCCTGGGCACATTGATGTGGATGTCTATACGGTCGAGGAGCGGTCCCGAAAGCCGTCCCCGATAGCGGCTTATCTGCTCGGCGGTACAGCGGCAGGAGCTATTGCCGTTGTCGCCCAGATAGCCGCAGGGGCAGGGATTCATCGCGGCGATGAGTTGAAAGCTGGCTGGAAAATCCGCCTGATGGGCGGCGCGGGAGATGGTGATCTGCCCCGACTCCAGCGGTTCGCGCAGTACCTCCAGTACGCGCCGGTCAAACTCCGGCATCTCATCCAGAAAAAGCACCCCGTTGTGTGCCAGGGAGATCTCGCCGGGGCGTGGATTACTACCGCCACCAACCAGGGCGATCCCGGAGGCGGTGTGGTGGGGGGCGCGAAAGGGACGCAGGCGCCACTCCTCGACGCGAAAGCCGCGGCTGCTAACCGAGTGTACGGCGGCGGTCTCCAGCGCCTCACTCTCTGACATGCCGGGGAGGATGGAGGGGAGACGTGCGGCCAGCATAGATTTCCCACTGCCGGGAGGCCCGAGCATCAGTATGGAGTGGCCTCCAGCCGCACTGATCTCCAGGGCGCGCTTGGCCTGGGGCTGGCCACACACATCTGCTAGATCAGGGGCGGTTGATGGTGGCTGCTTCCCATTGATTGGCTGGTAGGCGGTGAGTGCATCACCCTTAGTCAGGTGGGCGCACACCTCCAGCAGGTGCGATGCAGGGTAGACCTTTATTCCGGTAACCAGTGCGGCCTCAGCAGCATTCTGCTGCGGTATTATGAGGGCACGTCCTGCATCTCTTGCCGCTAGGGCGAGTGGCAGTATCCCCTTCACCGGGCGTAGTTCCCCCGACAGGGCCAGCTCACCAGCAAACTCAAAATTGTTGCAGCTCTCTGTTGGTATCTGTCCAGAGGCCGCGAGGATGCCGAGGGAGATCGGCAGGTCGAAACGTCCTCCCTCTTTTGGCAGGTCGGCGGGGGCTAGGTTTATGGTGATGCGGCGGGTAGGGAACTCAAACCTGGAGTTGATGATGGCCCCGCGTACCCGATCTTTGCTCTCGCGTACTGCTAGCTCCGGCAGACCAACTATAGAGAGGCAGGGCAGGCCGTTGGTGAGGTGTACCTCAACGCTAACTAGTGGGGCCTGGATACCATCCTGGGCGCGGCTGTAGAGTACCGCCAGATTCATATCTTCCTTCCTTGGAGGGGTCAATGTCCCTCATTCGGCACACCGCTGGGCGGTGTGTCTGCCTGCTCCTGTAAACTGCGTCGGGGTTACTTCTTCTTTTGTTCCAGTTCCGCCAGTCGCTGCTCCAACTGTTCCAGCTTCTCACGGCTGCGCGCCAATAAGGCGCTCTGAAGCTCGAACTCCTCCCTGCTCACGAGTTCCAGGTGGCCCAGTCCAGCCTCCAGGATTGAGCGGATATTTTTCTGTATATCGGCATGCAGAGTTTGCAGGCCATCCGGCAGGACAGCGGTTACTCTTTTGGCCAGATCATCTAGTAGTGTCGAATCAATCATAGGAGATAACATTAGCTGGGTGGTGAGTTCATGTCCAGCAAAAGCCGCATATATGCTAATCTCTGATGGTAATATTGGTAATGGAGGTGAGTACTATGTTTGGGAAACGAATCGGTTCTGTAGTGTTGGCGGTTTTGGCGTTGCTGTTGACGCAGACGGTGCATTCCGGGGTGTATAAATGGACCGATGAAAATGGCAAGGTGCACTTCGGTGACCGCCCCCCGTTGGAGCAGGAGACGGATAAGGTGGCAGTGCCAACAGCGGTGACGCCAACAGAGGTGCTATCAGAAGATGGGGAAACGACCTCTCCCGCCGCAACCAACGCCAGTCGCCAGGAGACCAGGCAGCGGCTGTTGGATCAGTATGCGGCGGAGCGTGATGCGAAGCGGAAGGCGGCAAGCGAGAAGCGTGAGGAGCAGGCCCTACGGAAAGCGAACTGTGCCCAGGCCAAAGATAACCTCCGTAACTACCTGGAGCATGCGAGAATCTATAAACTCGATGAAAATGGTGAGCGCGTCTACTATTCCACTGAGGAGCGGGAGCAGGGTCTGGCTAGGGCCAAGGGTTATGTCAAACAGTGGTGTGATTGAGGATGCGCGCCGTACTGCTTGCAGTATTGCTGTCGTTGACACTGGTAGGTTGCAGCGAAGAGGAGGAGGCAAAACCCGCCAGTGGGGCTGAGCTGTTCAACACCTTTTGTGCCGCCTGCCATGGCCCTGAGGGGAGGGGGAAGTTTCTGCGCGGTATCCCCGCCAACATACTTACCCGTAAATCCCCCACAGAAATATCCCTGCTGATCCGCCAGGGGCAGAATCATCCTGAGGCCACTATGCCCTCCTTTCCCCAGCTAACCGTAGCAGAGGCTGACCGGATCACCCTCTATCTACTTAAACTGCGTGATGATTTTAACAAGTCCGATGGCAACAGCCTCATGCTGGTTCCGCCGCCGGAGCGGTAAAGGGCCCCTGCTCTATTCGCTGTAGCCTCGATCTATTTTATCTATTTCTCTAACCACGGCCTCGCCCCGGACGGGGTATAATCCCCCCCATGACAGCCACGGCAAAACCCAAACCCTTCATATTAGTAGATGGATCTTCCTATCTGTTTCGGGCGTTTTTCGCCCTACCGCCGCTGAAAAACTCTAGAGGGGAGCCGACAGGGGCCGTAGTTGGGGTGCTTAATATGCTGCGTCGGCTATTGCTGGATTACGAGCCGGAGTATATGGCGGTGGTATTTGATGCGCCTGGGGGTAGTTTTCGCAACCAGATGTATGCTCAGTACAAGGCCAACCGGCCACCCATGCCGGATGATCTGCGCTGTCAGATAGAGCCGCTACACGCGAGTATCCGCGCCATGGGGCTGCCGCTGTTGATGGTCGAGGGGGTGGAGGCGGATGACGTGATCGGCACCCTGGCCAACCGGGCCACGGAGCAGCAGTTGGATACCCTTATCTCTACTGGGGATAAGGATCTGGCTCAGTTGGTCAACGCCCACGTCACCCTGATCAACACCATGTCGGGTAGCCGTAGCGACCGGCAGGGAGTGATAGAGAAGTTTGGGGTCACCCCAGAACAGATGGTCGACTACCTGGCCTTGGTCGGGGACTCATCTGACAACATTCCAGGGGTGCCTAACTGCGGACCCAAGACGGCCGCCAAGTGGTTGGCCGAGTACGGGAGTATAGATGGGCTGGTGGCCCATGCCGACGAGATCAAAGGCAAGCTGGGAGAAAATCTGCGCACCAGCCTTGATCAGCTCACCCTCTCCCGCCAGCTCACCACCATTAAATTGGATGTAGATCTGGAGCAGGGGCCGCAGGATTTGCAGCCTGGGGCGCCAGATCTGCCGCAGTTACGTGAGCTGTTTACCCGGCTTGAGTCAAAGCGGCTGTTGCAGAGCCTGGATGATGGGGCGGAGGAGGGAGAGCAGATAGAGCAGACGGCCCCTCCGGTAGAGTATGAGACCCTGTTTACCCAAGACGATCTGCAGCGCTGGCTGCAAAAGCTGCAACAGGCGGAGCTGTTTGCGTTCGACACAGAGACCACCAGTCTGGACTATATGGAGGCAGAGGTGGTTGGGCTCTCCTTTGCCGTCACCCCAGGCGAAGCGGCCTATCTGCCGCTGGCCCACTGCTATCCTGGGGTGCCGCAGCAGCTGGATCGAGAGCAAGTACTGCAGCAGCTGAAGCCGCTGCTGGAGAATCCCGCCCGGCTCAAGCTGGGGCAGAATCTCAAATATGATATGAGCGTGCTGGCAAATCATGGGATTGAGCTGGCGGGGATCGCCTTCGACTCCATGTTGGAGTCTTATTTGCTGGATGCCACTGCCACCCGGCACGATATGGACTCTCTGGCGAGCAGATATCTCCAGCACCAGACCATCAAATATACAGATGTAGCGGGCAAGGGGGCAAAACAGCTGAGGTTTGATCAGGTGCCGCTGGAGCAGGCGGCACCATATGCGGCGGAGGATGCAGATATTACACTGCGGCTGCACCAGACACTCTGGCCGAGGTTGCAACAGGTGCCCTCCCTGGCGACGCTGCTGCATGAGGTGGAGATGCCGCTGCTGCCGGTGCTCTCTCGTATGGAGCGCGGCGGGGTGCGGATTGATAGTGCCATGCTGGCGCAGCAGAGTGGGGAGCTGGCGGTACGGATGCATGAGCTGGAGCAACAGGCCTACGAGCTATCTGGTCGCCCGTTTAATCTCGGCTCCCCCAAGCAGATCGGGCAGATATTCTTCGAGGAGTTGGAGCTGCCGGTCATCAGTAAGACCCCCAAGGGGGCCCCCTCAACGGCCGAGTCGGTGCTCCAGGAGCTGGCTGATATGGGGCACGAACTGCCTGCCCTGATCCTACAACACCGCGGGCTGAGTAAGCTCAAGTCGACCTATACCGACAAGTTGCCGGAGATGGTTAATAGTCGCACCGGACGGGTCCACACCTCCTACCATCAGGCGGTGACTGCCACCGGGCGGCTCTCATCATCTGACCCCAATCTACAGAACATCCCGATCCGCAACGCCGAGGGGCGGCGTATCCGCCAGGCATTTATCCCGGAGGATGGCCATCGCATGCTGGCTGCCGACTACTCGCAGATTGAGCTGCGGATTATGGCGCACCTCTCCGGGGACAAAAACCTGATCCGGGCCTTCAACGAAGGGTTGGACATCCACCGCGCCACCGCAGCAGAGGTGTTTGCAGATGGCGATCTGGAGGCGGTTACTACGGAGCAACGGCGCTCGGCAAAGGCGATCAACTTCGGGCTGATCTACGGCATGTCCGCCTTTGGTCTGGGGCGTCAGTTGGGGATCAGGCGGGGTGAGGCGCAGAGCTATGTGGACCTCTATTTTGAGCGTTACCCTGGGGTGCAGGCGTTTATGGATGAGATCCGGCAAACGGCCGCTGAGCAGGGCTATGTAGAGACCATGTTCGGGCGGCGACTCTACCTGCCGGAGATAAAATCACGCAATGGTCAGCGCCGCGCCGCGGCCGAGCGTACTGCCATCAACGCCCCGATGCAGGGCAGTGCAGCCGACATCATCAAACGGGCCATGTTGGCGGTAGATAGCTGGATTCAGCAGGAACATCCGCCGGTGCGGATGATCATGCAGGTGCATGATGAGTTGGTATTTGAGGTCGAAGAGACGTCTGTGGAGAGCGCTGGCCAGAATATCCGTCGGCTGATGGAAGGGGCCGCCGAGCTGCAGATTCCACTACTGGTGGATTTGGGGATAGGGGATAATTGGGATGAGGCGCATTGAACTATATTCTAAATCTCCGGTCGAACTGTTAGGTAAGTGCCGACCATGGCACTGGGCCACTCTTCCCCGGGTGGCCGCAAGCCCTGGCTCCCCGGCCAGGCACCTCTGATCCCGGTCGCTATAGTTTCCCCCAAGCACCGGGATCTTTCTTTTTTATGTACAGGATGTACGGTACGCCGCGGGCGCAGGGACGATGTACAGGATGTACAAGTGTCGCGAGAGGCCAGGGATGGCCGGAGCGGCGATGTCTAAAGGCAGGGCGCACTGGAAACTGCTCCTGCGTTTCCAGTATACCCGCCATCCCTGGCGGTAGTACGCCGCGGGCGCAGGAGTGGCGATACTCAGGATGGGCAGGCAGAAAATTGCTCCATCCCCTCCCCACTAGTGGAAGGGATGGACTACTGCCGGGAGTTGTAAAGATCCAATTCAAGCCACCTGTCCAGCACAGCATGCACCTCGTCCAGCCCCTGACGGTTAAGAGATGAGAAAAGCTGGATACTCACCAGCTCACCCAGCGGGGCGGTCTCCTTCCGGATCTGTTGCAGGCTGTTGGCGGCGGCACTGCGCTTCAGTTTATCCGCCTTGGTGAGCAGGATATGTACCGGCAGGCCGTGGTGGAGGTTCCACTCCAGCATCTGACGGTCAAAATCTTTCAACGGGTGACGGCAGTCCACCAGCAGGATCACTCCACGCAGTGATTGTCTGTTTTCCAGATAGTCAGACATGGATCTTTGCCACTCCTGCTTCACTTTGGTGGCAACCTTGGCGTAGCCGTAGCCGGGTAGATCCACCAGTCGTCTGGCATCATCCAGGGCAAAGAAGTTGAGTAGTTGGGTACGCCCCGGGGTCTTGCTGGTGCGGGCCAGGGCCTTCTGCTGGCAGATCACATTGATGGCACTGGACTTACCGGCGTTGGAACGTCCGGCAAAGGCCACCTCAAAGCCCTCATCTGGTGGGGTCTGTGAGAGCTGGGCAGCGCTAATCAGAAAGCTGGCGCGGTGATAATAGGGATTCATTGACTTGGCGTAGTCTTGCCAAAATTGGCGGGTATAGGGTCGGTGGCCTCTAATTCGATGCTCTTTGGGATCTCATGGGCCTCTACCTCCATGCTCTCCAGGTCGACCATAATATAGGTGGCGGGCGCGCTGCCTACTCCACCGACGGTTCCGGGGTTGATCAGAGGGGTGGTGCCGCCCTTTATGTTGGGCAGGTTGTCGAATTTTATCTTGTGGCTATGGCCGCAGCAGACTAGATCCCAGTCGCCGGTCGCTGCCATGGCCCGGGCGTAGTGGGGGTAGTGGACCAAAAATATCCGTTTACCCCCCAGCTCTATTGCCGCATCCATGCCGTGGTAGTGAATGACATTGTGTGAGCGGGTGGCCAGCTGTCCGAGGGTGTAGAGGTCACCGGTATTGTTCCCGTGGATTACATGCACCGGTAGGCCGAACTTGTTTATCTGCTGCAAGGTGCTGGGCGCTACCACATCGCCACAGTGCAGGATTGCCTCAGCACCGCGCTCCTTGGCTTCGGCCACAGCGTATTCCAGCAGCGGTATATGGTCGTGGCTATCGGAGAGAATACAAATCTTCATATGTGTCGCAAGTTATCGGTTGAGAATATCGTTTATAGCTATGTCCGTTAGCGGATATGCTACTGGGAGCGGAAATTATACTCGTGTCTGGCTGGGAAAGGCGCTTTTTTATGCCTCTGACCAAACAGGATTTCGCTAGAAATTGGGTTTCTGCGGGGCGTTGTCGTACATCTCGATGCTGCTCAGGATCTCCTGTTGCGCCTCATCTACACCACCCCAGCCATCCACCCGCACCCATTTGCCTTCATCCAGGTCTTTGTAGTGTTCGAAGAAGTGAGAGATGCGGTTAAGCTCCCCCTCCGGCACATCACTGAGGCTGGTGATTTGACGGTAGGAGCGGCACAGTTTATCCACCGGTACGGCCAGGATCTTGGCATCGTCACCGGATTCATCGGTCATCTTGAGTACGCCGACCGGACGGCTCTGGATGACTGAGCCTGGGATCAGTGGATATGGCGTCAGCACCAACACATCGACCGGGTCGCCATCCTTGGAAAGGGTGTGGGGCACATAGCCGTAGTTACACGGGTAATGCATGGCGGTGGACATGAAGCGGTCGACAAACATCGCGCCAGTATCCTTGTCCAGCTCGTACTTTACTGGATCGGAATGGGCTGGGATCTCGATTATGACGTTGATTTCACTTGGAACATCGTTACCGGGACTTACGCGATCCAGATTCATGGGACACCTATAAACTAAGTAATAAAAAGGCCGGCTATTATAGCCGGCCTTTTAGCTTCAGGTCATCAGGCTTGAATTACAGTAGCGGCACAATCAACAGGGCCACGATGTTGATGATCTTGATCAGTGGGTTGATTGCAGGACCGGCGGTGTCTTTGTAGGGGTCGCCTACGGTGTCACCGGTAACGGCCGCCTTATGGGCGTCTGAACCCTTGCCGCCAAAGTTACCATCCTCGATATACTTTTTGGCATTATCCCAAGCGCCACCACCGGTGGTCATGGAGATCGCCACGAACAGCCCAGTAACGATGGTGCCTATCAGAAGACCACCCAGCGCCTGTGCGCCTAGGGTCAGGCCGACGATAAGCGGCACGGCGATAGGTAGCAGAGAGGGTATGATCATCTCTCTGATTGCCGCCTTGGTTAGCATGTCCACAGCCTTTGAGTAATCAGGTTTCTGGGTGTGATCCATGATCCCTGGCATCTCTTTAAACTGACGACGCACCTCGTTTACGATGCCGCCAGCAGCACGGCCAACAGCCTCCATAGCCATGGCGCCGAACAGGAAGGGCACCAGGCCACCAATAAACAGACCGATCAGCACCATGTGGTTGGAGAGGTCGAACCTCACTATGCCTTCCATTAGGTGCGCTTCCAGGGTGTGGGTGTAGTCGGCGAATAAAACCAGTGCAGCCAGACCGGCGGAGCCGATGGCATAGCCCTTGGTAACTGCCTTGGTGGTGTTGCCTACCGCATCCAGCGGATCAGTGATGTTGCGGATCTTCTCGTCCAGCTCAGCCATCTCAGCGATACCACCGGCGTTATCGGTGATAGGTCCGTAGGCGTCCAGGGCGACAATGATGCCGGTCATGGAGAGCATGGCAGTGGCAGCGATGGCGATACCATATAGGCCGGCCAGCGCAAAGGCGCCCCAGATGGCTGCGCAGATAACAAGCACCGGCGCGGCAGTGGACTTCATGGAGACGCCCAGCCCAGCGATCACGTTGGTGCCGTCACCGGTGGTTGAGGCCTCGGCGATGTGCCGTACCGGAGAGTACTCGGTTGAGGTGTAGTACTCGGTGATCACCACCATGGCGGCGGTCAGGCCAAGGCCAATCAAGCTGCAGTAGAACAGGGCCATGGCTGGATTGGCGACACCGTCGATAATCACGTCACCCATCATCGCGCCGGTGACGAAATAGTAGGCTACGGCAGAGATTGCGCCTGCTACGGCTAGACCCTTGTACAGGGCAGGCATGACGTTGGTGGCACCGTCATGGGTCTTAACGAAGAAGGTGCCGATGATAGAGGCAATGATTGACACCCCACCCAGGACCAGAGGGTAAGTGATAGCAGTTGGGCCAGCACTGGTGAGCAATAGGCCACCTAGCAGCATGGTTGCAACCACGGTAACGGCGTAGGTCTCAAACAGGTCGGCGGCCATGCCTGCGCAGTCACCTACGTTATCACCTACGTTATCAGCGATAACGGCCGGGTTGCGTGGATCATCCTCAGGGATGCCGGCTTCAACCTTACCCACGATATCGGCGCCCACATCCGCACCCTTTGTGAAGATGCCGCCGCCCAGTCGGGCGAAGATGGAAATCAGGGAGCCACCAAAGGCCAGACCAACCAAGGCATGCAGGGCATCCTGGTCATTAACTCCTAGCATGTTGAGCACAGCATAGTAGCCGGCAACGCCAAGCAGACCTAGACCCACAACCAGCATGCCGGTAATGGCGCCACCGCGAAATGCAACTTGCAGGGCGGCGTTGATGCCGTTATTGGCAGCCTCAGCGGTGCGCAGGTTGGCGCGTACGGAGATGTTCATGCCGATGTAACCGGCAGCGCCGGACATGATGGCGCCGATGGCGAAGCCGATGGCAGTAAGAGCGCCCAAGGTAGGCCAGATCACTACGAATAGAACCAAGCCAACAATGCCGATAGCGGTGTATTGCCGGTTTAGGTAAGCGCTGGCGCCCTCCTGGATGGCCCCCGCGATCTCCTTCATTCGTTCGTTGCCTTCCGGCTGCCGCAGAATCCACTGTACAGAAACAAAGCCATAGACTAGTGCCGCAACGGCACAGATCAAGGCAAAAATTAGTCCGCTGGTCATTCTGGTTCTCCTAGTTTTATTTTCTGACTATTGACTCACTATGAGCCAGCTTGGTTTGTAAGCTCGTAATAATAAGGAATGGGGGGCAATATGTCTCCTGAATTTCATTGATATGCAGATTATTTTATGTAATCTGTGCCCTTTTTAGAGTCCCGCCTCTACCGAGTGGGGCTAAATGGACTCAGGTCAGCTCAAATTCACCAGTCCTCTTGGGTAGCAGGATGTTTTTCAAGGAGATATATCTTGGCAGGCCGTTTTCGTAGGGGGGATAATCCTCCCCCTGGATAAGCGGCAACAGATACTCCCGGCAGGCTTCGGTGATACCAAAGCCGTCCTTAGAGATGAATTCCATGGGCATCATCTTCTCCACATTGGCTACATCACCCAATGCTGCCTCCCCAATCTCCCATTTGTAAGGGTCGTTTGAGGTGCGGACAATAGTTGGCATGATGGCGTTGTGTCCGGCCAGCGCCAGTTGCACAGCGGCCTTGCCTACCGCATAGGCCTGCTCCACATCTACTTTGGAGGAGATATGCCTGGCGGCCCGCTGTAGATAGTCGGCCACCGCCCAGTGATATTTGTGTCCCAGGGCATCCTTTATCATGTTGGCGACTACCGGGGCGGCCCCACCCAGCTGGGCGTGGCCGAAGGCATCGCGGCTCCCCTGTTCGGCCAGAAAGCGTCCATCCGGCCAATGGGCGCCCTCAGATACCACCACGATCACGTAGCCGTACTGCTCCACCTTCTCCTGGCATTTGGCCAGAAAGGTCTTCTGATCGAACTCGACTTCCGGAAAGAGGATCAGGATTGGAAGGTCGAGGTTTTCGTCAGCGGCCAGCCCGCCAGCAGCGGCAATCCAGCCGGCGTGGCGACCCATAACCTCTAGCACAAACACCTTGGTGGAGGTCTTGGCCATGGAGCGTACATCGAAACTGGCCTCCCGGGTGGATATGGCGATGTACTTAGCTACCGAGCCAAAGCCGGGACAGTTATCGGTGATCGGCAGGTCATTATCGACCGTCTTGGGGATGTGAATCGCCTGGATGGGGTAGCCCATTGTCTCTGATAGTTGCGAGATCTTGTGGCAGGTATCAGCAGAATCTCCACCGCCGTTGTAGAAAAAATAGCCGATATCGTGGGCTCGGAATACCTCGATCAGCCGCTCATACTCGCGTAGATTCTCCTCCAGCCCCTTCAGCTTGTAGCGGCAGGAGCCAAATCCGCCAGAGGGGGTGTGACGTAGTGCGGCAATAGAGGCATCCGACTCTAGGCTGGTATCTATCAGCTCCTCGTTGAGGGCGCCAATGATGCCGTTAAGGCCGGCATACACCTTGCCAATACGGTCTCTGTTGCAGCGGGCGGTCTCGATCACACCGCAGGCAGAGGCGTTGATTACGGCGGTCACCCCACCGGATTGGGCGTAAAAGGCATTTTTCATGGACATCTCTATCTCCCCGCTAATATTTGGCTCACTGGTATACTCTTGGAGCTGGCAAGCGCATCTGCGCATAGAATATCTTAACATGCCTCGGTTTCAAGGCGGTTACAGAAATTGTCGGATAACTATGCGGCGGGGTACAATGGCCGACTATTTAATTAGAGAGAGTATCACGGGAAGAGCTATGAAATTTCTACTTTTAGGCCCACCTGGCGCTGGCAAGGAGACGCAGTCTAAAAAGCTGGCGGCCCACTATCAGCTACCATTACTGACCACGGTTGGGGTGCTGCAAGACGCAATATCAGGACAGACCGATGCAGGTGGGCAGGCCAAGGCCTATATTGATCTGGGGCAGCACGTACCGGATGAGATCCTGTTCGCTGCGCTACGTGAGCGTATGGCGCATCAGGATGTACGCAGGGGATTTATCCTTACAGGGTTCCCCCGTACTACGGCCCAGGCCGATCTGCTGGATGAAATTCTGAATCAGGCGGGACTACCGCTCGATCTAGTGCTGATACTAGAGGTTAGTGATGACCTTGTAATGGAGCGGCTTGAGGGCCTGCGCACTTGCCTCTCCTGTGGCTGCAGATACAATGTATATACCAACCCATCAATGGTGGACCGGGTCTGCGATGAGTGTGGCGGCAGATTGCGGCATCGGGCGGAAAATAATGAAGAGACCCTGGCCAATCGTCTGCGTATCTATGAGCAACAGATCGCACCTCTGGTTCAGTACTATGAGATAAATTGTAGCGTCCACCACCAGCCTGGCGAAGGGAGTGTCGATAGCGTCAAGAAGGGGTTGTGCAAAATTATTGATGCGGCGCCACCGGCGGTGGTAAATGTGGCTGAGTCTGTGATCAAAGATGCGGTAGAGAAGGTGATCAAGAAGACCCAGGTCAAGAATAAAGCCGCGGTTGTAAAGAAGGCGCCGGTCGCAAAGAAAGCCCCAGTCAAGAAAAAGGCGCCAGTTAAGAAAAAGGCGCCAGTTAAGAAGAAGGCCGCAGTCGCAAAGAAAGCGCCGGTCGTAAAGAAAAAGGCTCCGGTCAAAAAGAAGGCACCAGTAAAGAAAAAGGCGCCAGTTAAAAAGAAACCACCAGTCAAGAAGAAGGCTGCAGCCAAAAAAAAATAGACTGAGCCTCCCCCTCTTCCCCTTGGGGTACCGAGGTCACCCCAAGGGGAAAGAGAGGATGTCCTCTATTCCTCTTCAGGATCGCGACATGAGTCTGGAAGATGGTTTGGCTTCAGTCCTTCGCCATCACTACAGTGCCAGAAAACATGGCCTTGATCGTCAACCTTGGGTGTAAAGATGAGCTCTTTTTGTCCAATATTGATGGTTAGTACCATCTGCTCAGGATCAAGCGATATCTGGGAGCCATCGGCTAGTTCTGAACTTATGCCAACAGCATCTAGTGATTCCGGAATATCCTGATTGGCCTCATAGTAACTGCCCAATGTATCACGCGCATCTTGCGAATAGACAACAGCGGATGCAACTTTAGCCTTAGTCGTGTAATCGTTATATGCCGGAAGGGCGATGGCGGCCAACACCCCGACAATGTAGATCATTATCAAAAATCCCATACCTGCGCCCATGCGTCCTGCATACGGGATAAATATTGCCAGAAGATAGGCTAGCCCGTTGCGCTTGGGCATTGGCTGTTTGGTGTCCATCACCCGGGCCGCACGTTTGGTGACCCAGGGATATCCTGCCGTCAGTTCGTGGAATGACATCCAGAAGCCTGATGTTTGGTTGATCTGTTTGATATAGCTTATTACATCTAGCTTTTTCCACCGTTTAGTACCTGCCGCCAGGGCCGCCAAGGCGCGTGCCGCACCTTCGTGAGACTTACTGCAGGCAAGGCCATGACGATCACATGTGCTTTCGCGGGCACGCGAATAGGCCGCGCCAAGCAGTGGCAGCCATAACACAGGCCAGCGCAGTAGGTGGCCACTTAGATGTTTCATCCGCAGGTGGCCGAGCTCGTGTCCAATGTAGAAACGGACGCCGTCTGGATGTTCATCCATTGCGTCCACTATGTCTGACAATAGCACTACATATTGCGTGCCGAGAAACTTGGTGGCAAATGCATTCAGTCCGCCATCGCCATTAAGAAGGTATGCCTGCGGGCGCTTTGTTATCTGGAGTCGATCGCAACAGGCGGTGAACTGTGAGTATAGGTCGGGAAATTGAGTCTCTGATAGCTCAACGCCATTCCCTTTGAGATGCGAGATCAAGGCGGATTGGGCGAACAGATACAGCAAAAATCCGAAAGCCAGTATAGCCAATGCAATACCAGCAGTGCCAACAATCAAGCCTAGCCAAACAAGAACGCCAAGCACCAAAGTGATAGCACCGAGTGTACGTTCACGCGGGTAAACCAGTTTATTCATGATTTATTATTCCTTTTTTAGTGATTAACCTGAGGCCGTATTAGCGGTAAATTTGGCTTACCTTGTCACGTTGTTTGCTGCACATTCCTTTTGTTTATACATTTTATTGCTCCTTAAGTATTTTACAGTTGATGAGCTGCGCTGGTACTGCGGCGCGTATTGAGTTCAGAGACTATTAGCCTGTTTGTCGGGGATATGCGATGAGGCATTATGTATCCCTCCAAGGTTATATTCCATGATATTTATGCAGGTTATCAAAGGAGCTGCGGTTTGGGTAGGGCTGTTAGTATATGAATTTGCAACGTACTACGGCTTGACTGCGAGCTCCAGCGAAGGTATATCCATGGCTGTAGACGCAGCCTGACTCACAGGGACACAGGGAATGCACAAGGATTACAGGATCAGTCCCGGCCATGCGATTCTTGTTCCTAGCGAGACCTCCCATGAGAATTATGTGTATACTGGATTTGATGAATAAAGCAGGATTCAAGGTCGATGTATAATTATAAAGTAGAAATGAGATAATAATGAGAGGAGAGTGGTATTTTGAGTCCAGTCGTAGATCAAATAGTAGGTTGGTGCTGTAAGCAGAAGGACCAAAGTTGCACTATCGGCATCGGAAAAGACACTCCATTCTATAAAATAAATAAAGAGTGGGAGAATCGTCTGATCTTATGGAGTGAGATCGTGTCATTCGTTAGAGAAGAACTACTAATTGATCAATTCTATCCTGATGAAATACCTATTCGCGTAACGATTGGACAGTTGGCTGATTATCTTACTGCTAAGCTACTACCTGCAACTGTCGATCCGGATGTGGAATGTATTAGCGACAGGTCTAAAACAACTTTATCAAGTGACAAGATAGAGGATCCAACAGTATTTATTTTAGGGTGCCCACGCTCTGGCACAACACTTTTTAGAGCGATGCTTGCCGGGCATCCTGAAGTGAATGCCCCTCCAGAACTGCACCTGCTGGGACATGGCGATACTCTCAAAGCGAGAGAACGAAACATTGTGGATAAAGGTCAAACATGGAGGTTGTTTGGCGTTATACAGACGCTAGCACATCAGATGGATATGACGGAGGATGAGGCTTTTGCATACATGTCGACATTGACCAAAAAAGATGTGTCAATAAAGCGTATATATGAACTTATCCACTCGACAAGCCAAAAATCAATACTTGTCGATAAAACTCCTCATTATTCGAAACGTATTGAAACAATGAGGCGTGCAGAAGAGATGTTTAGAGACCCCAAGTATTTATTTATTCACCGTCATCCTGGGGCGGTGATGGAGTCCTTGGGGAGGATGAAAGGTGAATGGGTATGGAGGGAAAGTAGCAATTCGCTTGATGTGAAATCACGCCTGAAAGATAGCGAAGGCAAGTGGCTGAATGTTAACCGGAATATTTTAGCTTTCCTTAAGAATGTACCTGCTAAAAGGAGGTTTACGGTAGCTTATGAGGATTTAGTAAAAGATACAGAACCCACAATGATAGGTGTTGCTAAATTTCTAAATATCCCATTTGATAGCGCTATGCTGTCACCATATTCAGGTGAGAGATTAACGCACGGCCTGGGCGATCCAAATTTGAGTTCTCGTAAACGTGTTGATCCCGCGCTGATAGATTCGTGGCGTTCGCGCTTGCAGGATTTATCGTTGGATGAGGTAACTGTAAAGATGGCTGTAGAGCTTGGTTATGATGTTTGAGAGATATGAATAATTAGTTGAGCAATAAATTGCCAATTATGCATGTCAATCATTAACTGCTTAGTATTTAATTATATTGGTGTCTAATTAAGTTCAGGATAGTAGGTAAAATTATTCCCTAGATTTATGAGGTGGCAATGGATACAACCGTTTTTATTAACAATATGTTGGAGGCATTCGGCGATCGGGTTGAAGAGCTTTCTTTAGATACCAGATTTCGCGAACTTGAAGAGTGGGATTCTCTCACGGCACTTTCAACAGTAGCCATGATTTATGCAGAGTATGATGTTCAGATTTCCGGGGCTAAATTGCTTAAATGTGAAACGATTGGTGATCTGATGAAGTTAATCCAACAACAATAGATCATGCAAACAATTCTAGAGAATGTAAGGATCGTTGGACTTTGTACTGCTATGCCCAAGTATAGTGAGGCTGTGCTTGATGGTAAGTATGAGACAGCGTCTAAACGAAAACGCTTTATGGCATTATCTGGAATTGAAAACAGAAGATTGTGCAATCAGAATCAATATACATCTGATCTGGCCTATGCAGCTGCAGAACGATTGTTGTCAGAACTTGGGTGGGATCGCAGTGAGATTGATATCTTAATTCTTGTCACACAGACTCCAGATCTGAATATTCCAGCTACAGCATGTGTGCTTCAGCATAGACTAGGATTAAGTCAGGAGTGTTCGGCATTTGACGTGAATCAAGGATGCGCCGGTTACCCATACGGCCTCCATATAGCTGGAAGTCAGTTAAGGAAAAATGGCCCCTCTCGTGCTCTATTACTGGTCGGCGACACTTCTGGTAAACCTAATATCCCGTCTCGTGGTGCTAAGGTGGCACCCATTTTTGGGGATGCTGTGTCAGCTACAGCGCTTGAGTGGTCGAACGAAGCTGCTCCAATGTATTTTAGATTTGGCACTGATGGCTCTGGCTGGGATGTGATTATGAGTAGAAGAGCTGGCGGCAACCCTCCTTTGAACAAGGATAACTTTTATTATGAAGAGGTAGAAGGCGGGCAAATTAAGATTTCGGCAAATTTTAAGATGAAAGGTGAGGATGTATTTATTTTTTCTACTGCGGTCGCTCCCAAAGAGATAGAAAAACTGCTGCTGTTCTCTCAAAAGAAAATGGAAGAAGTGGATTATTTAATTTTACATCAAGCCAATAAAATCATTAATGAAACGATCCGTAAGCGTCTTAAGCTTGATTCTGAGCGAGTACCCACATCGCTGGCTGGATTCGGCAATACCAGCTCAGCCTCGATTCCTGTAACAATGCAAAGTTGTTGTACGAATGATCTAGTGAGCAGGCCGCTTAAATTAGTTCTATGTGGGTTTGGAGTAGGCCTATCTTGGGCCTCAGTTTTTTGTCAAACTGATGGTATTGTTGTTTCAGATTTTGTGGAAATATAATGGCTAATCCATTTGATTTACATGGCAAGACCTGCCTGATAACAGGAGCATCGTCTGGTATTGGGCGTTCTGCAGCAATCCTGATATCAGAGTGTGGTGGGTCAGTGGTAGCTACAGGGCGTAATGAAAAGCGGTTGAACCGTACCTTGAATGAATTGAGTGGCAGTGGCCATTCGATAATTTCTGCTGACCTGCTTGATCCAGACGCTGTACGTGCCATAGCTGAGGACGTCCCCCTTCTAAGTGGCGTGATTCATTGTGCAGGTATAGCCCGACTGGCGCCTGTTCGCTATACCACTGATAAGGATATGCAGGATCATATGGCCTCGAATGTAAATGCCCCGGCGGCGCTGACACGAGAACTGTTGACGCAGAAAAAGATATTGTCCGGCGGATCAATTCTATTTCTATCGTCGCTTTCTGGTTTTCGCGGAGGGACCGGGCATATGGCATACGCCGCCACTAAGGCTGCGCTCATTGGCATGAATCGTGTTATGGCGGGTGAGTTGGCAAGGCAAAAGATCAGGTGTAACTGTTTGGCTCCAGGTACGGTACGTACGCCAATGATGGGAAAGGAGTCTGATGTAAACCGGTTGGCAAAGGGCGAGGTAAAATATCCATTAGGTTATGGTAACCCTGAAGATGTGGCAAATGCTATTGTATTCTTTGTGTCAGATGGTAGTCGCTGGATTACCGGCCAAACACTTGTGTTGGATGGTGGGCGCTGCCTGCAATGAAATATCGCCTGATTATTCTTAGTGCAAGCGGATTAGGACGCGAGTATTTTCAGCTCGCTAGGGCGATAGCGAAAAATAAGCGGCCTGTTGAATGGGAGCCTTTTGGCTTCCTGGACGATAGGCCAGGAATACTCGATGGGAAAGCCCTGGCAGGAACACCTATTCTGGATACAATTGAAAACTACAAGCCAAAAGATAATGATTGTTTTATTTGCGCTATTGGCAACCCGGCAGAGAGACATCGGTATACGAAAATGATAATTGATAAGGGAGGTGTTTTTACCAAACTCATATCACCTAAAGCATCAAAGTGCCCTGGTAGCAAGATCAGGCGTGGCGCTGTTATTAGTGGGAATGCACTCATCTCTTGTGACGTTGTCATAGGCGCGCATACATTTATTAACAACAACACAACAATTGGTCATGATGCGCGAATAGGACGGTGCTGCCATATTGGAGGTCATGTTTTTATAGGTGGAAATACCAGAATCGGAAACCAGGTAACAATCCACCCCAGTGCCACAATCCTGCCTGGATTAAATATAGGCGATAATGCAGTTATAGGTGCAGGGTCTGTGGTGATAAGAGACGTCAAAAATGGGAAGACAGTATTTGGCGTCCCTGCAGGAGTTGTCAAGTATTAAAGACGTCTTGAGATGTTTGAATATATCAGGCTCTATATATGCATTTCATAAGTACATACTCTTCGCTGAAGCAACATTTCAAATGGCAATATGAAAGCCTGACATATTTTCTCCAGTCAGAAACCACCTCAATATTGTTTATGACATCGCTAAGGGTAGTATCCCAGCTTCTCCAGCTACTGTCTCTCTTCCTGCCATTAAAGATCATCTTAATCCTAACAGCTAAACATAACTCATATCGATTACTTGGCTACATCAATGCAGATCAGGTTAACTCGTGGTTAGTGCTGCTAACAATTGCCGTTGTAGTAAGTTATTTTTTATCAATAGCAGCCATGTTGCTGTCGAACGTGATAAATGCCCGTACAAGCTCAAGGCTTTTAGAGGGTTTAAGGCTGGGAAAAGATGAGTGTGATTCTGAAGAGGCTAGACTGAGGGCAATTTTCTACAAACTCTTCGTCGGTTATGCAGATATTGCTCTTTTTATCATTGGTTTCATGCTGCTGATATGGCTTGATCCATTTGTATTTGCAATCGGTATAGCCGGAGTTGGCTTGGAGCTGTTTGTCACTATGTTAATCTTGCCTGTAGATAGAGGGTTAATTGGTTTTGTGGCATCTGCCATCAAAAGGAATCCGGTGGGATATATTCACTATCTTTCTGCACTCAACTTCATACTGGTTTTCTTGTCTTTGCTAATAGAACATTTGTTTATTGGAGGGTTGAATACAGTTACAGCGATTTTGTCTTTATTGATCGTGCGGAGAGCATTCAGATCACTTGGAGTTTTCACTTCTAATGCAATTAAGCTTGAAGCATCATCTGACACGGAATACTTTTCTAATACTCTACAGGCAAGCAAGCCAGTCAATGGTGACTAAATTGTTACTGTTAAATGGGGACTGTAAATTCTTCTGCTAATATGAAGTCTGGTTGGCTATCAATGTGATAGTTTGTATTGGTTTTCATTGGCTGGATGAATGATTGCGTGGTTAATTACATAGTGCTTGGCCCACAGAGCATTTTCATTATTTACTGCTACTTCTAATAATAATCCTTAATCAAATAAACCTATTTGTGAACCCTGTTCAATATTTATACTGAACCAGCAGCTTTCGTCACTGTCATATCTGGCATAGCGCAAAGGGAGTAGAAAATTGTCACTTTCTAATTGCATCAACATAAACGCTAGGCCTGTGGCTGTACTACGAAGGATTATCATGCTCTTGCTGCTGCTGGCGATGTCGGTGCCTGCGAATGCCAGTTACAGCTTCGTCTACCAATTTGTGCCCGGATCGACCTTCTACGTGCAAGAGCGGTCGCAACAAAACGGTGCATCAGGGGTTGTATCCAGTTTTCTCAAGACGATTGAGTTCCGGGTCAGCGCAGGGCCTACACCAGAGCAGACAACCCTGTCGGCACAGATTCTCAGCCTGAGCAACCAGGGGCGCAGGATTGATTATTATGCTGGGGTAATATTTAGAATAAACATCTCCGCCAGAGGCGAGATCAGCGACTACTCCTTCTCTGGTGGTTTGCCTCGGTACAGTGCGCTTATCCAGGCGGCCGGGCCAGCCAACCGGTCGAATATCTTTTGGATGCCTGACTTCCCTGACGCGCCGATGAACATTGGCGATACCTTTACGTATTCAGCCGCCACCGGTGGGCCTGGCATGGCGGCAAGCGGGGAGACAACCTTTGAGCTTGCGGAGGTGAGTGGAGATTTGGCTACATTCAGGTTACGACAGACAGGCTCTATGTCGAACGCGTCTGTTGGCGGCTCCGAGAGCAGCACTGGAAGTGCAGTATTCAATATGGCAGAGGGTATGTGGGTTTCGATGGATCTGAACGGTACAGGAGTGGCGCGTATGCCGGGCCTGCCGGATATGCCCTATACCGAGACCCGTCACAAGGAGATTACTGCTGACTGTCCTGAATGTGATTAGTTTTTAGTCTTTAACCCTCGGTGCTTTTTTCATTTTATGTAGCATCGGTAATAAGTTTCGCAGCCTAATAATTCCCCTTCTCTTCATTTTATTGGTTGCGGTAGCGAATTTCGTGGCCTATCGATCTTGTTGTAATTTCTTAATTAAGGCGCGATGGCCACGAGCCTATTTCTTTTACGTGTCTAAAAGAAATAGGCGAAAGAAAAAGACACTCCACGACTTGCCCTACGGGTACCCTGCGTTCCTCACCGCTCCGGGGGCTCCATCGACGAGCAATCCCTTGCTCGCGATGGAGGCGCCACTTCCCTGTGGCGCCCTTTCAGGCCTAATCCTGTATCGGCTCCGGTACTCGGCTGCGTCGGAGGAGGTTTAGGGTGGTAGTATTTAGAAGGTAGACTGTAAAATAAATATAACCACTTTTATTGACTGCGAGCTCAACAATCGATCATATCGTCATCCCGCGGCTTGACCGCGGGATGACGGGGATGCTGAAGGATGATGGAGGTATTATTATGGTCCTGGGGGTCCACGTGAGAACGAGAGGATAACAGCGGATGGTTACTACACCCTCGCCAGAAAATCCCCAATACCCTGAGTGACTGCCTCCGGATTCTCCAATGGCGTCATGTGTCCTGCTTCGGGGACAGTGACCATCTCCGAGCCTGCAATCTTCTCATGCATCTGCTGCATCATCGATGGCGGGGTCAGTGCATCATGCTCACCAACCAGCAACAGGGTTGGTACCTGAATATCCGCAAGAGAGTCAGTGGTGTTGGTTCGAGTAGCCATCGCCAGGAGGCAACCTTTTACTCCAATGGGGGATTCTGTCTGGGCCTGTTGCAGGATGGTGTTATAGGTCTCTGCAATCCTATTTGGAGCATCTTTGCCGAAGGTTGTAGGGACAAAGTCTGAGACAAATTGTTCTACGCCATGTCTGTTTATGGTGCTGATTGCGTTGGCTCGTTTCAATTTCCCAGTATCGTCATCCGCTTCTGCCCTAGTGTCGCAGAGGATGATGGCGCGAAATCTATTCTGTTCTTTTTCTACTGCCCGCAGGGTGATGTAACCACCCATAGAGAATCCGGCTATGACCGGCCTGTCCAAATGTAGGTCGTCGATTACAGCAAACAGATCATCAACAAACATCTCCATAGTAAATTGGCCATCTCCAGATGGGGTCTCGCCCAGACCGCGAACATCGTAAGTGATACAGTTGTATTTTTCTTTGAGTGAGGCTATTTGTTGCGCCCACATGCTGGAGTTGTAGGGGAAGCCGTGGATAAAGATGATTGGAATCTGCCCCCGATTTCCGTATTCTCGAACTGCTATGCCGTTGACATATTTTTCCATAACCGGCCTCTCTATAGTTGTAGTCTAGGGAACATCTGATGTCTTCATCGGTTCCAGCATACAGATGGCATTAATCAAAGCTACCTGAATCAGTCACCTGCGATTATCATGTTTTCAATCAACCATGAGCCAGTGCGTATGCTACCACGGCACTCCTCATCGTTGCCGACGGCAACCAGTTGCTGAAATATCTCCCGCAGGTTGCCAGCGATGGTAATCTCTTCCACTGGGAACTGGATCTCTCCACCCTCAACCCAGAATCCAGATGCCCCGCGTGAGTAGTCGCCAGTGACAATGTTTACTCCACTACCCATCATCTCGGTCACCAGTAGGCCGCGATCCATCATGCGCAATAGTCCGGGCAGATCTTCGTGCCCAGGGTCGATTGCAATATTGCGTACTCCACCACCATTGCCGGTGGTTTGCATCCCCAGCTTGCGGGCGGAGTAACTGCTCAGGATATAGCTTTCCAGGATACCACTGGTGATAATATTACGTGGTCCAGTGGCGACCCCTTCACTATCAAACGGGGCGCTGGCCAGGCCGCGTAGCAAAAGTGGGTTCTCATGTATCTGCACAAAATCGGGAAAGATTTGTTGTCCCAGATGATCGCGCAGAAAAGATGCGTTGCGATAGAGTGCGCTACCACTAATAGCCCTGATCAGGCCACCCAAAAGGCTGGTGGCGACCTCTGCCTGAAATAGTACCGGGGCTTTACGGGTACCGATCTTGCGGGCACCAAGGCGGGCCAAGGTGCGTTCGGCGGCACGTTCCCCCACGGCGGCTGGGGCCTCCATATCGACCGCCGCCCGTCCTACCGTATACCAGTAGTCACGCTGCATCGCCCCGCCCTGCTGGCCTATGACGCTACAGCTTATGCTGTGGTGGCTGCTGGGATAGCCGCCGATAAAGCCGTGGCTATTACCATATATATGTAGTCCGGCGTTGCTATTTATGGTGGCCCCTTCAGAGTTACTGATGCGGGGATCCAGGGTACGCGCCGCAGTCTCACACTCCTGGCCTAGCAAGATGGCTCCTGCTGCATCGATCGGCCAAGGGTGATAGATATCAAGCTCAGGGATCTGTTTTGCCATGAGGTCGGCATCTGCCAGCCCGGCGTACTCATCCTCGGAGGTATAACGGGCGATATCACAAGCTGCCTTGACGCTCTCTTGGATTGCCTCATGGCTAAGATCTGAGGTGCTGGCGGAGCCTTTACGCTGTCCAAAATATACGGTGATCCCCAGGCCGTTATCACGGGTATGCTCAATCGTTTCGACCTCACCCATACGGACGGTAACGGAGAGTCCTGTATCGCCGCTAATAGCGGCGGCGGCAGAGCTAGCCCCTTGCCGTTTGGCCTCATCCAGCAGCTGTGCCACCTTCTGCTCCAGCTCCACCTGACGCTGTTTTATTTCTTCTGTTGCGGCTATAAGTTGATCGTTCACGCGCTGGTACCGCCTACGGTGAGTACATCTATCTTCAGGGTCGGCTGACCAACCCCAACCGGGACACTCTGTCCCTCTTTGCCACAGACGCCAACCCCGGCATCCAGCTGCAGGTCATTACCCACCATACTAACCCGAGTCAAGATGTCTGGGCCGTTGCCGATAAGGGTAGCGCCCTTTACCGGGGTGGTCACTTTACCATCTTCAATCAGGTAGGCCTCGCTGGCAGAGAAGACAAACTTGCCAGAGGTAATGTCTACTTGGCCGCCACCAAAGTTTACGGCATAGAGCCCGCGTTTTACTGAACTGATAATCTCATCTGGCTCATGCTTTCCTGGCAGCATGTAGGTGTTGGTCATGCGCGGTAGTGGCAAGTGGGCATATGACTCCCTCCTGCCATTGCCAGTTGGCTCCATCCCCATCAGCCGGGCGCTGAGCTGGTCATGCATGAACCCCTTGAGGATGCCGTTCTCTATCAATACCGTATTCTGGCCGGGGGTCCCCTCATCATCAATGGTGAGTGAACCGCGGCGGCCCGGCAGGGTGCCATCATCCACCACAGTACAGCCCTCTGCAGCTACTCGTTCACCCAGACGATCGGCAAATGCGGAGGTTCCCTTGCGGATAAAGTCACCTTCAAGGCCGTGTCCTATCGCTTCATGCAGAAGGATGCCGGGCCAACCGGGGCCCAATACTACCGGCATGTTGCCAGCCGGGGCGGCGACCGCCTCAAGATTGATCAATGCCTGGCGGGCGGCCTCGCGGGCGTAGTGAAGGGCGTGCTCCTGTTGCAGAAAAAACTCTAGTCCCTGTCGTGCCCCGCCTCCGGATGAGCCCTGCTCACGGCGGCCATCCTGTTCGGCAATTACCTGCACATTGCAGCGAATGAGGGGGCGAACATCTCCATGTAGAGAGCCATCTGCGGTGGCTATCAGGACAGTATCCTGGACTGCCACCAGCCCAACATTGACCTGTGTGATTCTAGGATCCTGGGCGCGGGCCTCTGCGTCCAGCCTTTTCAGTAGGGCAACTTTCTCCTCTACCGGTATGCTGTCCAGCGGATTGATCGGCGCATATAGCTGTTTGTATGGTGCGGCATGTCGCACCTTAACGCTGCCTTGTATGCCGCTATGAGAGATGGCGCGGGCTGCGTGGGCCGCCTCCAGCATAGCAGGTAGGCGTAGTTCATCGGTGTAGGCCAGGCCACACTTTTCTCCACTGACCACTCGGATGCCGACACCCTGCTCTATATTGTGAGTGCCGTCTTTTATGATTCCGTCCTCCAGCATCCAGGATTCTGCTCGACTGCTCTGAAAGAAGGCATCTGCCGCCTCAATGCCACGGCCTGATAGCTGGTTAAGCAGGCGGTCTAGGTCGTTGTCGTGTAGTTCTGCCGGGGTGAGAATGGCGCTACGTGCTATATCCAAGTGGGTTGGCATTTAATCTGATTCTCTAGTCCCCAGCCTGCACTGGGTGTGTGGTTAATTACAATTGATGCGTCTATGTGTCAGGGCTGGAAAGGTACGCCGGGTGCTAGCCAGATGCTCAAGATCTAGCTCGGCAAGAACATACCCCCTGCCCTGTGGTAGCTGATCCAAGATGGTGCCCCATTGATTTACAACCATGCTGTGACCATAGGTTTCGCGACCACTGACGTGAAATCCACCCTGAGCGGAGGCCACCACGTAGGCGAGGTTTTCAATGGCGCGGGCGCGCACCAGTGGTTCCCAGTGTGCCTTACCGGTAATCGCGGTAAAGGCCGCTGGCATACAGATAATCTCCACTCCCATGTCAGCCATTTTGCGAAACATCTCTGGAAACCGCAGGTCGTAACAGACGGCCACCCCTAGCCGCCCAAATGGTGAGTCGATTACCACTACATTATTTCCGGCTTCGATGATTTTTGATTCCGCGTACCTCTCATTGGTCTCTGTCAGATGGACATCGAATAGGTGGATCTTGTCGTAATGGCCCACCTGCTCACCGGCAGCATTAAAGATTAAAGAGGCGGCGCAGATCTTGTCCGGGTCTGTTGCTACCAGAGGTATGGTTCCACCCACTACCCAGATGGAGTGGCGCTGGGCTAGCTGGCTGAGAAACTGCTGTAGCGGACCATCTCCCTCTTTCTCGCGCAACGCACACAGCTCACTTTCCGTTTTTCCCAAAAAGGCAAAATTTTCGGGTAGCACCACCAGCTCTGCGCCGGCAGCAACCGCTGCGGATACTATCTCTTCCACCTCTAGCAGGTTGGCATCAATGTTTGATCCAGATGCCATCTGGATGGCTGCAATCTTCTTTTTGTGTTGTGTCATGCTTGCTCTTTCGGTTGTAACAATGGTTCGCAGGATAGCATTCCATGGATGGAAAAACTAATCGCGCAGGCTATTGCCTATCAATTTCCATAGAGTGGGAGTTGCCAATTATTGCTCTCTGTCTTCGGTGCTGGCTGGGCCAGTTCGTCTGGGGCTACGGGGTTGCTGGTCTGCTCATTCAGTTTAGAGAGCTCGGCAGAAAAATCACTATTCTGTAGGGTTATGGTTGGATTGTCCCAGGGGCCAGAGATGGTGTAGACCCTGTTGCTGGCCTCATCAACATTTTTTCCTATGACCTTCTGTGCCAGATATAGGGCGGCCCCGACCACGGGACCACCGGCAAGTGCTCCGATTACCGGAATGGAGCCGGTTATCTTGGGGGTGATCGTTACCACTTGATCAAAGTCTTTGTCTACCAACCCGGTGCGCCCAAGGATTTCTATGTCGGCAGATGGCCCTTCAATGCGCAGGTCGTTGCTGTAGGCGTCCCCATCGTCCAGCTTGAAGGAGCCATCTATCTGGTCAAAGCTGAATCCCTTTTTAAACAGGTCGCTAAAATCAAGGGTAAGGCGACGCGCTAGGGCACTCATATTAAGCAGGCCAAAGACCCTACCCATACCTGGACTAACATCTAGGAAACGTCCCTCCCCCAAGCGCATATCCAGATTGCCATGTAGATCGGTGCTACTGAACTGATGCGGATTACCGCTCCAGCGTAGATCGGCATCCATCTTTACCGGTGCATCCTTAAGGGTGGGGGCAAATCCCAGGTGTTTGAGCAGTTTGCCCAGAGATTCGCCCCGCATGTTCATCTCGATTGCGGTCTGGGGACGCCCATTAAACATGACCCATTCGCCCTTGGCTGACAGGTTAAGTCGCTCTGAGTTCAGGGCAATGTTTTTTAGCTCCAGGCCGTCTGCGGTGTGCTTTGCAAGCAGCTCCAGCAGGCCGTAATCGCGGCCATTAATAGTGGTCTTCTCGCTGCGCAGATCCAGCCCAGGTAGGGTGCGTGGGTCGGCCCAGGGAGCGGCATTCTTGTTATCAAGTTCGTCTGGATCAAAGGCTAGATCGAGTCGTTTAAGGCGAGCCACGATCGGCCCATGGTTTAGCGGCACTGGGATATCGAATCTTCCCTGTATGCTCTTGCTGTTGATGCGACCGCCAAAGCTGGAGTCGGTGCCGGAGAGATCCATGGTCACGTTCTCTAGCGTGGTATCTTCATACCGCAATTTTGATATTTTCAGGTTGGTGGTGACGATCGGGGGTAGCTTTGTCCCCGAAGCGTTTGCCACTGCCAGCCAGGGGGTGAGATTCAGGCTACGCAGCCTGCCTCTGAGTTGCAAGATATCACTCTTTGGCAGCTGTGCTGCAGCGCTGCCGAAGGTTACCCCGCCGCGCACCAGCCGGGCCTGAGCGCCGCTGCTGTCCAGTATCAAAGCGGCCTCCCCGACGTCATCATAGCGGATCTTTATCTGGCGTTGCGGGTCGGTGGTGAGTACGGTCTCAACTTGTAGCTGCCGCACCTCCTCTGCCTTTTTGCCAAAGGGGTGGGGTTGCTCTATACGTATCCCCTTTAGGTTGGAGGTGAGCCGCATCTTAGGTGGCAGCTCTTTTTCTTTGCCGCTGAGGGGGGGCAGATCCAGTTGCAGTTGCCAGGGCGTGCGCCCTTGCAGCTCTTCGATGTGTCTACCGGGAAACTGTTTGGCTAGGGTGTCACTGGAGAGTGTTGTCTCTCCGTTGATGCGGGTAGCGCCGCTATTGCCTATTGGCGCTACCTTTGCCGTGATCCTCTCTCCCAGCAACTTGCCCTGAAGGTTTTCCGCCTTGACCCCGGACTCACTCAGCATCATGGTGCCGCTGATATTGGTTATAGGTAGTTGCCACTCCTTGATGAATAGGCCTGAGTCCTGGAGGGTTAACTCCCCGTCAAGCCGGAACTCCCCCTTCTCGATGGGGATGGCAAGATCCAGTTGCAGGTTGGCATCGCCATCGGCCTTGACCGCTGTAGCCAAGGTTCTGAATCTCTCGGCCAGGGGGGATTCACTCAGGATTCGCAACTCATCATGCAACGGCCCGGTTACCCTGCCGCTCAGTAAAAATGGGGAGGCCTGTGCGAGGTGTTCTATCCGACCGTGGATATGGTGTAGATCACTCGAGAGTATCTTGCCCGACTCCACCCAGGTATCAAATCTGTTATTAAGAAAACGAACCTCGGCAGTAAGGTCTTCTGAGCGGGGCCACTGTGGCCAATAGTCCAGGATCATATTCTCGACCCCAAACAGCACTTCAAAACGTCCGCGGTTGTTGTCCTCAAAGGGAAAGTCACGTACTGGCCCCTGGAAGATGCAGCTGCCGCTTGTTACATCACCGCTTACCAGGCTGCGGTCGAGCCATTCGACCACGGCGTCCGGCATAATGGTTACAGGCAGGTAGCGCGAGGTGGTGCTGGCATCGCCCTCCCGGAAGTCAGTCTGTAGGTCCAGCCGTAGGGACTCTGCTGGGTCACTGGGAATATCTATACGAAGTCTGGTACGCGATTCTATATCCTGGTTGGAGGCATATAGCTCTTTCGATTCAATCTGCCACCCCTGTTGCGGTTGACGTTTCCAGCTCAACAGGCCGCTTAGTTGATCTAATTTCAGCATGTCCCTAAAGAGTTGGGGGAAGGCAACAGAGGCCTCCTTGGCTTGCAGTAGCAGCTCACCCTGATCTTGGTTTAACCAGAAGCTGGCAGCCAGATTTTTGACCCCGGGGATCTTCTTCCAGGGGTCGGTGAACAGTTTATCTACCTGGCCACGGGCGCTCCAGCTGTGGCCCGAAGGGGTCTCGTCAAACCGGAACTGTAGCGCATGCAGGTTGGCCTGTGGCTGGATAGTAGCCAGTGCATCTTCTATATCCATTTTTGGGAGAGGAAACATGCCTATGATCGCCAAGACATCATCGATCCGTAGAAAATCTATTCCAGAACGGATGTGTAGACGGCCAGCCGCATCACGTTTGCCGACCAGACTCATGTTGGCGGCGGGCCACTGTTGTCCGTTGTGCGCCAGTTTGATGTCAGCGATATCAAGCCGCCAGTCATCCTTGTCGCGTCGCCATTTCAGCCGTCCGCCAAGCTCATCCATCTGAAGCTGGCGGGGCGTTCCCGTGGCGTCTAATTGGTCACTACTGAGCTTTAACTGGTGCCAGTTGACCCCCCCTTGCAGGCTGGAGATGCGCCCTTTATCCCACCGGCTCCATAGTTCCATATAGGCATCGCCACTTATGCTATAGCCTATAGGTATCCTTCCGGCTAGTAGTTGCTCCATGGCCAACTTGTTACCACGCAGGAAAAAATCACCTGACCAGCCCCCGGGTCGGTGTAGCTCACCGGTGATGTCTGCAGCCAGTGTCATCCGTGCCTCACTGCTGCCAGGCATGCTGAGAACAACATCCAGTTGATGGCGGTCACGGTCGTTAGTCAAGGTTACATCAACGTCGGTAAAGCGCAGGGGTTTGGCCCCGATTGCCTGGTTCTCCCACAGCAGTTCACCCTGCTTCAGGGAGATGCGGTAGGGCAGGGAGAAGATGGTCTCATCGCTCTGGTTGTCCAGACCTAGATCTTCCAGACCAGACACGTGGACCGATCCATCTGAACGGCGCTTGATCAGCAGATGGACACCATACAGGGTGATCTCTCGTGGGGTCAGAACACCGCTTTTCAGGGTGTCAATGATACCAATACCGACCCGGATCTCGCTGAGCTGGAGGGCAGCCAGACTACTCTCTGGATCTTCCGGGTAGATGCCTTGCAGTACCAGCTCTGGCCCAAAGCCGCGCCATTGGGCAGATAGCTTGGAGATCTCTACCGGTTGCCCCAGCATATCGCTAGCAAGCTGCTGGACTTCTTCACGGTAGCCCTCTACCAGTGGCAGTAGCAGGCGTACCACAGCGACTGCAATCCCACCCAGTATGATTAGTAGAATAAGGATCGGCTTGATCTGGGCCGCAACAGGGCGTAGCAGGCGGATCATGAGCTTAAATCGTTATAACGGAACAATGTCATAATTCTCTTGGGTGTAGAGTGCCTCTACCTGTAGTTTTATGTCCTTGCCTACTCGGCTCTCCAGATCGGCCAGGTGGGCAGATTCTTCATCCAGTAGCAGCTCTATCACCTCTTGCGAGGCAAGTACCAGTAGTGATGCAACATCAAACTGGCGGGCATCACGCAGGATTTCACGAAAGATCTCATAACAGGTACTCTCCGCAGTCTTCAGAGAACCGCGCCCGCCACAACAATGGCACGGTTCACACAGGATATGTTCCAGTGATTCACGCGTTCGCTTACGCGTCATCTCTACCAAGCCAAGGGCTGATACCTCTGTTATACAGCTTTTAGCGTGGTCCTTGGCCAGGCACTTTTCCAGTGTGCGCAATACCTGGTGTCTATGTTCTACATCCAGCATATCTATAAAGTCTATAATAATTATACCGCCAAGATTGCGTAACCGCAGTTGTCGGCATATGGTTTGCGCTGCCTCTAGGTTGGTCTTGAAAGTGGTCTCTTCTAGATTACGGTGGCCAACAAAACCGCCGGTGTTTACATCAATAGTGGTCATTGCCTCGGTCTGATCGATAATCAGATGGCCACCGGATTTTAACTCTACCTTGCGTGCCAGTGCCTTCTGAATCTCATCTTCAATTCCGTAGAGATCAAAGATGGGGTGCTCTGCGGAGTAGTATTCTATGTTTGCGGTGGTGTCCGGGATCATCTTTTCGGCAAATTCGGTTGCCTGCAGCATGGCCTCCCGTGAGTCGATACGCATACGCTCCACTTCCGGCCTCGCCAGGTCACGCAGTGCGCGCATCACCAATGGTAGATCGGCATGGATCAGCCCTGGCAGGCTGGTTGTTGTGCGGCACTCCTGGATGGAGTCCCAGAGGCGGGTGAGAAAACGCATGTCTGCCAGCAGTGTCTCTCGGTCTACACCATTGGCCAAGGTTCTGGCGATAAAACTGCCGCCGCAGTCGGTCGAGTCACAGTTGTTGTCGATTATTTCCCGCAGCCGCTGCCGCTCCTCTTCATCCTCGATCCTTTGGGATATGCCAGCCGCCATGAGAGATGGCATAAACACCAGGTAGCGAGAAGGGATAGAGATATTGGTAGTGAGCCGGGCGCCTTTACTGCCGAGGGGATCTTTGATCACCTGAACTATAATTTCGCCTCCATCCCGCACCAGCGCAGAGATGTTTTCCGTCTGCTCTTCGCCATCGTCCGCATGGACAATATCTGAGGCATGCAGAAAGGCCGACCGCTCCAGCCCGATATCGACAAAGGCGGCCTGCATTCCTGGCAGTACTCGACAGACCTTACCTTTATATATGTTACCGACAATCCCATGATTACTGGTCCGCTCAATGATAATCTCCTGCAGCACGCCACTCTCTACCAGCGCAACCCTGGTCTCTTGTGGGGTGACATTGATCAGGATCTCTTCACTCATATACTTGCAGCCCTCTCTTGTTTGTCTAGGTGCGGCAATTGCAATAGTTTTATACCGGCTCCACGCAGCAGTTCGGCTGTGGTAAACAGCGGCAGTCCCACAACCCCGGAGAAACTCCCCTCCAGGTGAGATACAAACACTGCCCCCAGCCCCTGAATTGCATATCCTCCAGCCTTATCTGCCGGCTCACCGCTCAACCAGTAGGCATCTGCCTCGGCCACTGTGATCGGGCGAAAGGTCACCTGGCTGACACTGAGGCGGCTTTTCAGCTCTTTGCCAGCCAGCGCTATACCGGTCAAAACCTCGTGGCTGCGCCCGGATAGCCGTGTCAGCATGGTCACCGCGTCTGCGCGGTCGGCAGGTTTACCCAGGATCTCACCATCTACCACCACCGCTGTATCTGCTGCCAACACCGGCTGGGGAGAGTGCTGCGTAGCGGCACGTCCTGCTGCCGCCTTCTCTAAAGCCAGGCGTACCACATAATCTGCCGGGGATTCGCCAGCCAGGGGGGACTCATCCACATCTACGGTAACCACCTCATGAGTGACACCAATCTGGGACAGGAGTTCACTGCGTCGAGGGGAGCGGGAGGCGAGATATAGTTGTGGCTGCATATTCCAGTCTGTTTCAGAGCAATAATCGGAATTATATGCCTTTTCACAAAAAGATGATGAGATGCTCTATTCACTTCCCCCTACTAACCTCGGCAACTGCTCCTGTGCTGCCATATCTCCTGCATCTAAGTGGTCGTCCAATGCTTGTAGGGGGGTAAAGTAGCAGGCACCAAGGCACATATTATCCCCTCCCTACTATCGGGGTGACGCCTAAGGGGAAGTAGGCGCTAGAGAAACGCAGGAGCAGTTGCCGAGGGTTAGGGTGGGGAGTATAAATAGCAAGATTGCGCATAGGTGTGTGTTGAGTCAGGAGCATATCAACCATCACTCCCGATGATAGGGGTGATTACGCAAGATGCTCCAGGCCCGGTAGAGCTGCTCCGCCACCACCACCCGCACCAGGGGATGGGGCAGCGTCAGCGGAGAGAGCGACCAGAGCAGATCGGCCCGCTGGCGACAACTGTCGGCCAACCCATCAGGGCCACCTATAAGCAGGGTTATATCGCGGCCGCCGCCCATCCACTCATCCAGTTTGGTGGCCAGCTGTTCGGTGCTCCAGGCCCTTCCCTCTACCTCTAGCGCCACCACCAGAGAGTCACGCGGCAGCGTCTTGAGCATCCGTTCACCCTCATCCCGAAGCGCCCTAGCAATATCGACACTCTTGCCTCTACGGCCCAGCGGTAGCTCCGCTAGCTGCAAGCTACACTCTGCGGGTAGCCGTTTCGCATATTCCGCATAGCCCTCTTGCACCCAGCGGGGCATGCGGTTGCCGATTGAGATCAGGTGGATGTTCATGCCAGAGTTATGACAATGGGTATTCTATCCATTGGTTTTCCCGCAAGCTGTGTTTATTATTATTGCCGCTATTTAAGGTGTGCGACATATTTTTTGTCTTCGACTGCTATATGGTTGAACAGCCAATCTCTAATCAGTTTCATGATTTCGGTATCTAAGATCAAGTCGCCTGCTTGTATGTCTCTTATATAGGAATATATTTTGTTTTCAAAATCTTTATGTATGCGTTTATGTTCATATAAGTTAGGGTAGTGCATCGTCTGCATATATTCTTCTTCAAAATCAAAATGATAACGGGCATAGTCTTGCATTGCTCTTAATGCATCCAGGCCAGCATTACGCATTGCCCCAATATTCCCTTTTATCATGGCATCGTGCATTTTATTGAATATTTCAATCCATTCTTTGTGTTGGCTATCAATCTCATCATTGCAAACGCTTAGCGAATCATCCCATTCTATTTTCGGCATTCAGACACCTCCTTTTCCTTTTGGTATAAAAATAGTTTAGCTAATTATAGAACATCTGTGGGCGCGGCATTATTGCATGCACTGCCTGGCATGTTCTGGTTGAGTAACCGTTAAGTACCAATCACGATATTATTGCCAAGCATTCCTATACAAAAACCAAATACCGCGCCTAATGGTGGGGCCCAATGGCGCCTCATGCGCGACTGCGGGGCGATGTCTTGAAAGATCAAGTATAAAATACCACCTGCCGCAAATAACATTGTTGCGCCCAAAAGTACTGTATTTTCACTAAGATAAATATATCCGAGTACAGCAATAACCGGCCCGACAGGGGCCAATGTGGACATAAATCCTAATATCTGTTTTGAACTGGACTGCGGTATTGCGCGTAATTCACGATAAGCGTTAAACCCCTCAGGTAAATTCTGCAGACCAATGAAGATGGCTAATAACGGAGCCGACTCAGCGCCGGCAGCGAATGCGCCGCCTAAAGCCAGCGATTCCGGAATATAATCCAGCAGCATGGCGATAAGTTGAGGTTTCTCTCGGCGTTGAGTGCCTAGAATGCGTTCGACAACAAAGAAACATATCCCGCCAAGCAGCAAGATAACGACACTCAGGATTGAATGATTGACATATGCAACGCCTTCCGGGACTAAGATCAGAGCTACAGCAGCAAGTAAAATTCCACCACCGAATGCAATAACAAAATGCCTGAATTCATTTTCCAGCCACCTGGGTTTGATTTTCTCTTTACATGCGAGCGCACCGCCTAATGGAATACATGCGCCGGCGCATAGTGTAAAAAGAATTATGTTTGTAACTTCACCCATAAGTAGAATATTTTAAATAGTAAATGGAGTCAGAGAACGAATAACGTTGAAATTCAGCGGCCGCCACAGGCGGTTCGCTGGAATCAATGGTTAGGTTACCTGAAATAAGCATAAGCGCCCACTCCAACTGCAAACCAAAAGACTATGCCAAGTAGTGATGCTAACTCGGCATCCATAACATAGTGCCCTTTATTGCTTCGTTGTAGCCGTCCGAAATTCGGTTTGACAAACTCCCGAATTGGCGTGGGTTCAACAAAGACCCTTCCGAAGGTAAATATCGGTACTAGTAGCCATGCGGTTCCATAGCAGAACAGCTGCAACACTAATTCAATGATGGGTCGAAGTATGAACTCGGCTATGACTTCCAATGGCATGAGTAAACCTCGAAATTAAACGAAATTAAAGTGGTTAGACCCCTTTAATCTGCGTTTACTAATAGTGGGGGCAGTGTAAGAACTCATTTCGCTGCAGGTAATCGGGTAATTATATTGAGGGTTTTTGCACTGTCCCCAGACTCCCCGCTAAATTGTAGCCACTTTTCACTCCAAGCACCGAGAACATCAAAACTACTGTTGACGGCCTTAATAGTTATGCTTCCTGCAGCAAACGCATTGCAAAATATGCCAAAAGATGGCCCGCATAAATCCATGGCTCCATATCCCTCAGGGGTTATAAATCCAAGATGGGTATACCTTTGCGTATCCCAATTACCGGCGCCGTACCAAACAACAGGCAAGGTGTGCAGTTCTGGCCATGCTCTCATGACACAGCGAATACCAGAGCCTTGGCGAGCTTCATTCATGTCAACAGCTTTGTGTCCACGAAAAGCCGTGCCACAGACAGTAGGATGAGGCAGTGGAGTATAGGCAAGAGGGGCATCCCGCCTGATCCAGCGCTCATTCCATGCGCCTGAGATATGAATCTCTGCTGGCGCTGGCCAATCACCCACGATGGTAACTGTTAAATTACCGGGGAAATTATTGGAAGTACCTTCTCCGTTTCCATGAAAATCAGAAGCATATGCCTTCAAGGTATTGTTGAGATAGTGAGCGTGTCCCAGGTGCCGATAAGAGGTATTATTCCATTTCCCCTCGCCGTACCAAATGAATTTTGGAAAAGAAAGCAACTCAGGAGAACCGGCTGCCGTAACAACGCATCGTATCCCCTGTCCTGTGACACCAGGGGTAAGCGGAAGCACTTCATACGTTATGGCATGTGGACCGCACGAAAATGATGCGCAAACAGCCGGCACTGAAAAAACCAGAATACTGATCACAACGAATACTCGAATTAGTGTTGTCATGAAAATCTCCTTTAGTAAAAAGGTTATCCTTAATCAGTAGGACAGACACGATGGATTTTATTTTATCATCTTGAGAAGCGATTAAATATATCGTTCAATCGAGTCTGCCCCATTGCTGTCCCACAAACCTTTATTTCAACGCTAAGGCGCAGAGACGCGAAGCTTCTGCTCCTGCTCACGCCCCTCGCCTACATCCGTGTAGACGAAGAACGTAAAGGTTATAACTGTTTGAATACAAGCTAGTATTTCTTAGCGACCCTTGCGTTTTTGCGTTAAATAATGCGAATCTATGTTTCCACCTCAATGGTTACGGTCGTATGCTCGAGTTTTCAAGCAGTTATTCGCTAAACATGCATATCTTATGGGACAGCAGTGAGTCTGACCCCATTGGCCTTGCCATTGGTCTACGGGCTGCACTAACACCCGTCAATTCCGGACTGATAGAATATAAGGGACCAGAGCCATTTAATTGGTATTCTTAATACAGATAATCTACTCCATATGTAGTTTGTTCCAGGGGGTTAAAAAAATGTGCCGCGCCATCTATGTGATGTTGATCGGACTGTTCGTTATTTATAGTGATTGGGTATTGGATGACCACCGCCTTTCTGTGGCAGCAGAGGCTGGTGAGTGGATGGTGGTGGCGGTACAGTGGGAGATTGCCTGGGTACTTTGGCCTCTACTTGTCCTCTCGGCGCTAATAGCAAGCGCAGTGACCTTTTTTGCGATGGGTGGCGGTACGCGCCATGGTACTACATGCTGTTCTGATGATTCTGGTTAGGAATCCAAAAAAAAGAAAGCAGGGGCACCCATAACTTTATGTTGGTTATATGATTTACGCACATCTAATAAATAACACCTTCTGGAGCAAAACCTATACCTGACACTTTGAGCTCATCATTAAGAAAATATAGCTCGGTGTTACCCTTTCCCCTCTGATTTTCGCTTTTATATGTCCAAACAACTACAGTTGAGCCAACAGGTATTGTTGACCAGTAGGATTTAATTGCGCCAAAAATATGATTGTTCGTTTTAGAAAAGGATTCTATTTTTATTGGTTCACCAAATTGCGATCGAATATCCTTCTGATTCATGCCAATTGCAAAGTCGGCATGAGAAGGCAGTGAAGGAGGCGCGCTGCATGCAGTGCCAATAAATAATATGAACATTAGTGAAGCAAATATTCTCATTTGTTCTCTGTAGGACATAGTTTATACATACGTCTAAGGCCTGGCGCGCAGTTTTACTGCGTTGCTCCGGGCCGCATTAATAGGTGTTTCTTGATTATTAAGATTATAAATACACATACTGTAAAGCTGATCACCATCATGGAGTATGAAAAATAATGCAGTGATATCAAGCCACCATAATGCTTTACCGCCAGAGCCAATGCTGCAAGCATTGATGTTAGAAAAGCAAAAATAATCGGCTTATACCTTATTAGGATTGCAAAAGGTATAGCTAAAACCAAGCTCGCTAGGAATGAAAGTGGTATTTCAAGTATTACACTAGATGCGACTGGCGATAACCCAAGTTCGATTAGCTTAGATGGTGATATTTCTAAATATAGTAAACCGAAAACGATCCAATATAGATAATGAAGAGCTAAAGCATAACCCAATGAAATAAAAATAGATCTATTCACATTGATTTACCCCATTAAACACCTAACGTCAGAATTGTGAGGCCGGATAAGGCGCGCAGCTGTTTAGACGGTCCCGCACGAATGGCTGGTTAGATGGCTTCACTTAAGATAACCGCCCAATGATAACAAACGAATAACAAGATTTTCTCCTATCTCTGCAAATTGTTCTTTAGAAAGAGACATATTTTTAATAGTCTCTGCATCATAGTCATTGTGGGTGAAGAGAACATTGTGCCGCCAATTTAGATTATTTGTTTCGGAAGATGCCTCCACGTCATTAAAAACGAGACGGATTTTTCCATTATTTTTGGCCTGAAGAAATGCAGCAACGCCTTTCATTATCGTTTTCCTATGAATATTTGTTCCATATAACGTCTTGGGTAAGGGGCGTGAACTAGCACCACTTATGTGGACTCATTCACGCACATAGCTTTCCATATTATTCTGACCCGGTTTTTTCGCTCTCTGCCACGGTTTTTCGGTTTTTCCGATATGAGCTATACATACGAGAATAAGGCAATTAAAGCAGCCGCACTGACTATTATCGATAGCCATGAGGTAAATAAGTAGTGTGGATTATCCTGATAATTCAATATAACCTTATCGCCGATTCTATGGATTTTCAGATTAGAACTAGCAGTTGATATTGAATCAGTATTTCCAGATATTATATTATTGAGCATCTCAGATATCATCTGAAGTGAATCCTTGGTGAAATCGCTAAGATCGATAGTGTATTCTTTTTCTTCTAATTCATTAGTTGCAATAAGCACTAAAGCTTCACCAGATTTATCAAATGATAATAAATCGGCCTTATGATTAATCTTGATAATGCCATCTGTAAAGCGTCCATATATTTTGTGGCTGCCTTCTGATGAGCTTGTTAAGTTGAAATATTGAGGTTGAATATTTCTCCTTAATATATATGCCAAAACAATAATAGCAATGATAATAGCCTGAGATGATTCTTGTGATACACCCACATAGTGCGCAGCAATGTATACGGGGAAAATGCTTAATAATGGCAAATCTCTTTTTGCTAGATATAGCCAAAGGTTAGATGGACTTCCAATAGCATTAAATACGGTAATCATATTCCCTCACTATCAAGTACCTAAATAGGTTAGGAGAGCAATTAACGCTAATATTTACGGGTTCTAATATTAGAGACAATTGCTCTCCGAACCGGTTTTTCTATTTGGAAACTCCTAGTAAGCGACTATTGTCGCTGATTAAAAGTCTCCGTTAAACTGGGGGAGGTTCAAGCTGACCCCTTTAATTTCTGATTGTTATAGTGATGACCAGGTTCCGGTAAAACCGTGCTGTGCCCCAGTGCTGCTCCATGTGTGAAGCTGCGATATCACATGTTTTGGATCAATTTCGATACTGCCCTCAAACGGTTCTTTACATAATGGACCAATAAGTTGTTTAACCGTGTAATGTTTTGTTTCATTAGGTTTAAATTCAAGCGCAGTCCAACCAAGATATTTCCCTGACATATCGTGAAATTTAAGCGCAACCCAACCACCTCCCAGAGGGGGTATTTTTACGTTTGGGCCATTAAATTTCATCGGTGGATCGTTTGGTGCGGGCGCCGACTTCTTCATCGTTACACTTGGGTAAAACAAGATCAATTGATATGCCCAGTTCTTGTCCTTGTTGCTCACGTAAGGAATCACATGATTAGTGTAAGGTCTAGAGGGGGACGAATCACTCAGATCCTGCCAGGCCCCGGGAGCCTGCCGTCGGATGATTGCCTCTGTCTTTCCTGTATGATCTAGAGGCAATTCAATAACGATACTACCGTTAAATTCTTTACCTAAGAATTTTCGTGGTGAGAGCGTGACAGATGATTTAGGATCACTGAAGTGCAGAGCTATGCAGAGTTTATGTGAAGGCGGAGCAGACACTTCGTGTCCACGATAATCATAAAAGTGTACGGTATAATTGGATGAATGCTGGACATAATTGTCATTATTTTTAATATAGATTTCATCAGAGCGAAAAATCCCGTCGTCTTGCACCCCTGCAAAATACAGCCAATAAAGCTCGGGCGTCTTCGGCCATACACTAGTATATGGCATTATAAGAGGTTTGTAATTGTGAAGTGCAATATCCTTAGGGGTTTCCACCAAGTGTGTGCCGCAGTGAAATCTGGTTTGGTCACCAGACCCTTTTTCCCCTGTGTTCCCCGCTGCTGCTACAGCATCTGTCACTGTCTCTTTGGCCTTATCATACGGAGAAAATTTAACGTGACCTCTTGCGGGAACTTTCATCTCGTGGAAATGAGCAGTGGCCCATGCATCCTTACCACCCAGTGCACATTTGCTGAGACCAAAACCAAATTCTATATAGAGAGGTTTCGCTAATAAGTTTCGAGATATAAGAGTAGAACGATTTTTACCAGGCCCTTCATCGTTGACTCCAATGGTGAAATACCAATGCATCCCAAAGGTATTCGAGCCGAGGGATGCCAGTGCAACCCCCTTTCCGGAATTCTCGCGCATTTCCATAATGGCGTACAAGGCGTCGTAAGCCCCATATCCGACAAAGTTCACACTGCCCTCAAAAGTCGCTTCACTGTAACGTATGCACTGGTGTGGTTTTAAAGTCTTGGTGAATTTCTTAGAAACAGCACCTTGCGTGTCGTCGCATAGCTCAAACTCGACATCGATTAAATAATCCGATCTGTTGTACAGCATTATCCAGCTGGTATATTTATTGTTACTACAGAGATACGGGAAAAAACCAGCGCTACGTTTTTTTGTGCCAGGATAGTACTGAGGTTGAATCGGAAACTTCTTTGACTGAACTAGATTGAAGGTAACACTCGTGACCAATAGTAATGATAACACGATAACAATGACTTCCATGATTAGCTACTCCTTTTGCTAGATCTAGAGCAACCACTGTCGCCGAATAAATGGGGTCAGAGAGCAATTAACGCTAATATTTACGGGTTCTAATATTAGAAACAATTGCTCTCTGACCCGGTTATTGGAGTCGGGTTGAGCTAATTGTTAGCAGCTTTTCTTGTTATTGTATTTGGTAAATGAAACTAGCGATGCGATACCTGTAACAAATAACCATATTGCTGCTGGCACAGGTACAGAAGAAATAGTGAGGCTATCTATATTGCCATATACATCTGTTGTGCCTGTGCAACAATCTAGTTGGTAACCGAATTCAAAGCGCGTATTTTGTCCGGTAATATCAGGTATGCCACTTGTTAATAATGCACTATTTAATATCACTGCTGTTAAATCAGTAACATCTAGTCTTAACCAGCGTAGGTGATAATCAGAAAGCACTATATTAGTGTCAACATTTGTAGGTAGAGATGAATGATCCGTTCTGCCCTGGACTGTATATGTATCGTAATATGATGGGTTGGTTTCAGGGGGTATAAGGGGTATCTCTTTGTCATTAATATAACGAACCGCGCCATTATCTAATGTTGCATATAATGAACCAAAATTAACTGTGAAATTACTTATAGCTCCTGTATAGGTAATATCATTTGTGCCAATTGTGGAAGTGGCAGGAAAAGAAGAATCATAAGTATATGAACCTGTAAATGTCTGCCCAATTGGTATTAAGGTATGTAAATCGGATGATAGTCCACCTTGGCCGTTAATTGTGCCAGTAAAACTAACCGTGACTACTGCAGCATGTGCTATCGAGGACATTAAGATGTATAGCAACATTGACTTTATTAATAACATTTCCTTTCTCCTTTTTATATGATGCTCCAGTGTGAGTAATTTTAGCAGCTAACATTTAGTGCAAGGCAGCTCGCCCTCTAACCCGACTATTTCGTATGTCCAACAGGCATGTCGCCTGTTTAGGTTGGATAGAAGGCAAGTTGCCTGAATAAAAACGTGCAGTTTGCCCTATATATCCGGCAATGGAGGGGGAGGATTCACCAGTTACCACCTCCATGTTCTGTTGGCATGTCGATAATTCACATAACCTTGCAGGTTATGTTGATTTCACAGGTTAGTTGTATCAGGTGTGGGCCAAAACATCAATTGGTGCAATGTGCACGCTTTTGCTGTTTTTGTGTGTCTGATATCTGCGTATGGATGTCTATTTAAGCAAGACCGCGCATTGGCTCACCTATATCAATATGCCATGTATCCATGACGGCGAGGTGATACTGCTCTGTCCCGACAGGACACTTCAACCGGGGGATGAGGTCTGGGTAGAGTATGCGGATGGTGCAACAGATCTACAGGTTTTAGTACAGCTACGGGATGGTGAGGTGGTGCTGGACAGCGTGGCGGGGCAGCGGCAGCGTAAAATCCGGCGCAGGAGTGAGATCAAGAACCTGCACTCTCTCCTTGCGGTTTTCGCGGGTCAGACGGTGAGTAGATCTTATACTCTACGGTAGTGCGTCCTTATGCCCACTCGCCCTCTTCCTGTGGTGGGTGGTCAAAGTCTATGCTCCAGAGCCTCTCCAGCTGGTAGAAGTCGCGTACCTTAGATTGCATGGCGTGTAACACCACACCGTTGAGATCGACCAGTGCCCACTCGCCATCCTGTATCCCTTCGCTGCCTTGTGGTGTCTCCCCAGCCAGTTTGGCCTGAAAGGCGACCGCCTCAGCCATGGATTTGACATGGCGGCTGGAGGTGCCGCTGGCGATGATCATGATGTCGGTGATGCTGGTCTTGTTGCGCACATCAAGCACAGCAATGTCCTGCGCCTTCATATCTTCGAGGGTCTTGATGACCAGGTCTCTAAGTTCTTCTGATTGCATATTTTTGCCGCTGGATGCTGTTCGATTTGTAAAAGGGGGCCGATTCTAACCTAAATATGGCTGCGTGGCATGGATTATCCGGTTATGGGCGGTATATTCCCTGCTGCTCAATAATCTCAAGCACCGGGGCGGGCAGTAGATAGCGGGGCGATCTGCCCTGTTGTAGCAACTCCCGAATCTTGGTGGCCGATATCTGTAGCTGGCTCACCTCCTGCAGCCAGATGTGGCCAGCGGAGTTGGATGTGAGCTCCTCTATGGATGTGGTGAGCCGTTCAGGATAGAGATCCGGGTGCTCCTCCCCCGGTCGTTGCATTACCACGACGTGGGCCAGCTGCAGGATCTCCCCCGGTTTGTGCCAGGCTGGAAAGTCACGGAAGGCGTCGGAGCCGATGATCAGACAGATGGGGGTGTCCCCTAGCTCGTCTCGCAGGGAGCGGAGGGTGTGTACCGTGTAGGATTCTCCTTCCCTTTCGATCTCACGGGTGTCTAGTTGGAGCTTGGGTTCAGCGGCAATGGCGGCCGCAATCATCTCCAGGCGTTGCTGGGTGGTGGCGATCGGAGGGTCACGGTGGGGCGGATTTTGCAGTGGGATCAGTCTGACCTCGGTCAACCCCAAGGTCTGCTGCACCTCCAGTGCGGTGCGCAGATGCCCAAAGTGGATGGGGTCGAAGGTGCCGCCGAATATTCCAATCATAGGGTTATTATGGCGCGTTAACTCCGAATATGCCCATCACCAAGGACGATAAATTTCACCGAGGTGAGCCCCTCTAGCCCTACCGGTCCACGGGCGTGAAATTTGTCGGTGGAGATGCCGATCTCGGCCCCTAGGCCGTACTCGAAGCCGTCGGCAAAACGGGTGGAGGCGTTGACCATCACCGAACTTGAGTCCACCTCGCGTAGAAAACGGCGGGCGCGGCTGTAGTTCTCAGTGATGATGGAGTCGGTATGCTGGGAGCTGTGGCTGTTGATGTGCTCAATCGCCTCATCCAGCCCCTTCACCACCTTGATGGAGAGGATTGGCGCTAGGTATTCGGTATCCCAATCTTCCGTAGTAGCGGCCAGAGTGCCCTTGATCAGGCGCTGGGTGGTGTCGCAGCCACGCAGCTCCACCCCCTTTTCCTGGTACATCCTGCCCAGTTCCGGCAGTACTGCTTCGGCGATCTCCTCGCACACCAGCAGGGTCTCCAGGGTGTTGCAGGTACCGTAGCGCTGGGTCTTGGCATTAAAGGAGACCTGTAGTGCCTTCTCCAGATCGGCCTCGTCATCAATGTATATATGACAGATGCCATCCAGGTGTTTGATTACCGGTACTCGGGCGTCGTTGCTGATGCGTTCGATCAGTCCTTTGCCGCCGCGGGGGATGATCACGTCAATATATTCAGGCATGGCGATCATCTGGCCCACCGCCGCCCGGTCTGTTGTGGCAATCACCTGCACACCGTCTACGGGTAGCCCCGCCTGCTTCAGTCCGCGCTGGACGCTCCCGGCGATTGCTTGGTTTGAGTGGAATGCCTCGGAGCCGCCACGCAGCACCGTGGCGTTGCCAGATTTAAGACAGAGGGCGGCGGCATCGGCGGTGACATTGGGACGCGACTCATAGATGATGCCCACCACGCCCAAGGGTACCCGCATGCGGCCCACCTGGATGCCACTAGGACGATATTTGAGGTCGAAGATCTCGCCGATGGGATCGGGCAGGGCAGCAATCTGGCGTAGCCCCTCAATCATGGAATCGATACGCGCGGGGGTTAGCTCCAGCCGGTCCAGCAGAGCGGTGTCCAGCCCCTTTTCTGCCCCGGCCTTTAGGTCCTTTTGGTTCTCAGCCATCAAGCCATCACGGCTAACATCGATATCATCCGCGATTGCGAGTAGGGCGCTGTTTTTCTCTTGTGTACTGGCTGCAGCCAAGACGCGCGAGGCGACACGGGCCCGTTGGCCCACTGTGCTCATGTATTTCGCAATATCCTTAATCTGTTCAGCCATAGTGGGAAACCTTTAGTGATGGCAGTGGATTGATTCCACACATGCCAGTGGCAATTTCTTTAAATAACAGCCATGGGTTGTGGTAGCTGCGACCCTTGATGGCGCGGTCGGCCTGTCCGCATAGCAGGAGCAGCCGCTTCCAGTTGGCCCGGCGTTGCAGTGCTGAGGTTACCAACTGTTTGCGCTGTTGCCAGATATCGTGCCGGGCTGCAACCGCCTGTTGCGGAGAGCGCCCCTGTTTAATCTGGTAGGTCAGTTCGACCAACATACGCAGATCCCGCGACAGGGCCCAAAGCACTAGTGGAGCGGCGGCACCCTCTGCATCTAGGCCGCTGATGATCCGCAGGCAGCGTTTGCTGTCGCCAGCGAGGGCGCTATCTGCCAGATCAAATACATTAAAGCGAGAGCTGTCTGCTACCGCAGCTGTCAGTTGTTGGGTGGAGATGGTAGCAGGCCCGTGCAGCAGTAGGAGCTTCTCAATCTCTTGGGTTGCAGCTAGGAGATTGCCCTCAATCCGCTCCGCCAGCATAGCGGCAACCCCCGGTTCCGGTTGCAGTCCATGCTGCTGCATCCGCTGTTCAATCCATCTGGGTAACTCCTCGCCCTTGATCGGCCATGCGCGTACCACTACTCCCGCACTGTCCAGGGCCATAAACCATTTGCTTTTGGTTTGGCTCGGTTCCAGCTTGGGCATGGTTATCAGCAGCAGGGTATCTTCCGGTGGGCGTTGCAGATACTCCAGCAACGCTTTGCCACCTGGGATCCCTGGTTTACCGGAGGGGATTCGCAGATCAATTATGCGGCGTTCGGAGAATAGGGAGAGATTATTGGCCTCTGCGGCCAGCTCATCCCAGTTGAAGCTGCGATCTACCTCGATCACATCGCGGCTCTCAAAGCCGTCTGCCCGGGCCGCGGTGCGGATTGCGTCTGCCGCCTCGCCCATCTGTAATGGCTCGTCACCACTTAGCAGATAGCTGGAGGCGAGTCCTTTTTTAAGCTGTGCATGCAGACTGGTTGGGCGGACCTGCATAAGTTCACTGTAGGTGTATTTGCAGGCGCCGCAGCATCTGATTGATCAGATCACGTCGCATCACATTGCGCCAATCATCTAGAATGCCGTATCTCTGAGTTAGATAGGTGCGTGTTATCGAGACTTTCTGCGGTGCCACCAACTCATTTCCCGCTGGATCTACCAGATCAAAGTGCAGATAGTTATGCAGCTCATACTCGGCCGCCTTGCCGGTGTCAGATTTGACCGACAGTACTCTGCTATTAAACTTGTGATTGCGAATGCGTAGTAGGGCTGCGGCTTCGCCCGGTTCCTCGACTACCTCTATACCATTAGCCCTAAGTACTCGCACCATATCGACACGCAGTTTGTCGAAACGATCTGGCCCCTTGATATAGATTGGAACGACAGATTGCGGCAGGTTGGCCTGGTCACGCAGCTGAAAGCCGCACGCGTTAAGTAGTAGCACGGCCAGCACGGCCAGTAACGGTTTATAGCGGTAGGTTTTCAAAAACATCTCTCTGCTCTCCTGTGTGGCCCCTATTTGGCCACGATATTGACCAGTTTGCCAGGCACTACTATTATCTTTCTTACTGTGGCGTCGGCAATGAATCGGCGGGCATTCTCATCTTCCAGTGCCGCAGCCTCAATTGTATCCCTATCGGCATCTGCAGACACCTCCATCTTGGAGCGTACCTTGCCGTTTACCTGAATTACATATTGGATGCTCTCTTGTTGCAGGGCGTCCTCATCCGGCTGTGGCCAGTCGCTATCAAGTATATCATCGCCAAAGCCCAGTTCACGCCACAGGTGGTGGGTGATATGAGGGGCGATGGGGGCGAGCAGGCGCAGAAGGATGCTTACCCCTTCGGCCATTACCGAGTGTTTTTCCGCGTTGTTGATGGCTATAGCATCGATGTCTTTTCCTTTCTCTGCAATTACCTCAAGTGCGGGAAGTTGATCGAGGATTTTGGCAATGGCAGAATTTTGGTTTAGTATTTTCATTCCCCCTGAAACCACAGTATTAAATTGCGACCGTTCGTAGTCGAAAACAGCTTGTTTCAAAGCCAGATGGATTTCTCGACGAGCATCTTTTTGTGGTGTTTCTTCATCACGAAGAGGGATGAGTTTTGAGGCGCCGATTTTCAGTTCGTCTTTGTGATCGTATACGAAATTCCACAAGCGCTTTAAGAAGCGGTGGGCGCCATCCACCCCTTCGTCTGACCACTCCAGGGACTGATCCGGAGGCGAGGTGAACATGGTGTAGAGGCGTACGGTGTCGGCCCCGTAGCGCTGCACCATCTCCTGGGGGTCGACACCGTTGTTCTTGGACTTTGACATCTTTTCGATGCCACCAATCTCAACTGGCTGGCCATCCTCCATCAATTTGGCACTGGTCACGCGGCCTTTTTCGTCCCGCTCCACTGCGACATCGGCGGGGTTGAACCAGTGCATCTTGCCGCTGGCCTCTTCACGATAGTAGGTATCGGCGATCACCATGCCCTGGGTCAGCAGTTGGGTAAAGGGTTCGTCAGAATTCAAATGGTCGGCATCAGCTGCTCCCGGCTTCCCTGCCTCCCGTGGTACTAGTACATCCTGTACGTCGCGCATCAGCTTGTGGTAGAAGCGGGCGTAGAGTAGATGCAGAATGGCGTGTTCGATACCGCCGATGTAGTGATCCACCGGCAGCCAGTAGTTGGCCCGTTCGTCCAGCATGCTGTCGCCTGCATCGGGGCAGGTGTAACGGGCGTAGTACCAGGAGGACTCCATGAAGGTATCGAAGGTGTCGGTTTCTCTCTCTGCCTCGCCACCGCACTCTGGGCAGGTGGTCTGATACCACTCCGGCATCTTTTTAATCGGCGAACCACCAGTGGCGTCGAACTCCACATCCTCCGGCAGGACTACCGGCAGATCCTCTTTTGGTACTGGTACAGTGCCGCACTTGGGGCAGTGGATCATGGGGATGGGGGCACCCCAATAGCGCTGGCGGGAGACCCCCCAGTCACGCAGTCGATAGTTGATCTGGCGCTCACCCTTTCCCTCTGCGGCCAGATGGTCGGCAATGGCATCGAAGGCTTGCTGTGAGCTTAGGCCGTCGAAGGCGCTGGAGTTTTTCAGTAGCCCCTTCTCCACATAGGCGCATTCGTCTACGGTGATGTCTGAGCCATCTTCTGGAAAGATCACCTGCTTGATCGGGATGTTGTAGCGGGTGGCAAATTCCCAATCGCGCTGGTCGTGACCGGGTACGGCCATTACTGCGCCGGAGCCATAGCCCATGAGTACGAAGTTGGCAGCAAAGATGGGTACAGCCTCACCGCTGATTGGGTGAATGGCATTGACGCCGAGGCGCATCCCGCGCTTCTCCATGGTCTCCATATCGGCCTCGGAGGTGCTGCCCTGGCGACACTCATCGATAAATCCTTGTAGCTCTTGGTTGGATTTGGCCGCTGCCAGGGCCAGCGGATGCTCTGCCGCCACGGCCACATAGGTGACCTCCATCAGGGTATCCGGGCGAGTGGTGAAGATGCCTAGCTTCTCATCTGAACCCTCGATGCCAAAATCCATCTGCACCCCTTCCGAGCGCCCGATCCAGTTGCGCTGCATGGTGCGCACCTTCTCCGGCCACTCCTCCATGCTGTCGAGTTCCTGCAGCAGCTCTTCGGCGTAGTCGGTGATCTTGATGAACCACTGCGGGATCTCGCGCCGTTCCACCAGGGCACCGGAGCGCCAGCCACGGCCGTCGATCACCTGTTCATTGGCGAGCACCGTCTGGTCCACCGGATCCCAGTTGACCACTGAGTTTTTCTTATAGACCAGCCCCTTGCGGTAGAGCTCAGTAAACAGCCACTGCTCCCACTTGTAGTATTTGGGTTGGCAGGTGGCCAGTTCGCGACCCCAGTCATAGCCGAAGCCAAGCTGCTTTAGCTGACCCTTCATATACTCTATGTTGGAGTAGGTCCATTGAGCCGGAGGCATTTTATTTTTGATTGCCGCGCCTTCTGCCGGTAGGCCAAAGGCGTCCCACCCCATTGGTTGCAGCACATTCTTGCCCAGCATGCGCTGATAGCGGGCAATCACATCGCCGATGGTGTAGTTGCGCACATGCCCCATGTGCAGTTTGCCGCTGGGGTAGGGAAACATGGATAGGCAGTAGAACTTCTCCCGGCCACTCTCCTCTGTTACCTGGAAGCTGCCCTTGTCCTCCCAGTAGCTTTGGGCCGTTCTTTCTATTTCCGCCGGGTTATAACTCTGTTGCATGCTCTGGTGTCACTATTTATAGGTGGATTTGCTATGGATATTGTACAGTGGCAAAGAGAGAGTTGATATATTTCTATCTTGGTACACACTATAGATTAGAGTGCAGATATAAAGCAGCGAGGATGAAGCTATGGCAGATAATGATCAGAAAGAGCCACTGGAGCGCATGGTAGCGGCCTACGAGAGTATGTTGCAGCGGGTGGATGAGATGTTAAAGGTGGTGGGGGAGCGTACCGTTCCTACGCTCAAAAGCGCCTTCGACCACGCCCGGGAGAAGGCGGTGGAGCTGGATGAGCTGACCAGCGAAGAGGCGGAAAAGATCGCTGATTATGTGAAGCGCGATCTGCATGACGCAGCGAATTTCATGGCCGATAATGCAGATGGATTTCGTGACTGGCTCCGATTTGACCTGGAGTTGATAGAGAGTCGGGCGCTGGAGATGTTTATCAGTGTGGCCGATAAGACGCGGTTGGAACTAGCACGGCTGGCAGAGCGTGCGCGGGAGGGTGTCCTTTACCATACCGGTGAGATCACCGGCCCTGGAACCCTGGTCTGCAGCGGTTGCGGTAAGACGCTCAACTTTCACAAGGCGGGGCATATCCCTCCATGCCCCCAGTGCCGGGGTACCAGATATAAGCGGCATAAAGAGGAGTAACCGGGGGAGCCCATAAACAGAAAACCCGCCAGTTGGCGGGTTTTCTGTTTATGCGGTGTAGCTGCCTCTATTTAATCTTGGCCTCTTTATAGATCACATGCTGGCGTACCTTGGGATCAAACTTCTTGATCTCCATCTTGCCAGTCATGGTCCGCTTGTTCTTGGTTGTGGTGTAGTAGTGGCCGGTGCCGGCGCTTGATACCAATTTTATTTTATCACGCATGAGATTCCCCCTTCTCAGACCTTCTGGCCGTTGGCACGCATATCTGCCAACACAGCATCGATGCCTTTCTTGTCAATAGTCCGCATGCCGTTGCTAGTGACGCGCAGGCGTACCCAACGGTTCTCGCTCTCCACCCAGAAACGCTTATGGTGCAGATTAGGCAAAAAACGCCGTCTGGTCTTGTTATGGGCATGTGAAACATTATTACCCGTTATTGGGCGTTTACCCGTAACTTGGCACACCTTGGACATGATTAAATCCTCAACTTTTCCTAATACTCGCCCCCTAAGGGGAGCGCCGAAGAGGCGGATTTATAGCAGATTGGCGGGTTGGGCACAAGTTTTTTAAACAAATTAGGGCTTTAAAAGTTGGGTAGATGCGGATCATCCCTCGCTATATCCATCCCAGCTCCGCCAGGGATACCATCTCTCCATCCCCTACGATGATGTGGTCGAGCACCCGGATATCTACCAGTTCCAGCGCCTGTTTGACCCGCTCGGTAATGCGTCGATCGGCACTGCTTGGCTCGGCCACACCTGATGGGTGGTTGTGGGCCAGGATCAGGGCGGCAGCGTTGTGCACCAAGGCGCGGCGCACCACCTCCCGCGGGTACACACTGGCGCCATCTATGGTGCCGTGAAACAACTCTTCGTAGCAGATCAGGCGGTGGCGATTGTCCAGAAAGAGGCAGGCAAAGACCTCATTGGGGTGGCTGCGCAGGCGGCAACTGAGGTAGTCACGAGTGATGATCGGGCTGGTCAGTGCGCCGTCACGCTCTATCGACTCGTGGAGGTGGCGGCGTCCTATCTCCAGGGTGGCCTGGAGCTGCACGTATTTGGCAGTGCCCAGGCCGTGGCTGCTGCAAAATTGACGCTGCTCTGCCGCCAGCAAACCTCTAAGGGAGCCATATTCGGTGAGGAGATCACGGGCCAGGTCTACCGCGCTTTTTCCCCGTACCCCGGTACGCAGAAAGATCGCCAGCAGCTCCGCGTCAGAGAGTGCGGTGGCGCCCTTGTGCAACAGTTTCTCTCGTGGCCGCTCATGCGCAGGCCAGTCGGTAATAGCCATATACACCTCCATGTGTCGACTTAATTATCCGGGTCAAGCATAAAACAGTTTGTTGTCCGTGCGCCAGCTCGTTTTTCACCCCCTCACTCATGACCTGCATCGCAGAAGTACGCTGTAGTTACTTTGCCTAGGCCCCCCATTCGGTTAATCTGTGCGGACAGATAGCTATAGATATCAAGAGATGGAAGGAAAACATATCCTTTTGGGAATTACCGGTAGCATTGCCGCCTATAAGGCAGCAACGCTGGTACGCCTGTTACGCCTTGGTGGTGCCGAGGTGCAGGTGGTTATGACCGCGGCAGCCACAGAGTTTATTGCGCCATTGACGTTGCAGGCACTCTCTGGCCGCGAGGTGCGGCAGGAGATGTTTCACTCCGTCCATGAGGCCGCCATGGGCCATATCACCCTGGCACGTTGGGCCGACCTGGTGGTGGTGGCGCCAGCCAGCGCCGATTTTATTGCCCGGTTGAATGTTGGCATGGCGGATGATCTGCTCGCTACGATATGCCTCGCCACGCAGGCACCGATTGTGATTGCGCCTGCCATGAATCAGATGATGTGGTCGAATTCTGCTACCCAAGAGAATGTTCAGGCACTGCAGCGGCGTGGGGTGCAGCTATGGGGTCCGGCCGAGGGCGATCAGGCCTGCGGTGAGACTGGCCCCGGCCGGATGCTGGAGCCGGATGAGATCTACTCCCAGTGCAGAGAGCTGCTGGCCACCGGCCCGTTGCAGGGTCAGCGGGTGATGTTGACGGCGGGTCCTACCCGAGAGCCGATTGATCCGGTGCGTTTTATCGGTAACCGCAGCTCTGGCAAGATGGGCTACGCCTTGGCGCAGGCCTTTAGGGATGCCGGGGCCAAGGTGCTGCTGATTAGTGGCCCGGTCGCTCTGGAGGTGCCAGCCGGGGTGGAGTACCAAGGTGTAGACACAGCCCTGGAGATGGAGCAGGCAGTTCTTTCGCAGGTGGATGAGTGCGATATATTTGTCGCCTGCGCCGCGGTGGCCGATTATCGTCCAGTGGATGAGGCGCCGCAGAAGATTAAAAAGAGCCAACCCAGTATGCAGGTGGAGCTAACCCGCAATCCCGATATACTGGCGGCCGTGGCGGGGCGGCCCAGGCCGCCGTTTTGTGTCGGTTTTGCCGCTGAGACAGAGCGTCTGGCAGAGCAGGGGGAGGCGAAGCGGCAGGCCAAGGGGGTCGACATGATAGCCGCCAACCTGGTGGCCTCAAGCGAGGGTGGATTTGAGCGGGATGAGAATGCCCTGACGGTGTTGTGGGAGGGGGGCAGCCGAGAGTTGCCGCTGGCCTCCAAGAGGCTGCTGGCAGTATCATTGGTCGAATTAATCACTGAAAGATATCATGCAAAAAATTGAACTGAAGATCCTCGACTCTCGCCTGGGCGCAGAGTTTCCACTACCTGACTATGCTACGGCAGGCTCTGCCGGTATGGATCTGCGTGCCTTGCTGGACGAGCCGCTTGATTTGGCACCGGGTGCGACCACGCTGATACCGACCGGTATGGCTATCCATGTAGCCGATCCAGCATTGGCGGCCATCATCTTGCCGCGCTCCGGTCTGGGCCACAAGCACGGTATTGTGCTGGGGAATCTGGTAGGGTTGATCGACTCTGACTATCAGGGACAGCTCTTTGTCTCTTGCTGGAATCGGGGGCAGCAGAGCTTTCGAGTTGAGGTGGGTGAACGCATTGCTCAGCTGGTAATCGTGCCGGTGGTGCATGCCAGCTTTGAGATAGTGGATGAGTTTGACGCTAGTGAGCGTGGTGCCGGTGGGTTCGGTCATTCCGGGCGACACTAGAGATGGAGAGTTGCCAGCTTGAAAACATCCTTTAATGGAGTCTGCTAGGGAGCGCGTCATGTTTGGTAAGGGGGAAGGTGTTAAAAATATTCTTGGTGATGCAGCCACTGGTGGCAGTGGCAGTATCAATGGCTTTGTGCGTAACAGTCTGGTTATTGTTGTTATGGTTAGCCTACTTTGTAGCGCTGTTCTCTATTTCCTGCAGGATATAAGCGAGAAGGAGCAATCTGCTCAGGAGGTGCAAGCCAGTGCGGAGGGAGTAGCCAATAGCATAGCTGGACAGTTACAGTTATATCAGGCGCTGTTGCAGCGGTTGGCCGCAGATCCATGGTTGGCCGAGGGCATCAGCAGTGGTGACCAGGCGGCACTGCTGACGCAGGAGGAGGTGCTGGCAGGGTATATTCCGCAGGCATCCAGGGTGCAGCTGTTACCGCCCGATTGGGACACCCCTGTGGGGGGACGGCAGTTGGGGTTTGCCACGCTTGCTATGCTGCGTGAGGTTGGATTCAGCGGTAAGGCCTCACTGGCAGAGGTGCATCAATTTAACTCATCCCAACCGCATATTGCCATGGCTGTGCCGATACTGGCGCGGGGTACCGGGCAGGTACGGGGTATTATCCATTTAACACTCCCTATGACCATGTTGCAGCAGGCGATGCAGGCTGTTGTCGGGAGTGATGCCCGGGTGGAGCTGCTACAGGTGGCAGATGGCGAAGGGGTTGTGTTGGTCGCCAACGAGGATGCGCAGCGTATCCAGGGAGATGGTGATGGGGGTTTCCTTATCCCTGGCTCGATTTGGAAGGTAGTATTTCAACTGCCCAAGGTTGGTTCTTTGCCAGCTATAAATCCCTTCATGGTTGTCGTTCCGCTACTGGGATTGCTGCTGGTAGGGCTGTTAATGTTCTTCCAGATGCGTCGTCTCAAAGAGATGCTGCAGGTAGATACAGATAGCATTATAAATATAGTGAACCGCGGTCTGCATGGGCGCCCGGTAAAGAGCGAGCAGAGCCGGCTGCAGGAGTTGCAGCTAACCATGGACCAGTTGGTGGATATGGCCAACCGTATCAGTCCAGCCTTGGAGCAGCAGCATGAACAGGCGGCAGCAGAGGGCGTTATTGTCGAAGAGGAGGTTGCTGCGGGGGCGGAAAAACCGGCGGCCATGTCGGGGTCACCAGCAGCGGTATCCAAGCTGCCTGTTACTATCTTTCGTGCCTATGATATTCGTGGGATGGCAGGTAGCGAGTTGAGTCCAGAGTTGGTCTTCTTGCTGGGCAGGGCCATCGGCAGTGAGGCTGGTGCGCAGGGTGAGCAGAGCATAATAATTGCCCGTGATGGGCGGAACTCTAGTCCTGACATAACCGCTGAACTATGTCGTGGCCTATTAGCCAGCGGCCGTGATGTGGTGGATATAGGCGTAGTGCCGACCCCGGTGCTCTATTTCGCCACCCATTTTCTCGGGAGTGATAGCGGAGTGATGGTGACTGGCAGCCACAATCCGCCAGATTATAACGGATTTAAGATAGTTATCGCTGGCAAGACCCTCTCCGGGGAGGCGATTCAGGGGCTAAGAAAGCGCATAGAGAGCGGTAATTTTACAGAGGGGAAGGGGAGTCGCCAGGAAGAGGATCTGGTGCCAGATTATTTGGGGCGGATCACCGAGGATGTGCAGCTGAGCCGACCACTGAAGGTGGCCGTGGACTGTGGTAACGGGGTCGCCGGGGTGCTGGCCCCCGCCCTGTTACATGCCTTGGGGTGTGAGGCGGTGGAGCTGTTCACTGAGGTGAATGGTAATTTCCCCAACCACCATCCAGATCCAGGCAAGCCAGAGAACCTGCGGGATTTGATTGCTGCGGTAAAATCGAAGCAGGCCGATATTGGCATTGCCTTTGATGGTGATGGTGATCGCCTGGGGGTGGTTGACTCCTCCGGTAAGATCATTTGGCCGGATCGTCTGCTTATCCTCCTGGCGCGTGATGTCCTCTCACGCCAACCGGGCGCAGATATAATATACGATATCAAATCTACCCGGCATCTGGCCTCTGCGATCCTTAGCAGTGGTGGTCGCCCCCTGATGTGGAAGACAGGACACTCCTTGATTAAGGCCAAGCTTCAGGAGGGTGGTGCCATGCTGGCGGGGGAGATGAGTGGCCATATCTTCTTCCAGGAACGCTGGTATGGGTTTGATGATGGCATCTATGCAGCGGCCCGTCTGTTGGAGATACTCTCCACTGACTCGCGCAGTTCAGCCGAGATCTTTGCCGAGCTCCCGGAGAGCCCCAGCACACCGGAGTTGAACATGTCGCTGACAGAGGATGCCAAATTTGCCCTGTTAAGAAAGCTGCGAGCCGATGGCGGGATTCCTGGGGCCAAGTTGGTGACTATAGATGGGATACGGGCCGAGTTTGAGCATGGGTGGGGGCTGATTCGGCCCTCAAATACTACCCCGTCCGTGGTGTTCCGATTCGAGGCGGAAGATGAGGCGGAGCTACAGAGGATTCAGCAGCTGTTTAGGGAGAGGCTACTAGCGATCGACCCAGATTTAAAGCTGCCGTTCTAGTAGTTCGTCGAGAAGCCACCATGTGGCTCAATATGCCTATTTGCTATATATAGGCAGCGCTTTTTTGCCCGGTTTTGCCTTGCATTAGCCTGAAGACTTTTCAACGGACTGCTAAGGCGCTATCCTCAGCGGTTGTTTGCGGCAATCCCTGATCTACTCTGGAAATATTGACCATGAGCCTGTCACTAGAAGCGGCCCACAATGTGGCCCACGTCCTCTCTGAGGCGCTACCTTACATCAAGCGGTTCCAGGGCAAGACCGTCGTCATCAAGTATGGCGGTAATGCCATGGTGGATGAACGTCTGAAGAGCAGCTTCGCCCGCGATATTGTCCTGATGAAGTTGGTGGGGATAAACCCCGTGGTGGTGCACGGTGGGGGCCCACAGATCGGTGATCTGCTCAAGCGGTTGGGTAAGAGTAGTGAGTTTATCCAGGGGATGCGAGTCACCGATAGTGAGACCATGGATGTGGTGGAGATGGTCCTGGGTGGGCTGGTCAATAAAGAGATTGTCAATCTGATCAATCAGCATGGTGGTGGCGCAGTTGGGCTGACCGGCAAGGATGGTGGGCTTATCCGGGCAAGCAAGCTGCAGCTACGGAATGATGCACCCGAGCTGGAGGCGCCAGAGATTATCGATATGGGCCATGTGGGTGAGGTGGAGAGTATAGATGCCAGCGTGGTGAATATGATGGCCCAGGGTGGTTTTGTGCCGGTGATCGCCCCGATTGGAATTGGTCGGGATGGCTGCTCCTATAACATCAATGCCGATCTGGTCGCTGGTAAAATGGCCGAGGTGTTGCAGGCAGAGAAGCTGATTTTGCTGACCAACACGGCGGGGTTATTGGATCAGGATGGAAAGTTGCTCACAGGCCTATCTACGCAGCAGGTGGATGAGTTGATCGCAGATGGCACCATTCATGGAGGTATGTTGCCAAAGATCAGGTGTGCCCTGGAGGCGGTACAGGCCGGGGTCACTACGTCCCACATTATTGATGGACGGGTCGAGCATGCGGTACTGCTGGAGCTGTTTACCGATGAGGGTGTGGGAACCTTGATTCGTTCAGCTTGAGTTGCGGGAACACCCTACTTGGCGGTTGTCTCTGGCTGGGTGGCGGTGGTCACCGTTGGTTTAGAGGCAGTTGCTACGGGCTGAGTATCAGCGGTTGCTACGGGCTTGGGGGTTGTTGCTGCAGGAACGTACCCCAGTGCACCACGGAAGCCGGAGCGTATCTTTGACACCTTTTCGCTAGCACAAAGTTCACTCCCCTCCGGTGATCCCTTGCACTGCAGATCGAGGAAGATAAGGGTGCCGTCTTCGCCTTCCCGATCGATCCGGGAAATAGTGATGCTGAATTCATCATTCTCTTTCGGGGGCTTGCTCATCATGACCGTGCTCCCGAGCAGATCAAGGGGTGTGTTGGCGTACTGGCGCAGGTACTGCTCAGCCTTTGACCAAAGTGCATCACAGCTGCTTTGTCCCTTACAGACCACAACCGTCTCCAGTAGCGATGCCTTGTACTTGGCTGCGGCGATCTTCGGTTGGGCGGACTCATCCAGTTTTTTCAAGGTGCGGAACCGTTTAAGGTCGGCATCACTCTTTTTGCGCAGATCCTGTTTTTCCTGCTCCCGGCGGAGGATGTTCTGGTAGATGTCGTGCAACTGTTTTTGGGCGCCTTCAATCTCTGTGAGTATCGTAGCGGAGGGCGTTTTACCCTGGCGCTCCTGGTTGGCCGCAATACCCTGCAGTTCGGAGAGCTTGGCCTTGGTATGTTTTACGTTGCTGTGGGCAATCTGGATGATTACATCAAGGGCGGTGAGTTTGCCATTCATCGCCATAATAATGTCATCTTCACTGCGGAAGGTGCGCAGTAGCACGCGATCCTCCTCCTTGTGTTTTGCTATCAACCGCTCCTGTTCAGCCCGTAGCCGCTCAATCTCTTCTTCTTTGGCGCGCTCTTCCGGGGTCTTGGCGGCATCTACCCGTCCAACCTCCACCCCATGTTCGTTTAGCTGGGAGCGGGCCTGATCCACTGCACTGGCTGGCATCTTGTCCGTGTAGTGTACCTTGCCAGTTTCATCCTCCCAGCGGTATAACTTGCCAGCCTCAGCGGGCGGAGAGAGTAGCGCAATGCCTACGGCACAGCAGGTTATGGTCAGGGCTATTTTCATAGGCATAATAATAGAATATTAGATTCCGTATTGTGAGCGATAGTTTTGAATATTGTGCAGTGTGTCTACCATGTCCGAATGTTGTGCAAGATAGCTGATCAGATCATCCAGTTGTACTATAGCCGTAACCGGCATGTTGTAATCGCTCTCCACCTCCTGGATGGCAGAGCGCTGCCCGTTGCCGCGCTCCTGGCGATCCAGGGCAATAACCACCCCGGCTGGGGTTGCCCCGTGGGCCTGGATGATTTCCATCGATTCACGGATGGCAGTTCCGGCGGTAATCACATCATCTATGATCGCAATTCGTCCCTGTAGTTCAGCACCTACAATCGATCCTCCCTCGCCGTGGGCCTTTGCCTCCTTGCGGTTAAAGGCGTAGGGGATATCGATGCCATGTTGATCATAGAGGGCGGCGGCAGTTACGGCAGCGAGTGGTATACCTTTGTAGGCAGGGCCATACAGCAGATCAAACTCCAGTCCTGATGCTACAATGGCCTCGGCATAGAAACGACCAAGGCGGGCCAGGCTGGCCCCGCTATTAAACAGACCGGCATTAAAAAAATAGGGGCTGACTCGGCCCGATTTCAGGGTGAACTGGCCAAACTGCAGCACCCCTACCTCCAGGGCAAAACTTAGAAATTTCTGTTGGTAATCCTGCATAATGGGCCCTAATAATAGACAACTGCATTGTATTCTGCGCACCGTAGCTGCGGGATGCAAGGAGTGTGCGAATTTAGGTATAGATTATGGCTACTGAGTCGCAACCACATAGCTGGCTTCAGACCTTTGCTGCCTATCGGCATCCACGGGTTGTCACTATGCTGTTTCTTGGGTTTTCTGCCGGGTTGCCGTTACCGCTGATCTTTGCCACCTTGTCTCTATGGTTGCGGGAGGCAGAGGTGAGCCGCTCTGCGGTGACCTATTTTAGCTGGGCGGCCCTCGGTTATTCCTTCAAGTTTGTCTGGGCCCCAATCATCGATAAGTTACCGTTGCCATTAATGACGCGACTGTTGGGTCGTCGGCGTAGCTGGATGTTGCTGGCTCAGTGCGCCATCGTCAGCGCCATTCTGTGGATGGCCTTTACCAATCCGGTGGATGGTCTGGTGCCGATGGCGCTGGCGGCCGTTATGCTTGGTTTCTCGTCGGCCACCCAGGATATTGTGATCGACGCCTACCGCATCGAGTCAGCCGGGCAGGAGTTGCAGGCGCTGATGGCATCCAGCTATATGGCGGGCTATCGTATCGGCATGCTGGTGGCAGGGGCTGGGGCACTGAAACTGGCCGCTTGGTTCGGCGGGGAGGGGGTGTATCACTACCATGCATGGCAGTCGGCCTATATCTGGATGGCTGCGGCCATGGGGGTGGGGGTGATTACGACCCTGCTGATCGCAGAGCCTCAGCAGGAGCAACGGGAGAGCAGCTATCTAAATACCCTGGAAGATTATGTCCGTTTTCTAGCGCTTTTTGCGGTGACGGTGGTGGCCTTTGTGGCTCTGTTTGCGAGCGCCGCGTCGTCGGTGGAGTGGTTGAAACAGCATGCGTTTGGGGGGCAGGACAATGTCCTCGTGGCTTTTTGTATTGAGAGTGATCGCCTGCTCCTGTCGCTGGCCGGGGCCTGGCTGGCGGCGCGTCTGGCGATCTATCTTGGACTGGCGCGGATGGAGGTGCTGCAGGAGACCTATGTTGAGCCAATGGTCGATTTTTTTCGCCGCTACGGCAAGCTGGCCATGCTCATACTTCTGTTAGTTGGCTTCTACCGGATATCGGATATCGTGCTGGGCATTGTCTCTAATGTCTTCTATTTCGATATGGGCTTTACCAAGGATCAGATTGCCAATATTACCAAGATCTATGGGGTGGTGATGACCATAGTTGGTGGTTTTCTTGGGGGGACGTTGGCGCTGCGTTATGGGGTGATGAAGATACTGTTTCTTGGCGCGGTGCTCTCGGCGGCAACCAATCTGCTGTTTTTGCTGCTAGCAGGGTCGGGGGCCGATGTGTGGATGTTGATTATCGTGATAGCCGCCGACAATCTAAGCGCTGGCCTGGCCAGTGCCGCCTTTATAGCCTATCTCTCCGGGCTTACCAATATCTCCTTTACCGCCTTTCAGTATGCCGTCTTCAGCTCGCTGATGACCCTGTTCCCCAAGCTGTTGGGGGGCTACTCCGGTTCTATCGTGGACTCTATTGGATACAGCAACTTTTTTACTTTGACCGCGCTGATGGGGCTACCTGTGTTGCTGTTGGTTTACTTGGTGGGGCGCTATATACCGGCAAAGGGAATTGAACGTTAATCGGGTAAAGGTGTCTTGATTCTGACTATTACAATATGGTATTTGAGTTGACGCTCTACCTCCGTAGAGGAGAGAATAGCCCACTATTCAGCTCGTAGGTAGCGCATAACCTATGTAGCTAGATTACTCAGGGAGATAATAAAAAGAGATGTCGGAGACGGCTAACAGCAGTGAACCCTTGGTGCAGATTCGTGGCCTACGTTTTTCGCGTGGGGAACGGGTGATATTTGATGGGGTCGATATCGACATCCCCAGGGGTAGTATCACCGCCATTATGGGTCCCAGCGGTACCGGTAAGACCACCCTGCTAAAGTTGATAGGGGGCCAGCTGCAGCCAGATAGCGGTACCATCTATGTCGACGGGCTGGATGTCCACAAGCTAAGTCGGAGGGACCTCTACAGGCTGCGGATGCGAATGGGTATGCTGTTCCAGAGTGGAGCGCTACTTACCGATATCAGTGTGTTTGATAATGTCGCCTATCCGCTACGGGAGCATACCAATCTGCAGGAGTCGATGATCCGTAAACTGGTGCTGCTTAAGCTGGAGGCAGTGGGGCTAATGGGTGCTAGGGAGCTGATGCCGAGCGAGCTCTCTGGGGGGATGTCGCGGCGGGTGGCATTGGCACGGGCCATGGCGCTGGATCCAATGATGATAATGTATGATGAACCGTTTACTGGGCAGGATCCTATCTCAATGGGGGTGTTGGTTAAGCTGATTAGTGCCCTCAATGCTGCCAGTAAGTTGAGTAGTATCGTGGTCTCCCATGATGTCCGCAAGACGGCAGAGATTGCCGATTGTATCTACCTTATTTCGAATGGCAAGGTGATAGGAAGTGGCGCGGCTGAGGCAATGCTTGAATCTGAGGATGAAGGAATTAAACAGTTTATGCATGGCTTGCCAGATGGCCCGGTTCCGTTTCACTATTCGCCTGATGGTGTCGTAGATGACATTCTGGAGCGATAATGGGCAGTAAGGCAATAAAGACAGGCATGGAATTGTTGGCACGGTTGGGCCGTGTCGGGTTGAATGTTTTGGAGAGCCTGGGTCGCGCCCACCTGTTGCTTCTTCATATCATGGGAGGGTTGTCCGCGCTGCTGCCGAGGCCGCAATTGCTGCTGTTGCAGCTGCACTCCGTAGGTGTGTTGACGGCGCTTATTATCACCGTATCTGGCCTGTTTGTTGGGATGGTGCTTGGGCTGCAGGGCTACTATATACTCTCCCAGTTCGGGGCGGAGCAGACCTTGGGGGTGATGGTGTCTGCCTCTCTGGTAAGGGAGTTGGGGCCGGTGGTAACGGCGCTGCTGTTTGCCGGACGAGCCGGTTCGGCGCTGACCGCAGAGATTGGCCTGATGAAGGCGACAGAGCAGCTCTCTGGGCTGGAGATGATGGCGGTAGATCCGATAAAGAGGATCCTGACCCCACGTTTTATGGCTGGAGTTCTCTCCATGCCGATGTTGGCGGCGTTGTTTAGCGCACTAGGTGTTATCGGCGGCTATTTTGTCGGGGTTGGACTGTTGGGAGTAGATGATGGGGCCTATTGGTCTCAGATGCAGGCCAAGATTGATCTGTATGAGGATGTATATAACGGCGTCATAAAGAGTTTGGTGTTTGGCGTTGTCTGTACCTGGATTGCGCTGTTCCAGGGCTATAATGCGATTCCCACCTCTGCTGGTGTGAGTCGGGCTACAACCAGAACAGTAGTAAATTCATCCCTGGCAATATTGGGTCTGGATTTTGTTTTGACAGCGCTTATGTTTGGAGATTGAAGCATGCTAAAGATCAGAACCATTGAGATACTGGTTGGTGCATTCATGGCGGCTGGGTTAATCGCCTTGTTCTTTCTGGCTATGCAGGTCAGTAATTTGAGCGCTACGTCTGGTGGTGCCGGCTATATTATAACTGCCCGTTTCGATAATATCGGTAGTCTCAAGGTTAAGGCGCCAGTCACCATGGCTGGGGTGCGGATTGGTCGAGTGAGTGAGATCGAAGTCGACACCTCTACCTATGAGGCGGTGGTGACCATGGCGATTGAGTCGCAATACGACTCAATCCCTGAGGATACCTTCGCCAAGATTTTTACCGCTGGTTTGCTCGGGGAGCAATATATAGGCCTTGATCCTGGCGGCAGTGAGGAGTACCTGAAGGGGGGCGGAGAGATATATCTTACCCAGTCTTCGCTGGTGCTAGAGGAGATTTTGGGCCAATTTTTATTCAATAAGGCAGAGGGGGGTGACGGTGATGCAACAGAATAGTCATAGGATTGGACTCATAGTCCTGTTGCTCATGTGTTTATGGGCACAACCACTAATGGCGGCCAAGGATCCACAAGCGGTAGTAAAGCAGACCACAGACAATATCCTTGGCAAGATCCAGCAGCACAGACAGGAGTTGGACAGATCGCCAGAGAAGATCTATCCGTTGGTGGAGGATATGGTGCTGCCACAGTTTAATTTCTCCCGTATGTCGCAACTTGTGCTGGGCAGGCACTGGGAAAAGGCAACCGCCAAGCAGAAAGAGCAGTTTACCCAGGAGTTTCGCGAGCTATTAGTGCGGACCTATGCCGTTGCTTTGCTCAATTATTCGGGACAGGGGATAGAGTATCTGCCTATGCATAACCAGCCTGGGGACACCAAGGTGGTGGTTAAGACCGTGGTCAAAGGGGGCGGCACACCACCACTGCCTATTGACTACAAGCTATACTCAAATAGCGGTGAGTGGCGGGTTTACGACCTAGTGATCGATAATCTAAGTCTGCTATCCAACTACCGAACCAATTATGGCTCCAAGATACGCCGTTATGGGCTGGATGGATTGCTCAAGCAACTGCGAGAGCACAACGAGCAGAACGGCAAATGATCAAATCCACCATCACCACCGATGATGAGGGTGGAGTGTTGCGGTTGTCGGGAGATATGGTGCTCTCTTCGGTGCAGGGTTTGCTTGATCAGACCAAATCTCTGTTGGCATCGGAGCGGTATAGCGTAATCGACTTGGGAGAGGTTGCTGGGGTGGATAGCTCTGGGGTGGCTCTGATGCTGGAGTGGGTGGAGTGGGCCAGAGAACATGGTGCTTCACTCAGCTTTCGCAATACACCAGAATCCCTGATGCGGATTGCCCGACTTAGTCGAGTTGAGGCCCTGCTGACTGACGGATTTGCGTAGTAGTTGCAGCATGCCTGGCCTGCATATCTCGCTAGGCTAGCGGCATGATCCTTTCCGTTTCTCGTAGTTTTTCTATATCATAGGACGATTCCGTTTGCGTTAAGCGGCCAAACTAGGCGTATAGATCGTTCCATGGATAAACTAATCATTTCTGGTGGCACAAGACTGCATGGCGATGTACGTATCGCTGGGGCAAAAAATGCAGCACTGCCGATTCTGGCTGGCACACTTCTGGCGGAGGGGACAGTGACGGTGGGTAATATGCCCCACCTGCATGATATAACCACCACGATGGAGCTGCTGGGACGTATGGGGGTGGGTCTGCTTGTGGATGAGCGGATGAGGATTGAGGTTGATGCCAGTAGCATCCATGATTTTACCGCTCCCTACGAGTTAGTGAAGACCATGCGGGCCTCCATCCTGGTGCTGGGGCCGTTGCTGGCCAGGTTTGGGCAGGCAGATATATCCCTTCCCGGTGGTTGCGCCATCGGCTCAAGGCCGGTGAATCTGCATATCGATGGCTTGCGTGCCATGGGTGCCGATATTGAGGTTGAGAACGGCTATATTCGTGCCCGTGCCAAGCAGCTGCATGGTACCAGGTTGGTGATGGATCTAATTACTGTGACCGGCACTGAGAACCTGATGATGGCAGCAACCCTGGCGGATGGCCAGACCGTGATAGAGAATGCTGCACGCGAACCGGAGGTGGTAGATCTGGCCGATTTTTTGAATGCCCTTGGTGCTGATGTTACTGGTGCTGGGACAGACACCATCACCATCAATGGCGTAGATCGACTGGTGGGAAGTGAATATCATGTCCTGCCTGACCGGATTGAGACTGGGACATTCCTGGTGGGCGCTGCCATTACCGGGGGGCACATTAAGGTGCGTGATACCAGCCCGCACCTGGTTGATTCGATAATAAACAAGCTGCGTGAAGCGGGGGCCGCCATTGAGTGTGGAAGCGACTGGATTGAAATAGATATGCAGGGGCGTCGTCCCAAGGCGGTAGATATTCACACTGCCCCATATCCCGCTTTCCCTACCGATATGCAGGCCCAGTTTACCGCACTCAATTCCATAGCAAATGGGGTCGGAACTATCACCGAGAACGTGTTTGAGAACCGCTTCATGCATGTGCATGAGATGCAGCGCATGGGGGCGGATATTCGTCTCGAAGGCAATACCGCCATCTGTCATGGGGTAGAGCGGTTGACCGGTGCGCCGGTAATGGCAACCGACCTGCGTGCCTCAGCTAGCTTAGTCTTGGCGGGGTTGGTGGCAGAGGGTGAGACGGTGGTAGATCGTATCTACCATATAGACCGCGGGTATCAAAATATCGAAGAGAAGTTGGCCGGGCTGGGTGCCAAGATCAGGCGGGTGCCCCAATGATGACCGAGGGGCAGTAGTGCTCCTCGTGGCAATTAAGCATTGTCTCTAATCTGGTAATGAAATTTAACACTCCCATCACCATCGCGCTCTCCAAAGGACGGATATTTAAACAGGTCCTGCCACTGCTAGCGGCTGCAGGGATTGAGCCAACGGATGATCCAGAGGAGAGCCGTAAGCTGATCCTGGACACCAATCATCCAGAGGTGAAGCTGGTGCTGATTCGGGCCACCGATGTGCCGACCTATGTGCAGTGGGGCGCTGCCGACCTAGGGGTGGCAGGCAAGGATGTACTGCTGGAGCATGGGGGTGAGGGGCTGTACGAGCCGCTCGATTTGAAGATTGCCCGCTGCCGTTTGATGGTGGCAGGGAAGAGTGGCGCAGAGACGGGTGGCAACCGCATGCGTATTGCCACCAAATATGTGAACTCTGCGCGCCGCTATTTCGCCACTAAGGGGCAGCAGGTAGAGATCATCAAGCTCTACGGCTCCATGGAGCTGGCCCCGCTAGTGGGACTGTCTGATCTGATCGTAGATCTGGTTGAGAGTGGCAACACCCTCAAGGCCAATGGGTTGGTGCCGTTGGAACATATTGCCGATATTAGCTCCCGGCTGATAGTCAATAAGGCCTCCTGGAAGATGAAGCATTCCACGCTGCAGGTGCTGCTGCAGGCGCTGCAGGAGGCGGTGGAGGGATGAGAGCGAATGGATGTGAGCGGGTATGTGGGGTTATGATCTGCTATGCAAATGAAGGTCGGACTTTGATTCGACCTCACAAACTTTCCCTCTTTGCGTTGTAACCGGTATTACATAGGCGGCATTTGAGACTTAATCATGCTGGATATACCTACCCTAACGACTACAGATCCAAGTTTTGAGCAGCAGCTCACCGCGCTGCTAGCCTGGGAGGCCGTTGCTGATCCGGCAGTAGTGGCAACTGTCAGTGAGATTATTGCCGATGTGCGCACCCGTGGTGATCTAGCACTGCTGGAGTACACCGGCCGTTTCGATGGTTGGGAGCCAGCAAGCGGCGCTGCCCTGGAGCTACCAAAAGAGCGGCTACAGCAGGCCTGGGAAGGTATAAGCAAACAGCAGCAGGAGGCACTACAGCACGCGGCCAGCCGGATTCGCAGCTACGCCGAACGCCAGAAGATGGAGTCGTGGAGCTACAGCGAAGAGGATGGCACTATGTTGGGCCAGCAGGTGACCCCTCTAGATCGGGTTGGCCTATACGTGCCTGGAGGCAAGGCGGCCTACCCATCATCTGTCTTAATGAATGCACTGCCGGCCAGGGTGGCCGGGGTTGGGGAGCTACTGATGGTAGTACCTACCCCGGGGGGTGAGGTAAACCAGCTGGTGCTGGCAGCGGCCCATATCGCCGAGGTGGATCGGGTCTTCACTATAGGTGGGGCCCAGGCGGTAGCAGCCCTCGCCTACGGGACCGAAACAATCCCGGCGGTGGACAAGATAGTCGGACCTGGCAACATATATGTGGCGACCGCCAAGCGGGCCGTGTTTGGGCGGGTGGGGATAGATATGGTGGCTGGTCCTTCAGAGATCCTGGTGGTCTGTGATGGTAAGACCGATCCTGACTGGGTGGCGATGGATCTCTTCTCCCAGGCGGAGCATGATGAGGACGCGCAATCCATTCTGTTGACGCCAGATCGAGAGTACATCGAGCGAGTCAAAGAGAGTATCGAACGGCTGCTGCCCACGATGGAGCGACAGCCTATTATTGCAGCTGCCCTGAGCAAGCGTGGTGGGATGATCTGTTGTCGGGATCTGGATGAGGCGTGTGCAGTGGCTAACCGTATCGCACCCGAGCATCTGGAGCTGTCGGTAGAGGAGCCACTGGAGCTGGCAGCGAAGATCCGCCACGCCGGGGCGATCTTTTTGGGTCGTTACACCTCTGAGCCGCTGGGAGACTACTGTGCTGGGCCAAACCACGTGCTGCCAACATCTGGTACGGCCCGGTTTTTCTCCCCCCTGGGGGTGGCCGATTTTCAGAAGCGCTCCAGCCTGGTTATGGTTTCGGCAGAGGGCGCAGCCAGCCTGGGTCGAACCGCTGCCACTCTGGCGCGGGAAGAGGGGTTGACCGCACATGCACGCTCGGCAGAGTATAGAATCAAACAGCAGGATAAGGATTAGAGCATGAGCCGCTACTGGAGCCCGGTGGTAAAACAGCTCTCACCCTACGTGCCGGGAGAGCAGCCGCAGGTTGAAAATCTGGTAAAGCTGAATACCAATGAGAACCCCTACGGTCCTTCACCCCGAGTGATTGCGGCAATAGAGGGGGCATTGGGTGACAGCCTGAGGCTCTATCCAGACCCGACCTCAATGCAACTGCGCCAGATGGTTGCCGATTACTATGGTTTACAGCCGCAACAGGTGTTTGTCGGTAACGGTTCGGATGAGGTGCTGGCCCACACCTTTATGGCCATGTTGCAGCATGACCAGCCACTGCTGTTCCCCGATATTACCTACAGCTTTTATCCGGTCTACTGCGGCCTGTACGGGATCGAATATAGCACCGTACCGCTGACAGAAGAGCTCTCTATACAGGTCGATGACTACCTCCAGCCCAATGGCGGGATCATCTTCCCCAACCCCAATGCACCGACCGGGCGTCTTCTGCCACTCTCCGAGATCGAACGACTACTGGAGCATAACAGCGACTCTGTGGTGGTGGTGGATGAGGCCTATATCGACTTTGGTGGAGATAGTGCGGTGGCCCTGGTCAATCAATATCCCAATCTATTGGTGGTGCAGACGCTCTCAAAATCGCGTTCATTGGCAGGGTTGAGGATCGGTCTGGCTATGGGCGATAGTGCCCTGATCGAGGGGCTGGAACGCGTAAAGGACAGCTTTAACTCCTATCCTCTGGATCGTATTGCCCTCGCCGCTGCTGTGGCCGCCTTCCAAGACGTAGATTATTTCCGGCGGCACTGCCAACTGGTCATGGACGGTCGTGAGTGGCTGTCGGGGCAGTTGCAGGAGCTGGGGTTTGAGCTAGTGCCCTCTGCGGCAAACTTTCTGTTTGTTCGTCACCCGGCGCAGGATGCAGCCGATCTGGCGGCCAAGCTACGCCAGCAGGGGGTGGTTGTTCGCCACTTCAAGCAACCACGGATCGAGCAGTATTTGCGTATCACCGTGGGGACGCCAGACGAGAATAACGCACTGGTTAGTGCCTTGAGCTCCTTGATCTGAGCTATTAACCAGGCAAGTAAGGTTTATTGCGGCTGCTGGGGCCGCTCTATCACGGTCACCTCGGCCTCAAACCTCTTCTGCCCGCGCCACCCCTTTATCTTTACCCTCTCTCCCGGTGGTAGCAGAGAGATAATATGGAGCGCATCTTGGGAATTATCGGGTGTTTGGTCGCCGATCTGGGTGATGATATCACCTGGCTTGATCCCGGCGCTGTCGGCCGGACCTCCCTCCAGTATCCCAGAGATTAGTATGCCCTTCACCTCTTTCAGCTGGAAAGATCGGGCCAGCTGTGGGGTTACCTCCTGCCCGGCAATCCCTAACCAACCGCGTACCACGCGTCCATGGGCGATGATCTGGCGCATTACGCCCTCTGCTAACTTTACCGGGATGGCGAAGCCTATACCGTGAGAGCCGCCGCTCTTGGAGAAGATGGCGGTATTGATACCGACTAGGTCTCCGGCGGCATTCACCAGGGCGCCCCCGGAGTTGCCCGGGTTTATGGCTGCGTCGGTCTGAATGAAGTTCTCAAATGTGTTGATGCCCAGCTGGCTGCGGCCAGTGGCGCCAACAATGCCCATGGTAACGGTCTGACCTACACCAAATGGGTTGCCTATTGCCAGCACTACATCACCCACTCGCAGGGCATCAGAATCACCAATGCTCAAGGCGGGAAGGTTGGTTTCATCGGTGTGTAGCAGCGCTAGATCTGTATCCGGGTCATCGCCAATAACCTCCGCCTGGATGGTGCGCCCATCGGCCAGGACTACGCGGATCTCGTCCGCATTGTCCACCACATGATGGTTGGTCATGATATAGCCATCCGGGCTTAGGATTACTCCTGAACCCAGGCTGGTTTGTAACCTTTTCCGAGTTTGGCCAGAAAATCTGTTACCAAAAAAACGCTTGAATATTGGGTCATCAAAGAGCGGATTGATGCGCTGTACTGTCACCTTAGCAGTGAATATATTGACTACAGCCGGGGTAGCGCGCTGCACCGCGTCGGCATATGAGGCCGGGCCAACAGTCTGGGTACTGGGGCGATAGATGGTGGGTGCTGGCGCCACCGGCTCCGGCTCCGGTGTGGCCGGTTGTTCTTGCGGCAGTAGTTTCAGCACCACCAGGGCGGCCACCAGGCCGGCGACGATGGAGATCAGGGCAAAGGTAAAGAATCGCTGGAGTTTCATGATGTATATACCCTAACATGTTCCATTAATTGTCAACAGTAGGAGTGGTTATGGTAGAGCTGAACAAGCTGGAAAGCTACTGCAACGAGCTGCTATACACCCACCCCTTGGATGACTACTGTCCTAACGGGGTACAGGTGGATGTTGGTAGCCGCGAGGTGCGACGGCTGGTCTCCGCGGTCACCGCGTGCCAGTCAGCTATTGATGGGGCGGTGGAGATGGGGGCTGACCTGCTGCTGGTACATCATGGTCTCTTTTGGCGCGGTGAGCCGATCCCGCTTACCGGAGTCAAGGGGCTGCGGGTAGGTGCCCTCTATCGTGGTGGTTTAGGTCTGATGGCCTATCATCTGCCCCTAGATGCTCATCCACAGTTGGGGAATAACCGGCTGCTGGGCGAGCGGCTTGGGTTGCATGGAGGCAGTGCCGTCGCAGAGGAGAACGGGCTGCTGTGGCAGGCGGAGCTGGCCGCCCCGGAGTCTGCCGCAGAGTTTGCCCAGCGCATCCAGGGAGCCCTGGATCGACAGCCACTCCATCTGCCGGGAGGAGCGGAGCTGATCAGGCTGGTGGCATGGTGCAGCGGGGCGGCACAGGACTATATCGTCAAGGCAGCTGCCCTCGGGGTAGATGCCTTTATCAGCGGCGAGGTGTCGGAACAGACGGCCCACCTAGCCAGCGAGCTTGGGATACATTACTTTGCTGCTGGGCATCACGCTACAGAGCGGTTTGGGGTGCGGGCGCTGGGGGATAATTTGGCAGACAGGTTTGGTTTGGAGCACCATTTTCTCGATATTTCCAACCCGGTATAGTGATCGATGCAGCCTGCTGATCTTGACCTTTACGCCCCATTATTGGAGAATGCGCCAGCGGTTTTATGGCTGCTGCCTGAACCCGCCGGTTCAGGCGATAGTCCTGGGACTGTTCGTTTGACTTGGGGGGTCACTTAATGAACGCGGATGGTGTTGATCTAAAAAAGCGGCGTATGTTGACTGCTGCGACTAGTGTGGTTGGTGCCATTGGCACCGGTTTTGTGGTTTATCCTTTTTTGGCGGCTTGGGCGCCCAGTGAAAAGGCCAAGGCTGCAGGTGCTCCGGTCGAGGCCGATATCAGTAAGCTGGAACCGGGCCAGATGATGACAGTCAAGTGGCGTGGCAAGCCAGTCTGGATTGTGCGCCGTAGCGCGGACAATCTTTCAGACCTTCCCACGTTAAACCCTACCCTGGAAGACCCAGAGTCCATAATACCGCAGCAGCCAGTTTATTGTCAGAATGAGCACCGCTCTAGAAAACCAGAGTATTTTGTGGCCATCGGTATCTGCACCCATCTTGGCTGCTCGCCGAGCTTCCACCCCAATGCTGTGTCTGAGCCTTTTGACCCGGACTGGAAGGGTGGCTTCTACTGCCCCTGTCACGGCTCCCGTTTTGATCTGGCCGGGCGGGTTTTTTCCGGTGTACCGGCCCCCACTAATCTGGTGATCCCCAAGCATATGTATCTTTCGGACACCCTGATATTGGTGGGTGAGGATGGAGGGGCCTCCTGATGAGTTTCTTAAACTGGATAGATGAGCGTTTTCCGCTTACCAAGGTGTGGAATGAGCACCTTGCCGAATATTACGCGCCTAAGAACTTTAATTTCTGGTACTTCATGGGCTCCCTGGCGCTGCTGGTTCTGGTGATGCAGATTGTTACCGGCGTCTGGCTGGCTATGAGTTACAAGCCGGACGCGGATTTGGCTTTCGGTTCGGTCGAATACATCATGCGTGATGTGGACTGGGGCTGGCTGATTCGCTACCTCCACTCTACTGGTGCTTCCGCCTTTTTTATTGTGATCTACCTGCATATGTTCCGCGGACTGATGTATGGCTCTCACCGCAAGCCGCGTGAGCTGCTATGGATTATTGGTGTGGTTATCTATCTGGTTATGATGGCTACCGCCTTTATGGGCTATTTGCTGCCATGGGGTCAGATGTCATTCTGGGGTGCGCAGGTTATTGTGAATCTGTTTAGCGCCGTACCGGTTGTAGGTGAGGAGCTGGGCGTATGGATTCGTGGTGACTACGTTATCTCTGATGTCACCCTGAACCGCTTCTTTGCCCTGCATTTTCTGATGCCATTCCTGCTCGCTGCCCTGGTGTACGTGCATATCGTCGCACTGCATGCGGTTGGATCTAATAACCCGGATGGTATTGAGATCAAGAAGAACAAGGACGAGAACGGCATTCCTAAAGATGGCATACCGTTTCACCCCTACTACACGGTGAAGGATATCGCTGGCGTGGCAGGCTTCCTGTTTCTATTTGCCATAGTGGTCTTCTATGCGCCGGAGATGGGCGGGTACTTTCTTGAGCATCCAAACTTTGAGCCGGCCAATCCGCTGAAGACCCCTTTGCACATTGCCCCGGTCTGGTATTTCACACCGTTTTACGCCATCCTGCGGGCGGTACCTTCTATCGCAGGTTCTGCCTTCCCGGGTGTGGTGGCGATGTTCGGCTCCATTCTGATCCTATTCTTCTTGCCCTGGCTCGACAGGAGCCCGGTCAAGTCGGTGCGTTACAAGGGAACACTCTACAAGGTTCTGTTGATACTGTTCGCGCTGGATTTCATCATGCTTGGTTTCCTCGGTATGAAGCCTACCACTACGCTCTACACCATCTTGGCTCGGGTGGGGACGATCTACTACTTTGCCTTCTTCCTGCTGATGCCGATCTATAGTCAGATGGATAAGACCAAGCCTGTTCCTGAGAGGGTGACCAAATGAAAAAGCTGATCATTGCATTTTTGCTAGTTACGGCACCTGTATTGGGATTGGCAGCTGGCGGCGTTCATCTGGATGCTGCCAATATCGACATCTCTGACCAGGCTTCTCTGCAGCGCGGTGCTAAGTATTTTATGAATTACTGTATGAGCTGCCACTCGGTCAAGTACCAGCGCTACAATCGTATGGCGCGGGATCTTGGGTTGACCGAAGATGAGGTTAAGGAAAACCTGATGTTCACCACTGACAGGATCGGTGACACCATGACCATCGCAATGGATCCGCAGGTTGCAGAAAAGTGGTTTGGTGTTGTTCCGCCGGATCTGAGCGTGATGATCCGTGCCAGGGGGGTGGACTACATATATACTTATCTGCGCAGTTTCTATATTGATGAGTCGCGTAAGTTCGGGGTGAATAACACGGTATTCCCTGATGTGGGCATGCCCCATGCGCTATGGCAGTTGCAAGGTTCCCAAAAGGCTGTGTTTAAGACAGAGAAGGATGCCGCAGGTGGTGATGTTGAGGTTTTCGACCACTTTGAGCCTGTGACTGCAGGAACCCTGAGTCCTGAAGAGTATGACCAGGTTGCCCGTGATCTTACGACATTCCTGAGTTATGTAGGTGAACCGATACAGCTGAAGCGTCAGCAGTTGGGTAAATGGGTGCTGCTCTTTCTTGCGGTGTTCTTTGTGTTGGCCTATCTGCTGAAGAAGGAGTACTGGAAAGATATCCATTGAGCGGCTACAGCCTGGGTTCTCAGGTTGAAATAGCATTGGGGCGCATATTAGAAGTGCGCCCTTTTGCGTTTGCCGGTTGACAAGCAGGGTATAATCCTAGTTTGGGTTTGTTGAGCCCCCCATTGAGTTATGTTCTGGAGTAGATAAATGGCAGTTGTTACCAATAAAAGATCGGTGATGGCACTCTATTCGGATGTGGAGTGTCCATATAGCCACCGGGTGCGCATGGTGCTGGCAGAGAAAAATATTACCGTAAATGTCTTGGATGTGGATCCGTTGAATCTGCCTGATGATCTGATGGATCTCAACCCATATGGATCTCTGCCAACCCTGGTAGATCGCGATCTCATACTATATGAATCAAGGATCATCATGGAGTATCTGGAGGAGCGTTTCCCCCATCCACCACTGCTGCCGGTAGATCCCGTATCCAGGGCTACCTCACGTCTCTATATGTACCGGGTGGATCGTGACTGGTACTCCCTGATGGATGCAATACAGGCTGGCGGTAAGAGTGCGGCCAAGGCCCGCAAGGAGCTGCGTGACAGCCTGACAGCAACAGCACCGGTCTTTGCCTCCAAGCCATATTTCATGAGCGATGATATGACCCTGGTGGATTGTAGTATTGCCCCTATGTTGTGGCGCCTGCCCTCACTTGGAGTAGAGCTTCCTCCCCAGGCCAAGGCGGTGGGTGAATACATGGATCGGCTGGCAAAGCGGGGCTGTTTTCAGAAGAGCCTGAGCGAGCTAGAGCGGGAGATGCGTGACTGACCATACGGCTCACGGCCTGAGCTCTAACCACCCCTATCTTATCCGTGCCCTCTACCAGTGGCTTTTGGATAACGGGCTGACCCCTCATCTGCTGGTAGAGGTGGTTGATGCCAGTGTGGTAGTCCCAAGTAGGTATGTGGAAGATGGCCGTATCGTCCTTAATATAAGCCCATCTGCGGTACAGCAATTGGAGCTAAGCAATGAGCTGATCACCTTCAATGCCCGCTTTGGCGGCTCTGCGATGAAGGTGATAGTGCCAACGACTGCGGTACTAGGGATCTTCGCAAAGGAGAGTGGCCACGGAATGCTGTTTCCTCAGGAAGATGGCTCCGGGCCGGAGGGCGAGCCACAACCACCAGATGCACCCCGGCCGCCTAGTCTGAAGGTGGTAAAGTAGCAGGCAGTACCTACTGGTTGCTTACCAGTCCCAGGGTAAATTCCTCTAGATTAGTTCCCACCATAACCACATGCCCACGTCGTTGTTCCAGTCCCTCCTCGCTGTGTCGAAGCGGAAGATGCGCAGTTTGCCGTGAAGATAGTCACAAATATCGAAACCCTGATGGCAATAATGGGGTGTGTTCTGGCGCTTGAGGAACAAAGCTGAAACTGCACGGTCAGTATGGTCGTGTAAGGAGTATGTTGTATCAACAACGCAAGGAGTGAATCGTATGAAAAACATTCAACATATAGTTTCAGCGTCCGTTGTAATTGCGGTATCGATGGTTGCTATGGGACATGCTCATGCTAGGCAAGATGTGCACTGCAACTTTACTTGGGAAGAGAATGCAGCACAAAATGTCAAACATGGAAGTAGTTACGTCGCAAAGAGGGTGCGTAATAGCGAGTATAATCGGCTGGTTGCAATGGGAAAGGTTGCGACCCGTGTAGCCGCTGACGCGGGAGCTTATTGCCAGTTGAACCATCCAGAAAACACCCTTATTGATGTCAGGATAACAAAGGCCGACCAACGGCTTAACTCGAGTGGTAACATTCCAGACTGCGCCAACATGAACGCAATGGTGGAATGTAGGGGATCACGTCTTTTTGATGATGAACCCAGCGCCGAAGCAGAACAGTCATCTCAGTCATCTGAGCAATCCAGCGGGACATCAGGTGGTGGGTCTAGCACCGAGGCAGAGCAACCATCTCAATCCACTGGGCAATCCCAGGGGACTCCAAATATTGTCATAAACAATTTCTCGCTAAGTCCGTCCACGCCAGTTAAAGGAGAGCCGGTTGAGGTTAGGATTGGAGTTTATAATAACGGCAATGCGCGTGCTGGTTCCTACAAGGTGGAATGGTATCCTGGGGAAAACTACCCAGAGCCTGCCTGTAGCTGGAATGTATCCGGTAACAATGTGAATGGCGGCAGGACGCTAAACTGCACTTACGCTGGTTATCCCAGCAGGTATGGGAGTATCCGCGCCAAGGTTGTTGCTGATTCTGATGGCCAGGTCGACGAGCTTAACGAAGGTGATAATACACGGTTTATGCAGGTGCGCGTTGTGGAGAGCCAGGCTAGCGCCGAAGCAGAAGAGCCAGCAGATAGTGGTTTGCCAGCCGAAGCGGAAGAGTCAACAGATGACGGCCTGCCAGCCACAGCGTCATATAGACTGTTGCCGGTTATGCGGTTACCGGGTAATGACCTGCGCCTGATAGAGATGAGCTCACCTAACTGGATGCTTTGCCGTCAGGCCTGTACTGATGATGAGCAGTGCAGGGCCTTTACATATCGTGCGCCTAATGCGAGCTCAGGGCCAATCTGTTTGCTCAAGAGTGGGGTAGGTATGCGGATACCGGATCCGTGCTGCCAGTCGGGTGTAAAACAATAACAGTATCAGGCAAAAGTGGTGTATTTAATATTGGATAGTATTGCTTAGCAGCTCGAAATATAAATATGCCACCTTTTGCCTCCTCTGCATGCTGGGGGCTTAGGAGTTGCGGCGAATAACTCAATATATCAGACGGAGGGAACAGTAGTTTCCTCCGTCACTGCTATGGGGGTCTGAGAAATCTACGGGCTAGTCGTTGCTTACTAACCCCAGTGTAAACTCCTCCATATTGGTGCCTACCATCACAATGTGCCCACGCCTCCTTCCCAACCCCTCCTCGCTGAAATCAAAGCGAAATATGCGGCGGATCCGCACCCCACGGGTTGTCCAACGCAGGCCTATGCGCTCCAGCCCTACGGTCTGATCGAGAAACTGGACATCGCGCTGGCGACAGCCGGAAACACATATTGCGGTAGCAATCTCCCTGGCACGGGCGCTATCCAGCCAGAACCAGACAACGGCCCCAATAGATGCAATGCCTAATAGTGTTCCCATGGGTGTTATGCTAGCAGTGCCCGGTGGGGATGATATATATGGTTGAGCAGGGGGTGGGTACTATGTTGGCCTGGATAGATGGATTGTCGCTGCCAGTGTTACTGCTGGCGGCAATACTATTGGGGTTGGCGCCATTCCACCCGGAGCCGCACCTGGTAGAGAAGTTGCGTATGCTGAGCAACGGCACCCTTACCAGACCGCTCGATATATTTGACCTGCTTATGCACGCAGCCCCCAGCCTGTTACTGGTCATAAAACTGATTCGGATGTGGTGGTTCAGCACTGGTTGAGCAAAGGCCTAAGGATGGCGGCGGAAGATTAGGTCCCAGACCCCATGTCCAAGACGCTTGCCGCGTTGCTCAAACTTGGTCAATGGGCGCTCCTCAGGGCGTGGCGCAAAATTGCCCGGGCCTGAGCAGTTGCTGAAATCTCCTGCAGCGGCGGTCAGTAGCTGCATCATCTGTAGCGCATAATCCTCCCAATCAGTAGCGGCGTGGAAGATCCCTCCGGGGTGGAGCATGCGGGCCAGCTCGGTGATGAAGGCAGCCTGTACGATACGTCTCTTGTGGTGTCTCTTTTTGTGCCACGGGTCGGGGAAAAAGAGATAGACCCCAGCCAGACTATCGGCTGCAATCCCCTGGGTGATCACCTCTATGGCATCGTGACATATCACCCTGATGTTGGTTATGCCCAGCTCCTCTATCCGTAGCAGCAGATGGCCGACACCGGGGCGGTGCACTTCTATGCCGAGGTAGTTGTTGTCTCGATTTGCTGCAGCTAACTGCAGCAAGGCCTCACCATTGCCGCAGCCTATCTCCAGGTAGGTGGGATTAGAATTCCCAAACAGGGTGTGAAGATCGAGCTGCTGGCCAGAGAACTCTATCCCGAACAGTGGCCACAGAGAGTCGAAGGCGTGCTGCTGTCCAGGGGTCATCCGCCCCTGGCGTAACACATAACTGCGGATGGGGCGGTGCTGTATGTCTCTCTGTGGCATGGGAACTATTTCGCTTCACCCCGCCATATGCGGGGAACATAGTAGCGGTCTGTCTAAAAGAACATCCCATCCAGTGGTGAAGAGGCAGAGGCGAACCGTTTAGCCGGCATCCGCCCAGCAAGAAATGCCTCGCGGCCGGCCTCTATAGCCTTTCTCATGGCAGAGGCCATCATTACCGGATTTTTGGCGGCGGCAATAGCAGTGTTCATCAATACGCCATCACACCCCAACTCCATGGCGACAGCGGCATCGGACGCGGTGCCCACACCTGCATCCACCAGGATAGGGACGTTGGCGTTCTCCACTATGGTGAGGATATTGAGTTTGTTGCGAATGCCCAGCCCTGAGCCTATAGGTGCGGCCAGTGGCATAACGGCAATGCACCCAATTTGTTCCAGTTCACGTGCCACAATCGGGTCATCATTGGTATAGACCATCACATCAAAGCCATCCGCAATCAGCTCTTGGGCTGCGGCGATGGTCTGCATGACGTCAGGGAACAGGGTCTTGTCATCGCCCAGCACCTCCAATTTGACCAGATTGTGACCATCCAGCAATTCACGCGCCAGCTTGCAGGTGCGTACTGCAGTCTTGACGTCATAGCAGCCGGCAGTATTGGGGAGAATGGTGTATTTGCTGCTAGGCAGGATATCCAGGATATTGGGCTCCTCTTTGGATTGCCCAATATTGGTGCGGCGCACTGCAACAGTAACGATCTCGGCGCCACTGGCGGTAATGGCCTCGCCGGTCTCTTCCATATCCTTGTATTTGCCGGTGCCGACCAGCAGGCGCGAATTGTATTCCCGGCCGGCGATTGTGAAGGTGTCTTGACCCTGATTTGACATGGTATTTTAGCCCTATATTGTTTAGCCTCCACCAATAGCCTGTACGATCTCTACCCGATCGCCGGGCTGTAGGTGGTGTTGATCAAAGGTGCTGCGAGGGATTAGTTCGGCATTGACCTCTATCGCAAAGCGACTCGCGCCAAGCTCCAATTGCTGGATCAGCTCAGTCATGCTGAGGTCTGTTGTTACTTGCCTCTCCTCTCCGTTGATGTAGATCTGCATAGTTGGTCAAAAAGCCCTTAACAGATGGGTGAAATAATTCTACACTAAACTGTCCCCTGAATAACAAACTATTAGATCTGAGGCCGGTGTAGTTGGCCGCCAGGTGAATAGCATAAAACCATGTAGAGGATACTGTTTTGAGCGTCAGCTGGAATGAAGACCTTATCTCACTGGAGGATGCTAAAACCCTGGATGGTCTATTTCTGCAACGGCTGCGTCGCTCAGGTGAGCGTGAGGCCTATCGCAGCTATGATCGTGTCAGTGAATCCTGGAAGAGCTACAGCTGGCGGCAGATGGCGGAGCAGATCGCTAGGTGGCGGCAGGCGCTGTCCGGGGAGCAGCTGAGCAGGGGCGATCGGGTGGCTATCCAGCTGCGCAATTCACCGGAGTGGGTGATGCTTGATCAGGCCTGCCTTGGTCTCGGTTTGGTGCTGGTACCACTCTATACCGATGATGGCCCGGATAACATTGCCTATATCCTGGATGATGCCGAGGTCAAGTTGCTGTTGGTACAAGATGGTGGACGCTGGAGACGGTTGGCGCCAGAGGTGGAAGGAAATACAGTTCTGCAGCGTGTTCTGTTGCTCAATCCTGGCGCGGATACGGATGATCTGGTTCGGGACGACGAGCGGCTACGGATGGTGGTCGACTGGTTGCCTGCTGAGGGGAGCGAACTGCAGCGTAGAGCTGATAGTGATCCGCACGCATTGGCCTCTATCATCTATACTTCGGGAACCACAGGGAGACCCAAAGGGGTGATGCTGAGTCACCACAATATGCTCTCGGTGGCGCATGCTGGGGTTACCGTCATCGATTGTTACCAGGAGGATATGTTCCTCTCTTTTCTGCCCCTATCCCACACCCTGGAGCGTACCGCTGGCTACTATCTACCTATGATGACTGGGTCAACAGTTGCTTTTGCCCGCTCTGTAGCGCAGTTGGCGGACGATATGCTGGTGATACAGCCAACCGCAATGATTGTGGTTCCACGCATCTTCGAGCGTATCTACGAGCGTATCAAGGTGCAGATGCAGGATCGTCCGGCGGCTGCCCGCTGGTTGTTTAATCTGGCCGTAGCGGTCGGTTGGCGGCGGTTTCTGCGGCAGCAGGGGAGAGGGGGATGGCGGCCTTCGGTTCTCGCTTGGCCTCTGCTGGAGCGGCTAGTGGCCAGCAAGATCATCTCTAGACTGGGCGGGCGACTACGTTTAGCTGTTAGCGGTGGGGCCCCACTGGCCCCAGAGATTGCCCGGACGTTTATTAGTCTTGGTCTACCGATAGTTCAGGGTTATGGCTTGACTGAGACAAGTCCGGTCATCAGCGTAAATCCACTGAATGATAATGATCCGAATAGCGTTGGTGTTCCACTGCGTGGCATTAAGGTCAAGATTGGCGCAGATGACGAACTGCTGGTAAAGAGTCCGGGGGTGATGCTGGGCTACTGGAATAACCATGCTGCCACAGCCCGGACGATTGATTCAGATGGCTGGCTGCATACTGGAGATCAGGCGAAAATAGAAAACGAGCATATCTACATTACCGGTCGACTCAAGGATATACTGGTACTCTCCAATGGCGAGAAAATTTCCCCATTAGACATGGAGTTGGCCATACAGCTGGATCCACTGTTTGAACAGGTCATGGTGGTTGGTGAGGGGCGACCTCACCTCAGCGCCTTGGTGGTGTTGAATGCCGATTTTTGGCCTGGTCTGGCGCAGGATGCTGGCCTCAATCCACTTGACCCGGAGGCCCTTGCAGACCCCAGGCTGATAAGCGCAGTGCTGGCCCGTATTAAGGCAGCCATTCACGACTTTCCAGGTTATGCCAAGATTCGCAAGGTCGCCCTGCTACTGGAGCCATGGACGGTAGATAATGGCCTATTGACTCCAACACTCAAGGCCAAACGCCTCAAAATCATGGAGCGCTACGCGGAGCAGATCAATGCCATATACGGATAATTATGGATCGCGTGTTAATCCGATCGGATCTTAGGTAAGCCATGTTATTCCGTGCTATCTTATTACTCCAAATCTACGGATGGTTAATACATGCTCCATGCAAGTTGTCCGTCGGCTGCTTAACTTAAACATTGAGTACAAGGATGATAAACAAAACAGTTCGCCACATTGCACTAACCATGGTTGCGCTCGCTGCTACGGCTACTGTGAACGCCGGAGATATGGCTAGCAGGCTGTTTGGCGATCACCAGCAGTTGGTTTATCAGATTCGCATGATTGATAAGCGCTCTGGAGACAAGTCCAGTATTGGGTCAGGTTTTATGGTCAGCGCCAAGGGCCATATCGCAACAAATTTTCATGTTGTCTCTTCATACATCCATAAGCCGGAAGAGTTTCGGCTTGAATATGTCGCCCATGACGGTACTGTTGGCCCGTTGACGCTGGCTGGCTTTGATGTAATTCATGATCTGGCTATTGTCCAGAGAGCAGGGTCATCTACGGATTATTTCAAATTACGCACGGCAGAACTGCGGAAGGGAGATCGTATTTACTCTATGGGAAATCCGCAAGATCTTGGAATGACCATTATTGAGGGTAATTACAACGGCCTGATAAAAACATCCCGTTACCGTAAAATCCTGTTTTCCGGCTCTTTGAATCCTGGCATGAGTGGCGGGCCAGCGGTGGATAGCAATGGCCTAATAATCGGGTTGAATGTCTCCAAAGGGGGGGAGCAGTTGAGCTTTCTGGTGCCGGCGACCTACCTTGAAGCGTTGCTTGATGATGTGCGCAGTGACCGCCAGGGGGATGATTATAAGTTGATAATTCAAGAGGCCTTGTTGGCTGATCAGGATGCCTTCTACGGCCCCCTGTTACAGCGGCAATGGGCTCAGGAGCCGTTGGCAGAGGTAATGTTGCCGTCAAAATTAGACGCATCGCTTAAGTGTTGGGGGCATACGTTGGATGATGAAGACATACTATATGAGAGTGTGCGTCAGCATTGTCAATCACAGGATGTAATCTACCTGGATGAGGAGTTTATGGCGGGCTCATTTAGCTATGATTACGAGTGGATGGCGGCTGATTCACTGAATCGTTTTCAATTTTACAATCTCATGGAGACTCGCTATACCCATAAGCGCCTGGGTAACTCCTATAGTAAGGAAGACTCTACCAACTTCCGTTGTCACACGGATTTTGTTGCGATTGATGAGCGTCCATGGAGGGTCTCTGCATGTACTCGCGGCTATCGTGATTATGCTGGATTGTATGATGTGGTGCTATTGCTGGCTGCGGTTCAGGAGAATGACCGGGGGCTTGTGATTCGTATTGGCGCCGCTGGGATAAGTCAGAGCAATGCGCTTGGGTTACTAAAGAAATTTACAGAATCAATATCATGGATCAATTAATAATACAGTTGGGTGATAAGCCTGGGCGTATGGCGGAGTTTGCCAGAAGTTCTGCTGATGTCCTGAAGGTCGGAAGGGGCTTTACTAACGATGTGGTTATTACAGATCTCTATGTGGATTCAGAGCAGATCGTCTTTTTTCATTCGGCAGATGGCTGGATGGTCAAGGTGGTGGGCACAACCAATCCAACCCTGCTTAATGGCGATGCTATAGATCGTGAGGGGAGCATGATCAGGTCTGGCGACAGAGTGACGGTTGGTAGGACTCAACTGCGGGTATATACCGGTGATCATGAGGTTGAGCCAACCCACCAGATGATGCTCTCATCCTGGCTTGGGTATGGCCGTGCGCACCCCCTGTTCGCAAGTTTGATGATGGTTTTTGCCCTTGCTGCAGTGTTGTTTATCTCTTACCAGGAACGCTCAACAAAATTGGTGTGGAACCCGCTGTTTCTGGAGGCATTATACGCAGGGCTGGTGATTTTGTTTTGGGCTGGTATCTGGGCGCTTGTGGGCAGACTATTGCGCCATCAGCCAAATTTTACCGCCCAACTGAGCCTTACTGCCTTGGTGACCGGTGTGGCCACACTTGTCACTCCTATAGGTGGCTATGTGGAATATGCGGCCAATAGCCTGCTGCTGGGAGATATCTCTACGCGGTTGATTATGCTGCTAACCATGACCGCGATGTTTCGCGCCAATCTTATGTTTGCAACCAATCTAAAGCGCTATACACGTATTGCCTTTATTGCGTCTATGGGGATGCTGCTTATATCGTATGCCACGATGAAGTTTGGTAAGGATGAATTTGACTATCAACCTGAGTATTCGGCAGTACTTAAGCCCCCATTTGCCCATCTCTCTGCTGATCGTGAAATACAGCTTTTTCAAGACACATTCAAGCTGGAATTTGACGAAGTTGATCTGTTGGCAAAAGAGAAGTAATGCAAGATTTCGCATTATAGAGAGAGGTATGGGCTGGTTAAATTCGGCTATTTTGTGCTATCTTTTCACCTCAGCAAACAAGGCGGGTATCGTATATCGGTATTACCCCGGCTTCCCAAGCCTGTGAGGCGGGTTCGACTCCCGCTACCCGCTCCAATCATCTGAACAACAGCATACATCTGGCAATTTAGGAGAGATAGGCGTTACGCCAGATTTTTCTAATTGAAGATCCCGCTCATTAGCAGTAGCTGGCCCCCAAATACTACCAAAATGATCCCGCTTATAATTCGCAACAGACCAGTGTAGCGTGGAATTTCGGCGCGTATATTCTCGGACAGCCAGCCAGTTGCCCCGCCTATGTAGTAGAGTGGTGAGGCGGATGTGCCGATACCGAACATTAACGCCAGCAGGCAGCCAGTCGTAAATGAGCCGGCAGCGGCGGCATAAAACAGTACGGCAGATAACGGCAGACAAGGCACCATGCTGGTGGAAAGCCCCAGGGTAATCATATGGAGCCAGGTGCGTTGTACCGGTGCCTGTACTTGATCTGTGTGCCTCCTGCAGGTGGTGGTCTTGGGTCGGTATATTACGGTGGCGCCGATCAGTAAAACCAGTCCGCCAGCCAGACCAATGAGCCAGTTCGAATCGATATACTCCAGGGCAACACTCCCTAACCAGCCAGAAAGTCCGCCCAATAAGGTATACGCAGCTATCCTTGAGAGCATGAATATAAGGGTGGCATCAAACCCTCGCTGGAACCCGCCCTGGGTGCCGAAGATATAGGGGCCGATCAAGGGGATACAGGAGAAGTTGCACCAGGTCAGGCCGTAGAACCCGCCCATTACCAACATACCGATATAGATATTTTCAAAGCCCTGCAACACATCTAGATGTGCCTGTAGCATCGGGGTGTCGGCTAGCATGCTTTACCCTGCCGATACTCATCCCTGGCTATCAACGCGGCGCCTACTGCGGTAGTGACCTGGGGTACGCCGGGTGGCACATAGACATCGGTGGCCAGTTCGTCCTCCATTGCCTTGATCAAGCCGCCATTCAAGGCTGGCCCACCGTCAAAGAACACCTGGTCTACTATGCCCACCCGTTTGGCCATGCGACTAAGCCTTTTGGCGATAGAGTAGTGTGCTCCGGCGACAACCTCGCTCTTCAATTTTTTTCTTGCGACCAGTGAGATGATCTCTGACTCTGCAAACACTGCGCAGGTGGAGTTGATCCGGATAGGCACCTCGGCCTCCAGCGCGATCTCTCCTAGATCGGTCACATTAAGTTCCAGGATGCGGGCCATGGTCTCCAGAAAGCGGCCCGTGCCTGCGGCGCATTTATCGTTCATGGCGAAATTCTTGGTGACTCCCTGATCATCTATGGCGATCACCTTACTGTCTTGGCCACCAAGGTTGATGATAGTGCGAACCTGGAGGCCGGCCTGTTCCCCGTACCATAGCGCCCCCTTCACATTGGCACTGATCTCGCTGATGTTACCGCTGGCAAATTTGACCAGGCGGCGTCCATATCCGGTGGATGTGACACTCTTGATCTGTTCAAACTCAAGGGTTAACTGCTGTAGCAGAGCGTCCAGTGCCTCCCGGGCGGTCTCTTCGCAGTGAACCCCGGTGGGCACCACTCTATGACCAATGATCTTTTCATTGTCGACTACTGCCACCTTGGTGGTGGCCGAGCCGATGTCGATACCAACGTAATAACTCATATCAGCTTCTTCGCCCTTTCAGGGTCTCTTGAAAGGCCTCTATTCTGGTACGTAGCTGTTCAACATCCTGGGGGCTGTAGTCGGTCTCAATTTTGAGCATCGGTATGCCCTTCTGCTCCATCAGCTGCTCAATGATCTTGGTCTCAACATCATACGGGTGGCACCCCTTCAGGATGTGGTATATGACCCCCTCCACCTGGTAGTCATCGATCAGTTGTAGCAGGCGATCGCGTCGATCAATGGTGGTAGAGAATATGGGACAGGTGGAGGGTAGTAGATAGCGATCCGCTATGGCGTGCAGCATATTTGACTTGGTGCCTTCATCCAGCGCCACCATGTCGTTTAGATAGCGATTAGAGGTGCAAAACTCATCGGCTACTAGTATGCCATCCAACTCTTCGATAATGGTTGGTACCTTCCAGTTGGGGAATACCATGGGTGAACCGGTCAGCATGATGCGGGCAGCCCCCGTCATGGCTACCTGTGTCTGGTTGCGGATCCGTTCTTCCAGCTCATTATTCAGCAGGAACAGGGCATCGGTCCAATCCTCCACATGGGCATAAAAATAGGCGTTCATCACCTCCAATGCATCCCGTCCAAGTATGACTGGAGGGGTCGCCTTGCGGATGCGATGGAAGCGATGAAACTCTACCTGGGCACGCTGGATCATCTGGGTCGCCTGCTTTAGACGGCGACGGGTAATACGGACACCGGTGACCTTCTCCAGCCTTTTGGCAAACCGCTTTACCTCTTCCAGCCAGAAGGTGCGGGAGGACTCCTCCTCTTTTATCCGTGGCATATCCATCATATGCACGGGGACAAACTCTTTTAGCGCCTCAGCCATCTTGACCTTCCAGTCACAACTGGCAGGCACCACTACTAACTCACACTGTTGAAAAAAGGAGAGGATCGGTAGCGAACTGAGACCAAATTCCGATTTAACCATCGGACAGGCCACCTCCGGAAGGTGATCCTCACCAATCTCCATGCTTTCATACACGCCAGAGCAAAGCCTGACTGGGCGTGCGCCAGCGGCGTAGATAATCTCTTCCGGCACAAACAGGCAGTAGGTGCCGATTATCTTCTCTCCCTTTCTCGGCTGAACTGTGCCTTCGCCGCCATGTTCAAAGGTCTCGAAGATGCGGTCAAAATAGGCCATGTTTGCCGGCCGGTTACTATCTTCTTCAATACGATCAAAGATCTCCCGTACCGACATTGCCAGGTTGACCTTGACCTTATTGGCCAGTCGTTCTTGCTTTGAGATATGCGTTTCTGTCGTGTTCATATTTGGTTGACTCTATTTTTCGTGATTTTGCTTGGTGTTGCCCTGGCGTTTTAGAAAGCCCTGCTCAGTGGCGGTGTAAATGGGGATGTTCAGAAACTTGATCTGCAGTGCCTCGTCTTCAGGACAGACATCGACGCAACGTGCACATAGGATGCAGTCCTGGGTCACCAGGTTGCTCAATGTCTTCTCTTCTTCTATCTCGCGGATCTCCATAGGGCAAACACGGGAGCAGTTGCCGCAACGGGTACAGCGTTGGCCATCCTTATGCAGCGAGGTGAGGCCAATCTTGTCAAAGAACGAGAGTAGCGCCAGCATCGGGCAGTAGGAGCAGAAGAAGCGCCTCTTTACAAAGGCGGTGGTGAAGAACAGTCCGACAAGTAGGATTGCGACCGTGGTTAGAAACATGCCTGGGCCGTTGGAGAAATCGATATAGAACTGACTGAAGTCGCCGTTAAATATTGGCATCAAGACCCTTGCTGGGCACATCTGGCAGAATGGTACCGACCAGTCACGGGATAGCTTAGACATCCCCAGTACGGCATTACCTATGCCGAGCGGTATCAGTATCAGCAGTGCCAGGAAAATGTATTTCACCGACTTGTAACGCTTGCCGGTGATCCACTTAAAGCGTGACATATCAACGCTGACCATATTTCTTAGCTTGGTCATCAGATCTTGTAGAAATCCAAATGGGCAGACCCAGCCGCACCAGGCCTTATTCAGGACAATGGCCCAGAGTGCGAAGATGCCGACAGCCTTTAGGAAGCGGATACCGGCGTCGCCCCAAAACTCAGCAAACGGTCTGGAGAGCATATGCTGCAGACCTATAAGAAAACAGCCGCCGCCATTATCATCTACATAGGCGCAGGAAAACGTAGGCAGGCGGCTACCTAAATCGATATAGAACAGAGCACCATAGGTTAAAACTATAAAGAGTATAGATTGGACTATGAGTCGTATGCGTTGGACATTCATTGCTCTTTCTTGCGCCTCCTGCGAATGGCAATGGCCACTGCTGCGCCGACAATAGTTATGATTGCTGCTAGATAGGCCATGCGCTGACTCTGCCAGTCACTTAAGGCAGGAGAGACATGGAATGGCAGGGTGGCAATATAGCGCTCATTCTCATATGACTCCCCCTTATGTACCCCACCACTCTCAATCTGATGTTTTATCCGTAGCAAATAGAGTTCCGATTTGTGCCGGTCAACCCCATCCTCATGGAAGTCCTCTTTGATTAGGGTAAAGAGAGCTTCACCGTTGTCATCCGTTGTTTGAGTTTGGTGCCATCCCTGCTCGGTAATCAGCGCCATGCGCCCTCCAACCACCGGCTTACCTCTGAACAGCGCACGTACACGGAGCTTGTCTCCTACATGGTGGCTATAGCGTCTTTTACCATCGGCATAGACACGAACCAGCTCCAGTTCCGGGTTCCCCTCAAAATAGCCCTGGCGGTCTATCAGTTGAGGCTCTTTCTCATCTGCCTTATCCCCATGGCTCATGAAGGTGTAGTAGGAGAACAGGCGGGTGCGGACGCCATCGTCTACACCAAGATCGTTGTAGGCGAAGATGCGGTACCAGCCGCCGTCATCGGCTGCATATTCCGCCCGCGTCTCCGGGCCTCGCTGTTTGACCTCAATGCCTTCGATAGTGCTGTCGGGGCGTTCCAGCCAGACAACGCTGCTGTTGGTGTTACTATCGCCCTTTTTTGGTCTCCCGGATGGTTTTGGTTTCCCAGACGGGCCGCGGCCAGGCATCGTCATCTTATTATCCTTGTTCGCAGGGAAGGGGCCGGAGCGTAGGTATATACGCCTGAGGCGCTGACCGCCGCTCTGCCAGCTGCGTTTCCCTTTCTCATTCTGCTTTGGCTGTTCTGCACCTTCCGGGCGTTTGTCTGCGGCAGCCTTCTCCCGCATCTGCTTCGCCTTATCCATCATCTCGCGCATCTGCTGATAGGTGAGCGGCTCAAGCCACATCATCTGGCCATAAGAGCCGGATTTGGCATACAGAGGGGTACAACAGGCAGCTATCAGTAGACCTGTTAGTAGGTGTCGCATTATCTTTCTCCTAACTGAAGATGTTGTAAGCAAATATGGTGTAAGGCCAGCCATGTATTTGCATGTGGTCACCAGTTATAACTTATGCCAGCGTAGAGCGTGCGTTCGGACCCAACTCTATAATTTCTGTGGGCCGGACTAGCTCCCCAACCAGTGGTGGCGGGGGAGTATGAGACTCGCGCATATTTTTTGTTAGTAAGATTTAAGATATGGCCCCAGACCGACCAGGATCCAGTGTCGTAGGTTGCTCTGAGGTTAAATAGATCAGGGCGCCGATATTTGCCTCGAGGATCTGCGTCATTATCGCTATAAGTATAATAGGACGAGTAATGATCCCACTCTAGCTCTATATCCAAATCATGTCTTGGCATCCAGGTTGCACGGGCATTCAAGTGGTGTAGAGGTGAGTAGGTCATGGTGTTACCGCTGAAGTCATTATCGCCAGAGATATACTCGATATATTTATTCCTGGCATAGGTGTGGGCGGCATCAAACCTCAGGGAATCGAACGGTTGGTAGGAGAGGCTGGTTTCGATACCTTTAACCTCTACTTTACCAGCGTTTACATAATAGTCGGTTCCGCCGATCTCTTCAGTCAAGATCATGTTCTCAATATTGGTGTCATACAGCGCCACATCGTATTTAAATTGGCCGTCCATTAGTTTGCCGCGTACGCCAATCTCGATGTTGTTTGCCTCTTCCGGTTTTAAATTGGGGTCTGGAATGGCCCGGGTGCTGGTAAATAGGGCTGTTGTGCCCGGAACCACAAAGCCTTCGCTATAGCCAACCCACAGGCTGTTGCGTTCATCCAGGTCAAAAGTTATGCCTGCTTTGGGGGCTACATTGGTGAACTTCTTGCTTTCATCCAAGGTGCCATCTTTTCTCTTTGATCCATAGGTTACGTTGTCATAGCGCGCGCCAACGGTAACCCGTGTACGTTCAAGCGGAGAAAATTCATACTGCATGAATGGCGATCTGACTTGCGCCAACACATCGTAGGATTTGGATAGGTCAACAGCAGAGTCAGCTGATCTTGCCGCAAAGCCGTTAGAATCAATAATGGACTTCTGGAGATCAATGCCGGCTATCACGCGTGATTTCAGGAAATCAAATTCTCGATTGTAGGTGGCCACAATGTTGTGATTCATGCTGGTGGATTCACTATAGCTGCCAGACGCGCTATAGGATGGCATGCCCTGGGTTTCGCGTTTCCTGATGCTGTATTTCAATTCCAAACCGGAGTGTTCATCAAGATCGGTATCAAAAGTGAATATTGCCGAGGACATCTGATCGTCAGTAAAGGCGTCTAATATAGCTGCCTGTTGCCAATCCGCATAATACTCTGCATCATCAAGTGATCCTGGTGTCTCCTCAGAGGTATCAAGATGTTCAGCTCTTACAGAAAAACTTTTATTGTCATCAAAGTCATATACCAATTTGCCACTGATAGCCTTACGCTTTTTTGCAGTACGATCCTGTGAACCTTCAAAATCCAGGTAATTGACATCAAAGAAATAACCAAGGGCGTCAGTTATTGGCCCAGCTGCGGAAAAACCGCCACGATCACGATCAAAGTTGCCCGACTCAATCCATGCGCGGTACTCAGGTGTAGACGGCGGTTTGCGAGTGATAACGTTAATCACACCACCCAGAGCGTTACTGCCATACAGGGAAGATGCCGGTCCCTTGATGATCTCTACTCTCTCTATATCGAAGGCGTTCATCTGGTCAATAAATCCGTTAGTACCGCTACCAAAATTCTGCACAGCCATGCCGTCGATCAGATTGATCGTGTAGTTCTTACCGCCCAAGGGAATACGCAGGTTGCGGCTCATACTATTGCCAGGTATACGGGCGAGAAGATGTTCAACAGAATCAACAGACTTAACTGTATCTAACTCAATATCGTCAATGATGTCGATGGTAACCGGACTATCTTTGATCTCTGTCTCTACCCTGGATGCGGTAACCGAGATCACAGGCGCATCGCTGTATGGATCGGCCTTGGCGGCCAATAGGGTAGGACTGTAGATTGCTACTGTTATGAGTGTAATTATTGACAGACGAATAGCTGTCAGAGTACGTGCGTTTATCATTATTTTTCCCCTAACTAAAAATCAAACAGACCACCGGTATGCACCTGGATTGGAGCGTTTTTTATAGTCCGGTTGGAGAGAGGTAATGTAGAGATAAATATCAATATATTCAATATGTTATATAACACAGTGCAGTGTGTTATATAACTTGTTTTTTAACTGATTACTGCGGCTGGGTGTCAAGCGCGAGTGATTGATGTTATTGGATATATGGCAGTTGTTCCCAGTAGGTGGGGCAGATCTGTATAGATTATGGTTACGGATCAGCCGCGCATCCAGCGGTGGTATCGCTCTACCCACTGGAGTAGCCGTTGGGGGGCGTGGGCCCGCTTCCATTCGCCAGCGGCATATTTGTTGGCCTCGGCCAGGGTCGGGTAGATGTGGATGGTCCCGAGGATCTTGTTCAGCCCTAGCCCATGGCGCATGGCCAGGACATATTCGGCCAGCAGATCACCGGCATGTTCGCCGACAATGGTTACCCCCAGGATCTTATCCCTGCCAGGCACGGTGAGTATCTTCAGCAGACCATGTGCCTCCTCATCGGTGATGGCTCGATCCAGTTCACCGATGTCGTAGGTGGTGACCTCGTAGGCGACCCCCTGTGCCTTGGCCTCCTGCTCATTCAGCCCCACCCGCGCCACTTCAGGATCGGTAAAGGTGCACCAGGGTATTACAGAGTAATCGACCCGGAACCGTTTGAAACGACCAAACAGTGCGTTGACCGAGGCATACCAAGCCTGATGGGAGGCGGTGTGGGTAAATTGGAAGGGGCCCGTCACATCGCCACAGGCGTAGATGGTAGGGCATGATGTGCGCATGAACTCGTCGACCTCAATGGTGCCGTTTCTGCGCAGGCCAATATTCAGCTCCTCCAGTCCGAAGCCGCTGGTGTTGGCTGCTCGTCCGGCGGCCATCAGTAGTTGATCAAACTCTATTTCGACCGTCTTGCCGTGGTGTTCACACAGCAGTGTCTTGCGCCCATCCTGTAGCAGGAACTCCTTGGAGCTATGTTCTAGCAGCAGCTCTATCCCCTCGGCCTCAAAGCGCTGGCGCACCTGCTGCGCTATCTCGGCATCCTCTTTTTTCATGATGCGGTCAGAGCGGACCACTATTGATACTCGGCTACCCAGGCGGGAGAAGGCCTGGGCCAGTTCACAACCGATCGGGCCGCCACCGAAGACCAACAGCCGCTCAGGTTTTTTACGTAGCCCCCAGATGGTGTCCGAGGTAAGGTATCCGACCTGCTCAAGACCAGGGATCCGCGGCACCAGCGGCCTGGCCCCGGTGGCGACGACGATACTGCGAGTAGTGAGGGTCTGACCATTGACCTCCACCGAGTAGGGGGAGGTGATGTGCGCCTCACCCTGGAGACACTCCACCCCCAATTCACTGTAGCGTTCAACAGAGTCGTGCGGCTCCACCTGCTGAATCACCCGCTGTACTCGCTCCATCACCTGGGCAAAATCCCACTCTGCGGTTACCGTGTCTATCCCCAGCTCTTTGGCTCGGGAGATATGGGAGAGAAACTTGGTCGTGCGGATAAGCGCCTTTGATGGGACGCAGCCGCTGTTCAGGCAGTCACCCCCCATCTTGTGCTTTTCGATCAGGGTTACCTTCGACTTCACTGCCGCTGCGATATAGGAGCTGACTAGGCCACCGGAGCCTGCGCCGATCACTATCAGGTTGCGGTCGAACTTCCTGGGTCTCTGGTACTGGCTGAGCGCACGTCTTGCCTTCATGATCTCCACTCCCTTCTTGGCCAGCAGTGGAAATAGTCCCAGCAGGACAAAAGAGGCGATTAGCCCTGGCGAGAGGATACCGCTGGCGGACTCTATTGCTGCCAGCTGGGTACCGGCATTCACATAGACCAAGGTCCCGGCAAGCATCCCGACCTGGCTGACCAGGAAGAATTGCAGGGCAGGCATCGGTGTCAGCCCCATCACCAGATTGATGATAAAGAAGGGGAATAGTGGCACCAGGCGTAGGGTGAACAGATACAGAGCACCATCCTTCTCAACCCCCCGATTGACCGTCTTTAGGTGAGAGGCAAACCTCTCCTGTACCGTCTCACGGAACAAAAAGCGGGCCAGCAGAAAGGCCAGGGTGGCGCCGATGGTGGAGGCAAAGGAGACAATAACAGTTCCGGTCCAGAGGCCAAAGATACCGCCTCCGATCAGAGTCATAACCGCTGCCCCAGGCAGGGATAGAGCGGTTACTGCCACGTATATGCAGAAATATATAAGGATGGTCTGCCAGGGGTTGGCCGCATAGTAGGCCGTGATATTGGCCTGCTGTGACTTTATATAGTCGAGATCAAGGAAGCGCCCCAGGTCATACGCAAAGAATATGGCTATCAGGATAGCTACGGTGAGCAGTAGAGCAGCCCTTTTCAGGTTCATTTGATATCTCCTCATGTGCTGGGGTTATTGTTATCCGTGTAAACCCCCGATCCGTTCACGTCTTTTATAATCTGCTTTTCCGCTGGACTTGGCAAACGCTCTCCATTGCGCCATGCTTGACTGGCTCATGGCATGGTTGATCAACAGAGATTTGGGAGGTTAGTGTGGGAAAGCTGATTAAATCCGTCGTCTGGCTGGTATGGGCCCTGGTGCTGATGATTCTGGCAGTGGTCATCATTTTGCCATTGGTGTTCGATCCCAACGATTATAAGGACCAGATTGTGGCGAAGGCCGAGGAGCACACCGGCCGCACCTTGCAGATTGATGGCGATCTGGGGCTGTCAGTGTTTCCTTGGCTGGCCGTCGATGTCGGGCAGTTCACCCTGGGGAACGCTCAGGGGTTTGGTGAGCAGCCGTTTGCCGCTGCCAAGAGCGCGGCCATCCGGGTCAAGGTGTTGCCGCTGCTACAAAAGGAGCTGGAGGTAGACACCATAAGTGTTGACGGGCTGGTACTGAATTTGGCTAGGGCCAAGGATGGACGCACCAATATGGACGACCTGATGGGCAGTGGCGCGGACCGGGGTGAATCGAAGGGCGGCAGCGCGGGTGATGCTGGGTCCGAAAAGAAGAAGCTGAACATCCTGGCTATTAACGGGGTTGATATTAGCAATGGCAGGGTAGTCTGGGATGACCAGCAGAGCGGCCATAAGTTTGAGATCGACCAGTTAAACCTTAAAAGCGGCACCATAGTGCCGGGTAGCCCGGTAGGGCTCGAGCTGGGCCTGTTGCTAAAGAGCAATGCCCCCAAGCTGGAGGCCAGAGTTGATCTGGATGGCGTAGTAGATCTGGACGAGGACGCGACCACACTCAGGATAGGGGGTCTTAAGCTTGAGGTTGATGCAACCGGGGATGCGATCCCGTTGGGCAGCCTCAAGGCTAAGCTGGAGGCTGCCCTTGCCGTGGCACTGGATGGCAGCTCCATCTCTATTGAAGGCCTCAAGCTCTCCTCTGGTGATCTTCTGCTGAGCGGCGATATAGGTGGACAGAATCTTGCTGCCACTCCTACATTTAGTGGAGCCATAAAACTGGCCCCTCTAAATCTGCGTCGCTGGATCCTTAGTCAGGGGATGAACCTACCAGATACCGCCGACTCTAAGGCGCTTACCAAATTTTCCGCCGATCTAAGCATGCAGGCCGTAGGGGAGAGCACCAAGCTGGATAGAGTGGCTCTAGTTCTGGATGACACCAAGATTAATGGTAGCGCCAGCCTGACCGGGGACGCCGTTGGCTTTGCCCTGAAGGCAGATGCTATAGATCTGGATCGATATCTGGCGCCGGAAAAGGAGAAAGGTACAGCGGCAGTAGCTAAAGGCGGTAGCGGTGCTGGCGGTAGTGGCGATGCCGGTAGTAGTGAGGGGCTGTTTCCGGTTGAGATGCTGCGCGGTCTCAACCTGAATGGAACCATCACCGTTGGACGGCTGACAGTGAATAAACTGCTGGCTGAGGATGTCAAGGTTACGGTAAAGGCCAGTAATGGCCAACTGAACCTGAGTCAGGATGTTAGTCAGTTCTATGATGGGAGCTACCAGGGGGCGGTCGCACTCAATGTTAATGGTAAGACCCCAACCCTGAAGATCCAAAGTAACTTGAGTGATATTCAGGCGGGGCCGTTGCTTAAGCAGCTGACAGACAAGGAGCGTCTAACCGGCAAGGGGAGGTTCAGGGCCAAGCTGAATGCCAGTGGTAACAGCGTAGAGGGAATCAAACGCACCCTCGATGGCAATATCGATTTCCGCTTTGAGGATGGCGCCGTCAAGGGGATCAATCTGGCCCAGGTCATCCGTGATGCCAAGGCGCTGTACAAGGGCGAGAGCAGATCCAAGTCAGATGAGCCGCAGCAGACCGATTTCTCCGAGCTCAGCGGTAGCGGGGTGATCAACTCAGGGGTCCTGACCAATCGTGATCTGCTGGCCAAGTCTCCCTATCTGCGGGTCAATGGTTCTGGAACTGTAAGCTTGGTATCAGAACGGCTCGACTACGATCTTGGGACTACCATCGTGAATAGTGCCGTCGGACAGGGTGGTGAGGATCTGGCAGAACTGGAGGGAACGTTGATCCCGATACATATATCCCGCACGTACTCAGATCCAAAATACAGTATCGATTGGGGCAGGATACTGGTGGATAGCAAGAAGGAAGAACTCAAAGAGAAGCTTATGGATAAGCTGCTGGGGAAGGACAAGGAGGAGACTGCGGCGCCCCAGGAAACAGCGACTGCTGATGCTGCCACTACCGCACCTAAGGATACTGCGGCCGCGGATACTACCGCTCCCAATGATGCAGCGAGCACAGATCCAGCAACTACAAATAAGGAGCAGCCCGACGCCACATCTGAGAAGGAGCCAAGCGCAGATGAGAGGCTAAAGCAGAAGGAAGAGAGGTTGAAGCAGAAGCTGGAGGATAAGCTGAAGAAGCTTAAGCTCTAGGGGTCCAGCGCCATTTCCTGGATCGTCTGGTTTGTACCCCGCTGTAGATAGTACTACACTGAAAATTGGGTTACGATTCAAAGTGATGTGTAAGCTGAGGCTATTGGCAATATGTTGGTGGCTTTTTGGTTCAAGGAAAGTAACAGGAGGGTGAAGCGATGATTAAAAGTACTCTTTTAAAAGTGTCTGTGGTTGCACTTAGCCTCGGTCTTATGGTCGGCTGTGCATCCAGCCAGATGCAGGCAGATATTGCCCGGGCCCAGGCAACAGCCGATGAAGCCTTGGCCAAGGCTGAAGCGGCGCAAGCAAGTGCAGATCGCTGCAGCGAACGCTGCGGGCGGATAGCAGAGAAGGCGATGGCCAAATAGATCGCAGTATCTACTGTAATCCAAGAAGAACCTGCCTAATGGCAGGTTCTCTTCGTTTAGGGCCCTGTTCCGGCCGGGAATACCGGCACTGGTACGCCTTTATGCTCCAGTGCAACCTCCTTGACGCGTTCCCAGTCTACTGCGGCGCTACGTCCTGCAAGCGCAGCATCTACCGTCAGCCGGAGTGTGGTGAGGTTGAATCCCTCGGCAAAAAACTGCTCGGCAAGTGGCGGGTGCACCTCAACATATAGCTTCTCACCCCGCCAGCCGGCCTTGTATGGCTGGTTGATGATCCGTACCTTGGTGCCGACCGGTACTTGGGGGAATAGCTTGGCTATATCCTCTGGATAGAGCCGGATACAGCCATGGCTGACCCGCATACCAACCCCATATGGCCGGTTGGTGCCATGTAGTAGATAACCGGGGATGCTGAGATAGAGTGCGTAGTTACCTAGGGGGTTGTTTCGGCCGGGGCCGATCTGTGGCGGTAGTTGCTTGCCCCGTGATGCCGCCTCTTTTCGGATTGATGCTGGTGGGGTCCAGCTGGGACGCTCTTTTTTACCTGTCACAAAGCCACTGCTGACCGGGGTATGCCAGCCCTCTCGGCCGATCCCCAGGGGATAGGTCTCTACCCGGTCTCCCCCCGGGGGAAAGTAATAGAGCCTTAGTTCTGCCAGGTTGATTATGATCCCTTCACGTGGATGCGCCGGAAGGATAAAGCTGGATGGGACTATGACCTCGGTGCCATCACCAGGCAGCCAGGCATCCACTCTTGGGTTGGCAGCGGTCATCTCACGATAGCCGACATCATGGAGCCGGGCGATATCGGAGAAGGTATCCTCAAACCGGGCCTCTACCGTTACCAATCCCCCCACCACATCCTGTCCCGGTTGCAGGGCAAAGCTTAGGGCATGGCTGGTCGCAGGCGCGATGGTCAGCAGTAAGGCGGTCAAGATATCCTTCATCTCAAATGTTGCCTATATTTAAGTAGAGTCACTATGAATAGCATTTTTGCATATCTGAACGGGGATTGCCTGACAGCGGCGTAGATGAGGAGAGGGCTAGTGGGTAGAAAGGTGCAGTGCGTAAGGCTGGGGCGAGAGGCTGAAGGTCTGGAACAACCCCCGTATCCGGGTGAGCTGGGGCAGCGGATTTATGCCAATGTCTCGGCAGAGGCGTGGCAGATGTGGTTGCAGCAGCAGACTATGCTGATCAACGAACACCGTCTCAGCCCTATCGAACCACGGGCGCGGGAGTTCCTGGAAAAGGAGATGGAACAGTTCTTTTTCGGCCCACAGGAGTAGGTCGCAGGAATGTTTCTAGCAGGCCCCAGGGCAGATTCTCCTTGACTCTACTCACCATGGCCGCTTTAATACGGCTCTCTTTTTTGCCCAGGTAGCTCAGTCGGTAGAGCAGGGGACTGAAAATCCCCGTGTCGGCAGTTCGATTCTGTCCCTGGGCACCATTTTCATTCCGCAGGTCATCTGTTAAAGCTATCTCCATGCGGTTCTAGGCATTTTGTAAGAATCGAACTGCTGGCAGTTAGATTACTCGGCGGTCTGACTCACAGGGATGTGAGGAATGCAGATAATGCAGGAGCAATTATCTGCCCTGCGCCTCGCCCTACGGGTTCGCTGCGCTCATTCAAAATCGTTCCCGACGATTTTGTCTGTCCCTGGGCACCATATTTCCTTCGTGGATCGCCTTTCACAGTACAGGCCATGCGATTTTACCGCTCTTTGCGCACAACGCCTGAAAGGCCTGCGATCATTTCGTGGGCCTTTTCCGTTTTCAGGCAATACCATCTATCTTTAGTGGTAATTGATAATTATTCGCGGCGCCACCTCTGGCTATGTTCTACTATGCTGCGCATGTTTTGATCTTGCCACAGCAGTGGAGCTGATTGCAGGATCGCTGGAAGGTAATAGAGCGTTTTTGAGGAACAACGGTTATGAGTACCGATTCGAGGCTGGAACATTTCCCCATCTCCTATTTTGCCATGGTGATGGGTATGTCTGGGTTGACTATTGCCTGGGAGAAGGCACACAGCCTGTTTAATCTGCAGACAAATCCGGATGGCCCATTGGCAATATTTACAGCTGGACTATTTGTGCTGCTGCTGGCCATATACACTAGCAAGTTGGTGCGCTACCGGGGTGCAGTGGTTGCCGAGTTGCGCCATCCTATAAAGTTGAACTTCTTCCCGACCATCTCCATCAGCCTGCTTCTACTATCGATTGTTATGTTGCACCGCTATCCCGATCTGGCGCATCTTTTGTGGTTGGCTGGGGCTATCCTGCATATTTTCTTCACCTTTTATGTGATGAATGTATGGATCTATCACGAACACTTTGAGGTGCATCATCTCAACCCATCCTGGCTTATTCCGGTGGTTGGTAATGTGGTGGTCCCTATTACCGGGGTCAGTCTGGGATATTATGAGGTCTCGTGGTTCTTTTTCAGTATCGGTATAGTCTTCTGGCTGGTGCTGCTGGCCACTATCTTTAACCGTGTGTTGTTTCATAATCCCCTACCGAGCAAGCTGATGCCGACCCTGTTTATATTGATTGCTCCTCCGGCTATTGGTTTTATCTCCTACACAAAATTGTCTGGGGGTATCGATGCCTTTGCGCACATCCTCTACTATGTGGGGCTTTTTCTGACCTTTCTACTGCTGACCCAGGCGCGCCGTTTTGCCCGGTTGCAGTTCTTTATCTCCTGGTGGGCCTACACTTTTCCTATGGCGGCAATCACTGTTGCTACTATGGTGATGTATGAAAACAGCGGGCTACCTGGGTTTCTTTTTCTCTCATGGGTGTTGCTATGTCTGCTTACCGGCATAGTAGTGTTTATGCTCTATAAGACGGCTCAAGCGGTTAGCCGGGGTGAGATATGTCAGCCGGAGTGACCTATCTTCATGAGAAGGTAAATTAAGGAGTGAACATATTATGATTATTGGAGTTACCAGCCAGAATTTTCGCACCGTTACCGGCCATGCTGGTAAGGCGCGCCGGTTTCTTATCTTCTCTGATGATGGCGAGGGTAATCCGCAGGAGCTAAAGCAGCTTGATCTGCCTTTGGAGATGTCGATGCATGAGTTTCGTGGAGATGATCACCCGCTATATGGCCTGCACGTCTTGATCACTGCGAGTTGCGGTCAGGGCCTGTCCCGGCGTCTGGCCGAGCACGATGTAAGGGTGATCACTACCAGCGAGACCGATCCACAGCAGGCGGTACGGGCGCTGTTGGCGGGAGAGGAGCTGCCTCCGGCCGCGACACATGAGCACTCCCATGGCGCGGTTACTCTGGAGCAAAAGCTACTCTAAGTGGTTAGTCGTTATTGTTGGGCAGTCAACCCTTGTCCAGGTGTTGCATGACCGCCTCCGCCAGCTCGTCTGGAGAGTATTTCTGGATAAACTGGTTGGCCCCGGTCTTCTTTACCATATCGACATTGAACTCGCCGCTGATAGAGGAGTGCATCAGGATATAGACGTGTTGAAATTCGGGGCGTTTGCGCAGTTCGGTGATTAGCATGTAACCATCCATGTTTGGCATCTCGATATCAGAGATGATCATGCTGAAGTACTGTTGCATGTCGTTGCCATCAGCGGCCAGCTGCTCCAGGAGGCGAATCGCCTCAGCGCCATCTGTCGCGGTTACACACTCTATATTGACCTGTTTTAAGGCACGCTGGATCTGGTTCCTGGCCACCATGGAGTCATCGACTACCAGTACCTTGTGGCTGTCTTGACTAGCTTGGCTGGCCATTTCGGAGGAGACATCAGTGCTGGCGTGAACAATATTATCCAGCACCCTCTCCACATCGATGATCTCTATCATTTGGTCATCAATAGTGGTGATGGCGGTAGTAAAACTGTGGCTGCCGATAGCGGCTGGTGGGGGCTGCACATTTTTCCACTGGGTGTAGGCAATGCGATCTACACTATGTATCAAAAAACCGTGTACGGAGCGGTTGTACTCAGTAATGATGATGATGCCATCTTCTGGATTGGGCATGGCAGGACCACCGATAGCACGTGACAGATCGATGACTGACATGGTGATGCCGCGCAGTGTGGCGACACCATTGACTAGTGGATTGGCCCCTGGCAGTTTGGATAACGCTTGATAGGGGATGACCTCTTGTACCTTGAAGACATTGATGCCGAATAGCTGGCGGCCACCCAACCGGAATAGCAGCAGCTCAAGGCGGGTGCCGGCGGCGCGGTTAGATTCAAGGGTCGATCCAGTCATAAAATATTAAAGATTGCCAATGGATGATAGGCACGACCCAACTGGGTCGCACGTTGCACTGCACAGCAGACCTATCGGCCATTAACATATTAACTTTATAAGAGGTTTTGGGTAGCCAGCTATTATCAGGTTTATATGACTGTTTTTACAGGATATTATTCTAATAAAATAGATGGGGTGATTGGATCGATGGCAAAATTTGATCGTGGTACCAGGATTTATATGTTGGTTCTCTCAGTGGGGTTTCTGGGGCTGCTCTTCTGGGCCCTGTATGAGGCACCTGAGGTGCGGCACTTAAATGATCTGCTACAGGCTGATAGGGAGGTGGAATCATTTCCCTACCAATTTCGGGTGGTTGCGGTGAAAAACGGAATCGCTACTATGCATACACCCCGTTCTGCCGCCGTGCCGGTAGTGCGCATTATGGGGATACTCTATCCACATCTGGCCGGGCGGTCGGCGGATAGTCCCGATTTTCAAAAGGCCCAACTGGAGTTGGCGCGCATCCAGAAAAAGGCAAAGCAGATCGTAATATCAGATCCGGGCATAAAGGCGGTACACTGGAGCCTGGATCGTGACTGGCTTGCCGGGCACGGGGTCATATTGACCGATTAAATAGTCTGCAGTGGAAGCGGTTATACTGGGCACACACCTTCTTTGGAAATGGCATCTTGAATCTATCTCTATCTTTGGCCCTGGCATTTACGGTCGGCTTTTTTAGCTCTATCCACTGTTTTGGTATGTGTGGCGGCATCATGGGTGCCCTCTCTATCAGCCTTCCGGCGGCGGAACGGGAGCGTCCCGCCAGGCTTTTGGGGTTTATATTGGCCTACAACGCGGGGAGGATCATGGTATATCTGCTGCTGGGGCTGGCGGTGGGATTCAGTGGCCAGTTGTTGGGCTGGGGTGTCGGCAGCGATCTCTGGCGGCAGGTGGCCGGGGGTATAGCCGCTATCACCATGATTCTTATCGGATTATATACTACCGATTGGTTTCCTGTGCTGCGCCAGATGGATCGAACTGGTGGCTGGCTGTGGCAGCGGCTGGAGCCCTTGGGCCGTCGCCTGCTACCAATTGAAAGCATAGGCGGGGCCTTCGTGGCGGGTCTGGTGTGGGGTTGGCTACCGTGCGGCCTAGTTTATTATGCACTTTTTTTGACACTACCTTTGAATAGCGCCTTGAATAGCGGTATATTCATGGTCATATTCGGCCTTGGTACCCTGCCAGCGATGCTGGTTACAGGCCTTTTCGCCGGTTGGATGGTGCGTCTGGGCAAGATCGCCAGCCTCCGCCAGACCGCCGGCATGGTTATTGTGTTGCTTGGCGTGATGACGCTGATTTTTGGAAATGATCTGACATTGCCGGTATCAACGGATGCCGTTGCAATACCAGCGAGATAATAGGTGATAGATATGCTACTTGGAAAGAGTCCAGCCTTGCTTGAAGTGACTAACGCGGCCAGTCTGATTGCTGCTGCTGATGTCACTGCAATGATTTATGGGGAGAGTGGGAGTGGCAAAGAGTTGCTAGCCCGCTCTATTCATGCCGGAAGTCGGCGTGCTCAGCGGCCGTTTGTCGCGGTAAACTGTGCCGCGCTCTCCTCAACATTGGCAGAGTCTCAGCTGTTCGGCCATGTACATGGGGCATTTGTTAGTGCTGTTAGTGAGCATGAAGGCTATATCCAGCAGGCTGGTGGTGGCACCCTGTTTCTGGATGAGGTGGCTGAACTGCCGATTGCAATACAGGCAAAGCTACTTCATCTACTTGAATCTGGAGAGCTAGTGCCGCTGGGGGCTACTGATCCAATGAAGGTTGATGTGCGGATTATTGCCGCCACTAAAAAAGATCTACAACAAGAGGTGGTTGCAGGGAAGCTACGTGAGGATCTCTTCTATCGTCTAAATGTGGTTCCTCTATATATGCCGCCCCTGCGTGAACGCCTGGGTGATATTGCTGCTCTGTTGGCACATTTCAGCCAGGAGAGTGCCGACCGTTACGGGCTTAAAGTTGTACGTTTCAGCAAGGCCACCCTGAGCCAGCTGCGGAAGTATGATTGGCCGGGCAATGTACAAGAGCTCTGTAATCTGTGTGAGCGGGTGGCACTCCTGCTGCCAGGCACAGAGATCACTCCCCAAAACCTGCCACAAGAGTTTCAACAGAGGGCGGCAACTGATGCGATCGTAGAGCTTCCAGTGACCGGTCTGGTGCTATCTGATTTGGAGAAGAGCCTGATCCAGCAGGCCCTGGAGCGTACCGCTGGTAATCGTAGCCGGGCGGCCAGATTGTTGGGCATCAGCCGGGATACCCTGCTCTATCGGCTCAGGAAGTTTTCACTGGTATAGAGCCCGTTTATCCTGAAAACAGCCGGACACAGTTACGTCCGGCCTGTTTTGCTAGGTAGAGGGCGCTATCTGCCTCGTGCAGCAGCCTCTCACCCAGGGCGCTGTACTCATCATCTGAATCCAGATTCAGCCGACTGACACCTACCGACACCGTAACCGCCAACTCCTCGTTGGCGCTGGTTGGTATTGTGTGGTTGGCTATGCAGTGGCGGATTCTCTCCGCCAGATGGAGCGACTCATCGGCGTCGGTCTGGGGTAGGAGCAGGGCAAATTCCTCGCCGCCAAAACGGGTTGCCATATCGGAGGCGCGCAGACATCTCCGGATCCTCAGGGCGATCTCACGCAGTACCGTATCACCGGCACTATGGCCATGTTGGTCATTGACCAGTTTGAAATGGTCGGCATCGATAAATAGACAGCTCATAGGTTGTTGGTAGCGGATTGCGCGGGAGGTCTCCTGCTGTATCCTGCGCTCCAGATAGCGTCGATTATGCAGGCCTGTGAGGGCGTCGGTTAGGCCGCTAATAATCAGATGTTCGCGGTTAGCGGCATTCTCCAGGCAGACCGCAGCAATCGTGGCAAGGTGGTGCAGAAAATCGCTGGCGTGGTGGCGGGTAAATCGCTGTGGATCATTGCTGCCCAGATGCAGGCTTCCAACCAACTGCTCACGCCGTAGCATGGGTATCAATGCAACACTCTGTAGTTCATTGTTATGGGCGAATAACGCCCCGTGTTCAGCTTGAAACGGCCCCAGCCACGACTCTCTCAGATCTCTAACCACTACGGGTGCATCTCTGTTGCTATCCAGAAAGCGGATGTTAGGGAAATGGTTGATGTGTTGGTCGTTGTGTAGCAACAGATGGCGCAGATCATGCTCTGGGTCGTACAGGATCACGCTGATATCAGGCAGACCGAAGGATTCTTGCATCCCGGCGGTGAGAGAGTGCAGCAGTTCAGGTAGTGTCTCGGCGCCGAGCAGGGAGAGCTCCCGGTTATTAAAGCGGCGCAGCACCTCCTCATTGTAGCTGGCCTCTTGCGACAGCGAATGTAGTTTGCTGCGCAGAGCCCTAGTCTCAACATCTGACGCATTAGGTGGGGGTGAGGGCGTTTTGTTCATGACAAAATAGGCCGTGGCTCAGGAATCCCTGCCTTGCCTGCAAACTATAGGCTATAAATCGTCATTTTTCTCTCTGGTTGCCTCCTAAATGGCCAATTTGGGCCCCCGGTCATATTTGCCTGCATTATGGTTAGATATCTATTCAGAGTTAGTCTCGACAGGGCAATATAGATATTATTGCAGCGATGCATGGTTTAAGGCCGTAACGCTAGAATCTGGTACACTCCATGGGGTGAATGCTTCTGGATTTGAGACTTAGTTAATAGTGGATAAAAACCAAAAAAACAGCGGTCTTACGACCTATGTTCGGCTGCTCTCTTATGTCTGGCCATATATTGGGGTGTTTGCGCTCAGTATCGCCGGTTATATTGTGTTTGCCCTGACACAGCCAGCGTTTGCCAAACTGATGGAGTATTTTGTTGAAGGGCTGGAGAGTGAGTCCAACCAGCTGATGTACGCTGTGCCACTGGCAGCACTGGGGTTGGCGGTGTTGCGCGGCATCGGCTCATTTGTCGGCAACTACAATATCGCCAAGGTATCCAATCACATAGTGCATGATCTGCGGGTTGATCTGTTCAACAAGCTGTTGGTGCTACCTAACAGCTATATAGACAACCATAATTCAGGCTATCTAATCTCCAAGATTACCTACAATGTAACCCTGGTTACCGGAGCTGCCACCGATGCCATCAAGGTGGTTATCCGCGAGGGATTGACGGTCATCTTTCTGTTGCTTTATCTTTTTTGGACCAACTGGAAGCTAACTCTGGTATTTCTGGCTATAGCGCCGGTGATCGCTGTGCTGATATCAGTAGTAGGGAGGCGGTTGCGCAAACTGAGCCACAAGATTCAGGATGCGATGGGCCAGGTGACACACGTCACCTCAGAGACCATTCATGGGTTTCAGGTAGTGCGGAGTTATGGTGGCGAAGAGTATGAGCGCGAACGTTTTATGGCGGCCAGCCTACGCAACCTGAGAAAGGGGCTGCAGATGGTCAAGGTGGGCGCGGTCACCACCCCGATCCTGCAGGTGCTGGTAGTTGCGGCAATGGCGGTCATCATGTTTCTGGTCCTCTATATGCGTGATACAGGCAGCACTGCCGCTCTGGTTTCGTTTGTAATTGCGGTGGGGCTGCTGCCCAAGCCGGTCCGTCAGTTGAGTGAGGTCTATGGCAATATCCAGAAGGGAATCGCTGCCTGTGAGACTATCTTTGAGCAGCTGGATGAGACGGCCGAGCAGGATGGTGGCCAGTACACTACGGGGCGTGTGGCTGGACGCATTGAGTTATCCTCTCTTGGCTTTCATTATCCAGAGAGTGAGCAGGAGGTGCTACAGGATATAAATTTGGTGGTGGAGCCAGGCGAGATGGTGGCGTTGGTTGGGCGTTCCGGTAGCGGCAAAACCACAATCACCAATCTGCTGTTGCGCTTTTATGACCACACCACTGGCGATCTACTGATTGATGGGGTGCCGATCCAGGAGTTCGCACTGCAAAATCTACGCAGCCAGATCGCTTTGGTGAGCCAGGATGTCGCCCTGTTCAATGATACGGTTGCCAGGAATATTGCCTATGGCCCGCTGGCGGAGGATGAGGAGAAGATCACCCAAGCGGCCCGTGCGGCCCATGCCATAGATTTTATTGAGAGGCTGGATAATGGTCTGAACACCTTGATCGGCGAGAACGGGGTCATGCTATCTGGTGGGCAGCGGCAACGCCTCGCCATCGCGCGAGCCTTTATGAAAGATGCTCCTATTCTTATTTTGGATGAGGCTACATCAGCCCTGGATACAGAGGCTGAGCGTCATATCCAGGAGGCGCTGAAGGAGCTGACCAAAGGGCGGACGACGTTGGTGATCGCGCATCGCCTCTCAACTATAGAACATGCAGATCGTATTGTGGTGCTGCGAGACGGCGCCATTGTAGAGAGCGGCAGCCATGCCGAGTTGTTGGCGCTGGATGGGGAGTACGCCACGCTGTATCAAAATCGGTTTGCTGAGGATATTTAGCCCGTATTTCTCACCACCCTTGTACTGCGGGCGCCGAACTACTCGCCATGACAGCGCGTACTCCCTCCAGCCAGTTTGACGTAGTGTCAGCTACGCCTACACTGTCTTCCACTCCGTGCACCCAGTCACAGCGGCATTTCGACGCCCTCGCGACGAACTGTGGTGAGAAATGCGGGCTAGGCGGAGTGGTCTGCCCTATAGGTATTGCGACCAGTCGGTCTCCAGGTCGCCAAACACAAAGAAGTGTGGGTTTAGCAGGGAGTCTTTGCTGTTATAACGCAGGGGCTGCATTTGGGTATCTGTGACTCGCCCCCCGGCCGCCTCAACTACTGCCTGGGCGGCTGCAGTGTCCCACTCCGATGTGGGGCCTATGCGGGGATAGATGTCCGCGCTACCCTCTGCCACCAGACAGAGTTTTAGTGAACTCCCCATGCTTATAATCTCATGCGCTCCCAGGTTGGTTAGGTATCTTTTGAGACTCTCCCCGGCGTGAGATCGGCTGCCGGCCACCTTGACTGGATGGCGATGCTTGGGGCGGACGGATATCTTGCATCGCTTTTCGCCTGGAAGCTGGCGAAAGGCGCCAACCTTTCTGTCGCCATAGTATATGACACCGGTTACCGGAACATAGACGATACCGACCGTGGGTTCACCATCTTCTATCAGGGCTATATTGACCGTGAACTCACCGTTACGTTTAACAAATTCACGGGTGCCATCCAGAGGGTCTATCAACCAGTAGCAGCTCCAGCTGCGACGTTGGGCAACAGTGATCTCTGCCGATTCTTCAGATAGTATCGGAATATCCGGAGTAAGCTTCTTCAATGCCTCAACAATAATTTTATGGGAGGCAAGGTCAGCTGCGGTCAGCGGTGACTGGTCGGCCTTCTTCTCTACATCAAAGTCAGTGTTGTAAATATCGAGTATGGCGTTGCCGGCCTCTCTGGAGATCTTTATGAGTGCGTCAATCGATGGGATGTCATTGTTCATAGTTGTTCCGTAAGTAGTAGATCACGCACCATATAGAGTGCTGCAATAGAGCGTGCTTCGGTAAAGTCTTGAAGTTTGAATAGTTCATTCATGGAGGCTATCTTCCATGGAACTACCTCAATTTGTTCAGGTTCATCGCCTTCAAGGCGATGGGGATATAGCTCGCTGGCCAGCACGATATGGGTAGTGTGGCCCAGATAACCAGGGGCAATGGTGAATGAGGCGATCTGCTCCAGGCGGTTGGCAGCATAACCGGTCTCCTCCTGGATCTCCCGGTTGGCCGCTGTGAGGGGGTCTTCGCCCTTCTCGATATGCCCCTTGGGGAAGGCTAGCTCATAGCGATCCATCCCGGCAGCATACTCCCTGATCAGCAGAGTAGTCTCTTGATCAAGCAGAGGTACCACCAGAACTGCACCCTGCGGCGAGCCGACTATCCGCTGATATTGGCGCTCTGCGCCATTGGCAAACTCAAGGTCCATCTCTTCTATGCGGAATACCCCGGTATCGATCAATTGGCGGCGCGCCAGTATGGTAGGTTTTTTTGGCATAAGGGCTCTGTGATGAACTACTATGATGATCTTTTATATTATATAGAGTTTAGGCAACATGTGCTGGAGGTGCTGTGAACGTGATAGTTAACTGGGAGCAGATTGATCACGTCCTCTTGGATATGGATGGAACTCTGCTCGATTTGCACTTCGATAGCCATTTCTGGCTGGAACATGTGCCGTTGCGTTACGCACAGGCCAAGGGGATCTCGGTGGAGGTGGCGCGCACAGAGCTCTTCTCCCGGTACAGAGATATTGAGGGTACCCTAGAGTGGTACTCTATTGATCACTGGAGCGTGGAGCTGGGGCTGGATATAGCGCTGTTAAAGGAGGAGGTGGATCACCTGATTGCTGTACATCCGCATGTGGTTGATTTTCTGCATATGCTGCGCAAGATGGGCAAGCGTAGCGTACTGGTGACCAATGCTCATCAGCGCTCTCTGGCCCTGAAGATGGAGCGTACCCAGCTCGGCGGACAGCTTGATGGAATGGTTTGTGCGCATGATCTTGGTCTTCCCAAAGAGAACCCGGGGTTTTGGCAGCGGCTACAGGAGGTGGAGCCGTTTTGCAAAGAGCGCACCCTGTTTGTGGATGACAGCCCGGCCGTACTCGCCTCGGCTGAGGACTACGGTGTTGGTTGGTTGTTACAGATACTGCGCCCCGATAGTCGGGAGGGGCAACGTGAGGCGGGTAGATATAACTCCATCCACGACTTCTCAGAGCTACTTATAGGATAGGAGAAGCTTCGGCTAGCGCCTTCTACTACGTCCCTGAGATCTGTTTCCAGATCCACCCTTGCCTCTGCCGCGACTATCTGGCTGACGGCGCGGTGGAAATTTCCTGCTTTTTGGATCTATCTCTGCCAGCAGCTCATTACTGATTGCCTGCATAGGCAGTGGGTGGCCGATATACTCTTCGATCTCTGGCAGGGAGAAGGAGTAGGTCTCACAGGCAAAACTGACGGCATCACCACTGGCCCCTGCACGCGCTGTCCGCCCGACGCGGTGGACATAATCCTCGGCATCTTCAGGCAGATCATAGTTAAAGATATGCGAGACATCCGGGATATGCAGGCCGCGGGCTGCCACGTCAGTGGCCACCAGGATCGGCAGCTCACCCTGTTGAAATGCTGTTAGCAGATGGATGCGTTTCTTCTGTGGGACATCCCCCGAGAGGACAGCTGCTTTGATGCCATTGCCCTCCAGAAAGCCCCATACCTTATCTGCAGCCCGTTTGGTGTTAACGAAGACTATGGTGCGGCGAGGATCTATATGGCGTAACAGACCGATAAGCAGGGGTATCTTCTCGTCATTGGCTGTCATGTAACAGACCTGTGTTACCTTGTCTGCCGTCACCTGGTCGGTCTCGATCTTGATGGTCTCCGGATTATTCATATGTTCGTAGGCAAGCTCGATAACCCGGTAGGATAGGGTGGCAGAGAAGAGTAGTCCCAACCTCTTTTCTGGCGGCGGCATCCGCCGTAACAGATAACGGATATCTTTGATAAAACCGAGGTCGAACATCCGGTCAGCCTCATCCAGGACGATGACTTGGAGCTCCTTCAGGTCAAAGATATTCTGCTTGAAATAGTCGATTAGACGACCGGGGGTTCCGATGAGAATATCCACCCCATCCTGGAGTTGTTGCCGTTGGCTGTCGTAACCGGTGCCGCCATATACCAGCCCTAATTTGAACTCGGTATGGCGCCCCAGTACTTCCGCATCCTTGTGTATCTGGATGGCCAGCTCCCGTGTTGGGGCCAGCATAACTGCCCGTGGTTGGGTCTTTTTGCGTTGGTCGCTAGGGGGATTTTTCTGCAGGTGATTAAACGTCGCTAGCAAAAAAGCTGCAGTTTTCCCGGTCCCTGTTTGGGCCTGACCAGCAACATCCTGACCGGCAAGAGCCAGTGGTAGGGTTGCTGCCTGGATGGGTGTGCACAGAGAAAAGCCTGCGTCTTCAACGCCTTGCATGATGTTGGAGCTCAGTCCGAAGCTGTCGAAGCGTATATCTGTTAGATGTTTATTACTCATGGCGGGCTAGGATACAGCAAATCAACCAGTGTTGGGACTTGCAATAGAGAAAATATTCATATCAAATAGGGATCAAGATGTGTGAATCACGTAGATCGTAGTAACCAATTCTTACAAGAACCCGTTTAATTTTTTGTACTATAGTATTAAAGCACCAGTGCGATCCCGCACATCGCGGTGCAATTTTAATTGGAGAGATTTAAGTGAGCGGAGAGGTTGTTCATGTAACAGATGACTCTTTTGAGTCAGAGGTATTGCAAAGCAGCGAGCCTGTGCTGGTAGATTATTGGGCAGAGTGGTGTGGCCCCTGCAAGATGATTGCCCCGGTGCTGGACGAGATTGCAACTAAGTACTCAGGCAAGGTCAAGATCGTAAAGATCAATATTGATGACAATCCTAATACTCCACCCCGTTACGGTATACGTGGTATCCCAACTTTGATGCTGTTCAAGAATGGTGAGGTAGAGGCTACCAAGGTGGGGGCTGTATCCGTCTCTCAGTTGACGGCCTTTATTGACAGCAACGCCTGAGGCGACCAGAATTAAACAATAGTAGACGTGCCTGAAGATAGTGTTCAAACTAACGACTAGTTATATCTCACAGGCGTTGTCCCGATAAACTTTAAACATTCCTGAGTGAACTTTCCCTGTTAACCAAGTAGTTTTCCCTGGACGTAGCATATCCATTTCTTCCTTTCGTAACTATCTATATCAGACAAACCATGAATCTTACCGAACTAAAGCAAACCCCGGCGGCCGATCTGGTCTCCCTGGCCGCCTCTATGGGAGTTGAGGGCGTTGCCCGCTCCCGCAAGCAGGACCTCATCTTCGCCATTCTCAAGGCCCACGCAAAAAAGGGCGAGGATATTCATGGAGATGGAGTGCTAGAGATACTGCAAGATGGCTTCGGTTTTCTTCGTTCGGCCGATTGCTCCTACTTGGCAGGCCCCGATGACATCTATGTCTCTCCCAGCCAGATCAGGCGGTTTAATCTGCGAACTGGCGATACCATCTCAGGCAAGATTCGCCCACCTAAGTCTGGCGAGCGTTACTTTGCGCTACTCAAGGTAGATGAGATCAATTACGACAAACCGGAAGATGCGAAAAACAAAATCCTGTTTGAAAATTTTACCCCGCTATTTGCTAATGAAAAGTTTAATCTGGAGATAGGTAACGGTAGCACCGAAGACATTACAGTCCGTACTATTGAGCTGTGCGCCCCTATTGGTAAGGGTCAGCGTGGGTTGATCGTATCGCCCCCCAAGGCCGGTAAAACCATGTTGATGCAGAATATTGCACAGTCTATCGCGCACAATCATCCTGAGTGTTACCTCATAGTGCTGCTTATTGATGAGCGTCCGGAAGAGGTGACCGAGATGGCCCGCTCCGTCCGTGGTGAGGTCATCTCATCCACCTTTGATGAGCCGGCAGCTCGCCACGTGCAAGTGGCTGAAATGGTTATTGCCAAGGCGAAGCGGCTGGTGGAGCATAAAAAAGATGTGGTGATTTTGCTCGATTCTGTCACCCGCCTGGCCCGTGCCTATAACACCGTTATCCCATCATCGGGCAAGGTGTTGACAGGTGGTGTTGATGCCAATGCGCTACAGCGTCCAAAACGTTTTTTTGGGGCGGCCCGCAATGTCGAAGAGGGCGGCAGCCTTACCATTATTGCCACCGCCCTGGTAGAGACAGGCTCTCGCATGGATGACGTAATCTACGAAGAGTTTAAGGGTACCGGTAATATGGAGATCCATCTGGATCGCCGCATTGCCGAGAAGAGGATCTTTCCGGCCATCAACATCAACCGCTCCGGTACTCGCCGCGAAGATCTGCTGATGAAACCGGCTGATCTGCAAAAGATGTGGATTTTGCGCAAGATTCTGCACCCCATGGATGAGCTGGCTGCGATGGAGTTTCTGTTCGATAAGCTTAAGGGCACCAAGACTAACAACGAGTTCTTCGACTCTATGAAGGGTTAGCTACTGTTCAACTTTTGCTCCAAGCCGGCGTCATAGTGGCTGTGAATCCCGCCGGTTCTCTGGATGCTGACTAGTTCTGGTCGTATCCACTGCTGTCCCATAAGATATGCAAATTTAGCGGATAACTGCTTTAAAACTAGAGCATACGACCGTAACCATTGAGGCGGGAACATGGCTTCGCATTATTTAACGCAAAGCTTCCGCTCCATGCTCACGCCCCTCGCCTACTTCCCTGTAGGCGAAGACGCCAAGACGCCAAGACGCCAAGACGCAATGGTCGCTAAGAAATACTAGCTTGTACTCAAACAGTTATAACCTTTGCGTTCTTCGCGTTTCTGCGCCTTAGCGTTGAAATAAAGGTTTGTGGGACAGCAATGGGTTGTATCCCACAGCAACAAATGGCGATAATTTGTAACTGTCTTGTGAGATATATCCCTTAATATACCCTCGGCTCTGACCTCTAATTGCGTTTCCTGTTATCCTCGTCCCATGGACCGGATCGAAAAACCTACGCGGGCCATGATCCTGGCTGCAGGCCGGGGCGAACGTATGCGCCCCCTTACGGATCACATCCCAAAGCCGCTGCTAGAGGTAGGTGGCAGGCCCCTGATTCAATATCATGTCGAGGCACTTGCGCGTGCCGGTATAGTCGATCTTGTGGTCAACCACGCCCATCTGGGGGAGCAGATTGAGGCATTCCTTGGGGACGGTAGTCGCTGGGGGGTCTCTATCGCCTACTCCCCTGAGCCCCCGGGGGCACTGGAGACTGGCGGTGGTATCTTTAACGCACTGCCACTGCTGGGCGCTGCCCCGTTTCTGGTTATTAATGGGGATATCTGGAGCGATTACGACCTCTCCCAAGTTGCCTGTCCCACTGGCATGCTGGCACACCTGATCCTGGTAGGGAATCCAACCCATAATCCGAGCGGTGATTTCCATCTGCAGGATGGAGTGATCTCCAACGATGGGGCCGGGCGTCTCACCTTCAGCGGAATAGGTGTTTATAGTCCGGGGCTTTTTTCTAAATGTGAAGCGGGGGCCTTCCCTCTGGCGCCGCTGCTACGTGAGGCCGCAGCCATCGGACGGGTGAGTGGTGAGCAGTACCTAGGTGGTTGGATCGACGTGGGTACACCTCAGCGCCTCGAAGAACTAGACGATTATTTGAAGGACTAGGTGCAATGGGACAGGAGATAACAGACAGCCACTTTGAACCCGAGGATTTTCAACTCTTTGCACAACGGCTAGAGCGGGAGACCCGACTATTGTGTAAATGGCTGGACGAGGGGGTGTTCCCCAATGGGCATAGTGAGTGCGGGTTCGAACTGGAGGCGTGGTTGGTGGATGCCGCGGCGCGGCCCGCCCCGATTATCGAGCCCTATCTCAACCAGCTTAACGATCCACTGGTAGTTCCGGAGTTGGCTAGCTTCAACGTAGAGTTAAACGGTAGCCACCGACCGCTGCAAGACAATGCCCTGACCGCCCTGAAGGATGAATTGGTGCAGACCTGGGATAGTTGTAACGGCGCGGCAGAACAGTTTGGGGCACGGCTTGCCATGATCGGGATTCTGCCTACCGCAGAGCAGGGCGATTTTAGCCTCGCTAATATGTCACCCCTGCATCGTTACCGTGCCTTGAATGAGCAGGTCTTCAAGATGCGGGGAGGGAGGCCGCTACAGCTGGATATCTCAGGTAGAGACCAATTACGCATGGAACATGATGATGTTATGTTGGAGGCAGCATCAACCTCATTCCAGATTCACCTGAAGATCGATGCAGACATGGCTGGGCGTTTCTACAACGCCTCCAAGATCATCTCGGCGCCAATTGTGGCAGTGTGTGCCAACTCGCCCTTTCTGTTCGGGTCCGATCTGTGGGATGAGACCCGAATCCCACTGTTTGAGCAGTCAGTAGCGGTAGGTGATTCCGAGCTGAACAGGCGAGTCACCTTTGGTATTCGTTATATCAATCGATCTATCTCGGAGTATTTTCGAGCCAACCTGGATCGATATCCGGTGCTCCTGCCAAGGCTGGTGGATGAGCCAGAGGAGAGTCTGGCCCATGTCTGTTTTCATAACGGGACCATCTGGCGCTGGAATCGCCCTTTGATCGGTTTTGATGATGACGGCCAGCCACATGTTCGTATAGAGCATCGTGTGGTGCCTGCCGGGCCGTCGATCGTAGACAGTATTGCCAATGCCGCGTTCTATTACGGTGCCGTTACCTTCCTGGCAACCCAGGAGGTACCGCCCGAGAGTCTCCTTCCATTTGAGGTGGCGCGGGAGAACTTCTACCGGGCTGCAAGGCTGGGTCTGCGCACACCGCTATTCTGGCTGGATGGCAGGAGTGCCGATATGTCTGAGCTCTGCCTTGAGCTGCTGCTGCCGCAGGCACGCGAGGGGCTGCTCAATCTAGGCGTTGATCGGGATGAGGTGGATTACTGGCTAGGGATCATAGAGAGACGTATTGACTGCGGACGTACTGGCGCGGTATGGCAACGCCAGTGGGTGAAGCGTCACGGTCCCGATATGGTAGGGCTTACACAGGCCTACCTGGAGCGCCAGGCAGCGGGGACACCCGTACATGAGTGGGCGGTGTAGCATCTTGTTTAGATAAAATCGAGTTCTGTGCTTTTAGTGAAATCAAAATTATGTTGCGAGAGTTAGACCACATACCGGAAGGCCTGTTGGAGCTAAATGCCATTCAACTGGAGGCCGCACTGGGAGGGCCGACACTGATTCATCTTCCAGGACGGCGCGAGCCAGGGCTGTTTGTCTCTGTGTTGATGCACGGCAATGAGCCGGTAGGCTGGGAGGCGTTGCGGGGGCTTCTGCGTCACTACCGACCAGGTGGAGGGGAGCAGTCGTTGCCGCGGTCGCTGAGTATCTTTATAGGCAATGTCAGCGCTGCCGCCCAAGGGGTTCGCCACCTTGACGGGCAGCCGGATTACAACCGGGTCTGGCCAGGTTGTGAGGAAGGGGATAGGGACAGCGTGGAGCACCGTATGATGCAGCAGGTAGTCGATACCATGGTGAGCAAGGGACTTTTTGCGAGTGTGGACCTGCATAACAATACCGGAGTTAATCCCCATTACGCCTGCATCAACGTTATCGATGACCGATTTATGCACCTGGCCACTATGTTTGGACGGCTTGTGGTCTATTTTATTAGGCCCTGCGGGGTGCAGTCGAAGGCGATGGCGCAGCACTGTCCAGCGGTTACGCTAGAGTGCGGCAAGGTGGGTCAAACCCATGGAGTGGAACATGCCCGCGACTATCTACAGGCGATCCTGCATCTTTTTGAATATCCCACTCATCAGGTGGCAGAGCAGGATATCGACCTATTGCATACGGTAGCTACAGTAAAGGTTGGAGATGACGTCACCTTCGGATTTGGGGATGCAGGGGCAGATATCTGCTTTGTGCAGGATTTGGATCACTTGAACTTTCGCGAGCTGCCGCGAGGCACCTCCCTGGGGAGAGTGAATATGGACTCAGGGTTTGGTTTGGAGGTATATGATGAACAGGGTAACGAGGTATCAGAACAGTACTTTGTGCTGGATGGAGGCGAACTACGACTACGCAATCCTGTAATTCCATCCATGTTGACCAGAGATCAGACGGTAGTAAGGCAGGACTGTCTCTGTTATCTGATGGAGCGGTATGGCTATCATCTGCTGTGACATAAATAGCCACATGGTCTGGATCGGTCCTTGAGGGGGATATAAATAGCCGTCTCTGACCGATTTGCCACTAATCGGTGATCTTAGCGAATAATTTCTGGCTGTGCCCTTGACTCTCAGAAGTTTGCCCCTATATATTACCGCGAACTTGGCGGAGAACTTTAGATAATAATCCGTCTTATATTGAAAAACCATTGATTTATTTAATATTTTTAGGAGAGCTCAGTAGATGAATATTCGTCCACTGCATGATCGCGTGATCGTTCGTCGTATGGAAGAAGAGCGCACCACCCCAGGAGGCATAGTGCTTCCAGATTCAGCCACCGAGAAGCCTGATCAAGGCGAGGTACTGGCCGTTGGCAAGGGCAAGATTCTTGAGAACGGAGATGTTCGCCCTCTTGATGTCAAGGTTGGTGATAAGATCCTATTCGGCAAGTACTCAGGTACCGCAGTCAAAGTTGATGGTGATGAGGTGCTGGTGATGCGTGAAGAGGACATTATGGGTGTGATTGAAGGCTGATTGTCACGGCATATAGCCGAGCAATGCTGAATATCCACATAGACGAATTCTAGATTTTCGAGGAATAACGCAATGAGTGCGAAAGAGGTTAAATTTGGTAACTCCGCCCGCAGCCGTATGATGCAGGGCGTTAATATTTTGGCTGATGCCGTCAAGGTAACGCTTGGCCCGAAGGGCCGCAACGTGGTGTTGGATAAGTCCTTCGGGGCTCCAACTGTGACCAAAGATGGAGTCTCTGTGGCCAAGGCTATAGAGCTATCCGACAAGTTTGAGAACATGGGTGCACAGATGGTGAAAGAGGTTGCCTCACACACCTCTGATATTGCTGGTGATGGCACCACGACCGCCACCGTCCTGGCTCAGGCCATGGTGCGTGAAGGGCTGAAGGCGGTTGCCGCCGGCATGAACCCTATGGATCTCAAGCGTGGTATGGATAAGGCCGTGGTTGCTGCGGTGGAAGAGCTGAAGAAGCTATCCAAGCCCTGTGTTAATGACAAGGAGATTGCCCAGGTGGGTACTATCTCTGCCAATTCCGATGAGTCCATTGGTAACATCATTGCCGAGGCCATGCAGAAGGTGGGCAAAGAGGGTGTTATTACTGTAGAAGAGGGTTCTACCCTGGACAATGAGCTGGATGTGGTAGAGGGGATGCAGTTTGATCGTGGCTATCTCTCTCCATACTTTGCTAACAATCAGCAAAATATGTCTGCCGAACTAGATGAGCCGCTAATCCTGCTACACGACAAGAAGCTCTCCAACATCCGTGACATGCTGCCAGTACTGGAAGCCGTAGCCAAGTCTGGTCGGCCGCTACTTATCATTGCAGAGGATATTGAGGGCGAGGCCCTGGCCACCTTGGTGGTGAACAATATCCGTGGGATCGTCAAGGTCTGCGCGGTCAAGGCCCCGGGCTTTGGTGACCGCCGTAAGGCGATGCTGCAGGATATAGCCATTCTGACTGGCGCTACCGTGATCTCTGAAGAGGTTGGTCTCTCCCTGGAGAAGGCCGGGATGGATGAGTTGGGTAGTGCGAAAAAGATCCAGATCACCAAAGAGGAGACCACCATCATTGATGGTGCCGGCTCTGAGGCAGATATCAAGGCGCGGGTTGATCAGGTGCGCGCCCAGATCGAAGAGACCAGCTCAGATTATGATCGTGAGAAGCTGCAGGAGCGGGTTGCCAAGCTGGCAGGCGGCGTTGCCGTTATCAAGGTTGGCGCTGCTACTGAGGTAGAGATGAAAGAGAAGAAGGCGCGGGTTGAGGATGCGCTGCATGCTACCCGTGCGGCTGTAGAAGAGGGCGTAGTCCCTGGCGGCGGCGTATCTCTGATTCGTGCCTTACAGGCATTGGGTAAGGTCAAGGGTGATAACCATGACCAGGATGTCGGTATCAGCCTGGCCTTCCGTGCGATGGAAGAGCCGCTGCGTCAGATTGTAACCAATGCCGGTGATGAGGCCTCGGTAGTAGTCAATAAGGTGTCTGAGGGTAAAGGCAATTTTGGCTACAACGCTGGAACCGGTGAGTATGGCGACATGATTGCCATGGGTATCTTGGATCCAACCAAGGTGACCCGCACCGCTTTGCAGAACGCCGCCTCCGTCTCTGGCCTGATGGTTACCACGGAAGCTATGGTGGCCGATGAGCCTGCAGATGAGGGCGCTGCTGCTATGCCTGATATGGGTGGCATGGGTGGTATGGGCGGCATGGGTGGTATGGGCGGAATGATGTAAGTGCCCCGCTACCTGTCGTAGCTACAAAGGCCCCGCTTCGGCGGGGCTTTTTTTATGCCCATGGATGGGCTGTATGCCGCGGAGCACAGGGACGATGTACAGGATGTACAAGTGTCGCGAGAGGCCAGGGATGGCCGAAGCGACTGGCCGTGAGCGACTGGGACGTATACCGCGAAGCAGAGGAGCAAGATGAGTCCGAAGGTTGAGAGCGCGGCTTAAGCAAGTAGGCAGCAATCTTCTGTCTCTATCTCATGCAGTTGCTGACTATTGCTGATAAAGTTAGCCGCATAACCGATGCACAAAGCTGGAGATAACATGGTTGAGTTCGATTCACTAGCCAAGCAGGTGGAGACCCATTGGCAGGGTTGGTGTAAGTCCCTGCGATCGGAGCAACTTTCCAAGCTTGAGTCGCAGCCCGATTTTATTACTGAGCTAAGGCAGGTATGGGAGGCCAGTGACTATGTAGCGCAAAGCTGCATGCGAGATCCTGGCATGCTTTTGGGGTTGCTGGATGGTGGTGATCTACACTCCAACTATCCACAAGGGGAGATCGAACAACGCCTAAAAAAGGAGTTGGTGTCAGTTGCAGATGAGGGGGATCTGCAACAGACATTGCGCCGGTTCCGGCGTAACCAGATGGTACGCATCATATGGCGTGACATCACCGGGGCTGCACCGCTGGCCGATACCATGGAGGATCTCTCCACCCTGGCAGACAGCTGTGTAGGGCAGGCGCTTGAGCTCCTCTATGGCTGGGCGCTGGAGCAGCATGGGATACCACGAGGTGAAGATGGCAGCCAGCAGAGCCTGCTGGTGCTCGGCATGGGTAAGCTGGGGGCACGGGAGCTCAACCTCTCCTCTGATATCGATCTGATCTTCGTCTTTCCGCAACATGGTGAGGTCGAAGGCGGCAGATATCAAACCAATGAGCAGTTTTTTATTCGCCTCTGTCAGCGGCTTATCAAGGCGCTCAACAGCCAGACCGAGGATGGCTTCGTCTTTCGAGTGGATGCGCGGTTGCGCCCTTTTGGAGAAGCCGGTCCTCTAGCCATGAGTCTAGATGCTATGGAGGAGTACTACCAGTCACAGGCCCGCGAGTGGGAGCGTTACGCCATGGTTAAGGCCCGGGTGGTGGCTGGTGAGCAGGGATTTGGGGAGGAGTTGATGCAGATGTTGCGCCCCTTTGTCTATCGCCGCTATCTCGATTTTGGTTCTATTGAATCTCTGCGTAACTTAAAGCAGATGATCAGCCAGGAGCTGCGGCGCAAAGGGATGGCGGACAACATTAAGCTTGGCCCCGGCGGTATTCGCGAGATCGAGTTTATCGGGCAGGCCTTTCAGTTGGTTCGCGGGGGGCGTGATCCAGATCTACAGATTCGCCCAATCTTGTCGGTACTGGAGTTGCTGGCACAGAAGGAACTGCTACCGGAGTATGCCGTAGCGGAGCTTACCGAGGCCTACCGCTTCTTGCGTTTGGTGGAGAATAGGTTGCAGGCGTGGCAGGATAGACAGACCCACCTACTGCCGGACGATGATGTTGGGCGGCTGCGTTTGGCACGCTCCATGGGGTATGCTGGGTGGGACACGTTTTTTGCAGAACTAGAACAACACAGGCAGCGCGTACAGGCCCATTTCGATCAGGTATTCGCGGCCCCTCAAGCAGAGGGTGAGTCCGCTGATGAGAATCAACTCTTGGCCATCTGGCGGGGTGATTTTGCTATCGAAGAGTCGCTGCAGCGTTTGGCAGAGTGTGGCTTCCCAGATCCACAAGCTGTGCTGCAACAGCTGCAGGAGTTTCGCAACTCTCACGCTTGCCGCAGCGCGGAGACCAGTGGCCAACAGCGGCTGGAGCATTTGATGCCGCTACTGCTGGAGGCGGTAGGAGGCTGCGCAGAGCCGACTGCAACCCTGGAGCGGGTGCTAACCATCCTTGAAGCCATTGTCCGCCGGACAGCCTACATCGCCCTATTGGTCGAGCGCCCTATCGCCCTGTCGCAACTGGTGCGCCTTAGCTGCGTTAGCCCGTGGATTGCGACCAGATTGGCACAGCACCCCATGCTGTTGGATGAGCTGTTAGATCCGCGTCGATTGTACTCTCCGCTACGTAGGGAGGAGTTGGAGACGGAGCTTGCTACCCTCCTGGCGAACATTGATGCGGACGACCTAGAGCAGCAGATGGATCGACTGCGCCAGTTTAACCGCAGCAGCAAATTGCGGGTTGCCGCGGCCGATATCACAGAGGTGATACCGTTGATGGTGGTGAGCGACTATCTTACTGAGATCGCCGAGGTGGTGACGGCGCAGGTGTTGCAGCTTTCCTGGGATCATCTCGTTGCACGCCACGGTATACCTGAAGGTATCTCTACAGAGGATACGGGGTTTGCCGTGATAGCCTATGGCAAGCTGGGAGGCATAGAGCTGGGCTATGGTTCGGATCTGGATCTAGTGTTTCTGCACAGTAACGAAGATCGTAATGCCGTGAGCAGTGGTAAGCAGCCGATAGCAAATGATCTCTTTTATGTCCGCCTGGGTCAGCGCATGATCCATATGTTTTCCACCCGTACCCCGGCGGGGCAACTATACGAAATAGATATGCGGCTGCGTCCCAGCGGTAACTCAGGCATGCTGGCTGCATCATTGGAAGCGTTTGCACAGTACCAGCGTGAACAGGCCTGGACCTGGGAGCATCAGGCGCTGTTGCGGGCGCGTCCTATAGCTGGTGATCCGCAGGTGATCGCGCGCTTTCGGCATATTCGTCTGGAGGTGCTGTCGCAACAGCGGGATCAAGAGAAGTTGCGCAGCGATGTGCGGGAGATGCGCGAGAAGATGCGGCAATCTCTGGATCGATCCAAAGATGGCATGTTTGACCTTAAGCAGGGGGCAGGAGGTATCGCAGATATAGAATTTATGGTTCAATATCTGGTTCTACGTGAGGCTAGCCTCTACCCGGGGCTATTGGCGTGGAGTGATAATATCAGGATGCTGGAAGGGCTGGCCGAATATGGGGTTATCGCAACAGATACGGCAGCTATCCTGGCTGATGCCTACCGTGAGTTTCGGGCTATAAGCCATCGCAATGTACTGCGCGAAGAGTCTGGTCTGGTAGCTGCGAATGAGCTATCAGAGGGGCGTGCTACGGTACGCGAGCTGTGGCAATCCATGATGGTTGATGGGCTCCAGTAGCCCGTCTGATTTATCCGTTCAACTTAGAGGAAGATGCAATGCAGACAATGGCAGACCGTGATGGGGTGATCTGGCTGGATGGCGAGATGGTGCCCTGGCGCGAGGCCAAGGTTCATGTCCTTACTCACACCCTGCATTATGGCATGGGGGTGTTTGAGGGTGTGCGTGCCTATAAGACAGATAAAGGTGCTGCCATCTTTAGGTTGCAGGAGCATACCGACCGGCTGTTTCGTTCGGCTCATATCCTGGGGATGAATATACCGCATGATCCGGCCACCCTGAATCAGGCGCAGATTGATGTGGTTAGGCAGAACGATCTGGATTCTGCCTATATAAGGCCTATGTGCTTCTATGGTTCAGAGGGTATGGGGCTGCGTGCCGATAACCTGCAGGTGCACACTATGGTTGCGGCCTGGAATTGGGGCGCATATTTGGGAGAGGATGAGATAGAGAAGGGAATACGGATAAGGGTCTCATCCTTCACCCGGCACCACGTCAACATCACTATGTGTCGGGCCAAGGCCAACGGCAACTACATGAACTCCATGCTGGCGCTCAAGGAGGCGCTGGAGTGCGGCTATGATGAGGCACTGCTATTGGATGCGGAGGGCTATGTCATGGAGGGATCAGGGGAGAACATATTTATTGTGCGTGATGGTGTGATCTACACTCCCGATCTAACCTCAGCCCTGGATGGGATCACCCGTGATACGGTCATGCGGCTCTGTGCGGAGCTGGGGATCCGTGTGGTTGAGAAGCGGATAACCCGGGACGAGGTCTACATTGCCGATGAGGCATTTTTCACCGGTACTGCTGCCGAGGTGACACCAATCCGAGAGGTGGATAATCGGACGATCGGAGCCGGAGGTCGTGGCCCTATAACCGAGCGGTTGCAGACGCTTTACTTTGACCAGGTGCATGGGCGTAGGGACGAGAACGCGGGCTGGTTGACTCTTGTTAAGTAAGCTCTTGGCGGTCATGCTTGCGGGCTGCTCTATTACGACGATGGTGTTAGCAGGAGAGTGAGAGCTGAGTGACGCCGCTAAAATTTTAGTAGTTGGCCCGTCGTGGGTAGGCGACATGGTGATGGCCCAGAGTCTGTTTAAGGTGCTGGCTGAAAATACACCAGGCGTGGTTATAGAGGTATTGGCCCCCAGCTGGAGCCGCCCTCTGCTGGAGCGGATGCCGGAGGTGGCAGCCGCAGTCGATATGCCATTGGGGCATGGCCAGTTAGAGTTGCGACAGCGCTGGCGGTTAGGCCGCTCCCTGATGGAGCGGCAGTATGACCAGGCCATCCTGCTGCCCAACTCGCTCAAGTCCGCGCTGATACCATTTTTTGCCAGAATTCCCCGGCGTACCGGTTGGATTGGGGAGATGCGCTACGGGCTGCTGAATGATGCTCGCCGCCTGGATCGATCACTGCTGGGCATGACGGTGCAGCGTTTTGTCGCCCTGGCCTATCCAGCCGGTAGCAGTGAGATACCCAAAATCCCACCGCCTCAGCTCCAGGTAGAGCAAGAGAGTGTAACGGCAGCTATGGACGCACTCGCCCTGCGGCGAGATGAGAGGCCGGTGTTGGCGCTCTGTCCCGGGGCAGAGTACGGCCCGGCCAAACGTTGGCCGGAGAAGAGTTACGGGGCGTTAGCGGCAGAGTGGATGGAGCGAGGTTGGTCGGTCTGGCTGTTTGGTTCAGATAGAGATCGGGAGGTGTGTGGCGCAGTGAATTCCACCACTGGAGACCGCTGCTTTGATCTGAGTGGTCGTACTAATATGGCCCAGGCGGTGGATCTGCTCTCACTGGCCTCTGCCGTGGTGGCGAATGACTCCGGATTAATGCACGTTGCCGCCGCCCTGGACCGACCGCTGGTGGCAATCTACGGCTCATCTGATCCGGGGTTTACCCCACCACTGAACCGGGGTAGTAAGGTAGTATGCTTGGGGCTGGATTGCAGCCCCTGTTTCAAACGTGAGTGTCCCGAGGGGCACCTGGATTGTCTAACAGGCATAGAGGTCGCGCAGGTGAGCGATTCTTTGCAGGCGTTGGTAGATGAGGAGATCTAATGGAAAATGGCAGTAATGTTGTCTGGCATGAAAAGACCGTAAGCCGTGAGCAGCGGGAGGAGCGTAATGGTCATAAGGGCTTCGTCCTCTGGTTTACCGGACTCTCAGGTGCAGGTAAATCTACCCTGGCCAATGCGCTGGAGGGTCGACTGTTCGATATCGGTTGCCAATCCTTTGTGTTCGATGGGGACAACGTGCGTCACGGTCTCTGCTCAGATCTTGGATTTAGTGAAGGGGATCGTACCGAAAACATCCGCCGTATCGGTGAGATGACGCACCTCTTTGCCGAGGCCGGGATTATCGCTATGGCCGCCTTCATCTCCCCGTTTCGCAAGGATCGTCGCCAGGTACGGGAGCTCATGCCGGAGGGTGAATTTATCGAGGTCTATTGCAGATGTAGCCTGCAGACTTGCGAGGAGCGTGATGTTAAGGGGCTATATGCCAAGGCGCGGGCCGGTATCATCAAAAATTATACCGGGATCTCTTCTCCCTACGAGGAGCCGGATAGCCCCGAGATTATGGTTGATACCGATGCGCAGACACTGGAGGAGAGCGTAGATACTATCCTCTCCTATCTGCGTGACCACAGCCTGATAATAAGGCTGAGTGAGGCGCAAGACTCTGCCCAGGCATAACGGTCAGAGTCGGGATTTGGTGTGAAAGTCCTTATCGTCAAAACATCATCTCTGGGGGATCTGATCCACACCCTGCCAGCGCTATCCGATGCCGCGGCTGAGATTCCTGGCATCCGTTTTGACTGGGTGGTAGAGGAGTCGTTTGCTGAGCTGCCCAAGTGGCACTCCGCAGTGGATCGGGTGATTCCGGTTGCCATTAGACGTTGGCGCAAGGGGTGGATCAGATCCTGGCGCAAAGGCGAGATCAAGGCGTTCCGGGATGACCTGAGACAGCGGGATTATGATCTGATTATTGATGCCCAGGGGTTGTATAAGAGCGCGCTGTTGGCACAGATGGCCCGGGGAGTACCGGTCGGTCTGGATGCGGACTCGGCCCGAGAGCCGGGAGCGGCACGTTTCTATCAGCGCACCATAAATGTTGCACGCGACCAGCACGCCATAGAGCGGGTGCGCTCCCTGTTTGCCCAGGCCCTGGGTTACGCTAAACCTGAGGACGAGCCCGATTATGGGCTCTCGGAAACGACCAACGCCGACCCGGACAAGCCATATCTGCTGTTTCTGCATGGGACCACCTGGATAACCAAGCTATGGCCGGTCGAGTACTGGGTGGAGTTGAGCAAGATTGCCGCATCAAAAGGTTTCAAGGTTTGCTTGCCCTGGGGTAGTGAAGAAGAGAAGCTGCGGGCAGAGCAGGTCATAAATCGCTCTGGCCAAGGGGAGGCGTTGCCACGGCTATCACTCACTGAGATGAAGGATAAATTGGCTAGGGCTACGGGCGTTGTTGGCGTTGACTCAGGACTGGCACATCTGGCGGCGGCCCTGTCGGTACCTGCGGTGACCCTGTATGGCCCGACCAAGACCGGCCTTACTGGAGCAAGAGGGAAGCTGCAGATCAATCTGCAGGCGGAATTTGTCTGCGCCCCATGTATGCGCAAGGCGTGTAATTACCTGGAGTCTTCGGAAGTTGTTCCTGCCTGCTTTGGAGATCTACCGCCAGAGAGGGTCTGGGCAGCACTTGATGCCAAGATGGCAGAGGCGTGCGGATGAGATTCGCCTTCGTTGTATCGCTCTGGTTCCCATTCGGTGGTATGCAGCGCTCACTGTTGCGGATTGCCGAGGCCTGTGTCTCCAGGGGCCATCAGGTGGATATATATACCGGTGAATGGCAGGGCGAACGGCCATCCAATATTGGTGTAATCGAGCTGGATACCGAGGCATCCACCAACCATCGCAGCAATGATCTACTGGCCGAACGTTTTTCCGAGGCCGTGGCGGGAAAGGGGTATGATTGCCGGGTGGGATTTACCAAGCTGCCGGGGTTGGATGTCTACTATGCGGCAGATCCCTGTTATGCGGCGCGGGTGGCCGAGACAAAACATCCACTATATAAGTTATTACCCAGATATAGGGCGTTTTGTCGTCAGGAGAGGTCTGTCTTCAAGCGGGGGGCGACAACCGAGCTGATGTTGATCGCCCATCAAGAGAGAGAGAAGTTCATCCAGTACTACGAAACAGAACTGGAGCGGTTTCATTTGCTGCCGCCTGGGATCAACCGTGAACGCCTAATATGTGGGGATTCTGTCAAGGACAGAGCGTATATCAGAGAAGAGTTTAGTGTCGCAGATGATGAGCTTATGCTGTTGGCGGTTGGTTCTCGTTTCCATACTAAAGGTATAGATCGGGTAATCCAGGCGTTGGCGTCACTACCGGATGCGCTTAGACGGAAAAGCAAGCTGGTCGTGGTGGGCCACGGCAAGGCCGCTCCACTGAGGCGGCTGGCGGCACGCCTAAAGGTGGCCGATAGGGTTATTTTTACCGGGACTAGGGATGACGTGAACCGTTTCTACCGCGGCGCCGATTTTCTGATCCACGCCCCGCGCAGTGAGAATACCGGAACCGTGCTGATCGAGGCCATGATCTGCGGTCTGCCAGTATTGGTGACCGAGAATTGCGGTTTTGCTGGACACGTTTCGACTGCAGGTGCGGGTATCACTATGCCTGAACCGTTCAATCAGCAACGGCTTAATAGCGGTTTACAGGAGTTGCTGCAGTCCGGGTGCCGCGAGGAGTGGATGGCCAACGGTCCAAACTATTGCAAGAATGCCGATCTATATAGCCTGATAGAGAGAGCGGCAGATGTGATTATCGAACGTGCAGAGCGGAATGGGGTTGCATGCTGAATCTAAAAGAGCGATTTCGATCCTACTTTCCAGAGGCCTCACTGGAGGAGCTCTGTGCTCTCGATGGTGAGGTGTTTAAGCGTATTCAAAATCGCCGTACCTTCAGAATAGAGAGACAAGGCCGCGGGTTTTTCATCAAGTGCCACTGTGGTGTTGGTTGGCGGGAGATAAGCAAAAACCTGCTATCACTGCGGTTGCCGATCCTGGGGGCGGGCAACGAGTGGCGTGCAATCCATCGGCTACAGGAGTTGGGGGTGGAGACCATGACCCCAGTGGCCTATGGGAGAGAAGGTTGGAACCCGGCCGCCATTGATTCACTATTGATAACAGAGGAGCTACAAAACTGCATCAGCCTGGAGCGGTATTGCGAGGATTGGAGGGACAATCCGCCATCACCAACTAGCAAGTGGGCCTTGATTAAACGGCTGGCCAAGATTGCCCGTACCATGCATGAGGGTGGAGTGAATCATCGTGACTTCTATATCTGCCATTTCTTGTTGCAGCAGCCGTGGGATGGCACCGAGGATAATCTTCATCTCTATGTGATCGACCTGCATCGGGTGCAGTGCCGTACAATCACCCCGCGGCGCTGGATCGTGAAGGATATTGGATCGCTCCATTTCTCTAGTATGGAGATAGGTCTGACTAGGCGGGATCGGCTGCGGTTCATGAGTGAGTACATGCAGGTCCCGCTGCGCCAGACCATGCGTGATGACATGAAGTTTTGGCGCGAGGTGCAGCGGCGCGCAGATGCCCTCTATCGTACCCGTCCTGGGAGTGAGGCCGGCGATGCGTGACTATCTGGAACAGCAGGGTGGGGGGCTGCTGGAGCATAATGGTCTGGCTAGTTTTGACGCCCTCTGGGAGTTAGATGCGGAGTGGTTGGAGCCGCCCAATCGGTGTCGTGGTGGTTGGAGCGGGGTTGCCCGTATCGAGCTGGATGGTGGTAACGGCGCTACAGAGGTGCTTTTTCTGAAACGGCAGGAGGGCCATACTCGCCGCAGTATAAGGCATCCACTGGGGGAGCCGACATTTGCTGCGGAGATGGGTGGCATCCTGGCTCTGGAGGCTGCGGGGATTCCCTCTTTAGAGGCCATCTTTTATGGCCAACGCGTGGTAGCTGGAAAGCAACGGGCCATACTGCTGACCCGTGAACTGCAGGGCTTTATGCCACTGAGCTTGCAGATGCAGCGGTGGCAGGAAGAGGGATGGGCCAATAGCCTTGGTCATCGGCGGGAGCTGATAAAGGTGGTGGCGGATACACTTCATCGGTTACATGATAGTAAACTGATGCACAATGCGCTTTACCCTAAACATATTTTTGTGTCGCTACCAGAACACGGGCCTCCTATGGTGCGTCTGATCGACCTGGAGAAGATGCGGCATACCCCGTGTGTTGGTTATGCCGCCAGTCGTGATCTGGACAGCCTCAATCGGCGTACTGGACTTTGGAGTCGAACCGACAGGATGCGTTTTCTACAGCGATATTCGGGACAGAGTCCGCTGGGGTCTGCTGGTAGAAGATTGTGGCGAAGATTGGCCAGGAACAGAATCAATTTCATCAAAAAACATGAGCAGCATGCCTAAAGAGGATAACTATAAACTGGCCGATGGCCGCGAGCTATGCTGTACCGCTACGGTTCGTTCATTACCAGGCAAGAGAGAGGCTTGCCTGGGGACACTGGATGGGCGTGCGGTATTTATCAAGTTCTTTCTCGATGCCAATAGGGGCAATATACATTGGCAACGAGAGTTGGATGGTGTCAGAGCACTGCAGCAGCGCGGTATTCTTACCGCAGAACTGCTTTATGCTGGAGTGGTCGGCGACGATGACCTCCCGCTGATCGTATTGGTGCAACTGCCTGAACCGGTAACTCTGCGGGAGGCCTGGGATGAGGCCGATACAACCGCATCGCATCGGTTGCTGGAGGATATGACTACCATTCTGGCCGGACACCACATGGCTGGGGTATGCCAAACAGACCTGCATCTGAATAACTTTGTTATATCGGAGGGCAAGATCTATAGTCTGGATGGTGCCGGAGTCATCGTGATAGATGGGGAGTTTGGGTTGCAGGCAGGGCTGGATAATCTGGCGCTGTTTATGTCCCAGCTGACACCACGCTGGGCAGCATTTGCGCCAGCGCTGTATAACCACTACCTTGCGCAAAGGGGGTTGGAGGATGGGCCTGGCAGCGGTTATCTGCTACAACAAATAGAGCGGCTCCGTGAGTGGCGCTGGAACAGGTTTAAGGGCAAGTTGTTCCGGGACTGCACCTCCTTCCGATGCCGAAAATTACCAAACCGACTGGAGATTGTTTCCAGGAAGTACGTCGGACCCGAGTTAGATGCTCTATTGTCTGATCCAGGAAGCTCTTTGGTGGATGAGCGGAAGGTGCTTAAAAAGGGCAATACTTGTACCGTATGGACTGCAGATGTTGGTGTTTTGCGGTTAGTTATAAAGCGCTATAATGTCAAAGGATTTTGGCATGGAATTAAGTTGGGTTTATGGCCCAGTCGCGCGTTCCGCTCTTGGAGGAGTGCCCACCGGCTGCTGTTTCACGGCATATCGACCCCAGCCCCAGTGGCAGTATTGAGGACTGGACGGCGTTGGTCGCATCTGGCTACCTATCTTTTCATGGAGTATGTTGACGGGGTTGGCGCCCATAGATGGTTCCTGGATGCGGCAGTAACGATCGAGGAGAAGAGAGATATTGCAGTTAAGATAGCCTCTCTGTTTCGGCGGTTGATGGAGCAGGGCATCAGTCATGGTGATATGAAGGCGAGCAATATTATGGTTGTTGCTGGAGAGGTTATGCTGATTGATCTCGATTCCATGTGCAGGCATGTTACAGATATAGGGCTAAGAAGGGCATGGCGTAGTGACTTGCGTAGATTTATGGCCAACTGGAGTGATGCGCCGGAATTGACAGAGCTGTTTCGGTGGGCGCTACATCAGGAACAAATAGATTGCCGTTCTTGCTGAACCGGCATCACTGGCAAAGTTGACCGTCTGGTCGTATTTAGGTTTAGAAACCCCTGGGAACGAAATAGATTAATGATAGTTTTAGGTATATCCGGCGCGGTCAGTCATGACCCATCAGCGGCTCTGTTCGTAGATGGTGAGTTGGTCGCTGCTGCAGAAGAGGAGCGTTTCATACGAGACAAGCACGCCAAGGGGCGCTTTCCCTACGAGGCGACCCGCTTCTGTCTCGATTTTGCCGGGATCAGGCCGGAGGAGGTTGATGTGGTTACCTTCCCCTATGCCGAGATCCCCCTGAGCAGCCCCGCACGCTGGCACTACGCAAAACGTCACTGGTACTCACCAGACAGAACTCTTCTCGGAATCTTTAACGGTAACCGTCGCTTTCGCCGCAATATGCGCAAGCTGGATAAGCTGATATCAGATCTAAATATTGGCGGTGGCAAGGCCAGGGTCGTGCCGGTAGAGCACCATTTGGCTCACGCCAGCAGCGCCTACCACCTAAGCGGTTACGACGGCAAGGTAGCCATCCTGGGTATCGATGGTAAGGGCGAGTATGCCACCACCTTCTTTGGCTATGGTGAAAACGGAAAGATCCATAAGATAAAAGAGTTCTATGATCCGGACTCCCTGGGCGGGTTGTACGGAGCCATGACCGAGTACCTTGGCTTTGAGATGCTGGATGGTGAGTTCAAGGTGATGGGGATGGCACCATACGGTGATCCAAATCGGTTCGACTTCTCCAGGCTTATTGATTATGACAAAGAGTCGTTCAGGGTTAACACCAAGCTGGTCAATGTCATCGGTCCCAGGAGGTATAAGGATAAAGATGGCAAGGGCTACTACTTTAGCCCGGAGCTAATCGAGTGGCTCGGACCGAAACGTGAGGGTGATGAGATTGATGACCCCTATATTGATTATGCCGCATCCATCCAGCAGCTATTGGAGGATGTCTCTCTTGGGCTAATCGACCACTATCTTGGCGACATCCTGAAAGAGAGCGGCAAGATATGTTTTGCCGGTGGGGTGGCGCTAAATGTAAAACTCAATCAGCGCATCATATCCCGGCCGGATGTAGAGGAGCTTTTTGTGCAGCCTGCGGCATCTGATGCAGGGACTGCCATAGGTGCCGCATCTTATGTAGCTAACGATATGGGTGACAAGGTTCAGCCGATGAAGCACGCTTATCTTGGCCCCAGCTATAGTAATGAGCAGTGCATCCAGGCCTGCGAGCAGCACGAGCGTAAGCCTAAATGGGAGCGTATCGAAGATGCACCACAGCGGGCGGCTAAGATCCTTGCAGCTGGCAATCCGCTATCATGGTTTCAGGGTCGCATGGAGTTTGGCCCGCGGGCACTGGGTAACCGCTCTATCCTGGGTGCTCCCAATGTTGCCGGTATCGCCGAGCGTATCAATGAGCAGATTAAATATCGGGAACGTTGGCGTCCATTCTGCCCCAGCATGCTGGACAGGGTGGCGCCGGAGATGTTGCAGACTGAGCATCCGGCGCCATACATGACCTTTACCTTTGATGTGGCTGAGGGTTGGGCTGTGAGGGTGCCGGAGGTGGTGCATGAAGACGGTACTGCCAGGGCGCAGGTGGTAACCAGAGAGACCAACCCACGTTATTATGAATTGATCGAGGAGCTGGAGAAGCATACCGGTAGTGGCGTGGTTCTGAATACTTCACTGAATCGCCGCGGTGAGCCGATGGTCTGTTCGCCTACAGATGCCCTGAATATGTTTTATGGATCGGATCTGGAGTATCTGATAATGGAGGATATTCTTGTGGTTAAGAGGGGCCAGAGTGATGGCATCTGATTTTATACCGCCAGGGCGTGCGTTGACCTGGGTTGTCCCGTCTGAGTGCCAGGATGTAGTGGATCCACAGGAACAGAATGAACTGGAAGCCGTGCTGCACTCCGGAGAGTTGGGTCAGATATATACCATGGGGCGGAGAAGCGTCTATCGTGGTAGCCTGAATAACAACCGGCAAGTGGCGGTTAAAGAGGTCTGCTATAAGGGATTATTACGCCAATTCAAGCTGCGTTATATGCGTGAACCAAAGGTGTTGCACGAGTTCCGCTCAGGGTGCGAGTATCTATCCAAAGGCGGAAAGACGCCCAAGGTTTTGGGAATGGCGTTTGAGCAAAATGCATTTGGGTTGCAGCGTGGATTTATTTTTCTGGAATGGCTTGATAATGCTATTACATTGACAGAATATCTACGCGCCAGGGATTGCGATGTTACGCCTGAGTTTTGGGATGAGGTTGCCAAGAGCTTGGTCGCTTCTGCCAAGACTGGTCTGGTGCACGGTGGGCATAGCCCAGAAAATATAATGGTTGTGTCAGGGGAAGATGATGCGGTATTACGCTTTCAGGTTATCGACTTCGCCGATAGTTATATATTCGACAGGTTCCATGACTCTGGGTTTGCAAGTGACATCGCGCGCATCGGCGCCAGGCTGGTGACGGAAGGCGCTTGCAGGAGCGATCAGGTGAACGGGTTTGTTGATGCTGTTGTTGAGGCCGTATGGACAGAGCAGGATGCACAGGTAATGTGGCTCCAGAAGATACAGCATGGAATTGATGCATTACTAAGTGGCAGGAAGAAAATGTAGGTGTGCGCACTTAAGAAGGCAGCAATGCTAGTCATCTATCTTTTCGAAAAGGACCAGAGTCTGCGGGCTGATTGAAAAACCTCTTGGTATGGTTTCGATCGGGCGTAAGTTGTACTTTGCCGCATCAGCTATGAATTCACTGTAGCGGACCGGGTGTCCGGCGATCTTTTTGCCACGTATGCGTTTCTTGATATAGCGCCAACTCTCTTTTTTGTAGAAGCTGACCGCAACAAAGCGCCGACTTACACGTGCCAGCTCGGCAAGCGCTTTAGAGCGCATACCATGCTCTCCAATATGGTGGAATAAGCGCATACAGAATGCCAGATCAATGCTGTCGTCAGGCATTGGTATTGCGGTGATATCACCTTGAATGTGGAGTCCTGTTTCCGCATCTTGTACTTTTAATGCGTGCAGCATATTTGCATCGTAGTCCATATTGATAACATCACCGCCAGAGGACAATATTGAGGTGAAGCGTCCATTGCCGCTTGGGATATCCAGAATGGTGCTATTCTTTTCAAGGCGATCGGCCAGACTTTGGGCAAATAGTCGTTCCATCTGATCAAGTTTTTGCATTCTACGTGATTTATTAAAACGGATATCGATGTAGTCTTCTGCCTGCTGGGCGCTGCGTGTTTTTTGGAAACTGCTTTTGTGGGACATGCGAGAGAACCTCTGGGTCGATATTTTTCCTCTATTTTTAAGATTATACTGATTTCCAATGTCAATATACAGACTATTATTTGCTAGATATCACCCTATAGCCCCAATATTAAGCCTCTGTTACTATGCGATTTGAGAGGGAGTGATGTGGCGACCGAACCACTTTATTTCGCATAAAGTATTGATCATTTACCCAGGTTTAAATTGATATGCTGAAGAATTTAGTAAATGACAGATATACCCCGTATATCACTACATTTATTTTGAGTCTGGTCTTCTCGTATTTGGCTATTAGCACTGATAATCTGCTGAATCATGATGCCGTCTATTTCATGAATTCTGCAAAGGTCTATTTACGGGAGGGCATTGCGGCACTGTTTGAAGTTTTCCATTGGCCGTTCTATTCATTGTGTGTGGCGGTTGCTCATAAAGCGTTATGGTTTACCCATATTGAGCAGACAGCGCATTTTATTGACGCCCTGTTTATTGGTGCCACCTGCATCCTGTTTATTCGAATTTATGCAGAGATAACCGATGGTGATGGCTCACTATGGGTGGCAGCTATACTGGTGCTCACACTGGTAGGCATCAATAAGTATCGCGCCGATGTGATGAAGGATTTCGCCTATTGGAGCTTCTACCTCGCGGGTTTTTATTCCTTGCTACGTTACTACAAAAACCCTAACTGGGCTGCCGCTGCTGGATGGCAGCTATTTACCATATTGGCATTCCTGTTTCGCATAGAAGGGATAGTGGTCATTCTGTTTGGTCCCTTGGCAATATTGTTGAAGAAGATCCCGTTTAAGCAGCGTCTTGTTCAGGCCAGCGCCCTCTACACGGCGTATGCGATAGGGCTGGTCGTCGCCATAGCTGTTGTGCTGCTGACGGATGTGATTGATTTTGGTGTTCATGCCAGCAGGTTGCCAAGCCTGTTAAGTTATATGGATATTGGTTCGCTTGTAGATTCGTATAATGCGGCGGTCAGTAAGCTGGGGGAGATCTATTGGTATGAGGGGGCGCACTCTAAACATTACAATGTATTGGTTATTGTCTACGCCTTTACGTTATTGGCATATGTATCTGTCAGGATAATTGGTTGTCTGAGTTTTCCATATTTTGTGGTCTTGGGTTTTGGTGTTTTCAAGAAAAAGATCGTATTAAATGAGTACAACAGGATAATCCTGTATTTTACAGCCTTTCTGTTCCTGTTTTTTGTTGTGTATATGATTAAAGGTCCAGTGCTCTCATCCCGGTATACAACATCGCTCGTGTTTATGCTGTTACTGTTGCTGGGGCAGGTTGTGGAGCGGTTTCTGCCGTATATAAATAGCTCCATACATAAAAGAAAGATATGGGCAGTTATCATCATGTTCCTGTTCCTGAGAACAGCAGATTCAGTAGTATCTATACAGGGCGATTCCAAGGATTATATTTTAGATGCTGGCTACTGGGTGAAAGACAATACTGCGCATACAGTGCCGGTATACTCCAATTATTATAAGGCCTTGTACTACACTGATAGGGATCGTTTACTGCAAAATAATATTGGGTTAGGGAAGATGATAAAGGCCGTTAGAGATGGCTCTATGGTGCCAGACGCGCTTCTGGTTATACATATTCATCAGGAGGATAGTGAGTCCTATCAGCCACGTATTGATGAGCTGGTTGCTGCGGGCAAGATGGGGTACATAAAAGAATTTGCGAATGATGACGGCGACAGGTTGGCTATTTATGAGGTAAGGTCGCCTGCGCCATAGGGTGGGCGCGTTTGAACTAATGCCGGGGATTGTGTAACAGCGGTTACACTGAACCATTACAGTCCCTCGCGAGATATCAGTCATCCCTGACAATAGAGTGGCTAGCAACCTCAACCTTGGTTGTTTGGCCGATCACATCCAGCAGTACCAAGACCCTCTCTTCACCACGGTTGGCCTGAAAGATGGCCTCATAACCAGAAAATGGGCCATCACTAATACGCACACTGTCTCCGCGCTGAAACTCCATTCTATCTTCATAATGGTAACCATCCTCTTCTGCGCGCGCCTGTATGGCTGCTATCAGCTCGTCTGGAACAGATACAGCCTCTGCTCCAAACTTCACCAGTCTACTGACGCCACAGGTGGAGCGAATGGGCCCCCAGTCATCGATTCCGGCCGTCAGGTGGATAAACAGATAGCGTGGGAATAGGGGGGCTTGTACCTCTTGTTGTTTGCCGTTGCGTAGTTCACGCCGGCAAAGGATGGGGAGATAGGTGGTATATCCCTGGTGCTCCAGCTGTCTCTGTGCCTCCATCTCTTGGCGGGGCTTGGTGTAGATCAGACGCCATACTGATGGACTGGCCATGCTATCTCCTCTGTAATCTTATGCGTCGATCCTGGTAGAAACATCCTTGTAGCTGTGATGCTAGCTCTGCATATACCAAGTTGGTCTCTACGAGGCGACATTCTACCAGTGTGGAAACATATTATCATCGCGGGCAAATATGCTTCGTTCAATGGTTGAACATATGCGTTAGAACGGCTATTATCAGGCCTGTATTGTGCTGCTCCCTGTCTGATGCGGTAGGGCGGTAGCGTGTTTTGTTATCTCATACAGGCATACGCCTGGAGCCAGCAGAAATATATATCAACCATGATAGATGAATCACTTAGATATCAGATCCTGAAACAGTTGCAAGATGATCCAAATATGAGCCAGCGGAATCTAGCAGAGTCTCTAGGTATTAGCCTGGGAAAAGTAAACTATTGTCTCAAGGGGCTAATAGAAACTGGCTTAATCAAGGCGCACAATTTCAAGAATAGCAAAAACAAGCTCGCCTATGCCTATATCCTAACGCCAAGAGGTATTGAAGAGAAGGCCGTTGTAACAATGCGGTTTCTTAAGACTCGGATTCAGCAGTATGAAGAGTTAGAGAGGGAGATTAACGAATTGCGTGAAGAGGTACAAAGGCAGTCAGGAGAGTGATAGTCTTTGATTGGATGACATGCGTATAGCTATAACCGGTGGTAGTGGCCTGCTCGCGCTCAACTGGGCGGTTGCTATGCGTGATGCGCATGATATATGTTTGTTGACACATGATCATAGAGTGACCCTGGCTGGTGTGGAGGCCAGTTCTGTTGTACTCGATGCGCCAGAGGAGGTTGGTGAATTTATTAGGACATGGCGGCCTGATGTACTGGTGAATACTGCCGGTATGACAAATGTAGATTGGTGCGAGAGTCATCAGGAAGAGGCTTTATACATAAATGCAATACTCGCGGAAAATGTCGCTAGTGCTGCTCAGGAGAGTGGTATTACTTTAGTGCATATTTCCACCGACCATCTGTTTTCTGGTCAGATGCCAATGGTTGACGAGGAGGCTGATCCAGCTCCACTCAATGTATATGCGCGTACAAAGCTGGAGGGTGAGCAACGCGTAATAGAGCAGTGCCCTGATGCGGTTATTGTTAGGACTAATTTCTATGGCTGGGGGCATCGATTTCGGACCTCATTGACTGATTGGGTGATTGGCTCTCTTAGGAAAGGAGAGACGATTAACGCATTTACTGATGTGTGGTTCACGCCCATACTGATCGATTATTTGGTCGATGCTGTGCATGAGCTTTTGAGTAAGGGCGTGACTGGTATTGTGAATGTCGTCGGTGATGAGCGTATCTCGAAATACGAATTTGCTATGCAGATTGCTGATGTCTTCAGCCTTGACAAAGGGCTAATAAATAGCGCAAGCAGCCAAAGTGTACAATTTAAGGCAACAAGGCCGACTGATCTTTCTCTTAGCAACCTGAAGGCAGTAAAAGTGTTGGGACATAAGCTGGGTAGCGTTGAAGGTGGTTTGCGTGAACTTAAGGAGCAGGAGCTAGATGGACGTCATAATGAGCTGTTTGCAGCTATATCAAGTTTAACAAAAGGAGGCATTTAGTGTCTGTTATTAACGGCAAATCGGTTCTGGTTACGGGCGCAACCGGTTCGTTTGGAAAGAGGTTTGTAAGGGCCTTGCTCGAAAAGCATAATCCCAAACGGATAGTTGTGTTTAGTCGCGATGAACTTAAGCAATTTGAGATGCAGCAATCTGTTAATGCACCCAATATGCGCTATTTTTTGGGGGACGTCAGAGATAAAGAGCGTTTACACCGTGCGTTAGATGGGGTAGATACGGTTATTCATGCTGCGGCCATGAAGCAAGTGCCAGCCTCTGAGTACAATCCTATGGAGGCAATTAAAACAAATATTATTGGTGCGGAAAACGTAATCAATACTTGTATTGATCAGGGGGTTAAGCATGTAATTGCGCTTAGCACTGACAAGGCTGCCAACCCAGCTAATCTTTACGGTGCCACCAAGCTTTGCTCAGATAAACTATTTGTAGCGGCTAATGTTCTATCTAGGCGGCATCGCACGCGCTTTTCGGTTGTGCGATACGGTAATGTTATTGGATCTCGCGGCAGTGTCATTCCCTTTTTCATGAAGATGCGTCAAAGCGGATGTCTTCCAATAACCGATCCTCGCATGACGCGATTTTGGATTACCTTGGATCAAGGGGTTAAGTTTGTAATAGATTGCCTTGAGAGAATGCATGGCGGAGAGATATTTGTTCCGAAGATTCCAAGTATGAATATCATGGATATAGCTAAAGTTGTTGCACCAGAGTGCGAAACGGAGGTTGTTGGCATCAGGCCTGGTGAGAAGCTGCATGAGATTATGATTACCTCTGATGACGCAATTAACGCCGTTGAATTTGAGGATCATTTTGTGATTCAGCCTCCGGCAGTTGCAGGAGCGCAATGGGATCAAGAGCAATATTTAGCTGAAACTGGTGGCAAGCGTGTTGAGGAGGGTTTTCAATATAGCAGTGATCAAAATACCGATTGGATGACAGTCGATGGGCTGAAGGTATTGCTGGAGCGAGAAACTATTGAGTTATGATTCCCTACGGACGCCACTCAATAGATGATGCGGATATAGCTGCTGTTGTAGAGGTTCTGAGCAGTAGCCATCTCACTCAGGGCCCTAAGGTTCAGGAGTTTGAAGAAGCTATTGCGGACTATGTGGGCGCGCGTTATGCGGTGGCGGTCTCGAGTGGTACTGCCGCACTTCATATTGCCTGTTTGGCTGCTGATGTAAAGAAGGATGATAATGTTATAACCTCTCCTATTACTTTTGTTGCCAGTGCAAACTGTGCTGCCTATGTGGGAGCAACGCCATGTTTTGCCGATATTGATGCAGACACAATCTGTATGTCCCCACACGCTCTGATAGAAGAGTGTAATTCTCTTGATACAGTAAAAGCTATAATCCCGGTTCATTTTGCTGGCCATTCGTGTGATATGGCTGCAATCCAATCAGTGGCAAAGGAATATGGCGCAGTTGTCATAGAAGATGCTGCCCATGCTTTTGGCGGTAAACATAATGAGGATAATCGCATTGGTTCCTGCGCATATTCTGATATGTGCGTATTCTCTTTTCATCCTGTTAAATCTATTACAAGCGGCGAAGGAGGAGTGGTTACCACCAATAGTGAGTCTATTTATCAGCAGCTTCTGCTCTACCGCAATCATGGTATTGTTCGTGATCAATCCCAGCTTGTTCATTCATCTCGTGGTCAGATTGGGGGTATGGCGCAGCCTTGGTATTATGAGCAGCAATATCTTGGCATGAACTATAGGCTTAGTGATATCCACGCAGCACTTGGGTTATCACAATTTGCCAAGGTTGCTGCCTATTTAAAACGTAGACAAGAAATTGCTGCAGTTTATGATCAGGCATTCAATGGATTGCCGCATATAGAGATACCACAGCAAAATGGTGTAGCTAGAAGCTTCTCCGCCTTGCATCTGTACGTTGTTAAGATTGACTATCATGCGCTTGGGATGTCTCGTAACCAGGTTATGCATAGACTGAGAGAACTCAATGTAGGGAGTCAGGTGCACTATATTCCCGTGCATACCCAGCCTTATTATGAGAGCCATTATGGATATAAAGAGGGGCGTTATCCAAATGCCGAGGCATATTACCAGAAATGTATTACCTTGCCTCTTTCTCCAAGTTTGAATGAAGATGAAGTTGCTACCGTAATATCAGCTGTGCAAACAGTTTTGAAACATTCATGACTAATGCATAGTAACTAGATTTAATTATGTGCTGGCGGTGATAGCGGCTGCCTTAATTATCTAATTATGCAGAAGGGCACCTTTCGCAGCAGTAATTGCTTATATGGCATCATTGCTTAGTCATGAATCGAGTGTCACAAATATAGATGTCAAAATACAAGAGGGATAAATCATGCGAACGTCAGTTAAGATTGGTGAAAGGTATATAGGAGACGGATTGCCGTGCTTTATTACCTTCGAATGTGGGCCCACGCATAATGGTTTAGAATCTGCAAAGCGACTTATTGAGCACGCCGCATCTGCCAATGCAGATGCGGTTAAGTTCCAGATATTTGATGCAGACAGGCTTGTCGCAGAGAAAGATTTAACTATTAGCTATAAAGTTCTTGTAGATAAAGCTAGTGGAGAGACGGAGGTAGTATCAGAGCCAATCTACAATGTGCTTGAAAGAAGATCGTTATCACGGAACGAATGGCGTGAAGTGAAACAGCATTGTGACGACCACGGGTTGGCTTTTTTTGCAACTGTCGGATTTGATGAGGATATTGATTTTCTTCAATCGCTGGGCTGTCAGTCGATAAAGATTGCTTCACCTGACATAAATCATTTGCCATTACTCAGGAAGGCTGCAAAAGCTGATGTATCAATTCAATTGGATACAGGCAGAGCGACGCTGGGAGAGGTGGAGCGCGCTATTGATGTGATACGAGAAAATGGCAACAACAATATAATAATACACAATTGTCCGTCCGGGTATCCCGCGCGTTTAGAAAGCATTAATCTAAGAATAATAAGCACATTGCGATCCACATATTCTTATCCAATTGCTTTTTCTGATCACACCCCTGGCTGGGATATGGATATGGCTGCCATAGCATTAGGAGCTAACTTGGTGGAAAAAACAATAACTGAGGATCGAACTTATAGAAGTGTTGAGCATATTATGTCCTTAGAGCCGGATGAGATGAAGGAATTTGTGCATAGGGTTCGTGAATTGGAAGTGGCAATGGGTGATGTAAGACGAATTGTTAGCGAAGAGGAGCGGGAATTACGGAAGCGCGGACGGCGTTCTGCATACTTAATTAAATCTGCAAAAAAAGGAACTCCTGTAGAGGATCTTAGTGTCGAATATTCGCGGCCAGGATATGGCATCAGCCCTGATGAGTTCGAGCGGATAGATGGTTTACTTCTGGCCAGTGATATATCTGCAGGGGCGCGTTTATCATATGACGACTTCACCTCTAAGTATTAATGGCTGCTATTACTAATAAAGTAGAGAGCGTTGCAATAATTCCAGCTCGTGGCGGTTCGGTAAGACTGCCTAGAAAGAATATTTTGGATGTTAATGGGAAGCCGATGCTGGCATACCCAGTTCAGGCTTGTTTGCATGCCGAGATATTTGACCGTGTTATTGTTTCCACTGAAGATAACGAGATAGCATCTGTAGCAAAAGATTACGGTGCCGAAGTAATTGACCGGCCTTGTTGTCTTGCGACAAATCAATCAATGGTTAGAGATGTTGTTCGGCACGCGATTGAATGTATTGAAGGAGAAGATGGCGTAAGGGTCCAGAGGCATTGCATAGTGTACCCGACAGCAATACTGATCAAGCCTTGGCATTTGATTGAATCAGAAAGACTGCTTCGAGACAATAAACAAGCATCATATGTATTGGCAGTTACGAAGGTATCGCCTCATCCATATAAATCACTTGCTATAAAAGACGGTTTCTTGGAGCCGGTATTTCCTGAATATGTTGATGCAAAATCACAGTCTATGGATGACTTGTTTGCATCGGCAGGAGCATTCCACTGGATGAGAACTAGTGATTTTATGGCTGGAGGAGAGTATTGGGTAGGATATAGGATGCCATATGTCTTGGAATCACGTTATGCTGTAGATATAGATGAGTATGCAGATTTAGAGTATGCGAAATTACTTTTGAGTAAACCATGAGTAATTATGAGTGCAGCCCATCTATCGTTATAAGAACAAAAGCTAATAATAGTATAGGGTTCGGGCATATTGTCCGTTGTAATATTATTGCGCACGAGCTTATCAAAAGGAAATGGCGTGTATTTATTGCCATGTGGGATGGATCTGTTTGGCGCGGTGATTATGATTCTGCTGGTATCAGCAAATTGATTATTCCTCCTGTAGTCGCAAATAATTCGAGAGAGGAGATTGAGTGGATTTATGGCCAAACAGGCAATGTCGAATGGATGCTAATTGATGATTATGAGTTGGCTGAAGAATATGAGCGATTTGCGTATTTTATGGCCAAAAATGTAGCGGTAATTGATGGTACATGTAGGAAGCACTATTGTGATTTATGGATTGATCCAATAGCCAGGCCGCAACATCTTAGGAGTGAGCTTAATTTGAAAGGTGGATGCACTCTCGAAGGTGAGGGGTATATACCGATAGACCCTGCATATTCTGAGCTTGGTCATATAAGCACAGCGCTTGTGGATAAAGGCTCGGTATCTACATTGCTTGTGCATTTTGGGGGCGGAGATGGTGTGCATGAGCATGTTGAGATAATACTGAATGCCTTAGCAAAGGCCGGCTATGTAGGAGAAGTGATACTGGTGGGAGCGGATGATGCTGTATGTGATGCGCACCGTAGTTATCCGTTCACTGTTACGATTATAGAATGGACCAATGAACTTGCCTCTGTGATGGCAAAGAGTGATGCTGCTATTGGCGCTAGCGGCATGGCTTCGTGGGAGCGTTGTGCCATAGGATTACCAGCTCTTGCGTTTAAGATTGCAGAGAACCAGGAGTACGTTAATGATCGCATGGGTGGTTTTGGCGCGGCATTGGCTGTAAATAAATCTCCTAGCGATTGCGCTGAATCTGATCTTGTTGCGTTGATCAATACGCTTCTCACAGACACCAAAAAAAGAAATGAGATTAGAGAGTTGGGCAGAGCATTATGTGATGGTAACGGAGCAAAACGTATCGCAGATAAGCTTTGTGAATTAGCGTAAAGATGATGATTGCAGTGGAGAGAATATTAATCCCATGACAGGTCCTGTGTATTTGCTAGCCAGCGAGCGTAGCGGAACTAACCTTTTGCGTCAGCGCCTTGCTGATCATCAGCTAACATTATGCTCTGTGCCTCCAGTGCATATCTTGCGAACATTGGGATATTGGACCCCAGTAATGGGCCCATTGCGAGATGATGATAAATGGCGAGATATGATTAATTATGCATTGCGTTGTTGCTATGAGCGCCCAGTGCCTTGGGCTATTGAGCTTTGCGTGGACAGCGTGTTTCAGTCTTACGACCAGGCGTTTGGCAAAGATCGGACGCTCATAAAGTTAACTCATCATTTATATAGTCTTTACGCAGAAAAGCAAGGCTATGAGTCATATTTTTGCAAAGATATATGGCTGTTCGATTTTGCACATGAGATAAAAGATGAAATACCAGATGCAAAGTTCATACATTTGTATCGCGATCCAAGAGATTATGTTGTAAGTCAAAGACAAAGACCATTTGGCATACAGTCGGTTAATAGACTTGCCAAGCAATGGGCGCATGAATGTGGCGAATCATTGCGCGTTAGCCACGCGTTTCGCATAAAAAATGAAATCCTTTCTTTTAGTTACGAGTCATTCATCCAAGACGAAGAGAAGTATATCTCATTGATAATTGATGAGTTTAGTTTGCAGGAAGGTATGTCGAACAATGAAAAGGAGGAATTTGATTTTCATGAATGGAAAAATATACACAAGAAAACTAAAAAAGATAATTATAACAGGTATAAAAAGCATCTAAGTAGTTCTCAAATAGAAATGATAGAGGGTATTTGTTGGCCTTTGATGAAGTATCTTGGCTATAGCACTGAGAATAATACGAGACCAAAGATTCTGTATCCCAGGTTGTTTTTAGAGTCACTTCTTTCCGGGGTGTCAGTCTATTTGCGTAGAAAATACCACACATATATTAAGAAGGACTCGATTAACCGAAAAGTAGCCCATCCTTTGATACGTGAACTTGAAGAACGCTTCCGCTGATTATAGATACATGAATGATGAATTCATGCTCGAGTTAAATGATGCGTTGTTTGGCTTTGACGAGCAAAAGCATATTCGGCAATCCCCTGCGGCACCGGAATTACCGCTGGTGTTTATTGTTGGTCTTCCTCGGTCAGGCACAACTTTGTTATCTCAAATATTAATTAGAGACGTGGGCTTGGGTTATATAAATAATTTTGTATCCAGATTTTGGAAAGTGCCTGCAACAGGGATACATTTGTACAATAATCTATGCGGTAAAATTACTGAGGAATTGCCATATAGGTCAGACTATGGGCGTACAGATGGATTGGCTGGACCACATGAGTTCGGGTTTTATTGGAGACGATGGTTTGATTATAGTGACAGCCATTATGTTGGTATGGTTGATCTTGATGGCGATATAGCTGTCCAGCTTAAAAGATCTGTTGCATCTATTGAGCGTGCTCTTGGAAAGCCCATCATGTTCAAAAATCTGGCTGCATGTGGCATGAACGCATATTGGTTATCGCAAATCTTTACGAATGCACACTTTATTGTGTGTAGGCGTAATTATGCGGATGTTGCTCATTCGTTACTGGAGGGACGCAAAGTAAGAGCCGGTGGAGTTGAAAAGTGGTTTTCTGTTAAGCCTCCTGAATACGAGAAGTTAATGCAGTTACAGCCGATTGATCAGGTCATTGGGCAGATATATTCAATAGATAAGCATGTTGTTGATCAGCTATCCAGTGTCGATAACAGCAGATGGGCGGTGTTAGATTATGATTCACTGATTGATCATACAGAAGATGTTATTGAGTTCATCAAAAACATATATAAAAGCTGCGACTGTGAGCTTGAGCCAGCAGCACCAGATGCGCAGCCTGTTGTTGCTAAAAAGAACAAGTTAAAACTGAACGACAATAAAAGCTATGAGGAGCTGAGTAGCAAGATTCAGCTGCATGGAGGGGAAGAGGCTGTCAGGAAACAGCTACAGGATTGTGGAGCGATTAGTGTCATATAGGGTAGCCGTAAATAAAATCTATATGAATTATCTGAGAAAGCTATGCGTATTGGGATAATGCAGCCTACATATTTGCCGTGGTCAGGTTATTTCAATTTGATCGATAAGGTTGATGTATTCGTTTTTCTTGATGATGTGCAATTTCAGCGTGGTAGCTGGCATGCAAGGAATCAAATAGTAGTTAATGGGGCTAAAAAATATATTACTGTCCCAACGCGTAGAACAGGGTTAAATGAGAAAATCAAAGATGTGGTGATAAATGATCTAAATAATTGGAGGAATAGTCATTTGTCTGTTATCCGTCAATCATATCGTCATGCACCGTACATTGATGACGTAATGGAGGTAATAGAGCCTTGTATTTCTGATGCAAGGTATGAGCTGTTATCTGACCTTAATGTTAACTTAATACAAAATATATCCAAAATGCTTGGTCTATATGCCGACTTTAAGCTGGCAAGTGATCTTTCATGTGGAGGGAAGCGCACTGAGCATTTGATTGAAATATTTGCAGCAGTAGGCGCTACTCAGTACTTATCTCCAGAGGGAGCTAGAGAGTATCTTGTAGACGATGGGTTTAGCGAAAAAACTGATGTCGAGTTGATTTTCCAAGAATTCAGTGCCCCTGCATACCAGCAGGTGGGAGGGGATGGATTTATCAGTCATCTGTCGATCGTTGATGTTATTGCATCTATAGGAGTGGATGCGGCGCGTGAGTATGTAAAAAGTAATCATTAGGAGTGCTGGTGCACAAATACCCATGCGCATGAAAATCCAGAGGATTGCCTGAGTGCATATTAATATGGGTTTTTTGATGTTGGTAATGTTGTTATGAGAAGAGAATATATATAGGGTTTTTTAATGTGAGATATATCGAAATCAATGGACGAAAGATTGGTTCAGCTTTCCCACCTTACATCGTTGCTGAATTATCGGCCAATCATAGTGGCGATCTCTCTAATGCAAAGAAATTAATACTTGCTGCAAAAGAAGCGAATGCCAGCGCTGTAAAAATACAGACGTACAAGCCTGAAACAATAACAATGGATAATATCAGGCCGGAGTTCATGATAACCCAGGGCCCGCGTTCAGGTATGACTTTGTTCGAGTTGTACTCGCAAGGAAGTACGCCATGGGAATGGCATGAGGAGCTTTTTCAATATGCTAAAGATATAGGTATTACGATATTCTCATCGCCGTTTGATATTACTGCTTTAGAATTGCTTGAATCATTGGATTGCTGCGCATACAAAATAGCGTCTTTTGAGCTTGTGGATTTACCACTCATTCGTGCGGTTGCCTCGACAGGCAAGCCTGTCATCATGTCAACAGGGTTAGCAGATGTTGATGAAATATTAGAGGCTATCGCGGTTGCCAAAGATGAAGGCAATAAGGATCTTATTGTCTTGCACTGCGTTTCAGGTTATCCAACTCCTGTACGAGAGGCAAACATTAGAACAATCTCTGACCTTAACGAGAGAACAGGATGTATTGTAGGTTTGTCAGATCATACGGTTACTACAGATACTGCTGTCGCAGCCGTAGCATTGGGCGCATCGTTTATCGAAAAGCATTTTAAGCTTGCGGATGATGAAAGTGGTCTGGATGCTTCATTTTCACTTGATCCCGGTTCATTCAAGGAATTAGTGCATCAGGCGGATCAGGTATGGCAGTCCCTCGGAGAGATTGATTACAGTGTTAAACCAAGTGAGAGTTATACCTACCGTTTACGACGTTCTCTGTATGCGGATAGGGATATTGAGGCTGGCGAATTGGTAGGTGCGGATGGTGTAAGGTCAATAAGACCAAGTAATGGGTTGGCGCCAAAACACTATGACACAGTGATAATGATGAGGGCGCGCGATAGAATCAAGAAGGGTACACCATTAAATTGGGATTTATTGATTGCACCCCATAAGGATGCTTGATGCGATGAGGCGCCACTACTATTTTGGGATGTCAAGGCTGCAGAAGCATGTTGCTGCCTTAAATTCATTTGCGTCTGATGTTTATGTCTGGAAGCATGAGCAATCGATTAAGTTAGGCAGCAGGATTAATATTTTGCCAGCCCATGAGTTGTTGACTCGAGACGAGTTGGTCACGTTGGAGGAAGAGATCCATAAGAAGTGGAATAATGAAATTTACTGCTATGCGTCTAGTAGAATTGACAAGCTTTTCAGAATAAATAAATCTAGTCTAGACTATCGAAAAAACATTTTGCAGATATTTGCAATCACACTGGGCTCATTCTTGGTGTTTACTGAGGCCGTAAAGCGGCATGCGGAGAAAGAAGGCTGCGTTGATTATTGTATATATGCACCGCCATTATTGCATGAGGTGTTGGGAGCATCTTATATTGGCGTCATGGCTGATACAGATAAAATTAAGTCCTCAAGACTCTGGTCGATGGTGTCTGTCTTGCAAGAAAAGTGGGTGTCTGCTCTATTCGCATTGCGTGAAATTTACCAGATTGCATCATTCAGTAAATATTCGGGAAAAAAATTATCTGAAATTACTGCACTATGGACTGGCATAAGTCCTCAGGAGGTTCCTAGTTCGGATGGTTCTTTAGATTGTACATGGGCTGTTAAGTACGGCATTTGTAATAATAATGTTCTTTATATACTGCCAACAGGATCATTAGATCAGGACAAGAGATCTTATCTTGAAGAGCAAGATACATCTTTCGTGACAGCTGATCAGATTTATAGTGTTGTGCCATTGGGGGAAAGATTCAGGATACTGTTGAATATGGTTATGTATCTACTGTTTATTATCGCTCCGCATAAAAGCATCTTGCCCGTTTATTTATATAGATTTCATACCCGCGCGATACCATGGATTGAATTGGCAAAAAGAACTGCCGCGAGATGCTACATTACATCGACAAGCTATTCGTGGCCAGAGAAACCAGAAGTGTCAGCACTCAATCTAATGGGAGTGCGTACTATTACATGGGCTTATAGTGCTAATTCGTTGCGTTTCTCACCTGATTCGCCGGAGCTTAAAGGGTTGAAGATCCAGCGTAGCGTGCTTTCCACATCAGAATTCTGGGTTTGGAATAAATCCTATAAAGATATGCTGATTAATTGTAACGTCGAAGGGGATGCTCGTACTACTGAGATAAAGGTTATTGGCCCTATGATGTGCGGCGATATTTCCTTGGTAACAGAAAGTAAAGAATATGCACGTAAAAAACTTGGGCTCAAAGAAGATGGGATTTATATATCGGTATTTGATTTACCAATATTGTCTAGTCAATGGCAATTAGAAGCATCATCAGTACCTAGGACGCGTAGTGAAGAGTATGGAGAAAAGTTCTATGAGGGTATATGCGGGCTGATTGATGAGTTTCATGATATCAACATACTGGTTAAACCCAAAAGACTCAACAAGGCGTATACCATCCCCCAGGCATTATATAAGCTTAAGGATAAGGCAAAAGAGCGTGATGCTCCTGGTGGGGTGATAGAAATACATCCTTATGTGGATCCTTATTTGCCTATTGTCGCATCTGATATATGTATATCAATGCCATTTTCTTCACCAGTGCTTGTGGCACATTCTATGAAAAGATGTGGGATTTATTATGACCCAGACGGGTTAGCGAAACATCCAACTGAACCAGAATATCGTAACATCCTTATTCATACTCCTGAGCACTTGATTAGAGTTATAGGGCAAAAGATTTCATCAGGTTTAGAGCAGAATGATAGTCATCTTAAAAGAGCCATGCCTCCAGCAAATGCCTATTCATTATTACGCCATGCTATGGAAGACTGTTGTGCATGAGGTATTTAAAATAGCTTTGTGAGTAGTTAATGTCGACGGAAATAATCTACTTCTCGATGTTTGATGGTCAGATTAGGCGACGAGCCAAAAACAATTGAACAGTCTGGGATATTGGTGTCTTTGATGTAAGTATTGGCTGAGATAATTACATTGCTGCCTATACGGCTATCTCCTAAAATTTTACTACCAGAAGTCATTCTGACATTTTCACCTATGATTGGATATATGCCTTTATTGTTTCCAACAGTGCATCCTTGAGAAAACGAAAAATAGTTGCTAAATGTTGCTCTCCCAATAACGCTGCCAACTGGATGGTCTAGAAAAAATATGTCTGGCATTTCTACCTCGTAAAAGAGATCTAGTCCATTTAGTGTTTTATTTAAATAATAGACTCGGTCAGCTAGCGAACGTGATTCGTTATCTGTATAAATCTCCCTAGACAGATAATAGAGAAAAATGGAATATTGGCCGCTATGGAAGGGGTTGAAATATACCTCTCCGTCTTTGCGATAGTATTTATTATGTGAATGTTTGAAGCAATAAGCGCAACGTTTTAAGGTGGCATCGAAGCATGATTCTAATATGTTGGTTTCATTAAGATCAAGAACAAAATTGTTGCTTAGTTGATTTGCAACAAGTTGAATGATTTCGTCATGCGGCATATCTGTGTGCATTATGTGTACCTCGTGAACGGCTTCTGTTCTCGATACTGCTCAGGCGGTATCAATAGGATAGTGTAAATAAAATAACAAAACTACTATTATTGCATGGTTTGAAGATAAATAGTTTGAGGGTGATGTTGCGGTAGCCCCTGTTTTACTTGCGGATCTAGGTTTATGGTTGCATGGTTGATGTGGAGTGGATGGCGGTAGTACGGCTAGGCTGCTGAATAATGGCAATTAGGAGTGGGTATGTTGTTTAAAATCTTACACAAATTATCTGAATATGTTTGTTGGTTGTTAGTGCCTCCATACTTCTGGGCGAATCGTTGGGTTAATCACAATAAATTTCTTCTTGCAACCCGGTCGTCAGGGCTTGGCGGAGCTAATCCGTTAGCTTTACCATTTGTATTAATTGTTGTTGGCTTAAAGCGTTTTAAGACAGTGTTTCAATTGAGTTTTGCCGATTACGCATTATCAAGGTATCAGGTTTTTATTACTTCTCATTATTCTGAGGGAGGGTTTGCGCATAAAAAGTTAGTGGGATTGAGTGCGGAAGAAAAAAGAGAGCGCTACATGCGGGGGGTTTCTCGACTCAGAGTTTACGTAGAGCAAAATCCAGAAATTGTTAATTTTCAGGATGGCGATTGCTTTTTGGATTTGGGTTGTGGTAGCGGGCAAAATATACGCTATTTGAGTGATACTTATCCTAATTCAGAAATCCTTGGGTTTGATTTTAATCGGGCATTAATAGATATTATTCAGAGTGCAGAAAGAAACCCAAATGTAAAAGTCGAGGTCGGTAGTTTTGTGGATATGGATTACTTGCATAGCTATTCAGATGATTGCGTTGATTGGGCAATAATGTCATATACCATGGGTTTTATAGCCAGTGATTCAGCAGAATCTACTATTGAGCTACGCAAAAATATTGTAAATCAGTGTGCTCGAATATCCAGAAAAGGGGTTTTAGTTCTTACTAGGGCGCCGGAGCCAGGATTTCAGGTAGAGATTGAAAACAATACTAGATGTTTTATTCGCACAGACTATGGGCGTTTCTTCGAAGATCTGTCAGAAGGAGAGTTTTGTGCGCTACGTTCTGAATATGGGTGGGCGTATTGTTGGCTTAATAGAAGCTGAGATTGAATTATTACCTCGGCCAGTCACTGATTACTTATAATTATTGTGAAAATACAGTTTTGTATAATAGTTAAACATAATGCTTTGTTGCGATTCATGCAGTTTACGCTTAAATGGGGAATTACCGAGTGCTCATGTTGATATTTAGGCAGCAAGATTTATGATTCTGTCACCAGTAGCATTGGAGGCGGCCAAGGAGCATAAAAGCAGAATCTACCGGCTTATTTTACTCTCGTCATTAATTGCAGTGCTTGAGGCATCCACGCTGCTTCTGGTGTTTGCATTTGTCTCAACTCTGACTGGAGCATCACCAAGCTCTAATGTAGCACTACAGCTACTTGGTCTGCTGCATGGATTCGATGTTAAGTTGCAGGCCATGTTGTTGTTTATGCTGGCGACAATACGGTTCAGCCTTGGACTTCTTCTGGAGTGGAAAATGGTTCAGCTCTGGGTTGAGATGAGGGCAGAGATGCAAACAAAGATGCTTAGTATGCACCTCCATACGATGCACTCTTATCTGCAGACACAAAAACATGGTGAGCACTTGCATAACATCATGACTGGGCCATCAATGGGGGCTATTTATTATCTTCATTTTGTCAGGTTTTCCTCGACATTACTCATGATTAGCGTCCTCTTGGCTACTTTGTTTCTCGTTTCACCATGGTTAGCCGGACTTGGTTTGATTGTTGCCGTTATTTACGGCGGGGTTGTTAAACGCATTAGCACAAAAATATCCTATGTTGAGGGAAGGCGCCAAGCGGAAAATGTTAAAAATCAAACAGAAATGGTTGCTGAGGGTTTGTCTGGCATAAGATACATCAAGGCAATGGGGTATTATGGAATTTGGAATAAAGAGTTCTATGAATATGCTCAGACTGCAAAACAGGCCTTTCATAAAGCTAGCTTTGCTAATGCTGTACCATCGAGAGTACTAGAATACCTTATCATTGCGCTCTTTTTGGGTATAGCCATGTTGGTGTACTTGCGTGGCTACAATGTTGAAGAATCAATTCCTACTATTGCGGTCTATTTTTTAGGCATAGTTAGAATTCTTCCAACCCTTTCAGTGCTTGGAAACGGGCGCATGCAGATGCTCAATGTGTTGCCGCATCTGCAAAAGTATGTCGCGCTCTGTGACACACTACCACAGGAGAGGGATGTTGCGGGAAAGCTGTTACCAGATGATTTATTGATGCAGGATATCTGCTTTGAAGGCGTTGGCTTTGGCTATGCGCAACAAAAAGTATTGCACAATTTATCATTAACAATAAAAGCACGTAGCTTCACTGCAATAATTGGGTCTTCTGGTCAGGGCAAGTCTACATTGTTGGATTTGCTTATGAGAATTATTGATCCTGAAGATGGATCAATTAAAGTTGGAGAGATAGATATCTCTGAGGTCAGTCTCAGCGGATGGCGAGAGCAACTCGGATACGTGGGGCAAGACCCATTCCTTTTTCATGACACAATTAGTAATAATATTAAAGCGGGCAATGTTGCTACGACAGAAGAACAGATCATTGAGGCAGCTAGAACAGCTTGCATTCATGACTTTATTGCCAAAATGCCAGATGGTTACGATACTGTTTTGTCAGATAGAGGGCACTCCCTTTCTGGGGGGCAGCGGCAGCGGTTAGCTATTGCCAGGGCATTGGCTTCTAATGCAAAGATCTTGATTATGGATGAACCGACAAGCGCGTTGGATTCACGTACCGAGCTGAATGTTATTAAAGGTATCCAGCAGGCATGGAAGGGCGGCATTGTTTTGGTGACTCATAGAAAAGAGCTGTTGCATCATGCTGATAATGTCCTGGTTATAAGTGAGGGGCGGGTAGCGGAGCAAGGTACGTTACAAGAGTTAGATGATAAGGGTGTGCTATTCAAGCAAATATTTAGGCCGCATGTGGATGCAGATTAACAAATCCGGAGTATAGGCATGCGTTTTACACTCTGTTTTAGCATGCTGATGTAACCTCTGGTTATCCAGCTATTGCTATTAAGTAAACATTGCAGTTGGAATGCCAGCAAAATATTCGCAATCTAAGGGAGCAGTAATGTGGCTATGAAAATTGAAAAAGATGAGTTTTCGTTAACACAGAGACTATCAGACAAGAAGGTTTTACTAGGCTCATGGATCACTCTTGCGCACCCGGCGATTGCAGAGATCATGGCAAACGCTGGCTTTGATTGGCTGGCAGTGGATCTTGAGCATAGCGTTATCACCATTCGTGAGGCTGAAGAGCTTATCAGAGTTATTGAGTTGGCGGGTGCTGTCCCCCTGGTGCGTTTGACCTGGAATGATGCCAATCAAATTAAGAGGGTGATGGATGCCGGAGCACATGGTGTAATTGTGCCTATGGTCAATAGCGCGAAAGATGCAGCAGCTGCAGTGGCGGCAGTGCATTATCCGATTGATGGGAATCGAGGTGTAGGGTTGGCGCGTGCTCAGGGTTATGGCGCTAGTTTTCGTGAATACCTGGAGTGGCAGCGTGATGAGGCATTGGTTATTGTTCAGATTGAACATATTGATGCTGTGCGAAATATAGATGCCATATTTGCTACCAAAGGAGTGAATGGATTTATTGTCGGGCCCTATGACCTGAGTGGTTCTATGGGTATGCCGGGTGATTTTGATGATCCAGCATTTCTCAAGATCATGGAAACAGTACGCGACGCGGCTGAGAGACACGATATGCCAGGAGGTATACATATCATAGAGCCGGATATTTCACAGCTTGATACGCGTATTGAAGAGGGCTATAGGTTTATTGCTTATAGCCTGGATATAAGAATGTTGGATGTTGCCTCAAGAGAGGCGTGTATGCATATAAAGGAAAAATCATAGTGAAAGTTATTGCAGTTATTCCGGCGAGGATGGGCTCTTCGCGTTTTCCAGGTAAACCGTTGGCAGATATACATGGAATGCCAATGATTGGGCACTGCTACTATAGATCTTCCCTGTGTTCAGAGTTGTGTGGCACATGGGTAGCGACGTGTGACGCTGAAATCTATAACTACATTACCTCTATTGGCGGTAAGGCCGTGATGACCTCTGATAAGCATGAGCGAGCCACTGATAGGACAGCTGAGGCGATGCTTAAGATTGAGCAGGAGCTTGGTGAGAAAGTTGATGTTGTGGTGATGGTGCAGGGGGATGAGCCGATGGTTACGCCGGAGATGATCAGTTCGGCTGTGCGGGCAATGCAGGGGGATGTTCAGGTGGTCAATCTTATGGCTGAGATTGGGGCAGTAGATGAGTTTGAAGATCCCAATGAAGTGAAAGTGGTAGTGGATAAAAATAGTGACGCTATTTATTTTTCTAGAGAACCTATTCCTTCGCGGAAGAAAGGGGCAGACAGTGTGCTAATGCTTAAGCAGGTATGCGTCATTCCATTTAAGAGGGATTATCTAATAAGGTTCAATCAAATGAAAGAAACAGAATTAGAGCGTATTGAATCAGTCGACATGATGCGGATAATTGAGAATGGCGAAAAAGTTAGAATGGTAATGTCGCACGACCAATCGTTTAGCGTTGATACTATACAAGATCTTCAAAATGTGAAAATCCAAATGGAGAATGATGCTCTTATGAAAGAGTATATAAGCCATCGCTAGAAAATAGATTTGATGCACTAGAGGGCAGTATATTTGATTGATTTCATACAAGTCGGATTTAATAAGACAGGCACTACGCTTTTTGATGAGGTTGTGTATGCTCAAAATAAAAATATAAACTGTATACAGATCGCCAAGGTTCCTGAGCTGGCACGCTTTTTTCTTGAGAAGGTAATACTTGTTGAGTCATTTGTGGAGTATGGTGAAAAGGAATATAAACAAATCCGCTCAGAGTTTTTCACCCTATATAAAGAATATAGTAGTGTACCGCAGGCTGGCGTAAATGGGATTATGTATGAGCCATTTACGTTCTTATATGCCTATTCATTTGATAGAAAAGCAGTAATTGATCGGCTGTATAAAATTTTCCCGCAGGCAAAGATTATTCTAACTATAAGAAACCAAAAAACATGGTTTGTTAGCCACTACTCTCAGTGTGTTAAGGCCGGAGTATTTATGGGGTTTAGAGATTTTATGCGGCTGCAAATGAAGAGCCCTGCGCTGGATGCGCGCTTAGTCAATTGGTACTGGCTTGTGCGATACATAGAGCAAGAGTTTGGAAAAGATAAGACTAAGATTATTCTTTTTGAAGAGTTAAAGAAAGATCTTCAGGCATGCGCAGAAGGAGTTTATTATTTCCTGGAGGTTCCCAGCATTAAAGTAAGGCATGCTGTGGTAAATCCATCTTTGTCAAAAACTTCTCTAAATCTAATGAGGGTGATAAACAGGTTTATTAGAAGGGATTACGGGGACTCGCCATATTCGTATAAGCGGGATAAGATTTGTCATAATTATTATGCATATCGTCCGTCATTGAAGATTGGAATTAATTTCTATTTTGCATACAGGCGGACCTTGCTTGGCGTTTTTTATATGTTTGACAAATTATTTAAGCTGAATAATAAATACAGGCTAGACGATGATGTCATCCATTTAATGGAAGAGCGGTACTCATCTAGCAATACTAGGCTTGCAAATCTTTTAGGCAAAGATTTAACAAAATATGACTATCCATAACATATATATAAAATACAATAATGGGTGGTTATTTAGTGATTGGCATGGCGGGTATTGAGTTTCGTGCTGTTATATATATGTTGTATAGCAGTATGCGTATTATGCTGTAGCTGTTGATGCAGTACGAGAAAACAGGTCATTAGTAATGAATAATGGACATAAAGTTGGGGCGCAGGTGTTAATTACTACCGTACCGTTTGCGGAGGAGAATCGCCTGCCACGTGAGATGCTTGAAGATGCCGGCATTCCGTTTGTGATTAATCCTATTGGTCGAAAGTTACAGGAGAGTGAATTAGCGGAGATGGTAGAGCCTTATGAGGTCATCATAGCCGGGACCGAACCAATAACTGCGAAGGTAATGGATCGAGCTCCAAAGCTCAAATTGATTTCTCGCGTTGGCATTGGTTTGGACAGCGTCGATCTGATTGCAGCTGAAAAGCGGGGTATCAAGGTCTCATATACACCAGATGCTCCAGCGCCAGCTGTAGCAGAGCTTACACTTGGCTTGATGTTGACCTTGTTGCGCCATGTTCAAGTATCTAACCTTGAGATGCATCGTAGTGGTTGGGAGCGTAGGTTTGGGCGTAGATTAGCTCTATGTAAAGTGGGTATTATAGGTGTTGGACGGATTGGCGCAGGTGTTCTTAGGCACCTTGCTGGCTTTGGCTGTTCCGAAGTATTGCTTAATGATCTTGCGGTAAAGGATATTGATACCCATGGTTTACCGGTTCGCTGGTGTGATAAGGAGACGATATACCGTGAGGCAGACATTATTACCCTGCATGTGCCGCTGACGGTGCAAACATCAAATATGGTCGGTCGAGACCAGCTATTGGTTATGAAGAAAGATGCGATCATTATTAATACAGCCCGTGGCGGTATTGTTAACGAGACTGATCTTTATGCTGTTCTTCAGTCTGGCCGCATGGCTGGTGCTGCAATTGATGTATTTAAGCAGGAGCCATACGCAGGTCCATTAGGTGAAATAGAGCGATGTATCCTGACATCGCATATGGGCTCTATGTCTGTAGATTGCCGTTCTCAGATGGAGGTAGAGGCTACTGAAGAGGCAATACGCTATTTAACACAAAAAACATTATGCAGCGAAGTGCCTCAAGAAGAATACGAAATGCAAAGCGAGAGGTCTTAAGCCATGAAGGTAGTAGTGCTTGGTGGGAGCGGATTTTTGGGATCGCATGTTGCTGACCAGTTGAGTGAGTCAGGCTACGAGGTCGTTATATTTGATCGCGTGGAATCTCCCTGGCTACGTTCAGATCAATGTATGGAGGTTGGTGATGTGCTTGATTATGAAAGGCTGGATAGCGTTATTTCAGGCTGTGATTATGTATTTAATTTTGCCGCAGTTGCTGATTTAAATCAGGCATATGATGAACCTGTTGAAACAGTCCGTATTAACGTTTTGGGTAACACGCTTGTGCTGAATGCTTGTCGAAAGCATGGGGTAAAACGCTATATATATGCAAGTACTGTATATGTATATAGTCGTGAAGGCGGATTTTATCGTTGTAGTAAGCAATCTGCCGAGCATTATGTTGAGGAGTTTCAGAGGGCGTACGGGCTAGATTATACTATTTTACGCTATGGATCACTTTATGGCCCAAGATCTGACCACTCAAACGGCCTTTTTCGGATTGTACGAACAGCGCTTGATGAAGGTAAGTTGCGTTATGAGGGTAGCCCAGATGCTTTACGTGAGTATATTCATGTTGTAGATGCAGCAAGTGCGAGTGTTGCTGCTCTTGGCGACGATTTTTGTAACCAGAGCGTTGTTCTTACTGGGCAAGAGCCAATGCGTGTATTTGATTTGTTGCAAATGCTTGCTGAGATATTGGGGATGCCTGATGCGGTCGAGTTTGTTGAGGGGGAGTATGCTGGACACTATGTTCGCACACCATATGCGTACCAACCAAAATTGGGTAGAAAATATGTTCCTCCGATGCATGTTGATTTAGGTCAGGGGCTGTTGCAATTAATTGATGAAGTGCGTGTAAATAGTGATGCAAAGGTAGACAGTCGGTGAATGACGACCTGAAGAACCAACAACATAATTAATGAAGGTCAATGTAATATTGGTATATCACGAATCATGAGCGAGGTAAGGTTTGATGCCCCCTGTATTGGGGCGTTATATTTGAAAGGTGGCGCTGTGAATCATGGATATGATTATTTGGTTCGCGGTAATTGTGGTAGAGATAAATTAGATTTATTGGTTTTTTTTGACTCACGTGGTATTGGTGCCAGCTTCGATGATTCTTTAGCCAATAGAATTATGTCGCATGCCAAGGTTGGGCGCTATCTTATGATTTGTCGGCCACTTAATCTTACGACTTGGGCTACACTTTGCAATTTTTTATTGTTAAACGACTTAAGGCCGAAAAAAATTATCACTAATATGGGATTTGTTGATTTTACACCAAAGAAACAATCGGTTCTTGAGGATGCAATAAAACAAGTTGAGACATTGATTGGTCCGAATGTGGCAGCCTACAGCTTTGTTGAAAATTACGCTGTGTCCAGTGGTACTATGAAGCCTCTTTATGCAATGCGGTATAGTAATGCTTATGCAGATAAGATAAACCACGCTCTGCGTAATTGTGAAACGTTTGTTATCAATACTCCAACTCTTAGTCGAGATATTCGCATTGAAAGAGAGAGGCCAAAGTCATTCTTCTCTATGATTGATAAATCTAACCATTTTAATCGGTCGTTGCAGGTAAAGCATGTTTTCGATTTTTCTTGTTTTGACGAAGATCAAACTTATGATGGAGTTCATTATACCTCCCTTGGCAGTGAAATGATCTTTCGCGAAATACAGGGTGTTTTATGAAAGAGGAGGATATTCGCCCACAACATATATTTGATGAATATTTGTTGTTATGTGAGCAAGATGCACGCCACTATTTTGACAATGTGGCTAGGGAGGATGGTGTCTGTCCTGCATGTACGATGGTGGGTAGTTATGTGTTTTCTAAGTTTGGGTTTGACTATGAAGTTTGCCAGAAGTGCCAAACATTGTTTGTCAATCCGAGGCCGGTTTCAGATGCATTCACCAAATATTATACAGAGTCTCTATCTTCGAAGTACTGGGCGTCCACATTCTATAAAGAAACCGCTGATGCTAGGCGAGAAAAATTGTGGAAGCCTAAGGCCAAGATGGTTTCTGACGTACAGAATAGATATGATGCTGCAGGTCATGCGGTTATCGATATTGGGGGCGGGTATGGTCTGTTCGCCGAGGAGATGGAGAAGTATTCCTCTCAGCCAATAACTGTTATAGAGCCAGGCCCAGCGCTGGCGAGTATATGTCGTGATAAATCTTTACATGTGGTAGAGAAATTTCTTGAGCAGGTTGAGGTTGTTGAGTTGCCGGATGGCCCTAAAACGTTTGTTAGTTTTGAGCTGTTTGAGCATCTGCATAACCCGGCAAAATTCTTGGAGTGTTTATATGGCATTATGTCTCCTGGGGATATATTCCTATTTACTACCTTATCTGGTGTTGGATTAGATGTCCAAGTGCTTTGGGAGAACTCGAAGTCAGTTTCCCCGCCGCATCACCTGAATTTTTTCAACCCCCATTCTGTTTCAATGTTAATAGAACGTATTGGCTTGAGGGTTTTGGATATTACTACGCCAGGAAAGCTTGATATAGATATTCTTGTTAATAATGAAGGTCAAATAAAGGATCGCTTTTGGCAGATGTTTGTGTCGACTGCTAGTGAAGATGTTAAAGCGCATTGGCAGCGCATGATCGCCGAGACAGGGTGGAGCTCTCATATGTTGGCGGTTTGCTGTAAACCGTAATGGCCCTGCATGGAGAAGAAAGTATGGCTGTGATTGGAGAGGGCAAATAACTATAAAATGCAAGATTTAGCTAATCTCCTACAACAACAATCAGTATTTGTATTCGATTTCGATGGTGTGCTGGTTGATTCAGTTGAGATAAAAAGCGAGGCTTTTGCCTTGCTTTTTAAAGAGTATGGGAGTGGCGTGGTGCAAAGGGTTATTGCGCACCACAGGAGTGCTGGAGGAGTCACCAGGTGTGAAAAGTTGCGCTATTATCATGCTGAATATTTGGAGCAGAATCTAACTGACCAGGAGCTGGCTGCTAGGGCAAGGCAATTCTCTGAACTGGTTGTAGATAGGGTTGCGCAAGCTCCAGAAATACCAGGAGCGGAGAAATACCTGCGAATCACCTGCAGCGAGAAGCGGTGCTTTATAAATTCAGCAACACCAGATAACGAACTGCATGATATTCTGCAGCGTAGAGGGTGGCTAGAGCTTTTCAATGGAGTATATGGGTCATCAAGGAGTAAAGAACAGAACCTCTCTCTTATACTGGATAGGTGTAAGATAGCCTCGGATGAATGTGTGTTTTTCGGTGATGCAGAAAGTGATTATCTTGCTGCAAGAGAGGCGGACGTTAAGTTTGTTGGAGTAAATATGCCTGATCTGGTAAGGCAAAAGTTACCAGGCATATTGGTGCATAATATTGGTTCATTTGAAGAGTTGTATTCTTGACCTGCAGTGATGTAAAGCAGAAATCAGAGGGGCAGACACAAACGTCTGGCAAAGAGGTGACGCTTGACCTGCGCTGGCGTGGAAATATTGGCAGGGAGTATACCAAGGCGTTTAATCGTATTGCGCTGGATAACCACAACCCATTTATAGAATTCATCTCAACCCTGTCACGCCAATTTGGCAGTAATATCGATTGGTGGACGGAAAACGTCAGTAGTCGCAATACATTTTCGAGCCCACTATTTTATAGGATATGCGCCTCACTTTTTCTGCAGCAGGCTCTCAAATCAGGATCCAGTGTTAAAGAAATAACAGTTGATTCACCAGCTCACCTGCAACTTATTAAAGGCATCATTGGCGAGTCTTTACCAGGATGTCGGGTATCCTTGATTCGTGGTTTAAAGGGGCTGGCCAGGGAGAAGATATTACCCATTGCTGTAGCTATCAAGTATCTGTTTCTATGGTTCTTGGTCAGAGCTTTGTGCCGTAAAAAAGGCTTGCCTGATAGAAAAGATCTAATATTGATAGATACATTTGTGCTCCCAGGGTTTGAGCAAGAGGACAGATATTACCCTGGTCTGTGGGAGGCCGTAGCCGCTGATGAGCGCGATAGAGTTTGGTTTGTACCGACGTTTCATGGTTATTCACTGCATCAACTTCCTCGAGCAGTAATGAGCCTTCGTGATTCTGAGCGACAATGGATGTTTCGAGAAGAGCAGATCTCTCTAGGCGATCTGCTTTTTGCTTTTGGCCACAAAAAAAGAGTAAAGAAATTTGCTATTGCAAAGCAAGTATACAAGGGTCTAAATATTACACCTCTTGTCATGGAAGAGCTGCGCGCAAATAGTGAGTTAGGATCAGCTGTATTGGGGTTGTTGAACTACTGCTGTTTCAAGAGGATGCGAGAGAGGGGATTGGATATTGTCAGGACAATAGACTGGTCTGAAAATCAGGTGGTTGATAAGGGGTGGAATGCCGGAGTTGGGGAATATTATCCAAATGCCTTTAGTCTAGGTTATCAGGGGTATGCAGTAACGCCACACTACCTTGTGATGTATCCAACAGAGGTAGAGAGAGGGGCGGGGGTTTTGCCAAAAGAGCTGGCTGTCATAGGTAGTGGGTTTGCGCAACCAAGAGTCAAATATGCACCGACAATGGCGGTGCGGGTTGCGCCTGCATTTCGTTTCGCCAAGATACATAAATTTCATGGCAAGACAAAGAGAGAAGGGAAATATGTGATATTAGTTGCTTTACCGAAGCTCTTGGATGAGGCTGTGGATATCTTATCTGTATTACAAGGTGGGGTATTGGAAAATACTGATTCTTCGGATATTGAGTGGTGGGTGAAGATGCATCCCGCACATAACCTAGGAATTCTGGGAAAAGTGGCTGGTGGGATACAAAGTAAATTGAAATTGCGGACAGAGCCGTTTGATGAATTGGTGTTAATGGTAGATCTTGTTATAAGCACGGCATCTAGTGTCTGCCTGGAGGCCATAGCTTATGGTACTCCGGTAATTATAGATGCTGGGTCAAAGGGTTTGGTACATAACCCCATCCCTGATACTGTACCAGATGATATATGGTCGATATGTTATACATCCCAGGATATTGTTGATGCAGTATGTGCGTATCGTGATGGTGGGCGTAATAAGCAGCGGGTATTTGATGAGATCAGCGGCATGGTCAGAAGAGATTATTTTGAGCCTGTCACCGAAAGAAACACAAGAGATATGCTAGGGATGCAGTGATGCAGATAAGCGCTGTAATTCCAACCAAGAATCGCCCTGATGACCTGGAGCGGTCTGTGCAGTCAGTACTGGAGCAGACCCGCATTCCCGATGAGCTAGTTATCATTGATCAGAGTGATAATGATCTCTCCAAGAATGCTGTGTATGCATTAATTGATGCAGCAGATAAGAAGCCGGAACTTATATATGTGCTGGATCCGGAGATTGCTGGCCTTATCCCTGCTAAGCGCGCATCTTTGGATCATAGTAGTGGTGATCTGGTCTGTTTCCTGGAAGATGATGTCGTGCTTGAGTCGGGATATGTGAAGGCCATGGAGGTGGCGTTTCGTAGTAAACCCGAGATGCTTGGCTCCTGTGGATTAGTGACAGAGGGGGCGCAAGTGGATAGTCTCTATCTTTTCCTGTTCCATCTGTTTCATCGCGGTATATTTAGAGATAAAAGAGTAGGGCTGCATGGCAAGGCTGATAGCGCTGGTAGTGAGCTAATCCCGAGTAATTATCTAAGTGGCGGGCTATCGGCCTACCGTAGAGAGGTGTTTGAGGTAATCAAGTTCGACACAGTTAATGACTTTTTTATGCTTGAAGATGTTGATTTTTCTACTAGGGCGGTAAAGCATTTTGGCCCTGACAGGTTTTTTATTAATCCAAATGCGCGTTTGGTGCATAATATGTCGCCGGTCAACCGATCACGTATGGGGCCTCGTTGGAAGCGCAAGGCAATGGAATTTATCCTGTTCTATAAGAAGCATAGTGATCAACCGGCCGCACTATTAAGCTTGATATGGTTGTTTGTGGGGTTGAGCATTGAATCTATATATTCGTCTGCGCGCATGTTTCATAAGGGCCCTATAATCGGTCTTCTCAGGGGTATATATAAAGGAATCAATCAGCATTTATTGCCACTAGAGGATGATAAAGGTAGTAGTCGATAATTATTTACACGTAATCGTAGTTTGTATGGTCATCTAGTGAACCGGGGGTTGCTAGAGAATGAGTAAGAAGTTGTACTATAATCGCAATGCGGATGCGTAGTCTATGCATTACAGGCGTAGATTTAGTATTGTGCTATATAGTGGTAGCGCACATGAACTGACATATTCTATGTTGGTTCATAATAGTAACAATTAGGCCAGGAAGTTGTTTTTGGGTAGAGTTCCTATCCCTTTAGATCACATACATATTCTTCAAGTGTAAAACGGCCCGTAGTAGGGCGCCTGCCTGTATGCGGAAACAATCAAGGGCGCGCTTCCTTGTTATCTGGTTATTCTAGGTCTTGGTTCATGCGGGCATGTCTCTAGTCTTTTACCTGGGGATAGCTGCCAGGATAGTAACTCGGTAATACCGGCACGCAATTATCCCCGGCATCCACTGGGGGGTAGTATGATGTCGGCAGTCCTGGGCAACTGTAGGGAGATATATCTATAGCAGCAGGGAGTGAGAGGCGAGAAGCAATATCGTGTCGGCGCAAGGGTGAGGGATTACGGTTGTTAATACAATAGAGCCGAAAGGTGGCCGAGATGTTTTGCGTGACCAGGAGGCATGGAGTAAAACGATTGATGAATCATAGGTTCCTGAATGTTAGTGGCAATTACAGGCGGTAGCGGTTTTATCGGTCAGAATCTGGCTTATGCCCATCTGAAGAGGGGGGATCATGTTCGGCTGCTCTCTAGAGCGCCACGGCAAGATTCGAATGTTAAATGGATTCAGGGTGACCTGACTGATCCTGATATAGATTTGAGTGCACTGATTAATGGGGTTGATGTGCTATATCACTGTGCTGCTGAGTTGAATGATGAATCTGCTATGCCGGTTTTGCATGTAGATGGTACGCGTCGTCTAGTGGAGGCAGCTAAAGGAGAAGTAGGTCGTTGGGTGCAACTGAGTAGTGTTGGCGCCTATGGCCCTTGTCTAGATGGTGTGGTTACGGAGCTGAGCCCAGAATATCCCGCTAATACTTATGAGGTAACAAAGACGATATCAGATGGTATTGTCAGACAAAGTGGAATCCCATTCGTAATTTTGCGTCCGTCCATCGTGTTCAGTGAAACAATGAGCAATCAATCTCTGTTTCAAATGCAGAGGATGATTAGCAAGGGGCTGTTTTTTTATATAGGCAAGCCAGGCGCGATGGTTAATTACATCCATGTGGATGATGTAATGGAGGCATTGTGCTTGTGTGCGACTGACTCAAGGGCTGTTAATAAAACATTTAATCTATCCCAAACAACAAATGTAGAAAGTATGGTTGCAGCTCTTATGGCTGGAAGTAGGGCGAGTGCAGGGTTTTACAGGTTGCCTTTCTTGCCAGTCTACGTTATGGCAGTTCTGTTTGGTTGGATTCCAGGGTTTCCATTAACACGGGCAAGGGTAGCCGCGCTAACTAGCAAGTGTAGCTATGCCTCGAATAAAATTGAGCAAGAGCTCGGCTTTGAATTTGGGGATACTTTAGAGAGCCGTTTCCGTGTATTTGGGAATAAGGTTTGTCATTAAAATGATTGTAAAAGTCACAAGTAGGTCTCATGGAGTTTAATTGGTGAAAAAGTCAGTCTGTATCGTGACAGCCAGTGATATGACTGTGCGGGCATTTATGCTTGACCACATTCGCGAGTTGACTCGTCATTATGATGTTTGCGTAGTGACGGGATCTGATAGTTTTGATTTGTCAAAGGAGTATGGCATCAATGCTGTCAATATCACTATTCCAATTGTACGCTCGATTTCGCCACTGAGTGATTTGCGGGCCCTGTATTTGTTGTGGCGACTATTTAGAGGGCGGCATTTCGATCTAGTGCATTCAGTGACTCCAAAGTCAGGTTTGTTAACGATGCTGGCGGGATTGTTGGCTGGCATTAGGCAAAGAGTTCATACTTTTACAGGGCAGGTATGGGTTACACATAAAGGTGCCAGCCGTCTGTTTTTAAAAAACATGGACAAGATCATCGCGTCAAGCGCGAATAATGTTCTGGTAGATAGCTTGTCGCAACTAGATTTTTTGATTTCTGAGGAGGTTGTTGCTCCAGGCAAGGCATCGGTTTTAGCTAATGGTTCTATTAGTGGTGTAAATCTGTCACGTTTTCATCCCAGGGATAATATGAGATCGCGAATTAGGAGTGAGCTAGATATTCCTAAGGATGATGTTGTCTTGTTGTTTTTGGGTCGCCTGAATCGTGATAAAGGTGTTCTTGACCTGGCTCGGGCGTTTTCCCTATTAGCTGCAAAGTATCACCAGACGCACCTGTTGTTTGTAGGGGCAGATGAAGGTGGTATGGAGAGAGAGGTAAAACGAATTTGCTCAAGATGTCCTAGTCGGGTGCATTTTGTGAGTTTTACCAAGGAGCCAGAGTACTATATGAATGTTGCGGATGCTTTCTGCTTACCGAGCTATCGCGAAGGATTTGGCAGCGTAGTTATTGAGGCTGGCGCCAGCGGGGTTCCGTCTATTGGTTCAAGGATATATGGCATTACAGATTCAATTGAGGATGGAGTAACTGGGTTGCTGTTCACGCCAGGTAATATTGATAAACTATATAGTGAAATTGCTAAGCTCATCGAAAACCCAGGCCTGCGAAAAAAGATGGGTGAGGCAGCCAAGAATAGAGCAGAGAAGATGTTCCCGAGCAGTCTAATCACGAGCAAATTGATTGGGTATTATCAAAAAATACTAGGCAGTAATAGTAGGGACGCTTTAAGTTAAAAATATATGGAATTTAAGAGCAAGCAACAATGTTCTGGTTAAGCAACACCCAACAACTTTGTGATGCCTGGAATGTGTCGTTGTTTGATGCCTCCATAGTTCAACTGAGTGCCGAGTAAATGTGTGGCGTTGTAGGAATTCTAGGATGGAATAAAGTCGAGCGTAACATTGCCTTTAAAGATGTTGTGGGCGATATGGCGGCTACGTTAAAGCATCGTGGCCCAGATGACAAAGGCGAATACCTAGATGAAGAGGCTGGTCTTGCCCTTGCTCATCGCAGACTCTCAATCCTGGATATTTCAGCAGCCGGGCACCAGCCTATGATTTCCACGTGCGGACGTTACGTCATAGTTTTTAATGGTGAAATCTATAATCATAAAGAACTGCGTAAGGAGCTGGAGAGCTATGATTATTCTCTAAGCTGGCGCGGCCATGCTGACACAGAGACCTTACTTGCAGCTATTTCAGTCTGGGGTATTGAGTCGGCTATAAATAAATGTGTGGGTATGTTTGCTTTTGCAGTATGGGATAGACAACATAAGGTGCTTACTCTGGCTCGTGATCGCCTAGGTGAGAAGCCCCTCTACTATGGATGGTTTGGCGGAGTTTTTCTATTTGCTTCCGAGATAAAGGCATTACATAAATATCCTGGGTTTTCTGGGAAAATAGATCGGGATGCGCTTTGCCTCTATTTGCGCCATAACTGTGTTCCTGCTCCATACTCTATTTATAAAGGGGTTTATAAACTGCCTCCAGGCAATGTCCTGACTGTTTCGAGTGGCAGCCTAGAATCACAACCTAAACCCTATTGGTCGCTGTGTGAAGTTGCTAAAAATGGACAGATAAATCTGTTTAACGGCGATGATGTGGAAGCGGTAGACGAATTGGAGCGTCTGCTGGATCAAGCCATAAATGGTCAGATGCTAGCTGATGTTCCCTTAGGTGCATTCCTTTCAGGCGGCATTGATTCTTCTGCAGTAGTTGCTCTTATGCAGGCGCGTTCTAGCAGTCCTGTGCAGACATTCACATTAGGTTTTCACGAGTCTTCGTACAACGAGGCAACACATGCTCAAGCGGTAGCTACGCATTTGGGCACAGATCATACAGAGTTGTATGTTAGTCCTGCAGAGGTCATGCAGGTTATCCTTCGATTGCCAGAACTTTATGATGAGCCATTCTCCGATTCATCCCAGATCCCAACTTTTCTTGTCAGTCAGTTAGCCAAAAAACAAGTCACGGTTAGCCTATCTGGGGATGGCGGCGATGAATTGTTTGGCGGCTACAATCGACACCACTGGGCGGCGCATATATGGCGGCGGTTAGGTTATCTTCCAAGGCCTCTGCGAGTGGTGCTTGCTGCAGCTATGCAAGCGTTGCCGCCTAACGCCTGGGATTCTGTATTCATGCGTCTGGGAGATTTGTTGCCAAGGTCATTACGGCAGCGTAATCCTGGGGATAAGTTGCATAAGTTGTCTGAAATTATAGCGTCACGGGGCAAGGATGAGGTGTACTTGAATCTTGTTTCACATTGGAAGAAACCTGATGGTTTGGTCAAGGGGGGCGTGGAGCCGCTAAGTTTGGTAACCGACCATAGTTGCGGAGCAAGCCTACAAAGATTCGAAAGCAGTATGATGTATTTAGACACAGTGACCTACTTACCGGATGATATTTTGACCAAGGTGGATAGGGCAACGATGGGCGTTAGTCTAGAGAGCCGGATGCCTATGCTGGATCACCGTCTGGTGGAGTTTGCTTGGCATTTACCTCTTGCGATGAAGATCCGTAATGGTCAGGGTAAATGGCTGTTGCGGCAGATGCTCTATCGCCATGTGCCACGTGGGTTGATTGAGCGTCCTAAGGCTGGTTTTGGCTTGCCTGTGGGTGACTGGTTACGTGGGCCGCTTCGTGAATGGGCGGAGGCTTTGTTAGACGAAAGCAGGCTTGTGCGTGAAGGATATTTCCATCCTGGACCCATTCGCAATTGCTGGCTAGAGCACCTCTCCGGTAAATATAACAGAGCCTATTATCTATGGGATGTATTGATGTTTCAGTCTTGGTTGGAACAGGATCGGCTGCGCGTCTAGGATCTCCGTAAATACCATGTGTCCAACCAGGTCATTACTTAAGATTGCATAATGTATCTACGCCCTAACAATTATTGGTCACTGGTAGAGGGCATGGCCAGTGCTATTTACCAGCTTTGTATCATTTCATTGATCTCAAGGTATTGTGGTTTGTCTGATTTAGGGCAATATGGTTTTGCGATGGCAATTTCTGCGCCGATATTCATGTTGGTAAATATGAGGCTGAGGTTTATCTATGTTTCAGGTAGGCCTGAATGTTTAAATGCATTCTTCCCATGTTTTGTGTTGAGGGTCATCACCTCCACATGTGCCGCTGTTCTTATTATTATCCCGGCATGGATAGCATCTCCGGGTATTGCTTTGATAGTGACTACTGTAACTCTGTTTAAGTATTTTGAGTCGCTTTCTGATTTTATCTATTCATTGTTTCATAGGCGTGCAGAGATGGTCTATGTCGCGAGATCTAGCGTACTCTCAACTGTGTTGTCTGTAGTTGCTGCGTGGTCTGTTTTTGAGTTGGGTTATAGCGTGATAGCAGCCCTGTTTTCCATAGTGTTAATGAAAATAGCAGTGTTTGCTTTGTATGATGTACGTGCGGCGTTTGCTCAAGATGAGGACTGGGGTGTCAGTAGAGTTCAATTGTCCTGGATCATTAAAGTGATTGTAAGTCTGTATCCATTGGGTGTTCTGGCTTTGCTGTCATCTTTTTCATTTAATGCTCCTCGACTGTTTTTAGGCTGGAGTGGAGACATGGAATCCGCAGGTATTTATACCGGTTTATCACATCTTGTACTAGGAGGCGCGATTTTAGTAAATGCTGTTGCATTTCCATTATTGCGTGTGATGGGTGAGTCGCATATGAGGGGGGAGTTTGATATTACAAGTGGAGCCATTAAACACTTAATGTATATGAGTGCTCTATTTGGTGTAGTATCTGTGGCGTTTGTTTATTTTATGGGCGAGGAAGTATTGCTTATTCTGTATGGCGCAAAATTTCAAGGTAATTGGGAGGCGTTTGTTATGATTGCGTTGGCTGGTAGCTTGCATTATCAGGTTCTTATAGTTAATCATGCTGGGACGTCTATTGGGTATTTTAATAAGATAGTAGCTTGGCAGGGTTTGTCTGCAGTTGCTGTTCTAATGGGATTATTTTTTCTTGCTCCTGCGTATGGAGTTATGGGTGCTGGTATTGCGTGGGCTTTTGGCTCAGGAATCCAAGTCGCTCTATTTCTGAAATCAAGGAGGTCAATGTTGTTTCCTAATGAAGCGAGAGCATGTTGAAGGCAGGTGACTTCAGAAACAGAGAAATAACTGTTATATATATAGCAGGATACGGCAGGAGTGGTTCTACCTTATTGGATGTGGTCTTGTCGAATGTTGACGGGATCCGTAGTTTGGGAGAGGTGGTTAATTATTATGCAATGTGTAGTGATCAAGAATGCCCGCCCGTTTTAAATAAAGGGTTTTGGGGTGAAGTGAGAGAAAAGGTTCTGTCATGCTTGCCTTTTAGTGTAAATGAGGTTGAAGCATTCTCTAATGCAAACCATGTTCTAAGGAAGTTTGAACGGTTTAGAAGCGGGTGGAGGTTGTTTCTGCCTCTTGGGCGGGATGCTTTTATGAGTTATCGGCAGGTGGTGGATTGTTTATTCTATTCTATTTTTGATGCAAGTAAGGGAGATATGGTGTTTATAGATTCGTCTAAAACAGCGTGGCTCTCAAGTTGGCGTCCTTATTGTTTGCATAGGGTTGGTTATAAGGTCAAGATGATACACCTTGTTAGAGATGGAAGAGGTGTTATTGGGTCGTTCTTGAAGGGAGATAATGTGAAAATGCAGGAGGGGTTGGATGATGTATCATTTCGTGCGCCTGTTACAAGATCAATATTCGGTTGGCTTTTTGCTAATCTTTCGGCATTCCTAAACAGTCAGCGTATTCCAGATGGTGATAGCTATCTTTTAAGGTATGAAGATCTGATAAGTAATACACAGCATGTGCTGGCAGAGCTAGGCACTTTTCTAGATATTGATTTAAGTCAGGTGGCTTCCAGGATAGCTAATAATTGCGCCTTGGAAGTGAAGGGAGGTGGTTTTTCTGGGAACCGGCTAATTAAGGAAGATTCAATTGTTATTAATACTGGTTCAGCAATGTCACCGGCCCTCAAACTACTACATTCATTGTATTATTGGGTGGTAGCAGGATGGCTGCATAAATTGATCTATTATCGAGATGGAAGATAATGAAGGATTATCTGGTTAAGGAAATTGGATCGATTAAGGAGATTGTATTAGGGGTGGGGCTTGCCTTCTCTGTAGCTACTAGTCTCAGGCTGGAAGTATTGCCGATTGGGGTTGGGGAGATATTACTCGTTCTGTGGTTTATTTTGACCATATCTGAGCATAAAAAGACGTACACAATTAACAATATTTATTTAATTACAGTAGGTATTATTGTTACTTCTTCAATATTGCTGTTTCTTGGCGCAATTAATGGCCATATGAACGACATTCATGGGCTTTCTGTAAGGACTGCGCTGGCTTATGTGTTTTCATGGGGGCTGCTATGGCTGCTGGTTAGGCAGAATGATCTTGATATACGTAAGGTTTTTGGTTGGTTGATAGTGGGATTCATGCTTTCTGTCTTGATTGCCATGTATGTCGGGCTGTTGTATGGAAATAATCATATTGATATGCTTTTTGCTGGCGAGAGAGTGGCTGGGTATTGGAAGAACTTGTCTGAAAATCGCAATCAGTTTGCATTGCTGGTATTGAATATGCCATTCATTGCCTCAGTATTCTTGAAAAAGAAAGCAAGCTCATATTGGCGATTAGTTACTGTTGTGATGATAGTGTTGACGTTGGCTGTCATAGTGCGGAGCGATGCGCTTTGGTTGGGTTGGTTTGTGGGAGGTATTGTGACGGTTATATTCGTGTCTATGCGAGGTAAAAGCACAGGCATTTATGAATATAAGGATCTGTGGATTGGGGGCTCGTTAATTTTGTGTGCTGTATTAATCATCGGGTATAAATTATGGTTGATTAATGTCATGCTTGAATCACAGGATACTGAAGAATTGGCCCCAAAGACTGGCGTGGTTATAGTAGCTGCATCTGAGGTGGCTCAGGTCAGATCCCGTTTCGAGCTTTTGAAAAATGGCCTTGATGCGGTTGCATTATCCCCGTTGGTTGGTTTTGGCCCCGGCTCTTATTCTGGGGATAAGGGTCCTTTTGAGGGAAGAGAGGCGCATAATACGCTTATTGACTGGGCGACTCAGGCTGGAATAGTGGGCGGACTGCTATTACTGTCTTTCTGGTTTTGGGTTCTTCGCTATGTAGTGAAGTATGGCGAAGCAATTTTTATTGGGCTAATTGTGGCATTAGGGGTTTTTGCGTGTTTTCATTACACATTGAGGCAGCCGCTTTTTTGGTTAATGCCTGCACTTGTGTTGCTTCATAGTGCTCGAGCAGAGACGCGAAGGGATGGAAAGTTGGTGGGGAGTTGATTATTTAGTGGAGTTATTTATTATTTAAACGAGAGGGAGCTCATGGCTAAAATTGTCGTATTCGGTAGCTTGCCAGAGTCCATTATTAATTTTCGTGGACCTCTGTTGGCATCTATGGTGTCTGCTGGGCATGAGGTGCATGCGATATCTATGGGCGCAGATTTATCGGTAGCTAAGCGTCTCGCTGAGATGGGGGTTAAATATCATGTTATCCATATTGCGCGTACCGGCCTAAATCCATTACATGATGTTCGCGGCCTGCTGGCCTTGATCTTTTTGTTTCGCCAGTTGCGCCCTGACTATCTTCTGGCTTATACCGTAAAGGCTGTTATTTATGGCGGGTTGGCAGCGAACCTATTTAAGGTTCGCTATTATGCCATGATCACTGGCATGGGATATGCGTTTAATGATAAGAGTGTAAAAGGGAGAATTATTGGTGCGTTAGTACGTTTTCTTTTTCGTTTCTCTTTGTTTCATAGTAAACGTGTATTCTTTCATAATGAGGATAATTTCAGGGTATTCCAGCAGAAATGTTTGCTTTCCAGGAATGACCAGCATGCAATCATAAGTGGTTCAGGTGTGGATCTCGACTATTATATTCCCAGACCTCATCCGGGAAAAGGGTCGTTTTTGATGATTGCTCGTTTACTTGCTGATAAAGGGGTATACGAATATGTTGAGGCTGCACGTATACTAAAAGCAAGCCATCCTGGCTTGGAATTTCGTCTAGCAGGATGGATTGATGAAAACCCAAATGCAATATCACGCGAAGAACTTGAAGAGTGGGTATACGATGGCGTTATAGATTATCTTGGATGTTTGGATGATGTACGGCCAGCTATAGCTAATGCTTCGGTGTATGTGCTGCCATCATATCACGAGGGCATGCCTAGGACCGTGCTTGAGGCCATGGCTATGAGTAGGCCGATAATAGCCACGGATATTCCAGGTTGCAGGGGTGCGGTTGTAGATGGTGAAAATGGTTTCTTAGTCAAAGCTGGTGATGCTGCTGCACTAGGTTCTGCAATGATTAAATTTGCAGAGAATTCCGAGCTTGCTCTGGTAATGGGGGCAGAAAGTTTACGCTATGCTCGGAAAAAGTTTAATGTAAAGAGTATTAATCAGAGCATTCTAGAGACTATGGGGCTAGCGAGCGAGGCCTCTGCCTGACAAAACCACCCCCGTGTTTCTGCGCGCTGTATTAATGCCTCTATTAATAGTGCTTGCAGTACTCGCATCTGTTTACCTTGGCCATCTGGTGCTGTTTACCTGATGACGATGGGGTTTTAATGGCCAATCCTTCAGCCTTTACTAAGTTCCGCACTACGAGGGGCGCTCGCTTTTATCGCTAGCGCGATTAGTCCGGAGGCAAGTACTAATACGAATGTTGTCTCATATGACTGTAGTTTTAGGCAGATAGCAGAGTCCTTGGCCAAGTGGCAGAGCGTGGTGATACCTAGATATAGATTGTCGGAGTGCGTGCTCAGGTTTCTGGTGCGTGAAGATAGTTTTGTTACCTAATGTTTTCCTTGGAAGATAGGTCTGGCTGCTGTTTCTGGTGGTGTTAGGGGTGATGCTGGGTTGAAGGCGGCGCAGGAGATGACTAAAAAAGTACTTCCGCAGAGTAGGATAACCGTAGGGCTGTAGCCCTGGTATAATCGGCCGCTTTCACCCGCGCCGGTTTGATGAGAAAATTACATTTCACACAATATATAGATTAATTGGGTGTGGGGAGATAGGTTTTGAAAGAGAAGTTGGCATTATTTGGGGGTAGGCCGATAAGGGAAAAGCCGTTGCCGCCATGGCCATACTATGCAGATGATGAGGTCGAGGCCGTGAGTACGGTTTTGCGCTCAGGCAGGGTAAACGCCTGGACCGGCCCGGAGGTAGAGTGGTTTGAGCAACAGTTTGCGGATTATGTCGGTGTTCGCCACGGTATTGCAGTGGCAAATGGCACTGTTGCTATGGAGTTGGCGCTACGTGCACTGGGCATTGGGGGGGGAGATGAGGTTGTTGTAACTGCACGAACCTTTGTCGCGTCGGCCAGTGCTATAGTTGCCGTAGGGGCCACCCCGGTGTTTGCAGATGTAGATCCTGATAGTCAGAACATCACTGCCGAGACAATTGCTGCGGTGCTAAGTGAAAAGACGCGGGCGGTTATTCTTGTTCATCTTGCTGGTTGGCCATGCGATATGGATCCGATTATACAGCTCGCTAAGGAGCATGATCTGCGCCTGCTTGAAGATTGTGCACAGGCTCATGGTGCGCGGTATCGTGGACGCCATGTGGGTTCATTCGGTGATATTTCAGCCTTCTCCTTCTGTCAGGACAAGATTATCTCCACCGGTGGAGAAGGCGGCATGTTGGTCACGGATGATGTGGCGCTGTGGCGTTATGCCTGGTCATATAAGGACCATGGGAAAAATTGGGATGCCATTGCACAAGATGTGGATGGTGTCGGTTTTCGTTGGGTACATGACAGCTTTGGTACCAACTGGCGCTTGAGTGGTATTCAGGCGGCTATAGGACTGCAGCAGCTGGCAAAACTTGACCAATGGGTAGAGCAGAGAAATAGCAATGCGGCAATGTTGAATGCTGGTCTAAACGGCTTGGATGCTTTGCGTCTGACTCTGCCACCAGAACATATCTATCATGCCTACTATAAATATTACTTTTTTGTTCAACCGGAATGTTTGAAGTCGGATTGGAGTAGAGATCGTCTCCTGGAGGCGATTCGTGCAGAAGGGATACCTTGCGGTCCAGGTAGTTGCAGTGAGGTCTATCTGGAGCATGCGTTTAACGGTTCACCATCACGACCGGTAGAGCGGCTACCAGTAGCCAAGGAGTTGGGGGAGACCAGTATCATGTTGCCTATACACCCCACCCTTGATGCCAGTGATGTAGATGATATGGTTGCTGCAATACGCAAGGTTACCCAGGTGGCTACAGCCTGATATGTACCCAATAGCTAAACGTTTGTTTGATCTGGTGGTGGCGATTGCAGGGCTGATGTTGTTGGCGCCGCTGCTACTAATAATCGCTGTACTTGTACGCTGGAGGTTGGGTGGCCCGGTGCTGTTTAGACAGAAGCGACCAGGGCTGCGTGGGCAACCATTTGCTCTGTTTAAATTTCGCACCATGACGGATAGTCGTAGCCCAGAGGGTGAGCTGCTTCCGGATGGGGAGCGGCTGACGCCATTTGGTGTTTTTCTCAGAAAGACCAGCCTGGATGAGTTGCCGGAGCTGTGGAATGTGGTGAAGGGTGATATGAGCCTGGTTGGGCCGCGCCCTCTACTAAATGAGTATATGCAGTATTACTCCCGAGAGCAGAGTAGGCGACATGAAGTGCGTCCTGGGTTGACCGGTTGGGCTCAGGTTAATGGCCGTAACAGCGTAGAGTGGGAAGAACGGCTGGCAATGGATGTCTGGTATGTGGATAACCATACCTTTCTATTGGATTTAAAGATCCTTTGGCGTACATTGCTGGTGGTGATCCGTTCAGACGGGATCAATCAGGATGGGCAGGCAACTATGACAAAATTTCGGGGGAGTGGAAAGTGAGGGGGCTACTCGTGGTTGGTGCTGGAGGTCACGGCAGGGTAGTGGCTGATGCCGCTCGAGAGTGCGGCACTTGGGGGCGTATAGCCTTTCTGGATGCGCGTTATCCAGATCTCTCAAGCTCTGGCGATTGGCAGGTTATTGGTAAAGATTCAGCAGCAATCGATTTTCGTGAAGAGTTCTCTGAGCTGGTGGTTGCGATCGGAGATGCCCATACCAGGGTTGATATGTTAGATAATCTTCTCTCCCATGGGTTTGATTTCCCTGTCATTATTCATCCGCACGCCAGTGTGAGTCGGGGGGTGGAATTGGGAGATGGTTGTGTGGTCCTTGCCCAGGCGGCAATCAATTTTGGCACGGTAGTTGGTCGTGGCTGTATCATTAATACCGGCGCAAGTGTGGATCACGACTGCTCTCTTGGGGATGGAGTGCATGTCTGCCCGGGGGTGCACCTATCTGGTGGAGTAGTGGTAGGTGATTGCAGTTGGCTTGGCGTAGGGGCCGCCGTTATTCAGCAGGTGAACATTGGTGCTGACACGACCGTTGGGGCAGGTGCAGTGGTGACAGGAGATCTTCCTGACAAGGTTACGGCGGTAGGGGTTCCGGCGATATTTAATGGACGCTAGAGAACAATAATAATGAAAAGCCTGAAGATTATGCTGCTCAATAGGTGGACAGTAGTGATCCACGACATGCTGATGATCATGATTGCATGGCTGTTGGCCTATTGGTTTAGGTTTAATCTACAGTCTGTACCGCATGAGTATTGGCAGTCAGCACTGCTATATCTGTGGGTTGTGATCCCTGTACAGGCGATCTTGTTTTGGCTGGTTGGCCTCTATCGTGGCGTATGGAGGTTTGCCTCGCTGCCAGATCTGCTACGTATATTGAAGGGTACCGGTGTAGGCCTGGTAGTTATTGTTTCGGTTATCTTTGCCCTTTACCTATTAGATGGTGTGCCACGCTCAGTGCCGCTGCTCTATGGTCTGTTTTTGATTGTGCTGCTGAGTGGCCCCCGTTTTATCTACCGTTGGCTCAAGGATCGCCGTATAACTATGGGTGGCGGCAAGAGAGTTTTGATTGTAGGTGCCGGGCAGGCGGGTGAGATGCTGGCGCGCGATCTTCTTAGGGACAACACGCGTACATATCTTCCGGTGGCATTCGTGGATGACAAGCCGCGACGGCTGGGTCAGGATATTCACGGTATCCCGGTGGTAGGTGGGAGTGACTCGATTCCGGATATAGTGAGAGATCGATCGATTGATATTATCGTTTTGGCGGTTCCATCTGCCAAAGTGAAACAGCGACAGCACTTGGTAGAGTTGTGTGAACGTGCCGGGGTGCCATTTCGTACCGTACCGCAACTGGGTGACCTTATGTCAGGCCAGGTAGCGATAAATCAGTTGCGTAGGGTATCAATTGAGGACCTTCTTGGGCGTGAGCCGGTTTCCCTTGATTGGGAGGCCATTAAGGAGGGGCTGTCACAGCAGGTTATTCTGGTGACCGGGGCTGGAGGATCGATTGGTTCGGAGTTGTGTCGGCAGATAGCACGCCTGGATCCAGCCAAGCTGGTGCTGCTGGACAATGGCGAGTACAACCTGTATTCCATTGAGTTGGAGTTGCGGAATCGTTTTCCTAGTCTGCAGATTGAGACCCGCATAAGGGATGTGCGCGATGCAACAGCGATAGACATGGTGTTTGCAGAGCTAAGGCCACAGATTATCTTTCATGCAGCAGCCTTTAAGCATGTCCCGATGCTGGAGCACCAGGTTAGAGAAGCGGTTTATAACAATGTATTGGGAACGCGTAACGTGGCTATGGCTGCCGATCGACATGGAGCTACTGGATTCGTCCTGATCTCTACCGACAAGGCGGTAAACCCAGCTAATGTTATGGGAACGACCAAGCGTCTGGCAGAGATCTTTTGTCAGAATTTCAATGCTATATCCTCAACACGTTTTATTACAGTGCGGTTTGGTAATGTACTCGGGTCTACTGGTAGTGTGGTGCCACTGTTTCGCGATCAGATAGAGAAGGGCGGCCCTGTTACTGTCACCCATCCAGATATTGAGCGCTATTTCATGACCATTCCAGAGGCCAGCCAATTGATCATGCAGGCAGGTGTATTGGGGGAAGGCGGTGAGATCTTCGTGCTGGATATGGGCAAGCCGGTCAAGATCAACTATCTTGCTGAGCAGATGATCCGTCTCTCTGGCAAAAGTCCAGGTGATGACATAGAGGTCATCTATACTGGGCTACGACCAGGTGAGAAGCTGTATGAAGAGCTTTTCCATGCCCAGGAAGAGCTGCAGTCAACGCCCCATGAGAAGATATTGTTGGCCAGTTATCGGATAGTAGACTGGGATGACTTAAACACAAAATTCGATGCTATTGAGCAGGCCGTTGCAGATTATAATGAAGAATCTTTGTTTGATCTGCTAACTGAGTTTGTGCCTGAACACTGTATGCGTCAGTCAGATGCCGGGTTTGCTCAAGGACCTGGTACGCTTGAATAAGGGAAAACAGACATAGTAGTGGGGTTACAGTGAGTGTTCTTCCTCAATATCGCGATGTTTTGCCTGTGGCGCTATCATGTGGCACGCCGATGTCCAGCTGGGTACTGCGAGATCTGTCCGTAGCTGCATGTGTAGAAGGAGTTACACCCCTCATCCAATCTCCCGCGAAGATCGAGCCTAAGAAACTTATTAAGCAGCAGACGCGTCGTCTAATATTTAGGCACACTGTTGATGATCGGGACTATTTAGTAAAGGCCTTCCCTTTTGGTACATTCAAGAAGCGTTTGCAGTATAAAAAGTATGCCGATGCCGAGGTTGCTAATATATTGCGCGCTAGAGAGCTGGGCATCACAGTGCCAGAGCTGTTTGGCTATGGCCGGCAGACTAGCTGGATGTTAGTCAAATGGAATGCGGTCTGCCAGGAGTATATAGATGCACCAAATATGGAGGATCTGTTGTCCCAGGAACAGATTCCAGAAGAGAGATATGGATTACTGAAAAGATCGTTTCCACTATTCAAGACGTTGTATGAAACAGGGTGCAACCATATAGACTTTAAACCCGGGTCTATCCTTCTTGGTGACGGCAAGAAAGATACAGTTATAGATTTTCAGTATGTGCGTTATCTCGATGAGCCATCCAAACTAGTGCTTGCGGCGCAAGCGGGTTATTTTGCCTGGGATGTTGCGGTAAAAAACCAATGGCTTGGACCGGAGGTCATGGTTGGCTGGTTTCGACAGTTACTAGATTATATGGATATTGAAGATAGCCCGAAGATGATGTCGATTTTTTCTCGTACGTCAACGGTAAAATATTCAATTAAAGATAGACTGGATGGGGTTGCTGGTTTGTCATGAGTGTTGTTTGTTTTTATGTAATCTACCTGGTTGTGCTGTATATATGAGTAAAGATATTCCTCATGGGTGGTACTCAAAGTTTATGCCTCGGCTGTGGCTGTTCTGGTTGGGTGTGGGCCTGTTGCGTGTAGTTGGGCTGCTACCACATCGCTGGCTGATGGCTCTCGGTTCTCTGTTGGGAGATCTGCTATATTTTGTTGCCGGCAGCAGAAGGCGTATCGCGGAGAGGAACTTGGTCATCTGTTTCCCAGAGATGAGTGAGGCCGAGCGGGGTGAATTGCTGAAAGAAAATTTTCGCAACCTGGGAAGGATGATATGTGAGTCTACTATCATCTGGTGGGGAACAAGGAACGAGCTGCAACAACTAGCGCATATTAAGGGCGCGGAACATATTGAGAAGGCGTTGGCGCAAGGTAAGGGCGTTATTGCGTTGGCAGCCCATTTCACCTCACTGGAAGTTAGTGCGATCATACTATCACTGGTAGTGCCCTGCTATTTTATGTATCGGCCACACAATGATCCGGTGATGGAGGAGTTTATATATAGCCACCGAATGCGCTGGTTTGACAAATCCATACCTCGTGATGGAGTCAGGCAGATGGTTCGTAGCCTGCGGCAGAACCGGGTAATCTGGTACGCGCAAGATCAGAATACAAAACGTAGCCAGGCTATGTTTGTAAAGTTTTTTGGGCAGACCGCCTCCACCAATTCGGCAACGGCAAGATTGGCCAAGGTGACAGGTGCGGCTGTCGTGCCCTACCATGTGGTGCGCCGGGAGAATGGTGATGGGTATGATGTTCAGTTTGAACCTCCGTTAGAAGAGTTTCCTTCGGATGATATCGTAGCCGATACCCAGCACGTGAATGACATAGTAGAAAGGTGGGTACGGCAGTGTCCCGAGCAGTATCTCTGGGTGCATCGACGTTTTCGCACGCAACCAAACCGTGGCGACCCTTCGCCCTATGATGCCTAAATTATGATCTTCGTCTCGCGTAGCGTTCAACTCCTACATGGCCAGAAATTTCTGGTTGATGCCGCCTGGAGAGAGCGGCTGGCGGCGGTAGGTATTGCCGCAGACCAGGAGTGGGCGGAGGTAGTAGGGGATACCAAGATGTCTGGTTCGGTTGTTACCCGCTGCTATCGAATGGTCGTGCCTGACGGCGAGGTGCTGTTTTTTAAGCGTTATGTCTACCCCAGAACAAGGCGATATTTGCTGGAGTTTTGGCTGCGTCCCGGCAAGGCTGCAGTGGAGGCCTGGGCTTACCGACAGCTGCAACAGGTCGGTGTCCCAACCCTGGATGTGGTTGCATTTGGTGAGTGTAGGGTGCTGGGTATGCTGACCGCCACATTCGTAGTTACCAGGGAGGTTCCAAATAGTCGGACACTACTTGAGTTTGCACGGGATGTGTGGATTAACCTACCCCCGGAGGAGCGGTGTAGGGTCTATCGAGAAATAAGCAGTCAGCTGATACGCCAGCTGCAAAAGGCCCACGCCAATCGCCTGTTTCACCATGATCTAAAATGGCGCAACATACTGATCCAGAATAGTGGGGAGCACTTTACCCCGGTCTGGATCGATGCCCCGCGCGCTTCCCGTATGCCCTGGCGTAACCGCCGCGGGGTAGTGGCTGATATCTCCTGTCTGGCACGCATAGCTGTCAGCTTGCTATCCAGCTATGACCGTATGCGTTTTATCTGGCAATATCTGGGCGCTGGGAGAGAGCCGGGCGATGCCAAGCGGCTGTACCGTGAGGTTGCGGCACATCTCGGCCGCAGACCGCCGCGGCCACTCGACTGGATGCCGCAGTAGCTCATGTTTTCCTGGATAGTCTCGCAACAGGAGTATACTGACATCAGTAGGGGTGCCCGTGAGCTGGAGCGTGATCGCTTCGGTGTCAAGGTGCTTTTACGACCGGACAACCGCATCATCAAGTTGTTCCGAACCAAGCGGCTGCTATCGCTGTCAGCGATCTATCCCTACTCCTTCCGCTTTTGGTGCAATACTCGAAGATTGCAGCGCCTTGGGGTACGGTCGGTTATGGTAGAGCGGCTTTTTTATTGTTACGCCATCCGTCGTCACGGGATCATCTATCCGCTGTTAGAAGGAGATACCCTGGCTGATCTGTTCAAGGCCAACCCAGACAGATCAGATCTGTTGGAGCGGTTGGCTGAATATATAGCGTGGTTACATGCCAAGGGAATCTATTTTCGCTCTCTCCATCTGGGCAACGTACTGCTGCTACCGGATGGGGGGCTCGGTCTGATTGATGTAGCTGATATGCGTTTTCAGCGGCATTCTCTGAGCGCAGGGCAACGGCGGCGAAATTTCGCTCACATGCTGCGGCGGCAGGAGCATAGAGAGATCTTTGTACGGTTCGGGCTAGAAAGGTTTCTAGATCGCTACCTGCAGGCAGCCAAACTGACGGAGCGACAGGGAGAGCAGCTGCGGCGGCTACTGTAGCCAGCCGCTGTTCGGCAGATTCGGTTCTTGTGTTACCATCCGACCTTACTTCATAACTGCTTATTAATAAGATGAAAGAGCTACCAGATTTCAGCAACATAAGAATCCTTGTGGTGGGCGATGTAATGCTTGACCGCTATTGGCATGGTGCTACCAACCGTATCTCGCCTGAGGCGCCGGTACCTGTGGTGCGGGTAGAAGAGGAAGAGGGTCGCCCCGGGGGTGCCGGTAATGTGGCCCTCAATATCAGCTCACTGGGCGGAAGGGCTATCCTGATTGGGCTCACCGGTGATGATGAGATGTCCCGGATACTGGAGCATGGACTGCATAACCACAATGTGGATTGCCGTTTCGAACGGCTGGAACGCTTCCCCACCATAACCAAACTGCGCATCATCAGCCGTCACCAGCAGTTGATTCGGCTCGATTTTGAGGATGGCTTTCCAGGCTTGGATGATTCGGAGATGGTGGAGCAGTTCAAGAGCCAGCTCCCGTCCGGCGATCTGGTGTTGCTCTCCGATTACGGTAAGGGGACCCTGCGCCGGGCAGCTGAGTTCATCACCCTGGCGCGGGAAGCTGGCAAGTTGGTGCTGGTTGATCCTAAGGGTACCGATTTTCGACGTTACCATGGGGCCAGTATGATCACTCCCAATATGGCTGAGTTTGAGGCCGTAGTCGGGGTGTGTGCAGATGATGCGGCGGTAGTAGAGCGTGGCCACGCGTTGATGGATGAGTGCCAGTTCGGGGCACTGCTGATTACCCGTGGCGAGCAGGGGATGACCCTGCTAGAACGCGATAAAGAGCCGCGCCATCTGCCAACCCATGCGCAGGAGGTGTTTGATGTAACTGGTGCCGGGGATACGGTGATCGCCGTCCTGGCTGCTGCCATGGCCGCCGGTATGCCGATAGAGGCGGCCACCCAACTATCGAATGTTGCCGCCGGGGTTGTGGTCGGCAAACTGGGTACTGCCACCGCTACTATCGATGAGATCAAGCTGGCGCTCTCTACACAGGAGGTAGTGCATAGAGGGGTAGTGCAGGAGTATGAGTTGGTCTCTGCCATAGAGGCTGCCCGCTCACGGGGTGAAAGTATTGTCTTTACCAATGGCTGTTTCGATATCCTCCATGCCGGCCATGTCACCTATCTGGAACAGGCGAGCCTGTTGGGTGATCGCCTGGTGGTGGCGGTTAATGTGGATGCTACCGTACGTCAATTAAAGGGGGAAGATCGTCCCGTCAACGCCCTGGAGCAGCGCATGCTGGTGCTTGCCGCATTGGGCTGTGTCGACTGGGTAGTGCCATTCTCTGAAGAGACTCCGGAGCGGCTGATCTGCGAGCTACAGCCAGATTTTCTGGTGAAGGGTGGTGACACCGATCCAAAGAGTATCCCGGGTGCCGATTGTGTGCGTAAGGCGGGCGGTGAGGTGCGGGTAATGGATCACGTGGCGGGCTGTTCTACCACTGGGACGATCAGAGATATCCGCGATAAATAGCCCTTAAAGTATAGATACACGCCAACAGGAAATGGAAAGATGCAGGTAACAATATTTGGCTCTGGCTATGTTGGGCTGGTGACAGGCGCCTGTCTTGCCGATGCTGGCAACGATGTGCTCTGCATAGATATTGATCAACAGAAGATTGATCTGCTCAATGGGGGTGGTATACCGATCTTTGAGCCCGGCTTGGAGCCGCTTGTACGTAGCAACATTGAGGCTGGCCGCCTCTCCTTCAGTAGCGATATTGCCGCTGGAGTCGAGCATGGTTTATTTCAGTTTATTGCCGTAGGTACCCCGCCGGATGAGGATGGTTCCGCCGATCTGCAACATGTCCTGGCGGTGGCTGCCAGTATCGGTGAGCATATGGATGGCTACAAAGTGGTCACCACGAAATCGACCGTACCTGTAGGGACTGCGGATAAGGTGCGGGAAGCAGTCAATGCAAAGCTAAAGCAGCGTGGCAAACAGCAGATTGAGTTCGATGTAGTCTCCAACCCTGAATTCCTGAAAGAGGGGAATGCTATCGGTGATTTTATGAAGCCCGATCGCATCATAGTTGGCAGCGATAACCCGCGTACCACCGAGCTATTGCGTGAGCTATATGCCCCGTTCAACCGTAACCATGACCGTCTGGTGGTGATGGATATCCGCTCAGCAGAGCTGACCAAGTATGCCGCCAACGCGATGCTGGCGACCAGGATCACCTTTATGAATGAGTTGGCCAATATTGCCGAGCTGGTAGGGGCCGATATTGAACATGTCCGTATCGGTATTGGTTCAGATCCGCGTATTGGTTACCAGTTTATCTATCCTGGGATCGGTTACGGTGGCTCTTGTTTTCCCAAGGATGTAAAGGCCCTGGAGCATCTGGCGCGAGCATATGATTATCCAGCAAGTATCCTGCAGGCGGTAGACGCGGTGAACGATCGGCAGAAGCAGACGCTGTTCAACAAAATACAACTCCACTACGGAGGGGAGCTCAGAGGCAAGACCTTTGCCCTATGGGGGCTGGCATTCAAGCCTAATACCGATGATATGCGTGAGGCGCCCAGTCGTGTCCTGATGGAGGCCCTGTGGGATGCCGGGGCGAAGGTGCAGGCCTATGATCCAGAGGCTGCAGAGGAGGCGCGGCGTATCTTTGGCGAACGCGATGATCTGCTGCTTTGTGACCACCCGGAGGAGACGCTGGAGGGTGCCGATGCCCTGGCTATCGTTACCGAATGGAAGATGTTTCGTAGCCCTGATTTTGACAAAATAAAGGCCACACTGAGTGATCCGATAATCTTTGACGGCAGGAATATCTATGATCCTGCATTTCTTGCCAGTAACGGCTTTACTTACTACGCGGTCGGTCGTGGAGACAGCCTGCGTAACCGTAAGCGATAATAACGGATAATATTATGCAGCGTGCCAAAGTGGATGTTGCCATCTTTGGTGGAGGTATTACCGGATTATGGCTGTTGGCGCGTCTGCGTAGTGCCGGCTATTCCGTGGTCTTGTTGGAGAGCGGACGGCTGGGCGGTATTCAAACCAGCGCCTCCCAGGGAATCATCCATGGCGGTGCCAAATACGCACTAAACGGCAACCTGAGTGAATCGGCCCGCGCCATTGGTGCCATGCCCCGCGTGTGGCGTCAGTGCCTGGATGGTGCGGGTGAGCTTGATCTCACTGCTGTCAGGATGCTCTCTCCCCACCAGTATCTCTGGTCCAGCGATAGTCTGATATCAAAGGTGACGGGCTTCTTTGCCAGCAAGGCGATGCGTAGTCGCATGGTGTCGGTGCAGGGGACGGAGCGGCCACAACTCTTCCAGCATCCAGCTTTTCACGGCACTCTTTATCAGCTGGATGAGCCAGTGCTGGATGTTGCCTCGCTGACAACAGAGCTAGTGAGGCAGCATGGAGAGTGTTGCTATCAGATATCCCCCGAAGAGATGCGGCTCGGGAGTGGTGCCGATGAGACCGTCATTACCTTGGATGATGGAGTAGAGCTACTGGCACGGCAACTGGTTCTGGCTGCCGGTGCGGGTAACGGGGCACTGTTGGCGCAACTGGGGAGAACGCACCCGGAGATGCAGTTGCGTCCCCTGCATATGGTCATAGCCCAGGGCGATATCCCGCCTCTCTATGCCCACTGTATCGGCAGTGGGACAACCCCACGTGTCACTATCACCAGTTACCCGTTGGCAGATGGCAGAATGGCATGGAATATAGGTGGTCAACTGGCTGAGAGTGGGGTGGAGCGTAGCGCAGCAGAGCAGATTGCAGCGGCACAGCATGAACTGCAGCAACTGCTGCCCTGGCTCGATTACTCCAGTGTAAGCTGGGCCACTCTGCGGGTGGATCGTGCCGAGCCTAAGATGGCTGGTGGGCGTCGCCCCGATAGTTGCTTCGTCCAGAGTGAGGGTGGCGTAATCACCGCGTGGCCGACCAAACTGGCCTTTGCCCCAAGGGTGGCAGATGAGGTTATGGCAGCACTGCAGGTAGCGGGGATAGAGCCGGGCGATGGTGCTAGTGTAGAGCTGCATGGACTTAAACGGCCACCGCTGGCCAGGATGCCGTGGGAGGAGACAGAGTGCTGCAGTTAAGACCCCTTGGTAGCACCGGTATAGAGGTCAGCCCGTTAGGTTTGGGCACGGTGAAGTTTGGCCGCAATGAGCAGGTAAAGTATCCCCACCCGTTTACCCTTCCGGATGATCGCGAGGTAGAGGGTCTTCTCTCCCTGGCGCTGGATCTGGGGATCAACCTGATCGATACCGCCCCCGCCTACGGCAGTAGCCAGGAGCGGCTGGGGCGGCTGCTACCTGGCCCCAGAGAGCAGTGGGTCATTGTCTCCAAGGTGGGTGAGTTCTTCACCCATGGGGTCTCCCGGTTTGATTTCTCTTTTGCCACCACCCAGCGGGTGGTCGAGGATAGCCTGCGGACGCTGGGAACCGATTATCTCGATGTGGTGCTGATCCACTCTGATGGAGATGATCTGCGCATCCTAGAGCAGGAGGGGGCACTGGATGCCCTGCGGGAGCTTAAGGAACGTGGCCTGATTCGTGCCCACGGTATGTCCAGCAAGACGCTAGAGGGTGGCCTGCGGGCGGTTGAGGAGATGGATCTGGTTATGGTGGCCTGCAATCCAGACTACCGGGATGAGCTGCCGCTGTTGGCCGTGGCAGCGGAGCTAGACAAAGGGGTGCTGATCAAAAAAGGGCTGCAGAGCGGCCATATGCAGAGCGTGGAGGAGGCGATGCGGTTTGTGTTCTCTCAGCCCGGGGTCAGCAGTATGATTGTGGGGACCATTAACCCGAGGCATCTGGCGGACAATGCTAAATTGCTAGCCGATATACTGGATGGCCTGCTAGTATAAAATATAATTCTTGGCCTGTGTTTATCCGGATTCCGACAGTTACACACTATGACTACGAAATATGCACAACTTCTAAAAGAGAGCCTGGAGGAGTCTATCCAGGCCAAGCAGCTCTTTTTGCAGCAGGAGCATGAACTGGCCAGCTTCGATGCGGCGGTGACGGCTGTAGTGCAGGCGTATCGCAGTGGTGGGCGTCTATATATAGCCGGGAATGGTGGTTCGGCAGCAGATGCACAACATCTTGCAGCTGAGTTCGTCTGTCGCCTATCGCGGGATCGAGCCCCGCTGCCGGCCGAGGCGTTGACCGTGGATAGCTCCACCCTCACCGCGATAGGCAATGATTACGGTTTTGCCAACATCTTCCAGCGCCAGGTGGCGGGTAAGATGCTGGAGGGAGATATATTTCTCGGTATCTCTACCTCGGGTAACTCTGAGAATATTTGCCTTGCCTTCGAGCAGTGTCGGCAGATGGGTATTACCTCTATCCTTTTTACGGGAGGTGATGGAGGTAAGGCTGCGGGGCTTGCTGACCATACCGTCAGGGCGAGCGGCAAGGTGGCCGGGATCATCCAGGAACAGCATATCGTATTCGCCCATGCACTCTGTGCCGCAGTTGAAGATGAACTGTTCTTTCCTCAATAGAGGAAGGGTGGTTACAGTGGAAAGGCAGCCGGCAGGGCAGTGATGCGTCGGTATATCTACACCCTGGTGCTCTATCTGGCACTGCCACTGGTTCTGCTGCGACTACTATGGCGCAGTCGACTAGCCCCTGGCTATAGGCAGCGCTGGGGCGAACGTTTTGGCCGTTTCCCCTCTCTCAATATTCAAGGTAGCATCTGGATTCACGCAGTCTCAGTGGGTGAGGTGCAGGCGGTCGAGCCGCTAGTGCGGCGTCTGATAGCGCTCCATCCGGACATCCCTATTGTGATCACCACCAGCACTCCTACCGGTTCCGATCGGGTGCGCAAGCTGTTCCATGATGCCGTCCATCATGTCTATTTCCCCTACGATCTGCCATTTGCCATCAAGGGTTTCCTGCGTCGATCCTCACCTCGGATGCTGTTGATGGTGGAGACTGAGATCTGGCCTAACCTCCTAGGCATATGTGCAGAGGCTGGTATTTTTACCCTGCTGGGAAATGCACGGCTGTCAGAAAAATCGGCCAGGGGGTACTCGCGAATGGGCATGTTTACCCGTAATACTTTACGGCGGATAGATCTGGTGGCGGCGCAGGGACAGACGGATGCAGATAGATTTATACAGCTGGGGGTGCCATCCAGTAAGGTGGTGATCACCGGCAGCATAAAATTTGATATCCATATCCAGGCCAGCCTGCTTGAACGGGCATCCGTTTTACGAAGTCAGTGGGGAGATCGACCAATCTGGGTGGCAGCCAGCACCCATGAAGGGGAGGAGAGTGAACTGTTGTTGGCCCATCATCGGATACGGGCTACCCTGCCAGAGGCGTTGTTGGTATTGGTACCGCGCCATCCAGAGCGGTTCGATCGGGTGGCAGATCTGTGCAAACAGTCGGGGTTTAGCGTGGTAAGGCGCTCATCCGGTGAGCCTGTAGCGGCAGATAGCGCGCTGTTTCTAGGAGACAGCATGGGCGAACTGCCGCTGTTTCTTGCTGCCGCCGATGCCGTTTTTGTAGGTGGTAGCCTGATCAGAAAGGGTGGGCAAAATCCTCTGGAGGCGGCCACCCTGGGTAAGCCAGTGCTGTTTGGGCCGCATATGTTCAATTTTGCCGCCATCAGCGAGATGCTGCAGCAGCAGGATGCGGCGGCTATGATTGCCGATGATGCGGATCTGGCCAAAGTTATGGTGCGGTGGTTGAGTGATGCCAGCGAACGCTCCCGCATAGGTGAAAATGGGCGCAGCATAGTAGAACAGAACCGCGGCGCTATGGAACGGCTTCTGGCCCTGGTAGAGCAGCAGCTGTAGATTTGGGCTAATAATTAATCGTGTCCTCTGCGACTTTCCCCGGCAAGTAGCGTGGTTGAAAAGTCGAGAGCAATCCTTTAGCTTAAGAGAATTCGCTAGGGGTGTCCGTGTGCCGCCTGCCCTTGCAGATAAATCGTGGCGCATGGGCTGAGATATACCCTTGAAACCTGATCCAGTTAATACTGGCGGAGGGAAGCTGATGAGTAGTATCCAAGAGGAGCCTTTAAACCAGTCGCTAACACTGACGACAGAGGCTACCAGCCCCTATCCCGGTTCCAGCAAGATCTATATTGAGGGTTCACGCCCGGATATTCGCGTTCCCATGCGAGAGGTCATCCAGCATGATACCTCCTCAATTTTTGGGGTAGAAGAGAACCCCGCAATCCCTCTGTATGACACCTCTGGTCTCTATACCGATCCGGCGGCAGAGATTGATCTGCTCCGGGGGATGCCGAACCTGCGCGGCAGTTGGATTGAGGAGCGCCAGGATAGTGAGCAGTTGGCTGGCCCCAGCTCTGAGTATGGTCGCGAGAGGGCGGCTGATCATACTTTGGCCCCATTCCGCTTTGCCCATATCAGAGCGCCGCAGCGTGCCAAGAGCGGCAGCAATATCACCCAGATGCACTATGCTCGCCGGGGGATTATTACGCCGGAGATGGAGTTTGTTGCTATCCGTGAGAATTGTCAGATAGAGAAGATGCGGGCCGATACGCGCTACGAGAAGTTGCTGCGCCAGCATCCCGGGCAATCCTTGGGCGCAAATATACCGGATGAGATCACTCCAGAGTTTGTTCGCCAGGAGATTGCAGCAGGGCGTGCCTTGATCCCGGCAAATATCAACCATCCGGAGCTTGAGCCGATGATCATTGGGCGTAACTTCCGGGTGAAGATTAACACCAATATTGGCAATTCGGTTGTCACCTCATCTATTGCTGAGGAGGTGGAGAAGCTAGTCTGGTCATGTCGCTGGGGCGGGGATACTCTGATGGATCTATCTACCGGCAAGAACATCCATGAGACCAGGGAGTGGATCCTACGTAACAGCCCGGTACCAATAGGCACCGTCCCCATCTATCAGGCGCTGGAGAAGGTGGATGGCAGGGCTGAGGAGCTGACCTGGGAGATCATGCGTGACACCCTGATAGAGCAGGCAGAGCAGGGGGTGGACTATTTTACCATTCACGCTGGGCTGCTGCTCCGGCATATACCCATGACTGCAGATCGGGTTACCGGCATTGTCTCGCGTGGTGGAGCGATTCTCGCCAAGTGGTGTCTGGCCCACCACCAGGAAAATTTTCTGTACACCAATTTTGAAGAGATCTGCGAGATCATGAAGGCCTATGATGTTGCCTTCTCCCTCGGTGATGGCCTGCGTCCAGGCTCTATTGCTGATGCCAATGATGCCGCCCAGTTTGGCGAGCTAGAGACCCTGGGTGAGCTGACCAAGGTCGCTTGGGAGCATGACGTTCAGACCATGATAGAGGGTCCAGGCCACGTCCCAATGCAAATGATCAAGCAGAACATGACCAAGGAGCTGGAAGATTGCCACGAGGCTCCCTTCTATACCCTTGGCCCCCTGGTTACCGATATCTCTCCAGGTTATGACCACTTCAGCTCCGCTATAGGTGCCGCCCAGATCGGCCGGTATGGAACTGCCATGCTATGTTACGTAACTCCTAAGGAGCATCTTGGTCTGCCTGATAAAAATGACGTGCGTGAGGGCATTATCACCTACCGTATAGCGGCACATGCCGTGGATTTGGCCAAGGGGTTTCCCGGTGCCCAGGTTCAGGATAATGCTATGTCCAAGGCACGCTTTGAGTTTCGTTGGGAAGATCAATTCAATCTAGGTCTTGATCCAGATAGGGCGCGAGATTTTCATGACGAGACCATGCCGCATGATTCGGCCAAGGTGGCCCACTTCTGCTCAATGTGCGGGCCCCATTTTTGCTCTATGCGGATCACCCAAGAGGTGAGAGAGTATGCCAAAAACAGCGGTATTGATGATGTAGAGGCCGCCTTGGGGCAAGGTATGGTAGACAAGGCGCAAGAGTTTACTGCTAGTGGGGCAGAGATATATCGCAAGGCGTGATTATTGGGATGCCATCACTGCGTGAACCTACCCATTAAGTTTTTCCAGAATATGCCGCTAGCCTGATTTCCTGGCCGGATTGCAGCGTTTATGGCTCTAATCAGCGCTTCCATGTGGTGCGGATGCCATAATCGGCTAGTACAAACAGAGAGTAATAGTAGTATGGGCAAAGACAGCTGGGCATTGCACACCCGCGCAATTCTCTCTTCTATCGCAGATGGGGTGGTTACTACCAATCTGCAAGGACATGTTGAATACCTCAATCCAGCAGCGGAGGAGTTGACTGGATGGCGGCTGCAGCAGGCCAAAGGGCTGCCGCTGGAGGAGGTGCTGAATATTGTGGACGAAAGCTCCCGCACCCCGATTATTGATCCAGTGCATAGATGTCTGAAGGATGGCTCCGTGATCCTGGGCGAAGAGCATAAACTGGTGTTGCTGCATCGTTCCGGCATTGGTACCTCTATCGAGGAGTCACTCGCACCAATCAGGGACGATTCCGGTGAAGTGATGGGTGTAGTGGTGGTATTTCGCGACATCAGTCATACCCGCAAGTTGGCATCTCAGATCAATTGGCAGGCTGGGCACGATCCGCTTACAGGATTGGTTAATCGCACTGTATTCGAGAAGCATCTAAATCGCCTGATTGAATCCGCACAGAAACAGAAGCAGGAACATAGCCTGCTGTATCTCGATCTTGATCAGTTCAAGATAGTAAATGACACCTGTGGTCATGTTGCAGGAGATGAGATGTTGCGCCAGATAGCGATGCTGCTCTCCTCCCATGTGCGTGACACCGACACCTTGGCGCGTCTTGGCGGCGATGAGTTTGGGGTGTTGTTGGCGGGTTGTCCAACTAAAATAGCACTCAATGTAGCTAATGAGATGCGTGATTCAATCAATGCGTTTCGTTTTAATTGGGGAGAGCGAACATTCAGTATAGGGGTAAGTATTGGTGTGGTCCTGATCAGTGCTGAGAGTGAGAGTATGGAGCTGGTACTAAGCGCTGCAGATACCGCCTGCTACGCATCCAAAGATGGGGGGCGTGATCAGGTTCATCTGTTTCAAAAGGGTGCAGGGGAGGCGGCTCAGCGCCAGGGTGAGATGCAGTGGGCATCACGTATCCGTGAGTCTTTGGATAGTGACCGATTCGTCCTGGCGGCACAGACTATTGTCCCGGTGCGACTTGGTGATGGGGGCTACCATTCGGAAATATTGGTCAGAATGGTAGACGATGACGGCAGTCTCATTCTACCTGGGGCCTTTATTCCAGCAGCAGAGCGCTTCAATCTAATGGCTTCCATTGACCGTTGGGTGGTGAAAAAAATCTTCCAGATCATTCAGGAACACCGGCAGATACTTATAGAGAAAGGGATTCAGTTCTCGGTTAACCTGTCAGGAGGGACGGTCTGTGACGCTGATTCCCTGGAATTTATCAGCAACGAGCTGGAGCGGATGGATATACCCACAGGGATGGTCTGTTTTGAGATCACAGAGACAGCAGCCATCTCTAACCTTGCCTCTGCGAACCATTTTATCCAGACCCTAAAGCAGTGTGGATGCCGCTTCTCCCTAGATGACTTTGGTAGCGGTCTGTCGTCGTTCGCCTATCTAAAGAATCTGCCGGTGGATTACCTCAAGATTGATGGTGCCTTTGTTAAGGATATGGCCGATGATCCCATCGACTATGCCATGGTGGAGTCGATTAACCAGATAGGCCATGTTATGGGTCTGGAGACAATTGCAGAGTTTGTGGAGAGTGATGCCATTATGGGGCGGCTAAGAGATATTGGGGTGGATTATGCGCAAGGCTTCGGGATCGCGCGCCCCTGTCTGCTGCTGGATGAGAGTGGCGCAATAATGTTGGAGTGTTGTGACGGCAGATGATAAATCTATATCTACGTGTGGCAGAATAACCACGCTGACTAGCCGGTTGATTGACAATTTTCTGGGATTTTATCTCTCTACTGGTGATAAAATTTGTAACAGAATCCTTAGATTCTTGTCATAAATATCAGTAACTGTATTGCTCAGCTGATGGTGTGTCGTTGGGCTGTGGATAACTCGTTGATTGGAGAAGCTAAATTATGAAGATGAAGTCTATAGCGATGATTGCCGGCAGTGCGCTGCTATCCCTGGGTCTAGTTGGGAACGCTGCGGCCGATGCCGCCTTGGCCCAGGCCAAGAACTGTATGGCTTGCCACCAGGTTGAGATGAAAGTGGTAGGACCGGCCTATAAGGAAGTGGCTGCTAAATATAAAGGAGATGCCAAGGCCGAGGCCATGCTGGTTGAGAAGGTACTGAAGGGTGGTAAAGGCACCTGGGGAGAGATCCCAATGCCACCTAACGAGGCCACAGTGAGCAAGGAAGAGGCCACTACCCTGGTTAAGTGGGTGCTGTCTCTGTAAGTAATTTTCAGGAGTCTGTTGGGCTGTATGTTCGTTGCCAAGCAACGTTAAGCCGACAGGCTCCTGGTTATTACCACCTCGAATTGAGGCTTTTCAGGCCGCAATTCCGTCACCACTCCTGGCCAGTGGTTCCTGGATCACGTTTATTCATCCATACAAGCACGGCCTGCTTTCTTTAGGGCGTAAATCTGGTATCGTTTCTCCTCCTGGGTAAGTTGTGTAGCTCATCTATGCTCCTCTTACCAACGGATGGCTTTGTACCTAAAAGTCGAATTCAATACTATTTATGTGGGCTCAATGCCCTGTTTAGATTTGGTAACGTTCAGTAAAGAGGAAAAATCGATGATGAAATTAAAGTATGTACAGTTTGCTATATTGGCGGCAGTCCTCACTCTCGGGCCTGTTGCTGGCGCTATGGCCGCTGATGGCGCCCAACTGTTTCAGGATAAGACCTGCTGGTCATGTCATGGTAAAGACGCCAAGACTCCAATTCTTCCTATATACCCAAGACTGGCTGGTCAGAATGCGGAGTATGCCTTTAATCAGATGAAGGACATCAAGAACGGGGTACGTACCAATGGGCAGACGGCTGCGATGAAAGGGATTATGGCAACAGTTTCTGAAGATGAAATGCGTGCTATTGCCGACTGGCTGGCCACGCAGTGAGGTGGTTTTTATAATCTGATATTTCTTAAGGCAAATGCTGCGGTATGTAGGCGGAATGGCACGCAGTAGTGTTGTTCGGAGAGGGAGATGATTATTAGACAAGCCTTGAGAGCGGTCTTGGTGGCCGTCGGCTTGGCGGTCAGCAGTGGAGTGTTGGGAGATGGAGATGCCCAGGTAACAGAGATCAAGGATTGGAATGCGGTCGGCGAAGAGAAGAGCAAGGCGATGTTGCTCCAGCCCGACAGGAATCGCGGAATTGCGGTCTATGAGGTCTGCTCTGCCTGCCATCTACCCGAGGGGTGGGGGCTGACTGATGGAAGTTTCCCGCAACTGGCGGGACAGCATCGTAACGTGCTGATCAAGCAGCTGTCTGATATCCGTGCTCACGATCGTGATAATCCAACTATGTATCCGTTCACCCTGGATGAGCAAATGTTGGGAGTGGCTGGTTACAAGGAGGGCGAGATTGAACCTGCCCAGCTGATTGCAGATGTCACCGACTATATCTCGAAACTACCGATGAACCCGGAGTCTGGTGTAGGGCCATGGGATAAAGGTACTCCGGAGTTTGAGTATGGTGGGAGGCTCTACAATGATAACTGTGTCCAGTGCCATGGCGGGGAGGGTGAGGGGGATAATGATAAGTTCTATCCCCGCATCCAGGGGCAGTATTATAACTATATGCTGCGCCAGTTTAAGAGGATCCGCGATGGCAGGCGGCGAAACGCCAATCCAGATATGGTAGTGCAGATCAAAGGGTTTAGTGACCAGGATATGCAGATGGTGATTAACTATGCCTCACGTCTACGGCCACCCAAGGATGATCTGGCGCCATCCAAGGACTGGTCGAATCCAGATTACGATTAAATGGCTTTTATGGTATAGGAGTTGTGGGTGGAAAAGATGCAGCGTGTTCTGGCAATTTTGGTAGCCCTGCTGCTTGCATCTGTGGCGGCTGTTGCCATCTATACGGCCTGGCCCCTGCTTTTCCCGACAGTGGCGGTACGTGCACCCCTGGATTTAAAGTGCGATCTTAGAGACGCGCCATGTAGCGTGGTCTTTCCGGACGGCGCCAGAGTAACCTTCAGTATTAAGCCAGAGACCATCCCGGTAGTAGCACCATTGCGGTTCGAGGTGGTGGTGCAGGGGATGGAGGCCGATGGGGTAGTGGTGGACTTTGTCGGGGTGGATATGAATATGGGGTTCAACCGGGCGCATCTAAACAAGGGCGAGACGGGTCGCTTTGCTGGGGATGGGATGTTGCCGGTATGTGTAAGAGATGTCATGGAGTGGGAGGCCAGGGTGCTTATTGCTACAGCAGATGGTTTGATGGAGGCCCCATTTCGTTTTGTCACAACCAAGCCTGGAATCTCCCTCCCTGCGAACTGGCAATAGGTTCAGGATGATTGATCTAGCGGTTAGTCGTTGTCCAGCTGAGCCCCCTCGCGGAACATGATGTTGTATCCTCGCTTGATCTGCATGTCGCGAAAATGGGCCAAGCGCCGTTCCGCCTCTTCGCGTCGTTCAAAGTGTTCGCTTTTCACCTGACCACGCGTCCCCTGTATCCCGGACTCACGTACTACAATCCAGCCGCCCAGCAGATCTTGCTGGAGCTGTAGCTGATAGAACCGTAGCGGTTGTTCAGGCGATGGTAGCGTCTGCATGTAGATGCGCATATTCGTTTAGTAAAGTAGTCCTGGGTGGTACGGTTCAATTGGCCAGTCCACGCATGATGTCATAAAACACCACACCCTCATAGATGGTCCAGAGGCCGAGTAGTATCACCGTAAATCCGGCCAGCCTGGCGAGCCACCCTTTGGCACGCTCACCGATGATCGCACCAGTGGTAGAGACTAGGAGCATAGTGGGGAGGGTGCCGAGGCCAAAGCAGAGCATCAGCCCGGCAGCTTGCAGCGGGTCACCGCTGGCTGCGGCCTTTATTGCCACGGAGAAGAGCAGGCTACAGGGGACTAGGCCATTGGCTATCCCAGCCACGAGTGGAAGCGATTTTTTTCTCTTATTCCAGCCGTCAAATAAAACCCTGCAGGAATTGGGGTCACCCTCCCGGCGACATGTAGGTTGCCTTCTCGGTAGCACTCCAGCCAGCCACAGTCCTATTATTACCACCACGCAACCTGCGGTGATCATAAAAACCCCCTGTCCTTTACCAACTATACCGGTCTGTATCAGCGTCCTTCCGAGCAACGCGCCGCCAACGCCTAGCAGGGTGTAGGTGGCAATGCGTGCAGTGTGGTAGATAAGATGGGGTAGCACCTTTGGTTGCCAGCCAAATCCGACAAAACAGCCGGAGGCAAAGCCGCCGCACATCCCCAGGCAGTGTAGGCCGCCCATAATGCCGGTAATAAAGGCCAGGGAGTATCCAAACTCTACGTTCATGGTTGTTGCATACCGCCCTGCATGATCTCCAGCACGATCTGTTCAAAGATCTCCGGGGTGGACTCCCCAACAATGCGTCGCTGTAGTATGCCCTTGCCATCCACAAAGAAGGTAGTCGGCAGGCCGGATACTCCATAGCTGCGTGCTACTTCACCTTCAATATCCAGCAGGGCGTCGTAGGAGATGTTTAGCTCTTTTATAAAGGCGTCTGCCGTTGCCCTATCCTGACGTACATTGAGGGCCAGAATGGTCAGTCCCTGGCCGCGGTATTTTTGATATACCGGCTCAAGCAGGCGCATCTCACCACTACAGAATGGGCACCAATCGGCCCAGAAGCGGATGGCAACTACTTGCCCCTGGTAGTCAGCGGGAAATTGCGTGGTGCCTCCCTCAAGCTTCTCCAGGGTGAAGGCAGGAGCTGGTTCACCATTGAGAGGCTGCCTTTGTCCTTCGCCGCAGCCAGAGAGCATGGTTAGCAGTAGCCACAAGAGTATGGTTGTATAGCGCATCATCAGCAAGATCGTCTCCTCAGGAGTCCCACCATACATCCATCATAGTGAGAGTAGAGCTTAGGATAGAGTAAGTGGCTACTGCATAAAAGAGCAGCATGAACAGCATGGAGAGGATGACTAGGCGGCGGCCGTCGGCTGGCACAATCTCGCTCAGGCTCGGGATCCTGCTAAACGGGGCTATGATCCCAGCACCAATGGCCGCGGCCGTGGCGATAAATAGCGGTATATAGAGATAGTATCCAATAAAACCATGACCACCCTTGAGGATACAGAATGGACAGTGGTGGTGTGGATGTTCGTATATATAGAGTGCGATGCAGGAGACGATGGCGACTAGTGCCAGCACGAAGGTCACAATAGTGGTGACAGCAAATAGCACACTACCCCTCTGGCGCAACAGATACCACGTCCCTATCAGCATGGTGATGGCGCCACTTGTAGTCAACAATAGGAGTGACCTGCTGGGCTCTATGGCAGAGATCTCTGCCGCTACCCCATCACCATCTGGCGTGAACAGTGAGCCGCAGCAGGAGGTGATTACATCCGGGTTGAGCTGTAGAAAGAAGCTAGTCTGAACCACCATCTCGGCAATCACTAGGGGCAGGACAAGCAGCAGCAAGCCATATTTAATCCGTACCAGTGGGTAGTCAAACGCCTTGTTGTCGTTGCGGTTGAGGATCAGCCAGGCGGCAGCGGCATAGAATATAGCAATCTTCAGGTAGAGCGTAGGCCAGCCCCACAGGTTTACATTCAACACCCCGGTGGCGCACATCGCCCCGACGAACTGAGAGGAGATCTGCTCCGCGTTGTAGACAAACAGTAGCAGGGAGACCAGTTCCGCCAGAAAAGAGAAGGCAACAAGGGTAGAGATTAGATAGGTGCGCCGTTCCAGGTTCAGCTGTCTCTCACTACCGCTGCTAATATCCCAATGGCGGATGATCTGGATGCCGAACAGGCCAGCCAGAGTCAGCATAGAGGTGACTATGGTGGAGACGATCAGCAGGGCCATGATGGATGGGTTGAGTAGCATCCTGATTTACCCTTGAACTATCTGGCCATCACACATCTCTACTACTGTATCAATAATTGGTGAGTCAAATACCAGCGGATCATGGCTGGATAGCAGTACTGTCTTGCCACTCTCCCCTAGTCCCTGGATGATCTCCATGAAGTCTTGCGACAGGCCGCTGTCCAGGTTGGCGGTCGGCTCGTCGGCGATCAATACATCTGGGTCATTGATCAGGGCGCGGCAGATGGCTGTGCGCTGGGCCTCGCCTCCAGAGAGATGCTCAATCTTTGACTCCGCCTTTCTGCCTAGGTCAAACTTATGCAGTAGCTCCATGGCGGCTGCCTGTAGGGCACTATGCTCCAACCCTAGCGGGTAGGCGGGCAGCATGACATTCTCCAGTACGGTCAGCCCCCTGATTAGGTTGAACTGCTGAAAGATAAAACCGAAGGTGGTGCGACGGATGTCGGTCATGAAGCGCTCCGGCAGTCCAGATAGGATCAGCTCTCCTATGGTAATGCGCCCGGATGTGGGTCGGGAGAGGCAGCCGATCATGGCCAGCAGCGTGGTCTTGCCAGAGCCGCTGGGACCCTTCAATACCGTTATCTGGTCAGGCTGGATGGTTAGATCTACTCCGCGGATGGCCCAGAACTCATTGGGTAGCTCCTGGTTGAAGGCCTTGGTTAGCTGTTGAAGTTGTATTGGCAACATCTTGGTTATCGCATCACTGTATCAGGATCAGTTATAGCCGCCCGCCAGATCGGGATAATGGTGGCCACCGTGTAGGGTAAGACCGTGAAGAAGAAGAGGGTGGCTATCTGTATGCCGTCGACCAGTGGCAGCAGTTGGAACTCAGGGTAGAGCACGGCCCAACCCTTTAACACCGGTTCGAACAGGGCGGCTGATGAGTAGAATATGTGCAGATAGGCGGCGAGATAGCCAAGCATAAATGAGGAGAGAGAGATGATCGCCCCCTCCCAGAACTTCATCCGGATAAGGTCAGAGGTCTCCCAACCAATCGCCTTCAGAATGCCTATTTCTCGGCGCTCCTCCGCACTTAGGCCGGAGGCCTTGTCCCAGGCAAAGATGACAAAGGCGAGGATCGAGCCAGCCAGTAGCACGAAAACAATCCCTTGGCGCCAGCTGAATATGGCGTCATAGGTGCGGATGACCTCATCCCGCAGGATCGGGCGGGTATCTGGCAGCTTAATGGTTAGCTTCTCTGCCACTTTGCGCCGCTCTTTGGGGTTGCGTACCCGCAGTACCAGATCGGTGTAGTGGCCTTCGGGGATGCTGAAGAAGTCCCGGAACTGGGCTTCAGAGAGCAGGATCAGATCGCTGCTCACCAGCTCTGATGAGTTGGGTAGGACGTCGGCTACTCTGAAGGAAAACGGTCGACCGTCGGAAGAGCGGAGAGAGAGGATGTCCCCCTTGTCGAGACCGCGGGTGCGTCCTATACCGGCGCCGATGATGATCTCTGTCCCCTCAAGGTCGTGGTCGCGTGGTGCCATCAGGGTGTAGTTGGCCCGCACTGCCGGATCGTAGAAGTAACCCCAGAGCCGGCCGTGCTTCTCCTTCACGCCACGGATGTCTCCAATCTTATCCAGATAGGAGGCGGGGATCAGATCGTGGCGTCCGGCCACCATCCGCTGCAGGATGATCTCGGGCGCCCCCTCAAGAATAATCCTGGACTCACTGCGCAGGGCCTGGGTAAAAAGCATCACCGAGGCGAGCAGAAACACAATCAGGGTGTAGACCAGCAGCAGCCCCAGGTTTTTGCCAGGTCTGCGCCATAGAGAGGCCAGGGTAAAGTCGATCAGATATCTCTGTTTGCGCACAAAGGAGCTCATGGTCTCTTCTCCAGCAGAGCGGGTGGCATTACCAGCGAGCCACTGGGGAAATGCTCCAGAGCAAAAGGATGGTCCTGAAACGGGGTGTGGTAATCGGCCTGGCTGAGATGGCGGGTATAGCGCGCCTCGGTGAACAGGGCCAGGTCGGTTAGTTCCCATGATGCTACCTGATCCCTCATTTGTGCAAGCTCCTCATCCACACCACGACTGCGAATGTAGGCGTCCAGCTGAGACAGCAGCAGCAGGCTGGAGAGTAGTGCTAGACAGAGCAGAAGCAGGTTGGATTTACGCATGTTGTCGAATGGTACTCAGGAGACTGGTGACGTGCCGGTTATTATGCACTAGAAATGGTGGGCAGGTCTCACGCCGTGGCACAAAAGGGGTGGTATTGAGCTATTCGAATACACCATCATCCAGATTCAGCAGCAGCTCGTATGTGACGTCCCCGAATCGCAGTATCCGTGTGCCGCCATGGTCTGCAGAAAACTCTTTAGCGTCCTCTTCTGTCTCCAGAGGGATCAGTTCGTGTCCCATTGGGCCGAGGACATCGGAGCCGATAACATACCAGGCCGTGCGGGCGTTGATCAGGGAGACGCTGTAATACTCGGTAATACCTATAGATTGGATATCCTCCTCACGGTGGCCTGGTGCCCACTTGGGCATATCCAACATATATTTGAACAGGTCTTTTGCCCCGTCAAAGTGGTGAGCATGGCCATCCTTGTAGAGAACGGTGCCGACCCACTCCGGGTATTTGGCAACAAACATGCCGCACACAGGGCAGGTATCTGTTGGTTTCGGTTTCGGGAGATCTACCGGTTCAGCCACAAGGGTCGTAATCCACAGGAGTAGGGCAATGGCGGTAAGCCAATTTATAAATGTACGTCTATTCATGCTATGTATTGCCAGTTGTTAAGGCGAGTGGTGTGAGGAAAGTTAATCAGATCAACCGTGGGGTGGAAGCTGGCTCCACCCCACGGTTGTAATGGTGAGGAGGCGCTAGCCCTCTTTCTTCATCATCTTTTCCATCATTTTTTTGCGTTTCTCTTTGCGCATCTTCCGGAGCATTACGGTGTCTTTTGCCATATTGCTATAGGCGGCGGTAAGGGCGGTATCAAAGTCAGCCAATTCACCACCATTGGCGGACTGGGCAGCCTTGGCGGCGGCGGCATCGGCAAAGGCCATCTTGCTGTTAGCGGACATCGTGCCTTTAAGCTTTGAACCAATAAGATATGTAGCCTTGTCCACCTCAACCAAAGGCTTGATCTCTGCATCCGAGCCAAAATCGGCTGCATAGATCGCCTTGGGTCCACGATCCAGATTCAGTGACAGGCTGATAGCGGCACAATGAATGGAGCAGGTGCCATCGGCCAGATCGTCATCATAGTGGACCAGATGGCGGCTATGGTGCCATTTGGTGCGATTCATTCCACAGTATGGGCAGCTGGCATATTTTTCCAGTTCACCATCCAGCGGGTTGGCGTCTGGCGCCCCTTTAGGCATAAATTGGAGAGGGGTGCCGTTTTGCTCAAATTTATCATCGGAGGCAGTGACCCAGCCCTTACCAGGAATCATTGCGCCTGGACCGCTGTTAGCGGCGGCAAAACTGATGGCACTGAAGCCTGCGAGGCTGCTGGCGGCGAGTATCTTTAGGGCCTGGCGGCGATCTATGATTGTTTTTTCTGACATAATTTTCCCTCTTCTGTGATTGCACTGTTATGTTGATACAGCGATATATATCAGTAAGTTATGCTCTTGCCAACCCATAATTTGTGACTGCGTCATATGCTCTATGATTTGGTCGGTATCGCGTGAAATGCCGCACTTCTAGCGCCCTTCTGCCATGGGAGTTTGTTATGGTATAGCTGTTGGATTAGGTCCAGATTTAATCTAAATCAGGCAATATCTCACGAGCAACGTCGGGAAATCTTTCTTGCAACCTATCAAAGTACTCTGGCCCATCGAGACACTCTGGGTTGTCCACCTCGCCGCAAGGTATTTCCACTACCGACCAGATCCCATCTTTTAGCTGTAGCAGGGCCGATATATCTTCATACTGGCTTGAGCCATCCTTGGATCTTGGAAGTGTATGCAGCCATGCCCAGCCATCTTTTCTTTTTAGATGCACAACGACAAATATGACATCCATGCCGTGCATACGCTTTACCTCTTGGCGTAAGGCATCCAGGATCTCCTTGCGCTGCGGGCTACCGGCCGGTGGGGTGAGGCTAACATCTCTGCTGTTCGCTTCCTCCTGGAGGGCCTCGTTTGAACCTAAAGAGTGGGCATACCCTGAAAAGAGAGATAGGGATAGGGCCATCAGCATGATGCCAATGGCAGGGCTTCTATGTAGTTGCATATCTATAATCTCGCATAGGATAGTGAGAAGCGCCCTATTATACGTGCGCCTTCGGTTAAATATCGGTCGGTCGGACAATAGCCTCCAGGTGAGCACAGCCCTCAACTAGTTCTGGCCAGTCGCAGTTTAGGGTGAGTCGCGCCAGGGTGGCAGTAGGGAGCAGTTTGCCATCAGCCGGTCGGGGTACGCTCCTGTCTGCCAGCCAGAGCAGCAACCCTTCCAGTGCAGGGTTGTGTCCCACTAGCATTACTCTGGTAGACCCTGGAGGAGACTCTTGCAGCACTGCCAGTAGATTGTTGACGGAGGCGTCGTAGATACGCCTCTCTTCCCTGACCTGTTCTGCCGTGATCCCCATTGCTCGACAGCAATGGTCGGTTGTCATTTGGGCGCGTGTGGCGGGGGAGGTGACCACATGGGTTGGCACCAGACCCTGTTGTAGCAGCCATGTGCCAATCTGTTCGGCGTTGTGTCTGCCACGCTCTTTTAGCGGTCGCTGGAAGTCTTCGGCGTGACTCCCCCAGTCAGATTTTCCGTGGCGAAGGATCATTAATTCGTAAGGTTTAGCCATGCCGTTTATCTCGCTAATCTGGGTTAAAGCCAAGCCCCGCGCTTGATTGCGGGGAGCTTACGGGTGCAGCCCCTATATCTTGCGCTAACTTGTCGCTGGTAGCCATCCCATGAGGCGGTTGGTTAGCGGCCGACAGACGGGATTGGTGCGCAGTCATTATTTGACAACGGCATCCATCTTTTGTTGTTAGCTCCAGCAGCCAGCCACGGCCGTCTGAGCAGTAGCTGGCATGGGGGTAAAACCAGGTCGCCTCGATACCCAGCAGGGCGTGATTTCCCCCAGGACGGGGCTGTAGAAGGGTTAGTCGCTAGGGATGGCGGCATATTGTGATTTGACCGGACAACCGTCATTCTGGTATATATGTGCGCTTAAATTTATATGGCGTGCCGGCGGTATCAGGCGGGTTCAACAGCGGATAATAACGGGTTTTATTATGAAAAAGTGGCTTGTAGCAGCTTCTATTAGCATGATGTTGGCGACATCAGGACTTCAGGCAGCTGGAGATGCTGTGGCCGGCAAGGCTAAGTCCATCCCCTGTATGGCGTGTCATGGTGCGGACGGTAATAGCGTTACCCCAATCTGGCCAAAGCTGGCAGGTCAACACGAGAACTATATTGCAAAACAGTTGGCCGATTTTAGGGCCGATCGGCGGGTTGACAGCATGATGACCCCGCAGGCGAAGCTGTTGGAGAGCGATCAGGATGTGGCCGATCTGGCCGCCTATTTTTCTGCACAGAAGCAGGTTGGCGGTGCTGCCTCTGCGGATAAGGTCAAACTAGGGAAGAAGATCTATCTGGGTGGCAACAGTGCCACTGGGGTTGCAGCGTGCGTGGCGTGCCATGGCCCCAAAGGGGTGGGTAATCCAGCGGCCAATTTCCCCCGTATCAGCGGCCAGCATGCCACCTATGTGGGTAAGGCACTGACAGACTTTCGTGATGGCAAGCGCAGCAATGACGCTCAGGGTATGATGCAGGGCGTAGCCAGTAACATAAGCGATGCCGAGATCGCCGCTGTGGCCGAGTATATTCAAGGTCTCCATTAGTCGGCGACTGAATTGTAGATTTGAGAGAGGCGGCCATTGGCCGCCTTTTTATTAAGCTGGCGGTGAACCCAATGCCTACTAGTGGGTCATACAATGTAGTCTCTAATCGTAGGTTTAGGCCATAATCGTACTCCATGGCTGACACATTATATACGGAGCCGCCCTAAAGATTTGGGGTGTCTCTGCCGCAACCATACCAAGTAGGGGAAGGGAAATGAATAAGAGTCATCTGTTTATCTGTCTGCTGCTGTTGCCTTTGATCACTCAGGCGGCTCCAGGGTATGAGGAAGACATACATTACTCATCTGTGATTCCCGAGCAGCCTGGGGGTGAGGGGCAGCGGGTAAAGGTTATGGAGTTTTTCTGGTATGGCTGCATTCACTGTTACAAGCTTGAACCACACCTGAATGGATGGCTGCAGAACAAGCCGGGTGATGTTGATTTTGTGCGTGTTCCGGCCTTGCTTGGTCGTCCCTTAGCGAAGATGCATGCCAAGACGTACTATGCTCTTGAATTGATGCGGGTGGACGCATCGATCCACGACAAGATATTTCATGCCATTCAGGAAGAGGGGCAGCCATTGAGCACTATTGATGAGATGGCGGATTTTTTAGCGCAACAAGGTGTTGATGCCAAGGCCTATCGGAATGCCATGGGCTCTTTTGCGGTGCAGACCCAGGCCAAACGAGCGGGAATCATGGAGCAGCGTTTTGATGTGCGGGCGGTTCCGGCCGTTGGGGTGGATGGCAAGTATCTCGTTAGCGGATTGGATGGTTCTACTACAATTGATGTAGTGAACCACTTGATAAATCAGGTACGGCAGGAGAAGACGGCCAAGAGTGTAAAGTAATTCAGATAGAATAGCGGGGGAGTGAGTGGCGTGATAGATGGGGTTTCCAGGCGGTTACGGATATTGAGTTATAACATACAGGCGGGTGTGGATATTCAGCACTACCGCCACTATGTAACTCATAGCTGGAAGCATCTGTTGCCACATCGTGAGCGGCAACTGAATCTGGATCGTATCGCTGTCCTGCTGCGTGATTATGATCTGGTGGGATTGCAAGAGGTGGATTCTGGTAGCCTGCGGAGTGGCTTTGTGGACCAGACCGAGTACCTAGCCCATATGGCTGGATTTCCCTACTGGCATAAGCAGGTAAATCGGAGCTTGGGCAGGCTGGCGCAGCACAGCAACGGCCTGTTGAGTCGGCAGCGACCACGTAATGTTGTTGAAGTTAAACTGCCAGGATTACCTGGAAGAGGCGCAATCTTTGCCCATTATGGCGGTGCTGACGGTGTGGTGGTGTGTGTCATGCATCTCGCTTTGGGGCGGCGGGCGCGTATGCGGCAGATGGCGTATATCGGGGAGCGTCTGCAAAATTATCGTCATATTGTGGTTATGGGGGATCTTAATTGCAGTTGTGAATCGCGCGAGGTGAAGATGTTAATGGCGCGTGCTGACCTGCGTGAGCCATCCTGTAAGCTGAACACCTTCCCCAGTTGGCGGCCGATGCGCAAGCTTGACCACATACTGGTCTCCACGTCGCTGGAGATAGAGAATCCCAGGGTGGTCGATTATCCGATATCTGATCATCTGCCTATTGGGATCGACATAATTCTTCCCCAGGAGATCAATCTGGCTGCATAGGAGAGAGCGGTGGTGCAAGATCAGGATTGGAAAGGCAAATATATGGACCTGCTGCAGAAGCAGGACGATATAGAGAGCGAGCACAAGGATAGCGATAAGGTTCTATGTCGCACCATCGTACGCCTTGCCCTGGCCACCAGTGGGCTGAATCCGCGCCTGGATCCCCATATAAATAGACTGCGCGACGTTGTGCGCAAAGGCGTGGTTACCCCAGGCTCATTGCGCCAGATCGCAAGTTTTTCTGAGGCCATGCTCCGTGCCAGTGATGATGCCACGCCTGGTGTGGGTGGGGGCAAAGGTGGTGCAGGTAACGATCTGTTTCAGCGTATTCTAGCTCACTCTAAACTTACCGGTAGGGATGCTGGACGACTCAAACGTATCGGTAAGGAGTTGCTGGCAGATCCGGCATCAGCCTCAGATAAAACGCTGGATGAGTTGTTGCAGTTGCTGGCAAAAGATTATCTACCTAAAGGCCAGCAGGGAGAGAGTGAGCCGGGGCTGCTGGGTCGGCTGTTGGGCAGGAAGGAGGATGGCGTAGCGCAGCTGGATGGGGCGCATAAAGGCGAGGCGGTAAAACAGCTACTCTCCTTGTTGGTCAAGTTAGACTGGCCGGCGCAATTTAAGAGTGACATATCCTCTCTGGAGAGGTTGCTGGGGAAACAGGCTGCCCCGGAAGTGGTTGATAAGGTGGTGCGGGATCTGACAAAAGTGGTCTCCACAATTTTAGGGGATCTGGAATTTGGAACCAAGGCCACTGAAAGTTTTCTGGCTGACCTGACTGCGCGCCTGAAGGAGTTGGATAAATACGTGTTGGGTGGCCACGCTACTATAAAGGCGTCACTGCAGAGCGGGCGCGATCTGGATCGTCAGGTAAGTCGTCAGGTCGGGGAAATCGAGAGTAGTGTCCAGGGTGCGGATGATCTGCAACGGCAGGTCTCCGGCTATATAGACCAGATCCGCATGCACATGGCTGACCACCTAAAGGCCACAGAGACGCGCTACCAGGAGGCGCTGGAGAATGAGAAAAACCTACATCAGAAGCTGATGGAGGTGGAGCGCGAGACAGGCGTACTGCGCCAGAAGATCGACGAGGCGCACGCGCGTTCTACCCTGGATGCAGTGACCGGCCTGCCGAATCGAAAGGCATATGATGAGCGGCTGGCGGAGGAGTTCTCACGCTGGGAGCGGTACCAAACCCCGTTGGTGTTGTTGGTCTGGGATCTGGATGATTTTAAACAGGTCAATGACCGCTATGGCCATCAGGCGGGAGACAAGGCGCTGAATGTGGTTGGCCAGATATTGAGGCAGCGTCTGCGGAAGACAGACTTTGTGGCGCGTTATGGCGGGGAGGAGTTTGTCATGCTGATTTCAGGCTCCCATATAGACCAGGCCTTAATGATGGCAGAGGAGATTCGTGCGGCAGTTGAAAAGAGTCCATTCCATTCAGGTCAGAAGCGTGTGGTGCTTACCATCTCCTGTGGTATGAGTGAGTTTAATGAGGGGGATACCCCAAAAAAGGTATTCAAGCGGGCCGATGATGCGCTCTACATGGCCAAGGAACACGGTAAAAATCGTTGTCAGAAAGGTTAAGTAGTCCCTATTATAACGTCTGGCCATCACAGTAATCTGTGATTACAGCTGCTTTTCATGTGGTACCATAATCCCCCCTTTCCTGAGCGGCATTACTTAAGATAGATGAGAGATAGAATCACATGCCTGGCGGTCCTGCTACTGCTGCTTTTAGCAGTCACCACCTCTACCTTAGCGGCAGAGGGCCGGCTGCAGCTGGTTGTCACCGTTGTACCGCAGCAGTATCTGGCGACCAAGATCGGCGGTAGACATGTGGATGTAACCGTTATGGTCGGGCCGGGTCAGAGTCCAGCTACCTATGAGCCGACTCCACGCCAGATGGCGGCGGTAGCCACAGCGAATCTCTACTACCGTATCGGCGTCCCATTTGAGCGGATCTGGATGGAGCGGATGAGGAGTATCAATCCAACCATGCAGCTACTGGATGCGCGGGATGGCATCCAGCTGCGGGAGATGGAGCCGGCAGGTGGGCACCATGATCACGGTGACCATGAGCATGCCGCCGGAGAGAGTGATCCCCATATCTGGTTGAGTCCACCCCTGATGCAGCATATGGCCGCAAGGTTGCGCGACCAGCTGATCACTATGGATCCACAGAACCGCAGCGACTATGAGGCTAATTTTACCGCCCTCAATACAGAGATGGAGCAGCTGCATAGTGACATCACACAGCAGCTGCAGGGGCTAAAGTGGAGAGAGTTTATAGTGTTTCACCCCTCCTGGGGCTATTTTGCCGACAGCTACCAATTGCATCAGATTCCGATTGAGAGCGGTGGTAGTGAGGCTGGAGCCAGTAGCATGGAGAGTCTGATACATGAGGCAAAAGAGAGCGGGGCCAAGGTGGTCTTTGTGCAGCCGCAGTTCAGCCAGAAGCAGGCGGAGACCATGGCCACCGCTATCGGTGGTAGAGTAGTGGCGATTGATCCGCTGGCGGCAGATTATGCGGCCAATCTGCGGCGGGTAGCCGCAACGATTGTGGAAGCCAACGGTGAGTGATCACACGGTCATATCACTGCAGGAGCTCTCCTTCTCCTATGATGGCCCTGCGATCCTTGAAGGAATCAATCTGGAGGTTAGTGCGGGTGAGTTCCTCGGCATAGTTGGGCCCAACGCCGGCGGGAAGAGTACCCTGTTGAAGATCATCCTGGGACTACTGCAGCCAACATCTGGTCAGGTGCGGGTCTTGGGTAGGACTCCGGTGGAGGCGCGGCGACAGATAGGCTATGTGCCACAGTATCCTGAATTTCGGCGCGACTTCCCGATTACGGTCGAGGATATGGTGCTGATGGGGCGGCTAGGGGGCGCCCCTTTGCTGGGCGGATACAGCCAACAGGATCGGGAGGTTGCCAAGCAGGCGATGGCTCAGACAGAGATATTGCCCTTGGCAAAACGCCATATTGAGACCCTCTCTGGTGGCCAGTTGCAGCGGGCGCTGGTGGCCAGGGCGCTGGCCTGCCAGCCACAAATCCTGCTGTTGGATGAACCTACTGCTAATATTGATCTGCGGATGGAGAGTGACATATTTGACCTGTTACAGCAGCTCAAAGAGAGCATGACCATCATAGTGGTCTCGCACGATGTGGGGTTTATTTCCAACTATGTGGGTCGGGTTGCCTGTCTTGCCCGCACCATGATGTGCCACCACGCAACCGAGATAGATGGCAAGATGATCAGCGCACTCTATGCAGAGCCGGTACAGATGATTGAGCATCTACACCCATGAGTCAATTTATGCAGGCCCTGTTGCAGTTCAGCTTTCTACAGCACGCCCTGCTGGCCGGCCTGCTAGCCAGCGTTGGCTGTGGCGTTGTGGGCAGTTACGTGGTGGTCAAGCGGATCGGTTTTTTGGCTGGAGGTATTGCCCATGCAGTGCTTGGCGGTATGGGGATTGCCCTGTTCTACGGCGTCAGCCCACTTTCTGGGGCGTTGGCAGCGGCCCTGGTAGCGGCCATCCTGATTGGCTGGGTCAGCCTGCGCTGGCGGGAGCAGGAGGACACCCTGATTGGTGCACTGTGGGCGATAGGTATGGCCATTGGCATACTCTTTATCTCCCGCACTCCTGGATACAATGTTGACCTGATGAGTTACCTGTTCGGTAATATCCTGTTGGTATCATCTAGTGATCTTTGGTTAATGGCGGTGGTAGATGTAGTGCTGGCGGCTACGGTACTGTTGTTTTACCGGCAATTTATGGCTGTTTCGTTTGATGAGGAGTTTGCCCGGCTGCGTGGTCTGCCGGTCACGTTTTTCTATCTGCTGCTGCTCTGCATGGTGGCCCTTACCGTAGTGTTGCTGATTCAGGTGGTGGGACTGATCCTGGTGATTGCGCTGCTGACACTGCCTGCGGCAATCGCCATCCAGTATGTCCATACCCTGGGTCGGATTATGCTGGTAGCGGCACTCCTGGGGGTGACCTTTACTACCTCTGGGCTAGCGCTCTCCTACCAGCCAGATCTGCCGGCAGGTGCAACCATTATCCTGGTGGCGGGCACGACCTACCTGCTCTCCACTATGTTACGGGGAGTTCGCCGCCGTAGGAGGCTAGCTGCTAGATGAAAGGGCTAGTAATCACACTTATCAAGGGCTACAGTTATCTGATTAGCCCATTTCTTGGGAATAATTGTCGTTACTACCCTACCTGCTCCGCCTATACTCAGGAGGCGGTAGAGAAGTATGGGGTACTCCGGGGGGGGTGGCTTGGTATTAAACGGATCTGCCGTTGTCATCCCTGGCATAAAGGGGGCGTTGACCCGGTGCCATAGCATAAAGGATCTTATTGAGATCCATCGGAAAACGCATGATACAGGACCAAAATCCATTTTCTTCAGATGAGCATCTGCGTGAGACCTTTGAGCTGGGTCTGCAGGAGTTGCTGCGGGACTACGACGAGCTTGGGGTGTTTATCCTGGTACTAGCCAATGCCGTCTTCGATCAGGATATGCTGGAGCATCTCGCCGAGCCTCTGGCCGAGCGGTTACAACTGCTGGAACAGGTGATCAATGGGAGTAGTGAGCAGGAGTTGGAGCAGAACCATCAGGAGGATGATCTCCGGGTGTTTCAGGAGCTGGTCGAACTGGGGTTGCCCAATATAGAGCCACCAGAGTATCGACAGGCGGGGCCGTGGGAGGTGCAGTTTAATCATCTCCGCTCTTTTCGTCCCGCCCGCAGCAGTAATGGGATCAAAATCACCGGCATAACTCGACCGTTTGACCGGGAGGCCTTCCACTTTAATAAACAGTTCCTGCGCAAAGAGATATTGTGGGAGGGAGAGCTGAACGGCCGTTCATCGTCTCTGTTCTATAATAAGTTCCCCTTTGTTCCTCTGCATGGGCTGCTAGTGCCGGAGCGCATGATGGGGTGGCCACAGCTGCTTGATCAACTCTGGCTTGAGTATCTATGGGCTATTACCGAGAGGATGGGTAAGAACGTTCCCGGCATCGGTTTTGCTTATAACAGTTATGGGGCCAGCGCCTCTGTTAATCATCTCCATTTTCATATGTTTGTACGGGAAAATCCGTTACCTATAGCGGCAGACAGATGGGAACATAATGGGGGTGAAGAACCGTATCCGGTTGACTGTTACCGATTCACCTCGGTTGCTGCTGCCTGGAAATTTATCAACAGGCTGCATGAAAAGGAGGTCAACTATAATCTTCTGGCTGCACCGCATACATTATACTGCGTTCCCAGGAACAAGCAGGGCAGCTTTAGTCACTCGGGATGGGCTGAAGGCTTCGCCTGGTATGAGATGGGCGGTGGGGTTACCACCTTTAACCGGGACAATTTCGCTAAATTGACCGCCGATGAGATTAGCAGCGAGATGGCTCGGCTGAAGAAGTAGCCATGCCTTATGCGCGTAGTGCGGTTGTCTTTCTCCGATCGTACTATGGCGGATCAGAGGTCCGGGCGTTCGTTCTCATCCATATCCAATGAGCGGCGTAGTTGCAACACGGCATTGACGTGCGCCTGCTCTTCATTGGCTAGATCGGCACAGTAGGCCTTGTCGTCTGGGTCGGAGAAGATATCGGCTAGGTGCTGGTAGCTGTCTCTGGCATCCTCTTCCATCTTTACAGCAAAATCCAGAACAGCACGCATATCACCGCTAGCGACCAACTTGCTGGCCTCCGTCGGCAGGATTTTAGCGGTTTCTACCTCCAGTTCCTGGAGCCATGCGTCGGCATCAAAAGACTTGCCGAAGGCGGTGTCTTTAAACCTTTCTGTGATACGGTGGGCATGCCCATCCTCCATATCGGCTAGTTCTAGAAAGACCATGCGTGACTCATCGTCGGTAGTCATTTCAGCGGCCTTTTCGTAGAAAAGCTCAGCCTGTACTTCAAGTTCCAGAGCGTTTTTGAAGATCTCTATTGCCTTTTCCATACTGCCCTCCTACATAGGACTGTGACTGGTATATTTCCGGTTATCATCTATAGCTTTGTGGCGATATGATCAGTTATATCGTATTTATCACGTATATAGAACCCCGCCTTGCTGTAGATAATCTGCTAGTACCTTGCAAGCAGCCTCACGCTGTAGATCATGGATAACATCTATCCCCCTGGCATTTAGTGCGCCTATCCAGTCGGTCGGTTTGGCCCCCTCATCAAATCCTGCCTGACGGGCATCGGTATCACGGGCGCCAACTATTACTCGGTGAATGCCGGAGAAAGAGATGGCCCCCAGGCACATGGCGCATGGCTCGGTGCTGGATACAAGCTCATAGTGCGGCAGGCCGTCTGCGCCCAAATCATAGGTACCAAGCAGGCGCTGTGCCAGGGTGATGGCGATCATCTCGGCGTGGAGTATGGATAATTTCTCTGGAACAACGCGATTTACACCCAAGGCAAGCAGCGCACCTGATTGCTGTTCAAACAGGGCAGCTGCAAACGGGCCGCCTGTACCCTCTTCAATGTTTTGCCTGGACGCAGCGATGACAAAGGCCATGCGATCCTCAATGTCCACTATAATCTCGTTGTTTGCCATGTAGGCTGGTAGCCAGCAGGGCAGGGAGAACTCTACTGTGGGTGTAGGTTGCACCATCTTCCAAACCTTTGTGGGGAGCCTATGTGTGATGGTAGCACCGCCAGCCATTTGTTGGGAAAAATATGACTTTTTCTCCATTGCTGTCCCACAAACCTTTATTTCAACGCTAAGGCGCAGAGACGCGAAGAACGCAAAGGTTATAACTGTTTGAATACAAGCTAGTATTTCTTAGCGACCATTGCGTCTTGGCGTCTTCGCCTACAGGGAAGTAGGCGAGGGGCGTGAGCATGGAGTGGAAGCTTTGCGCTAAATAATGCGAATCCATGTTTCCATCTCAATGGTTA
>JBNLDW010000012.1:0-328445 GCA_050304615.1 Sedimenticolaceae bacterium
TTCCTTCCTTTTCACCCTCTGATGAGGTGAATACAGAAGTGAATAGTTCTTCCACCTCTTTTTGTTTTGATTTGTCCAGAATTCGGTGATTCATTTTTTACCTTTCAAGATTGCTGCGTTTATCGCTTTTGGAACATAACGCCTAGCTCGATTGTGCGAGCGTAGCGAGCATCAATTGAAGTGTATTGTTAGGCATTATTTTCTCTAATTATCTTATTAGCTACACAGCTAGGAACCCTGATGCGTAACCCTGTATCTTCGACTTCATAACATCTTCTCCAGCCACCTTGGTAAATATTATCTCGTTCCTTTAATTCATGCAGGCTAGTAATAGGAATTGACAGTGATGGAAACAACCACATTAAAGGATATTGTGGTGAAATATTAATCCGTAGTTTTCCTTCAATAACAGAAAACCGCCAAAACAACATTAGAATCCATCTATCTTTTGTTCCTCTGTTTACATAGAGAAAAGACCAACACCCTGTTTTTATAAGCTCTTTGTCTGCTGGGTATTTATGTGCAGCTCGATCAATTCCTATCGCCCAAACACTCACCCGGCTTGTTGCTATAAAGACGGCGACTAATGATAAAATAATCGATAACTCAGTCATTTTGTTATATATGCCTAACGTCTTACATAAGGGGCGCGCAGCGAAGCGGAGCGTCACAGTGAGCGATAGCGAACGATCTTGATGTGCTTGTTAGAGGTTTAAGCAACATCAGGCCCGTCCCCATCAGGTTTGTTGTTACGCAATCTCTTTAATGCTCCTTCTTCAATCTCTTTGATTCTTTTACGAGTAACGTCTAGTTGTTTTGATATATCTTCGAGCGTTGAATTATTATCTAATAACGAGCCATATTTTTCTTTTAGGTATTTTGCTTCATTTGAGCTTAGTTCAGACAATATTTGATTGCCTTCCTCAGTAATCAAACCGTTTTCTATGCAATTAATGAATTTTCTTTCTTTTTCTTCATCCATGACTTTACCTCTAACGCTTTGCTAATTTGCGCCGCCAGGCGTCAAATTGAGCAACTTGTTATGCATATTTACATTCGCACCGCCCCCGATACGCTTAGGTACTGCATATCGTGGTACTTTTCAATTAGCTTTCTCATATGAGAAACAACAGCATCTACTGGCAAAGACAGATCCGATATTTCTCCATGTATTTTTACAAAGCGTTCATACTCTGATTGACATTTGGGCTTTCTAAACTCTTCATATTTAAATACTGCAACCAAAGCCTTTTTATAGGGGTTGTTTAGAAAAACCACCCTGGCATTTCCACTAGCACCATCCGGCACAATTCTTTTAAGGGTTGCAAACCCAAAACGCCAATCCATTCCACCAATAGAAGAATCATAGCTGTCAGCTATTTCGGATAACAATTTACCTTTTGGTAGCTCGCCACCAGCAATTGCAAGTTCTATTTCTTCCTGGCTTTCGGCCCGCCCAACTCTAATGACATCGTCTTCAAAGCTGTGCTCAACCCTAAAACTGATAGATGCCGTTGGAAAGCGAAGAAGCCCCTTTTCATTCTTGCTATAGTCTCCCGCAAGATAATACAGATACTCACCCATCGGCTCTATTTCCCAAAGAACACCTTCATAAGTGCTGGGCTGGCTGTCATTCTCAGAATGCATAATCCACACAGGAAGATCGTTGATATTAGCGATTTTATCTGTGGGGCTTAACTTTACATCCTCATGAGCTTTAAGATTTTCGATATGATTTCCTTTTGGAATCCAGTGCACAGCCTTTGGAGAAGCTTGTTCGTCTCCGCCATCGGAACCAAATGCCCGCATAGCTAAGAATATAGAAAATCCAACTGCGGCTAATAAGAATAAATATATCATCTTGCTCATATCTCTAATCTCAAACTTGCATAACGCAGCGCTCAAGGGCAAAACGTAGTGGAGCTAATTTGTGGTAAAGTGAGCGAAGCGAACCACAAATTGGCGTAGCGTAGTTTTGTCCCTTGCAGCGCTTTGTTATGCATTTGTACCTTCATTTAACGTCATGTCAGCTACGCATGTATGGTATTTAATAGCGAACCAATTGCAAAAGTTCTCGTAAGTCCTTTCTTTTGGCCATTTTTCTACAGGAATATGGTTTCCTAGCTCTTCTTCAAATATAAGTTCAAAGTACTTTTTTATTGCGCCTCCCTGGCAATTTTGGTCTTCAACCTCAATCAAATATGCGCCAGGATCGCTATTTAGATGATCTAAGGTCCATCTGTGTAAACTCGGTTCAACAGAAATCAGCCAGTCAAGAAAAGCCTGTTTTCCGTAAATTGTTACAAGATTCTTTTCTAAGTACTTCATAGCTTCCTTAGTGCATAACGCCTAAGCACAGGGGCGGCGCGAAACGCGACGTCCCTCTGGTGCGACTGGTTATGCCTTTTACTGATATTTACCATAGAACTCTGCACTTAAATTATTTAATTCTTCTTCCTTTATATGGTAAGAAAAAACACCTTTTAATGTTTCAAATTCTTTTGGCGTAAACCATTTTTTGAAATAGCCCCAGTTGTTCTGATTTTCTGGCAAATGTTCATAAAATGCGCAACATACTGCCGTTGATGAATCGTTGGGCAATTTGCCTGCTTCTTCACTCATACACCACTGTGCATAATTCAAGATATCTCTTATTTTATTACTTTCTTCTTCTACTCTGATTCCTTCGAAGTACATGCGTATTTCAATCCATGCTTCCATCTGGCTTGCTACTTTCTCTAGCTTGCCTTTAAGTTCTGGTACGGCTTCGATAGCTTTTCTACGCCAAGTACTCAATTAACTCTCCAGAGGCATAACGCTGAAGCTGTGGGGCCGTAGCGAAGCGGAGGTCCCACACGAGCGACTTGTTATACGCGTATTTTAAGGGCGCCATATCTGAATTTGCCCTGCTGAATCGACGCCTGTAAGTATGAATTGTGAACGCCAATCCACTAGAACAAGCCCATACTTTTTATTAAGCAACGCAAATGCTGCTACAAGTGATTGGTTGTCTGGGTTTTCTCCCAACGAGGCTCCTAGAGCCTGCAAGTACACACCCTTGGTATAACCATATAATGTTACATCTTTGCCTAATTGGATTGTGAAGCCATTTTTAACTAACCCATTAATTTCGCTAAAGCTATGCACAATTGGTGGGTAGCCTTCGGTAGCGGAAAGAATTGCCAGCAATATTTTCTTTGCGTTTAGCGCCTTAAACAGTGGGGCATGTGGAAACCGACGTACATATACGTTTTGCCAGCCAACCTCTCTTCGGTTTTTTTCTTCAAAGGCGGAATATTCCGCCATTACATTCTGCATTTCATTTAGCTGAGTATGACGAATAAATTCGATTTGGCTCCATTCGTCTTCATGTATAGGAAAGATTTTCGTATCTTTATTCCCACCAAACTCTGACATTGGCGGTAGTTCATTAGGAATACTCGGTATTGTATAAAGTATTTCCGAGGGATCAATCGATTGAATATTATCTGCCATGAGAGATTGCCCTATAAATACAGCCAATATTGCTATTATGAATTTGATGTTCATTTTTCCAGAAATGTTTATCCAAGCGTATAACGCGTTGTTAAGGGGCGCGGAGCCGCATGGCGGCGGAGCGTCCCAGTGAGCGAAGCGAACGGCTTGAACAAATTGTTAGCCATTTTTAGTGAGATCATCAAACCAAAGATGCCCTCTGAATTTGTTTGCTTCTAAATGTATTGCAGTTCGCAGGCGTTTTGATTCTTCTTGAATAGCAATTAGCCGTTCTTCCATTTCGCCGGCAGTGGAATAAAACAAATCACCTTCATAATCTAGGCAATGAGTTATTCCTTTGTGGCTTAGGAAATTTCTTTCTTCTTTGAACTTATTAAGGTCTTTCGCTAGTTGCTCGTTATCATTTAGCTTTTTGAAAGCTTGAATAAGACGCTCTAAGGATGAATCAGCATAGTCGTCTCCATTCATTTTGAATGGCATTTTCCCATTAATGCACTTTGTTACAAGCTGAAGTGCTTCAGTTATGTAGAGCTTTATTTCCTGCTCTACCAACTGACAGCCAGACAGTGCATGAGCAACTTTTAGGTAAAAATTATCTTCGTTCATATTTATGGCTAACTTTTGCGGTAAGGGGCGCGGAGCGAAGCGAAGCGTCCCAGCGAACGCCAGTGAGCGATCTTGATGTGATTGTTAGGTTTCAACATGTTTGATTATGCCCTTAGTAAAGCTCTTATAGTGCTCAGTAGATTCAAATGCATACCGTGGGACGATAATTGCATCTATGTAATTATTCCAAAATACTGCGTATTCTTCTGTGTATTCATACTTAACTATGTCTATATATGGAACACGCTCTAAATAACCACTCTCTAGTGATAACTCTAAATATGAATCAGTTTTTGATATGGTTGTTATTTGAAGTGAGCGCTGGTTGAGTTTGTTAAATGCGACTTGGCGTGGAAGCCACCATGTTAAAAATACAAACCATAATATTATACAAATTAATAATGGCGTCCAACTTTCAAGTACTGTAGTTGTTCCAGTATTTACATAGCCATAAATTGAAATCAACAAAGCAGCAACTGCGCAGACGGCACAAAGAATCAATATCCAACGATATCTTTTTTTCGTTATGAATTTGAGAAAACGATGATATTGGTTGCGATCAAAATCAAATGTGATAGATTCTTCCATATGAAACCTAACAGGTTATTATCACGCCGGCTCTGATAATGTGTTATATAGCCGGCACTGATATTGTATTATGCCGCCAAATGTTCTATAGTAGTTCTCTATTGGTTTTATAGTATACAAAAGGCGGTTTTTTCCATCGATTCTGGAATTCAGCCTAAATATAGGCCTATTTGGCGGTTTTTGGCGCGTTTCGGGGTGTACTAGAGGTTCCTGGCGACTTATAAAGCGCAGGAGTGCCCGGTTAATACTAAGTGGGATTATCTGGACTGGCTTGTTTGCTTCCTTCACTTTCATCCCGAAAGAGCTCCTTATAACTGCGTCTATGCGTTAGCTGCGCGCCTGTGTTTAAATCTTTCTTCCTGATTACCACAGAGACTACCAGAGATTATGTTTTGTAGAAATAGTCGCGGACGGCGCCGCTTAAGGTATGGGATTAATGCAATACCAAAAGCTATTGATTAATAGCATATACACGCATCTATAGGCGTGAGCAGGACACACTTTTATGGTGCGGGATACGACAGTTGTTAGACCTGATAGTACTCCATATACCACTCCACAAACCGCTTGATGCCGTCCTCTACTGAGGTGGCCGGTTTGTAGTCTACATCCCGTATCAGATCCTCGACGTTGGCGTAGGTGTCTGGCACATCACCGGGCTGTAGTGGCAGTAGATTCTGTTCCGCCTTTTTTCCCAGGCAATCTTCTAGCACTGCAATGTAGTGGCGCAGCTCAACCGGCTGGTTGTTGCCGATATTGTAGAGTCGGTACGGGGCTCGGCTGGTGGCAGAGTCGGGTGCGTCTCCGCTCCATTCTGGATTGGGTGTAGCTATGTTATCGAGGGTGCGGATTACCCCCTCGACGATATCATCTATGTAGGTGAAGTCACGCCGATGGTTGCCGTAGTTGAATACATCGATCGGCTCACCTGCCAGGATCTTCTGAGTAAACATAAACAGCGCCATGTCGGGGCGACCCCATGGGCCGTAGACGGTAAAGAAGCGTAGCCCGGTAGTTGGTATGTCGTAGAGGTGGCTATAGGTGTGGGCCATAAGCTCATTGGCCTTCTTGCTGGCGGCGTAGAGACTCAGTGGGTGGTCTACGTTGTCATGCACAGAAAATGGCATGTTGGTATTGGCCCCATAGACCGAACTACTGGAGGCGTAGACCAGGTGCTTTATCCCATTGTGGCGGCAGCCCTCTAGGACATTGCCAAAACCTACCAGATTGGTGTCGATATATGACTGCGGGTTTTCAATGGAGTAGCGTACCCCGGCCTGGGCGGCCAGGTTGACCACCCGATCGGGGCGGTGGGTGCTGAAGGCATCCGCCATTGCCTCGCGGTCCTCCAGGTTGACGCGCAGATCAGTGTAGTTAGGGTGTGGGGTAGTCCGTGCCAGACGCGCCTTTTTTAGATTGACGTCGTAGTAGTCATTCAGCGAGTCAATACCAATAACTTCATCGCCTCTCTCGAGTAGACGCAGGGAGAGTGCCGAACCGATAAAACCGGCACTACCGGTAACCAATACTTTCATCATAGCTCCAGGTGTTGTTACAGACTGCCATCCACTATTTCGGATGGCAGTATATGTTTGATGTCATAAAAGACCGATTTCGGCTTGCCCAGCCGGCGTAGTTGCTCTGCCCCCATCTCACGGAACTGGTCGTGGGGCACGGCCAGGATGATTGCGTCGTAGCTCTCATGGGTCAGCTTTTCGATCATCTCAACGCCAAGTTCAGCCTTTGCCTCTGCCGCATCTACCCATGGGTCATATAGGTCTACACTGGCGCCGTAGCTCTGCAGCTCCTCGACCATGTCGATCACTCTGGTATTGCGGATATCTGGGCAATTCTCCTTAAAGGTCAATCCAAGGATCAGCACTCGACTGTTGGCAACCGGGATATCTCGTTTGATCATCAGCTTGATGACCGCGCTAACCACATACCTCCCCATGCTGTCGTTGATGCGGCGACCGGCCAGGATGATTTCCGGCTGATAGCCTATCGCCTGTGCCTTGTGGGTCAGGTAGTAAGGGTCGACCCCGATGCAGTGCCCCCCAACCAGTCCGGGGCGAAAGGGGAGGAAGTTCCATTTGCTGCCGGCGGCCTCCAGTACCTCCAGGGTGTCGATCCCCAGCCGGTCGAAGATGAGCGCCAGCTCATTGATCAATGCAATATTTACATCACGCTGTGTATTCTCGATCACCTTGGCCGCCTCGGCCACCTTGATGCTGCTCGCCTTGTGAGTGCCGGCAGTGATGATTTGGCGGTAGAGCTCATCCACAAAATCGGCCACCTCCGGGGTGGAGCCAGAGGTCACCTTGACGATAGTCGGCAGACGGTGTTCCCGGTCTCCAGGATTGATCCGTTCCGGGCTGTAACCGGCAAAAAAGTCCTGGTTGAAACGAAGGCCGGAGAGCTCTTCCAGTATCGGGATGCAGACCTCTTCGGTGGCACCTGGATAGACGGTTGATTCGTAGATTACTATGTCACCCTTTTTCAGGGCGGCCCCGACCGTGCGGCTGGCTGACCGCAGCGGGGTCAGATCCGGCTGTTTGTGTCCATCGATTGGGGTGGGGACGGTAACTATATAGACGTTACAGTCGGCAAGGGCATCCTGGCTACTGCTAAAGTTGAGCTTGTTGGCCTGGGAGAGCTCATCTGCATCCGTCTCCTGGGTAACATCGTGCCCCTGCTTGAGTTCGGCAATCCGCTTGGCATTAATATCAAAACCAAGGGTAGGGAAGTGTTTCCCAAACTCCACTGCCAGTGGGAGGCCTACATAACCGAGGCCGACAATTCCGATTTGTACTGTTTTTAGATCGCGCATAGTGTCCGTCTGTCAGGCTAGATTGACTGGATCGGCAGGCTGCCATCCCTCGGCTCGGTGCTCGGTGACTATTGTAGTATAGATGCCGCCACGCACATTGAACTCGGCGGTCAACCGCATGAAGCGAGGTTTGATAGCCGCTACCAGGTCGCTCAATATCTGGTTGGTCACCGCCTCATGAAAGGCTCCCTGATCACGGAACGACCAGACATACATCTTGAGGGACTTCAGTTCGACACAGAGCTGGTCGGCCACATACTCAATTGATAGCTCGGCAAAATCAGGTTGTCCGGTTTTGGGGCAGAGACAGGTGAATTCCGGTACTTCGATGCGGATGGTATAGTCCCGCTCTGGGTACGGGTTGGCGAATGTCTCAAGACTCTTTTGGGGCCTGGTCGGCATAGTGGTATCATTATCCATATCTGTAGTTAACGGACGATTATACGGGCTAAATCTTCATGCGTCTTGAGAAAATTAAACTTGCCGGATTCAAATCATTTGTGGATCCGACGACTGTACCTATTCCAAGTAATCTGGTTGGCATTGTCGGCCCCAATGGATGCGGTAAATCTAACATAATCGATGCTGTGCGCTGGGTGATGGGTGAAAGCTCCGCCAAGATGCTGCGCGGAGAGTCGATGGCTGATGTGATATTCAATGGCTCCTCTTCGCGTAAACCGGTCGGCATGGCTGGAATCGAGCTGCTGTTTGATAACAGTGATGGCAGTGCCGGCGGGCAGTATGCGCAATATAGCCAGATCTCGGTAAAGCGCCAGGTACAGCGCGACGGGCAGTCCTCTTATACCCTTAATGGTGTGCGTTGTCGGCGTCGGGATGTCACCGATCTGTTCCTGGGTACAGGGCTGGGTCCACGTAGTTACTCCATCATTGAACAGGGCATGATATCCCGACTTATCGAGGCCAAGCCGGAAGATCTGCGTGCCTTCCTGGAAGAGGCGGCAGGTATCTCTAAATACAAGGAGAGGCGGCGAGAGACGGAGAACCGCATCAGGCATACCAGGGACAATCTAAGTCGGTTGGATGATCTTCTGGAGGAGGTGGATAAGCAGCTGCAGCGTCTCAAGCGGCAGGCGGCAACCGCAGCGCGATACAAAAAACTGAAGCAGCAGGAGAGGACACTAAAAGGGGAGATGTTGGCGCTACGCTCTCGTGCCATGGACGAATCTCTTAAACAGCAGCAGGGTTTGCTGACGGAGCAGGAGACAAAAATGGAGGCGGCGGTTGCCGCGCAACGCAAGTTGGAGTCGGAGATTGAACAGGGACGGAGCGAGCAACACTCTGCCAACGAAAAATTTAATCTTATTCAGGGGCGCTTCTATAAGGTTGGATCTGAGATCGCTCGTTTAGAGCAGTCGATTAAACATGCCACTGAAGTAGCCAGACAGCAGGAGCTTGATCTACAGCAGATCGAGCAGGCTTGGCGTGAGTCAGAAGAGTTAAGGGGCAAGGATAGTGAGCGACTGCAGGAACTGACCACCAGCCTGGAGCAGGATGAGCCGCATCTTATGGCGGCGCGCAACAGTGAGCAGACGGCAAGCCAGCGGTTGGCCCAAGAGGAGAGGACGCTGCTTGCCTGGCAGAACGAGTGGGATGAGTTTAACCGGCAGGCAGCAGAACCGGCACAGACTGCCCAGGTAGAGCGTGCCCGTATTAACCATCTGGAGCAGCAGCAGAAAGAGATGCAGGCGCGATATGAACGCCTGGACGAGGAGTTACAACGGCTCCAGGCCAGTACCCTGCAACAGGAGATCGAACAGCTACTGGATGGGGAGAGGGGGTATGTACAGCAGACGGAAGAGCAGCTGCAACAGCTTGAGCTGGCGAGTAAAAACATCCATGCCGTACGTGATACTAATGCCCAATTGATCAACAAGCAGGATGCTGTGAAGGTCGAGCTACATACAGTCCAAGGTCGTCTGGCCTCACTAGAGGCGTTGCAAGAGGCGGCGTTGGGTAGAGACAAGAGCGGTGCCTCAGAGTGGCTGGAGCAGAAAGGGTTGGATCGGGCGGCACGACTGGCAGAGATGATAGAGGTAGAGTCTGGCTGGCAGAAGGCGGTGGAGGTGGTGCTTGGTTTTCATCTGCAGGCGGTCTGCACAGATGATCTAACGACCATAGCCAGCGATATAGAAGGGCTCAGCGAAGGTAGTGTCACTCTGTTTGATACAACTGCGCCGGCATCCGGTTGGAGTTCAGGTGATGATTGGCTGCTGCAGCGGATAAAGGCACCGTGGCCGCTGGATTCATTGTTGGCAGGGGTGAAGGTGGCAGATAGCCTGGATCGGGCTCTGGAGATGCGCAGTACCCTCAAGGCTGGCGAGTCGCTGATAACCATGGATGGTATCTGGATTGGATCTGACTGGCTCCGCCTTAGCCGGGAGTCGGATCACGGATTGTTGCAACGAGGGGAAGAGATCAAAGATCTCAGCCGACAGCAGCAAGAGTTAGAGCGCAGCGTGGATGAATATGCCATGGCCCTCAAGACTGGTAAGGAGAGCCTGCAACAGGCGGAGCAATCCAGGGAGCAGCTGCAGCTGGCGGCCAACAAGCTACAGGCGGAGTTGGCAGATGTTCGCTCTAGCCTCAGCGGTAGAAAGGCACAGGCAGAGCATCTAAAGAGCCGTGATGCTACGGTGCGGCATGAGATGGCCGAGCTACAGCAGCAGATGGAGCGAGACCAGAGCGAGCTGCAACAGTGCCAGCAGCGGTTGCATGGTGCGCTGCAAGAGATCGATTCCCTTAGCCGCAGACGTGAGGTATTGTCCGGTCAGCGGGAGAAGTTACGTCAGGCCCTGGATAGTGCCAAGAGAGAGGCACAGCAACAGCGTGCCAAAGAGCATGAGATCGCCCTAAAGATAGAGTCTATGCGCTCATCGCGTAGCTCACTGCACCAGAATCTGGAGCGTATGAAAGGGCAGATAGTACATCTGTCGACTCGGCGGGAGGAGCTGCTGACCGCAATACGCGATGGCAAAGAGCCACTACAGGCACAACAGCTGGGGCTGGAGCAACAACTGCAGCAGCGGGTTGGAGTAGAGGAAGAGATGAAGGCAGCACGCCAGGGCTTGGAGGAGATTGAGGCCGCGTTGCGCAATAAAGAGCAGCAGCGTAGCGAGGCAGAACAGAAGGTACAGCAGGAGCGCGATACCCTGGAGCAGGGAAAAATGCGGCGGCAGGAGCTGTTGGTGCGGCATCAAACCATAGATGAGCAGATCAATGAAGCGGGTTTTGTCCGGGATGAACTGTTGGCACAGCTGCCACAGGACGCTAACCAGGAGGCGTGGGAAGAGCAGCTGGTGCAGATGGGCACCAAGATAAGCCGTCTTGGTGCGATCAACCTGGCAGCCATTGATGAGTTCGAAGAGCAGTCTGAGCGTAAACAGTATCTGGACGCACAACATGCTGATGTGACCAAGGCGCTGGAGACTCTGGAGAGTGCCATTCATAAGATTGACCGGGAGACCCGCACCCGCTTCAAAGAGACCTTTGACAAGGTCAATACTGGCCTGCAGGATAAGTTTCCAAAACTGTTTGCTGGTGGCCACGCCTATCTGCAGCTGACCGGTGAAGACCTGCTGGATACAGGTGTGACCGTAATGGCTCAGCCTCCAGGCAAGCGCAATACCAGCATTCACTTGCTATCTGGTGGAGAGAAGGCGTTGACTGCGGTGGCCCTGGTGTTTGCTATATTTGAGCTCAATCCAGCACCATTCTGCATGCTGGATGAGGTTGATGCCCCATTGGATGATGCCAACGTGGTGCGATTTTGTGAGTTGGTAAAATCTATGTCGGAGCGGGTGCAGTTTATCGTTATCACCCATAACAAGGTTACCATGGAGATTGCGCAACACCTGACCGGTGTAACCATGCATGAGGCAGGTGTATCCAGAATGGTGTCAGTGGACGTTGAGGAGGCGGCCTTAATGGCGGCAAGCTAAGGACTGTTAACATTATGCTGATATTCATCGACGGAGACCGTTGTTTTATATGAAAGCCGATATCCTGCGCCTGATTCTGTTTCTTGCCGGAGTCGCTCTGGTTTTGGGTATCTATTTGGCTGACCGTTTCAGACGTGGCCGCGAAGAGCGGTACGAGGAGAGACGGGTGGTTGACGGCGATATATTTCAACCTGAGCCTACTACTAAGCCTGTACAACGCAGGGAGCCATTGTGGAGCGCAGGAGATGGGGTGAGACAGGAGATTGAGGATGAGCTAGTAGAGATCCCCATCTTGGATGATCCGTTAGAACCGGTTCTAGCGAAGAAAAACAGCGATAAAAAGATTCTTCCTGGAGAACAGATATCCCTACCTTTTTTGAATGACAAGCGACGTCAGGCGAAAAAGCCACACAATACAAACGATCTGCCCAACAAGATTATTCAGATAAACATAGTACCCCGCAAAGGGGTTAGTCTGTTTAGTGGAGATGATATCCTCTGTGTTGTTGCCGAGCTGGAGCTGGAGTATGGGGAGATGGATATCTACCACCGTTATAGCGATGATAAAGGGGCTGGCGCTATACTTTTTAGTCTTGCCAATATGGTGCATCCTGGCACCTTTCCGATCGCAGCGATGGATGAGTTTTCTACTCCAGGTTTGACTCTCTTCGCTATTCTGCCGGGCCCTCTGGATGGCCTTACCCTGTTCTCTGAGATGCTCTCTGTTGCCGAGCGACTGGCCACCTTACTGGATGGATCGCTTCAGGATGAGAGCCACAGTGATCTAAGCAAGCAGACAATAGAGCATATGCGGCAAGAGATTCAGGAGTACCACCGAAAGCTACAACTAGCCCGCAGCAAGAGATGAGTAGCTCTGAGGCGATTCGTAAGCGAGTCGGTCAACTGCGTGCCGAGATAGAGCGGCACAACCGTAATTACCACCTGCTGGACGATCCGCAGATCCCCGATAGTGAATATGACCGCCTGATGCGAGAGCTCCAACAGCTGGAGGCACAACATCCAGACCTGCTTTCACCTGATTCACCAACCCAGAGGGTGGGCTCGGCGCCGCTCTCCTCTTTTACCAGCGTGGCTCACAAGGTCCCCATGTTATCCCTGGACAACGCCTTCTCCGCGCAGGAGATGATGGAGTTTGACCGCAGGGTGCGGGAGCGGCTACAGAGCGAGCATGAGATAAGCTATGTTGCCGAGCCAAAAATAGATGGTCTAGCGATAAGTCTACGCTATGAAGATGGGGTGTTGCTGCAGGCGGCCACCCGTGGCGATGGACGCCAAGGTGAAGATGTAACGCAGAACGTGCGTACTGTCCATGCCTTGCCGCTACGGCTAAGCGGCAGTGGTTGGCCAAAGGTTCTAGAGGTGCGGGGTGAAGTCTATATGCCGCGCGCCGGGTTTGAAGAGATGAACCGGCGAGCCAGAGAGTCAGGAGAGAAGGAGTTTGCCAATCCACGGAATGCAGCGGCCGGATCGCTACGCCAGCTAGATTCAAGGATCACGGCACAACGACCGCTGACCATATTGTGTTACGGCTTTGGTGAGATTACCGATGCCCCCCTGGCAGAGACCCATAGTGCCAGCATTGCTATGCTCGGTGGATGGGGTCTGCCGGTATCTCCGGAACTGCAGTTGGTCACCGGTGTGGACGGCTGTCTCGCCTACTACCGGCAACTGGAGGAGCGACGTGACGGGTTGGGCTACGATATCGACGGCGTTGTGTTTAAGGTGGATCGGCTCGACCTGCAACAAAGACTCGGTTTTGTATCACGTGCGCCGCGCTGGGCCATTGCCCAAAAATTCCCTGCTCAAGAGGAGTTGACCAGACTGCTGGCCATAGATGTACAGGTGGGGCGTACTGGTGCCATAACCCCGGTTGCCAGGTTGCAGCCGGTGACAGTCGCCGGGGTGACAGTCACCAACGCAACCCTACACAACGAAGATGAAATTCGGCGCAAGGATGTGCGGGTTGGAGACACCGTTATAGTTCGCCGGGCGGGGGATGTGATTCCACAGGTGGTTAGAGTGGTCATGGAGAAGCGCCCCGCTGATAGCCAGCCATTCAATATGCCGCAGCAGTGTCCAGTTTGTGGTTCCGAACTTATACGTGATACCGATGCAGCGATACTGCGTTGTAGTGGTGGGCTCTATTGTCCGGCTCAACTTAAGGAGTCGATAAAACACTTCGCCTCCCGTACGGCGATGGATATCGAGGGGCTTGGCGACAAGCTGATAGAGCAGTTGGTAGATAAGGGAATGCTGGCCACTCCAGCCGATCTGTATCGATTGCAGCCGCAGCAGTTGGCCGGGATGGAGCGTATGGGAGAGCTGTCGGCAAACAATATTGTGCAGGCACTAGAGAAGAGCAAACAGACAACACTGCCACGTTTTCTCTATGCCTTGGGTATCCGTGAGGTGGGGGAGGCCACTGCCAACTCACTAGCCATCCACTACAATAATTTGCAGGATATAATGCAGGAAGAGTCGGCAGAGGCCCTGCAGCAGATACCAGATATCGGCCCGGTGGTGGCAGAACATATCATCACCTTTTTTCGGCAGCCACATAATCGGGAGACCATTGCTCAGTTGCTGGCATCTGGTATCCACTGGCCGGCAATGGAGGCTAGAGAAGAGGGCGCGCCACTGGATGGTAAGGTCATAGTACTTACCGGCACCCTCAGTCGACCACGTGCCGAGGTTAAAGAGCAGTTGCAATCATTGGGAGCCAAGGTTACCTCTAGTGTCTCCAAAAATAGCGATTATGTGATTGCAGGTGAAGATGCCGGCTCCAAGCGGCAAAAGGCGGAAGAGTTGGGCGTTACCATTCTCAACGAAGCAGAGCTAGCAGAACTGTTAGCTAATCTAACTACAGGTGTATAGAGATGGAATCAAAAGAGCAAGAGATACTCATGGTAATGCGCAAGGTCCTGACCAGTATTATCCGAGAGATAACACCTGAGGCGGGACAGCCATATCCCCTGACAGAAGATACCGTGCATGGTATCCGTGACTGTCTCAAACTGCTTGCGCTGCGTGAACGAGAGCTGGCCGATGCGGCGGGAAAAGAGCCAGAACAGCCATTTTATAAAGGGCAACCACAGCCCAGCAGTGTCAGTGTGCCAATATCCAGTATCAGTGGGCAGTCGTCAGATAAGGATGATTAGGTGACTCCTCATCTATATCTGGAAATTGAAACCCACTCTTAACTAATAGCGGTATTTCATCCGCCACTACTGGCTTACTGAAATAGAAGCCCTGGATATAAGGACACCCAAGTTTCTGTAGGAACTGTAGCTGTTCAAGTTTTTCAACCCCCTCGGCAATAACATCAAAATCAAGGCCATCAGCCATGTTGACAATGGCCTTGACCATCATGACGGATGCTTTGTCATTTGGCAGGTTTTTAACGAACGCACGGTCAACCTTAAGGGTGTCTATATCCAACTTTTTTAATACGGAGAGGGAGGAGTAACCGGTACCAAAATCATCGACCGCTATTCTGACGCCTACCTGGTGTAGTTTACGGCATATCTTGGCATGCTGTTCCGCATCACGGCTCATGCTTTCAGTGATCTCTATTTCCAGCTCACCCTCGTCTAGGTCGTGATCAAGCATGGCTTGATTTACCACCTCGACAAAATTAGGTGAACTGAAGTGAGAAGATGATACATTTACCGCCATATTCAGTTTTAGGCCCGCTGCCTTCCACTGTTGTAGCTGTTGACATGCCGTTGTCAGCACCCACTCACCGATTTTATTGATCAGGCCGATACGTTCTGCTGCTGCGATAAATTTATCTGGTTGCACTATACCGCGTTGCGGATGGTGCCAGCGTATGAGTGCTTCAACTCCGCTCATTCCCCTCTGTTTGAGTGATACTTTAGGCTGGTAAACCAGCTTGAATTCATTGTTGATTAGTGCCTGTTGTAGCTCTTTTTCAAGTTTCAGACGCTGCACAATACCTACTGTCATCTCTGCATCATAAAAGGCAAAGTCATGCTCAAGGTCTATTTTTGCTATGTGCATTGCGGTATCGGCCGCTTTTAGCAGGGTATCTACGTCGTTCCCATCCTGTGGGTATATAGCGATACCAATACTCATCTTAGGGGTGATCTTCTGTTCGTCAATCACTATCTCTTGGAAGTTTTTTGCAAGACAGCGCTTGGTTATCTGGGTCACAGCGTCATTGTCCTGTATGTTGGCCATAACCATACTGAATTTATCGCCACCGATGCGTGCCAGAAAATCCTCTGCTCGGATTTTCGCCTTAAGCTGGGCAGAAAATTTTTGCAGAAATAGGTCGCCGTTTGCATATCCCATTTCATCGTTGATTTGTTTGAAGCCATCAATATCAATGTATATTACTGCCAGTTGCAGATTGTTCCGATCAGAGTGTTTAATCTGTTCAATCAGGTGTTGACGAAAATGTCCTAGATTTGCCAACCCGGTGAGATCATCGAAGTAGGCCATATCCATCATCTTTTGTTCGGCAGATTTAATGGCCGATATATCTTGCACTGTGCCAAGGATGAGTTTCTTGTTGGAAATATCTGTAACCTGCTTGATAACCTGGTTCATATCTATCCATTTATCAGCTTTACTACTATGCAGACGGTACTCAATACCATTCTCTTCACCGCGATAACGTGCGGCGTCCATGGCTGTTTGAAAACGGTTGCGATCATCCTTATGGATCCTGTCTAGATAGAAGTCCAGGTTTACAAACTGATCAGTGATGCCGCACATCGAGCTCAGGTTGGGAGATAGCTGCAGCTGCTCAGATTCTATGTTCCACTGCCAGTAGCCAATGTGCGCGGCTTGTTCGGTTGCAGCCAGCAGGGTTAGATTGTGCTTCTCCATATCCTCCCGCAGTGCCAGTAGTTCAAGGTTTTTGGAGCCAATATCACGTCCTCCCCTGATAATGAATATATGATAAAGCAGTACCAGCACGGCAAGTTCATATGCAAAGAGACTGTTTTCCAGTAACAGGCGGGCCTCTGTATTAACCAGAATAATGAGCAGAAACAGAGTTGCAATAAAGCGATCATAGGCGAGTGAGGCGATGGCAACACCGGCTATTCCGCCCATAGTTAGGATCATCATTGCTTGATAGGCTTGGGAATCATGAGGGTAAAATAGCCATAAAGATGCAGACCAGAGAATGGCTGTCAGAGTTGCACCGATATTGAATTGCAGTCGCCAGTTACGGCATTGTTTATCATGGTAGCTGAGACGGGCATACATAATTGCCGCTCCCAGGCGAAACAGGCTGAGGGCAGAGAGTAGTGCGAGCCAGATCCATGCACTAACAGGATTTTCTCTTAGGCCAATTACGAGAACCAATATAACGGCCAATATTATATGGCCGGCTGCAGAAAACTTTAAACCTTCATAAAGTTGGTCTGTCTGTTTGCTGAAGATGGCGGTTTTTCTTGGATCCAGTGGCATAGCCTGCTATCAATTTCTTGTCGGGCAGTTATAATTCATTGCTGGCACCAGCAAGAGCTCCCTTGGGCGAGAACGTTGTGAGGGCGCTCCAAGCACTTACCGGTTATCGATTATGACGTGATCTCGGCGTGATTCCGGTAGCTGCAAGGAAAACCAAGCGCCTGAGCGCAACATTTGGCCTTAGTTACATGCAAATATATCTATCGGCTCGATACGCTATTTCTTTAGGCTGGACTACAGCCCTGATGGTGCAGGATATATCGTTGAATTTGCAGGATTAATGAACACATATTCCTATTATACCTTGCGGGTTACTTTGTGACTGCTACAGTAGGTTCCCGGATGGATCACAGATTTTCGGATAATTGATGAGCAACAGTTCCTATAATGCCTCTGATATTGAGGTGCTCAGCGGCCTAGAGCCGGTGCGTAAGCGGCCTGGTATGTATACCGACACCTCCTGCCCAAATCATATGGCACAGGAGGTGGTGGACAACAGTGTGGATGAGGCAGTGGCTGGATTTGCCACCACTATAGATGTCTCACTATATAAGGACGGATCCCTGGAGGTGACAGATGATGGTAGGGGCATGCCAGTTGATCTTCACCCACAGGAGGGGCGGCCCGGGGTTGAGGTAATCCTCACCAAGCTACACGCCGGTGGCAAATTCTCCAACAAGAACTACCGTTTCTCTGGAGGACTACATGGAGTTGGGGTATCGGTGGTCAATGCCCTCTCCCTGCACCTGGAGGTGTGGGTCAAGCGTGATGGCAAAGAGTACAACATGGCCTTCGCCGATGGCGAGAAGGCATCAGAGCTGGAGGTCGTGGGTAGTGTAGGTAAGAATAACAGCGGCACTACGGTGCGGTTCTGGCCAGATCCCAAGTACTTTGACACTGTAAAGTTCACTAAGCGTCACCTGCTGCATCTGCTGCGAGCAAAGGCGGTGCTCTGTCCTGGTCTGCTGGTGCGTTTTTGGGACGAGGCGAGCGGTGAGGAGACGGAGTGGGTATATGAGGATGGCCTCAAGGATTATCTACTAGACGAGTTGCAGGAGCTGCCGATCTTGCCGGATGAGCCTTTTATCGGTTCCATGTCAGGTAATAACGAGGCGGCGGAGTGGGCAGTGGTCTGGCTGCCGGAGGGCGGAGATGCCATAACCGAGAGTTATGTCAATCTTATCCCCACGGCGCAGGGCGGTACTCATGTGAATGGGTTGCGTACCGGTCTGACGGATGCGGTCAGGGAGTTCTGTGAATTTCGTAGTCTATTACCGCGCGGTGTCAAGCTGACCCCTGATGATGTATGGAACCGCTGTAGTTATATTTTGTCAGTAAAACTGTCTGAGCCACAATTTTCTGGTCAGACCAAAGAGAGGCTTTCATCTCGCGAATGTGCTGCCTTTGTCACTGGGGTGGTGAAGGATGCCTTCAGCCTCTGGCTCAATCAGAATACCGAGGCTGGTGAGATGATCGCCGAACTGGCGATAGATGCGGCCCAGGCCAGGGCTAGGGCAGGACGCAAGGTTAGTAGAAAGAAGATTACCCAGGGACCAGCCTTGCCGGGCAAACTGGCGGATTGCAGTATTCCAGATCCCCGGCGTAGTGAGTTGTTTCTGGTTGAGGGCGATTCTGCCGGTGGCTCAGCCAAACAGGCCCGTGATCGGGAATTTCAGGCGGTCATGCCACTACGTGGGAAGATCCTCAATACTTGGGAGGTAGACTCTTCTGAAGTGTTGGCATCACAAGAAGTGCACGATATTGCAGTGGCCATAGGGGTTGATCCAGGTGTGGATGATCTCTCTCGTCTGCGCTTTGGTAAAGTGTGTATACTCGCCGATGCCGACTCTGATGGAGCGCATATTGCCACTCTGTTATGCGCCCTGTTTCTGCGCCATTTTCGTAAACTGGTAGAGGAGGGGCACGTCTATGTGGCTATGCCTCCACTGTATCGTATCGATGTAGGCAAGCGGGTATTTTACGCCTTGGATGATGGGGAGAAACAAGGAGTACTGGATCGTATTGCAGCAGAGAAGATCAAGGGTAAGATTAATGTGCAGCGCTTCAAGGGGCTGGGAGAGATGAACCCATTACAGCTGCGTGAGACTACGATCCATCCGGATACCAGGCGACTGGTGCAGTTGACCATAGAGTCAGGCGACAAGAGCAACAGTATTATGGACATGTTGCTGGCCAAAAAACGCTCTCCCGATCGCAGGGCGTGGCTACAGAGTAAGGGTGATCTGGCAGAGGTGTGAACACTCTGTTTGGAAAATATATACGGGAATGAATATGAGACAATCTTATCTACTTTTAGTAATAACCGCCTTTTTACTGGTATTGGCGACAGATGTCAGCGCCAGGAAACCGATCCCTATTGTTGATGAGATGCCCAACAAGGGAGATATTTCGGAAGATCAGATCACAGAATATAAGTGGGAGGAGGGGAGCACTAAAATACCGCCATACCCAGAAGACGACAATTTGCTGGAATTTATAGTCGATGCGTCGGAAGACCGTTTTGAGTATTTTATCGATACGAGTTCAATTTCGGTTGGAGAGAATGACTCTGTAATCCGCTATACACTAGTGATCAGCTCCACGACAGGGGCGAAAAATGTCTTTTATGAGGGGATGCGTTGTGACAGTGCCGAGTATAAGATATATGCGTTCGGTACTGGCGATGGCAAGCTTAAGCCATTTCGTGAGCCGGAGTGGCGTCCGATTCAGAATCTAAGGCACATAAAGTATCGCAAGGATCTACTTGAGCACTACCTGTGTACTCCACCCTTTCCGCGCGATCCAGAAGAGGCCATAAACACCATAAAGCACCCCCACTGGGAAGAGTACCAACAAACTGAATACCAGAGATGGTTTAAATAAGTGGCATCTGGTCCAGCCATATTCAGTATTGTTTACGTTCAAGTTTAAGTGTGCAGATAGAGTCATAAGCGATGAGTAGAGAGCTGGAGTTAAATCTGGAGGGCATCGAGCAGATGCCGCTGAAGGAGTTCTCCGAGAAGGCATACTTGGATTACTCCATGTACGTTATTCTGGATCGGGCACTGCCCCATATCGGAGACGGCCTCAAGCCAGTACAGCGGCGGATTGTCTATGCCATGTCTGAACTGGGTCTGTCGGCAGTCGCCAAATTTAAGAAGTCGGCCCGCACCGTGGGCGATGTGTTGGGTAAGTTTCACCCACATGGTGATAGTGCCTGTTATGAGGCGATGGTTCTGATGGCCCAGGGTTTCTCATATCGCTACCCGCTGATTGATGGTCAGGGCAACTGGGGTTCTGCGGATGATCCCAAGTCATTCGCCGCCATGCGCTACACTGAGGCACGGTTGACGGCCTACTCTCAGACGCTGTTGTCAGAATTGGGGCATGGGACGGTGGAATGGCAGCCAAACTTTGATGGCACCTTGCAGGAGCCCGTGGTGCTGCCGGCCCGTCTACCCAATCTGCTGCTTAATGGTACTTCTGGTATAGCTGTTGGTATGGCGACTGATGTACCGCCACACAATCTGCGGGAGGTGGCTGCCGCATGTATCCATTTGTTGGAGAACCCAAGGGCTACCCTGGATGATCTGTGCAAGCATATTACCGGTCCAGATTTCCCTACCGCAGCAGAGATTATTACCCCAAAGTCAGAACTACAGCAGATTTACCAAAAAGGGAACGGCAGCTTTCGACTGCGGGCTAGGTATGAGTTGGAGGGTGGTGATATTGTCATTACTGCCCTCCCGCATCAGGTTTCTGGTGCGCGTGTCATGGAGCAGATAGCCCAGCAGATGCAGGCGCGGAAACTACCGATGGTTGAAGATCTGCGGGATGAGTCGTGCCATGAGAATCCAACCAGGCTTATTATCATGCCGCGCTCCAATCGGGTGGATATAGAGCAGTTAATGTCTCATCTATTTGCCACCACCGATCTGGAGCGGAGTTACCGGGTAAACCTGAATGTCATTGGTCTTGATGGCAGGCCCCAGGTCAAGGATCTACGGCAGTTCCTCAAGGAGTGGTTGAAATTCCGTTATGACACTGTAGAGCGTCGCCTGAAGTACCGTCTTGGTAAGGTAAAAGACCGTTTGCACCTGCTGGATGGATTGCTGATTGCCCTGTTGAATATCGATGAGGTGATCAAGATTATCCGCAGCTCGGATAAACCCAAAGAGGAGCTGATGAAACGCTTCAAGCTCTCTGCAATCCAGGCCGATCATGTCCTTGATACCAAGCTACGCCAGTTGGCCCGGCTGGAAGAGATTAAGCTAAAGGCAGAGCAGAAAGAGCTGCAGCAGGAGCAGGAGCAGCTGGAGAAGACCCTCGGTTCAAAACAGCGTATGAAGACTATGATCCGCAAGGAGATCCAGGCGGATGCAGAGGAGTATGGTGATGAGCGCCGCTCCCCTATCGTCGAGCGGCAGTTGGCAGAGGCGCTGGGCGAGAACGATCTGCTTCCGAGTGAGCCGGTGACAGTTGTCCTTTCGGAGAAAGGTTGGGTCCGTAGTGCCAAGGGGCATGAAATTGACCCTACTGCACTGAACTACAAGGCAGGCGACAGCTTTCTTGATGCGGCACACCTGCGTAGCAATCAACAGGTAGTATTCCTTGATAGCGCTGGCCGCAGCTATTCTACCCCGGCTCATACCATGCCATCTGCGCGTGGTCAGGGGGAGCCGCTTACCGGCAGGTTGTCACCGGCCGGTGATGCCGTATTTAGGGCGGTGCTAGGGGGAGATCCCGAGCAGTTATACCTAGTGGCATCAGATGCTGGATATGGTTTTGTGGTGCAGCTACAAGATTTCTACAGTAAAAACAGGACAGGTAAGGCACTGCTGACATTGCCTAGGGGGGCTCAAGTACTGCGGCCTGCCATGGTCTCCGATGTAGAGACTGATAGGGTGGCAGCCATCACCAATATCGGGCGCATGCTGCTGTTTCCTCTCTCCCAACTGCCTATCATGAGCCGCGGTAAGGGTAATAAGATTATCGGTATTCCAGGGAAGCGGGTGGTGGCACGGGAGGAATATGTGGTCGCCATAGCCGCTGTACCAGCCAGTGGCAAACTTACCGCCTTCTCTGGTAAGCGACACATCACCCTAAAGCCATCCGATCTGGATCACTACCAGGGGGAGCGTGGCCGCCGTGGGAATAAGCTACCGCGGGGTTTTCAGCGGGTAGATCGAGTGGTGGTTGAGTAGCTAGGGCGTGAGTTTGGAGCTGGCATCTTCGGGTGGTGTTTATTTATTGAGTAATAAACGCAAATCACCGCGAATTTACGCAAAAGATTTTGAATTATTTGCGAACGTTTGCGGTTGTTGGCGTCCATTTGCGGCTACATAACAAACGGCATAGACATGTCACCCCATGTCTGTGCTAACTCTGCGTTAATTTCCAGTTTTCCGATAGGGCACAGGGCAGGGTATTTAGCATCGCTGGTAGTTAACAGGCGCTATTCATCACCATCTGCCGGTGATTTGTCGCTCTTCTCAAGCATCTTATCCAGCTGGTCGCCAAGAGCGCACTGTAGCTCTTTCCAAATCACTCGTTCAATGCTCGACGACAGTTTTTTGGCTGTCGTTGCGGCAACCTGTTGGGCCATCACTTGCAACTCACTCTCTATCTGCCGGTTTAGCTGTTTTCGCATTGCCGCTATCAGGACTGTACGATCCGGCAGGTTGAGACCCTGGCCCTTGTTTGATGGTGATGCCTGTGGTTCTGACTCAATCTTATCGGAATCTACCACGTCATCCAGGATCGGGATGCCATCTTTGTCGATAGCTACTGATACCTCATTCTGCTCGTCGTTGTCGAAATTATCGGCCACTATTTATTGATCTCATGTGTATTTAATGGATAACCGCGGTCACGATAGAAACGAAAGCGTTGGCGACTATCTTGTTTGATCTTCGCATCCTGATCTACCAGCTCTGCAACCCGGCTAAAACGGCTGAAAAACTCTGGCACATCGGTGGCCAGGTTAATCAACACATCGTGTTCATCTCCACTATTATCACCATCCCCTATCAGTATAGGGTTGAGCTCAGGATCGGTCTCAGAAGATATTCCATGGGGCAGAAAGCTACCTTGACGGAAGGTCCACAATAGTTGGTCAAGATGGCGCGACTCCGCTGCTGAGTTGGTGTGTAGGTATACCCTGTGGCCCTGTTGCCACGCCTTTTCAGTCAAGCGACAGGCCAGACGATAGCGGTCGCCTTTTGCCTGTTCTCCCATAATGTAGAAATCAACTTGTGTCATATTTATCCGCTACGACCGCACCGCTTAAGCAGGAACTGGGTGAGCAGTGGCACCGGCCGTCCAGTTGACCCTTTGTCCGTGCCACTATTCCATGCACTGCCAGCTATATCCAAGTGTGCCCAATTCAACTTCTTGGTGAAACGGGAGAGAAAGCAGGCAGCGGTAATGGTACCAGCGCCACCACCAGGGGTGCCGATATTGGCGATGTCTGCGAAGGTACTGTCTATCTGTTTTTGATACTCATCCCATAGCGGTAGCTGCCAGACTCGGTCACCACTCTGTTCGCCAGCCGCCAGGAGCTCAGCGGTTAGTTGCTCGTTGTTGCCCAGTAGCCCTGAAGCGTGGTGTCCCAGGGCAACGACACAGGCACCTGTCAGGGTGGCTATATCGATAACTACAGCCGGTTTGAAACGTTCGGCATAGGTTAGTGCATCACACAGAATAAGTCGCCCTTCAGCGTCGGTATTGAGCACTTCTATAGTCTGCCCGGACATGCTGGTCACAATATCGCCAGGTTTGTTGGCGGCACCATCTGGAAGGTTTTCAGTGGTAGGGATGATTCCTACCAGGTTGATAGGTAGCTGCATCTCCAGGCAGGCAGACATGGTCCCCAATACGCTGGCACCACCACACATGTCGTATTTCATCTCATCCATGGCGTTAGATGGTTTGATTGAGATTCCCCCAGCATCGAAGGTGAGTCCCTTACCTACCAGGACTACCGGCTTGCTATTGGCCTTGCCACCGCGATATTCCATCACGATAAGCTTGGCCGGCTGTCGGCTCCCCTTGGCGACCGAGAGCAGAGCGCCCATACCCAACTTTTCCATCTGTTTTTCAGTTAGCACCTTGACCTGTAGTTTACTGAATCTGCGTCCTAGCTTTTTTGCTGTGTCTGCCAGGTAGGTTGGGGTGCAGATATTACCTGGTAGGTTGCCCAGGTCCTTGGCCATGGATGTCCCATTGGAAATTGCTTGACCGTGTTCCATGGCACGTTTGGCAAGCTTTAGTTGCTGCCGGTTTGACAGCAGCATGGTTAGTTTTTGTAGTGGCTTCTTGGGCGCTTTAGCCTCACTTTTACAGTGATCAAACCGATAAGCACCATGGGTAGCGGCGATTACAGTGTCGCGTAGCAGGGTGTAGTTTGATCCATCAGTGCTTTTTATCTCACTCAGAGAGGATATGGCCTCGGTAGCACCACTCTTGTTCAGTACCGCTACTGCATTGGTCACAACCTTGCGTGCGGTGGCCATGCTGAACTCCTTTTCTGATCCACAGCCTACCAGTAGAATCCGTTTGCACATGGTTCCTGGAACGTTATACAGCATCACCGTCTGACCCGGATCACCCTCCATGTCCCCGTCTCGTAAGATTTTGCTCAAATAACCTTTGCTCGCACGATCCACCACCTTGGCGGAAGCTGATAGTCCGCGTTTAGTGTGTACCCCCAGTACCAGGCAGGCAGTACGCTGTTTTGTTGGATCCCCCACTTTGATGCTGAATTTCATATATTCTCCTGCAAGTGCCAAACCCGAATCGGAAGATTCAGGCAAAAGTCTATTCTCACCAACGCCATTTTTAGTTACGATGTGCGTTTATCCTATCAGTCTACAAAAAACGGCAGCATTTACCACAGTTTGTTGCTATTACTTGGCGGTTTTATTCAGAACATGGGAGTTTTCGCAACTTGAAGGCCATGCTATCCATTATTGACCGCTATATTTTGCGCGAGGTGCTGAAGGCGTTTCTGGCGATTCTCACAGTGCTATTCACCATCTTTCTGGGTCAGATATTCACCAAAATTTTACAGCAGGCGGCATTGGGAGCTATCAGCAACGATGTACTGTTTACGTTGGTCGGCCTGGATGCGCTGCATGTCCTGGGTAAGGTGCTGCCGCCAGCATTTTTTTTCTCTATCCTCTATGCCATCGGACGCATGTATCGGCAAAACGAGATGACTGCCATGGCGGCTAGTGGAGTAGGGACTATGCGTATCTACCGTTCAGTCCTCTATGCTGCTGTGCCAATGTCACTAATAGTGGCCTTGCTTACCATGTCAGTGCTGCCGTGGATGAACCAGACGAAAGATGAGATTCTCGAGGTAGAAGAGAAGAATAACGAATTTACTGGTACAACCGCCGGTCGATTTAATGAATTTCGGCAGGGTGGTCTGGTCTTCTATGTAGAGGAGATGTCTGCAGATAAAAGCAGGCTGCGTAATATATTTGTGCAAAACAGACAGCACGGGAAGCTTGGGTTGATTACTGCCACAGAGGGCTACCAGTATGTAGATGAGGAATCTGGCGATCGTTTTATAGTGCTCCAAGACGGCCATCGCTATGAGGGCAAGCCAGGTGATAATGCGTTCTCTATCGGTCAGATGAAAAAGTATGGAATGCGTATTACCCACCAGCAAGTGCAACAGGGAGTCGTATCGTACGCTGCTCGTCCAACCTCAACCCTCATGGCCTCGGTAGATATCAAGGATCTGTCGGAGCTACAGCATCGTCTGCTGTTGCCAGTTGCTGTTCTGGTATTTGCCCTGATCAGTGTACCTCTCTGCCGCACAATGCCTAGAGAGGGGATGGCCGCACAGATCGGGTTTGCCATACTGCTCTATGTGATGTTTATAAACATGCAGGCTATATCTGGGAATTGGATGGAGACTGGGGTAACACCCTCCTGGATGGGGCGCTGGTGGGTGCATTTCGTCATGCTTGCCCTGGGTGGGGCGCTGCTGTTTCTAAAGTCTAACCAGTTTGATCGGACTCTTCGCCTACTGTCGCTGAGATTGCGGCCATGAGAGTGCTAAATCGCTATATCGGCAAGACAGTGATCATCAACATATTATTGATGTTGACCATTCTTCTGGCCTTGGTCGCCTTCGGTAATCTGATTAAGGAGCTGAATGATGTTGGCAAGGGGGATTATAGTGTCGCCGATGCTTTCCTCTACATTTTGATGATCCTGCCACGCCGTACCTATGAGCTCTTTCCAGTGGCCGTCCTTCTTGGGAGCATGATTGGATTGGGCGGGTTGGCCAGCCATTCAGAGTTAATTGCCATGCGGGCAGCAGGAGTTTCTCTCTTCCAGATTATTGTGGCTGTGCTCAAGGCCGGTGTGGTTATGATGGTGCTGGTGATTGTGGTAGGTGAGGGTATAGCACCTGTTACCGAGCAATATGCGGAGAGTATGCGATCTTCCAGGATATCCAAGCAGATCACCATGCAGTCTGAGTACGGTTTCTGGGCCAGAGATGGTAATTCGTTTGTCAATATACGCCAGATCCTGCCTGGAGCAAGGCTCAAGGACATCTACATATATGAGTTTACCGAAGATGGGCGACTAACTGTCGCAACTCACGCCAAGTTTGCCCAGTATCGTGATGACCGCTGGTTGTTGAGCGATATCCAGCAGAGTACGTTTAGTACAGATCGGGTGGAGAGCAGAACGCTAGATACAGCATCATGGGAGTCTATGCTCAACCCATCTCTACTAAATGTCGTGGTGGTGCGGCCCACTATGCTACCTATCTGGGGGCTGTTTCGTTATATTGGGTTTATGCATGAGAATGGTCAGAGCGCCATCCCGTTTGAGGTGGCCTTCTGGAGCAAACTGGTGATGCCAGTAGTTACATTGGTTATGGTATTTCTTGCGGTTCCATTTGTGTTTGGGGTGCTGCGGAGTGTCGGTATAGGTGCCCGTGTATTTGCCGGCACACTTATTGGAACTACCTTTTTCCTACTGAACAAGGTGTTCGGCCATCTGGCTGTGGTCTATGAGTTGAGTCCGCTGTTTGCCGCTTCGTTCCCACTTCTATTGGTGATGGGGTTGGCTTACTGGATGATGCGCAGGGTGTACTAGATTACTCTAGTACCAGTCTTGTTTTCGAGATGCGGTCATGCCATGCAAGCTGCTCCCGGTCTACCACTATCCAGAGAAAACCGAGGCCGCAGACACCCCAGGAGAGCAGGGCTGCTACATAGCGTAGCAGGGCATCCTTAAGCTCAAGTGGTTGGCCATCATGGCGCACTACCCGCAGATGCCAGACCCGCATCCCCAGGGTTTGGCCGCCACGGATCCAGAACCAGACAAAGAAACTTACCGATATCAACAGTAAATAGATGCGGTACAGGGGATTGGTTGGATCAAGGTCATAGCCCAACCCCATCTCCAGCGAGAAGGTCACCAGCGCTACGGCAACCAGCAGGACAGCGGCCAACAGTATGGTGTCGTAGACGATAGCGGCCAGACGGCGGACAAGTCCCGGTGTGGCTGGCATATTCATCCTACCAGACCAAGGGTGCGCTGTTTAAATTCAACCCCAAGCTCCTGTGCAATGCGTTTACAGGCGGTGATATCCACCCCCTCCAGACCATCTATAGCAGTGGCAGTGACCTTGTGGATATAGTCTGGTGCCAGACGCAGAAATTCTAGCATAGCCGCAAAAGATCCCTCTATGGACGGTAGGCAGTGGCGGTTGTAGACCTCACTGTTTTGAGCGTTTAGCGAGATTGAGACGGAGTCAATCCAGGGCGCCATCTCTGGCAGCACATTGCGCTTATGCACCAGATTGGCAAGGCCATCAGTATTGACTCGTACCATCCCCCCAGCATCCTTGATATGGCGTGCTACCTCCAGCAACACCTGGAGACGCAGAGTTGGCTCGCCATAACCACAGAAGACAACCTCGGAATAGGCCGATGGGTCGCCGATGGAGGCTATGATCTCCTCTGTAGACGGGCGGTGATCCAGGCTTAGGTCGTAACCGTGTAGCTGCAGATCGCCCCGATTTTTTGGACAAAAGCTACAGCACAGGGTGCAGCGATCGGTAATATTAAGATAGAGACGATCTTCAATCTGGTAGCTAATCTGCATTTACTCTGCCCTACTCAGTTGCAGCGAGAGTTGCGATCCAAGCTGTTTGAACCGGTCAAACTGCTGGTTGCTCATGGTGTCTGGGTTAGCGGAATCGGCATAGAGGATGCCAATTGGTTTATTGCGTACAAATAGGGATATGGCAATAAAACCACGGGTATCAATGCTGGCGTGTACGGAGTTAGGAATTATGGGGAGATATTTCTCACTGGTTGTAGCATTCAGCCATACCCCCTGAGGCTTGCGCAGCATGATGGCAAACAGGCTGTTCTTGTCTAATGGGATAGAGAGCTGGCGTATTGGGTCGTCCTTGGCTGCTCCTATAACAAAGCGGGCCTTTAGCTCTTTACGGTCACTACTCAGGATTGCAAACATAATCCGCCGCAGGCCAAGTTCATTGTGCAGTTTTGTCATGGTTAGGGCGAAGATCTTCTGTAGTGCGTTACTAGCGGTTATAGCAGACGCTCTAAACGGAGCCACAAATTGGGTTGCTGTTAGCGGCAGAGGTAATGCCGCCATCTCTCTGGCTGCATCTACGGCCAGCATATGCAAGGATGTGGTTACCTGATCGGCAGAGCCACCATGTAGCTGTGCCAGCTCTGTGGTCACATCCTGACAGAGTGTCGCATACCAACTCTGTTCCGAGGCGCGCGCCAGGGTGACTGCTAGTATTACCTCTAGTGTACGGGTCTGCAGCGGCCAACAGCTCTCTAGTGCAGTGAGAGTGAGAGGTGGTAGTCGCCACTGTCTGGCTAGGGCAAGGCTAAGTAGGCTAAGGCTGCAACCGAGGACTGCTATGGCAGCACTATTGTGGTCCGCACCTTTTGCTACCAGGGTCTCTATCTCTCTCATCTTATCCTCGGCATGGGTCCATAGCGTCATTTCGCCACAACTGTAGAACATGGCTGCAAGGCCCATCTCCTCAGGATTAATATCATTCCTCTGTCGGCCCCACTTGCGGGCGTAGTGCGCCGCATGCAATGCCCTAGAGTAGCAATGAATCAGCCCCTCATTAGCGACATGCTTGCTCCCAAGCAGTATCGTAAGCCCGTGCATGATTCTACCAACAGAGGCCAGTCCCAACAGTGATATGGCGTGGGACAGGGTGTGAGGAGGCTCCACATCTGTTTTGGATGCGGTGGTAAAGCTGCGAAATATAGCCAGGGCAAAACCTGGATCAAGGTCAATGATCTGCTGTAGATCAGAATTGGTGGTATTAGGGCAGTCCAGTAGCTCAGTTATACGCTCCAGTGATGGAGTCATCGCTGGCAATGGGCTGTTGCCCAAAGTTGCAGACCACCCGCGGAGCGTGTTTGGCATTATAGCTGGATCCTATAAATCAAGAATACCGTTACATGAGAACACAAACGCAGAATTATGCAAACGGGTTAATAGTGGTAGATAGTATGTTTCTGCCTCTTCTCAGGAGTGGTAAACTCCCACCAATCATAAATTGAGGGTTTCAGTATGGCAGGACATAGTAAATGGGCCAATATCAAGCATAAGAAGGCGGCCACTGATAAGAAACGCGGCAAGATCTGGACCAAGCTGTTGCGTGAAGTAACGGTAGCGGCCCGCTCCGGCGGGGGCGAGATCGACTGCAATCCGCGGCTGCGGTTGGCGGTAGACAAGGCAAATAGCGCCAACGTACCTAGAGACACCATTGAGCGTGCGGTTAAAAGGGGTGCTGGTGGGGTCGAGGGCGAGAATTACGAAGAGATCAGGTATGAGGGTTACGGCCCCGGTGGTACCGCAGTCATGGTGGATTGCATGACCGATAATCGCAACCGCACCGCCTCAGAGGTGCGTCACGCCTTTACCAAACATGGCGGCAACCTTGGCACCGATGGGTCTGTGGCCTACATGTTCAGCAAACAGGGCATCATCAGTTACGGCCCAGAGGCCGATGAGGATGGAATAATGGACGTGGCCGTTGAAGCTGGGGCAGAGGATGTGGTTACCAATGATGATGGCTCTATCGATGTCATGACCACTCCAGACGCCTTCTCCGAGATCAAAGCGGTTATGCTGGACGCGGGACATACCCCAGACAGTGCCGAGGTGACCTTTCATGCGGCAACCAGGGCGGAGATGGACCAGGATACCGCTGAGAAATTATTAAAGATGGTGGATGTCCTGGAGGATCTTGATGATGTACAGGAGGTATACACCAATGCTGACATCAGTGATGAAATAATGGATGCGTTAGGGGAGTGAAACCGGCGTCGATGCATCGCATTATCGGTATAGACCCTGGTTCCAGGATTACCGGATATGGGATTATCGATAGCGACGGCAAGAGTAGCAGCCATGTAGTCAGCGGCTGCATCGTCACCCGGAAAGATGATTTGCCACAACGCCTGGGGGAGATCTATAGCGGTATTACTGCGATTATTGCAGAGTACCAGCCAGAGGAGATGGCAGTGGAGCAGCTGTTTGTCTCCAAGAATGCAGCAACGGCCCTGAAGTTAGGACAGGCTCGGGGGGCAGCTATCTGTGCTGGGGTTGCCGCCGCTCTGCCGGTGGCGGAGTATACCCCGAGGATGGTCAAACAGGCGGTGGTGGGGACCGGGGCAGCCGATAAGGCGCAGGTGGAGCACATGGTTAGATTGATCCTGAAGTTGCAACAAAAGCTTGCTGCCGATGAGGCCGATGCGCTGGCAGTGGCGATTAGCCACGCCCACTCCCAAACTACTTTACAGAAACTGACCTGGGCGCTGGAGGGGAAAAGATGATTGGTCGCCTGCGGGGAGAGATCGTCTCCAAACGCCCCCCCTTCCTGCTGTTGGACGTGAATGGCGTGGGCTATGAGGTAGAGGTACCTATGTCTACCTTCTATGATCTGCCACTAGAGGGTGAGACGGTCATGCTGCTGACTCATCTGGTGGTGCGAGATGATGCCCATATCCTCTACGGATTCGGAAGTGAGGCGGAGCGTGCCCTGTTTCGCGGTCTGCTGAAGGTTAGTGGGGTTGGGGCAAAGATGGCCCTGGTGCTGCTTTCAGGGATGAGTGCCGCAGAATTTGCCGCATGTGTCGAGGCCGATGACAGCGCAACCCTGACCCGCCTTCCAGGCATCGGCAAGAAGACGGCAGAGCGGCTTATTATCGAGATGCGTGACCGACTGGAAAAAATGGGGATTAGCGCAGCTGGCGCCATCTCTGCGTCTGCAGCTAACGGTGGTATGGCAGAGACCCCTGTGAGCGAGGCGGTTGGGGCCCTGGCAGCACTGGGCTACAAACCGGTTGAAGCGAGCCGGATGGTACGTAACATTGAGTGCGAGGGGCTCTCCAGTGAGGAGATTATCCGCACCGCTCTAAAAAATATGGCGACAAGATGAGCGAACGTGACAGCATAATAAGCGCCCAGTCCGGTGCCGAGGAGGCCGCTATAGATCGGGCCATCCGCCCCAGAAAGTTGGCTGAGTATGTCGGTCAGCCAGTCATGCGGGAGCAGATGGAGATCTTTATCCATGCGGCACGCGAACGTTCCGAGGCGCTTGATCACGTCCTTATTTTTGGTCCGCCGGGGCTTGGCAAGACCACCCTGGCACATATCATCGGTAACGAGATGGGGGTCAATGTACGCCAGACCTCAGGGCCAGTGCTGGAGCGACCGGGTGATCTGGCGGCACTACTGACCAACCTCGAACCACATGATGTACTGTTTATCGATGAAATACACCGGCTAAGTGCAGTAGTGGAAGAGGTGCTCTATCCGGCCTTGGAGGACTATCAGCTGGATATCATGATCGGTGAGGGGCCTGCGGCCCGCTCGATTAAGCTGGAGCTGCCACCATTCACTCTGGTAGGTGCAACTACCAGGGCTGGGCTACTCACCTCTCCGCTACGCGATCGCTTTGGAATCGTTCAGCGGCTGGAGTTTTACTCCAGTGAAGATTTGACCCATATCGTGCGTCGTTCTGCCGATATCCTCGATATCGAGACCGATATGGATGGGGCCAAGGAGATTGCCCGCAGGTCTCGTGGGACTCCACGTATTGCTAACCGCTTGCTGCGGCGGGTGCGTGACTATGCCCAGGTCAAGGCGGCAGGCAAGGTTGACGCGGCGGTAGCAGACAGGGCGTTGGAGATGCTCCAGGTTGATGGTAGTGGTTTTGATATCATGGATCGTAAACTTCTCTCGGCTGTAATCCATAAATTTGATGGTGGCCCGGTAGGCGTTGACAGCCTGGCTGCGGCTATTGGTGAGGAGCGTGGCACCATCGAAGATGTACTAGAGCCATACCTTATTCAGCAGGGATTTTTGATGCGTACCCCACGTGGCAGAATGGCCACCAAGGCCGCCTATCTCCACTTTGGACTCCCACCAAAACCTGTGTCGGAAATGGTGCCACCAGATAATCAGGATCTATTTACAGAATGAAGGAATTTCTTTGGCCAGTCAGGGTCTACTACGAAGATACCGACTCCGGTGGAGTTGTGTACTATGCCAACTATTTGAAGTTTATGGAGCGAGGGCGTAGCGAGTGGTTGCGTAGCCTCGGATTTGAGCAGGATCAGATACTGGCGGAGGAGGGGATAATCTTTGCCGTACGCCGGGTTGAGGTCGATTTTTACGCGCCGGCACGTTTCAATGATGCGTTGCAGGTTGGAGTAAGACTGCTGCAACATAGGCGTGCCAGCATGACCTTTCTTCAGGAAATAAAAAGAGAGAACAATGAGCAGATTCTATGTAGTGGAAGAGTGCAGATTGCCTGTATCGACGCAAACCGGTTTCGCCCCTGTGCGCTGCCAAAGCAACTGGCACAGGAGATAACAGATGCAATCTGACCTCTCGTTTATATCCCTGGTACTAGATGCCAGTCCTCTAGTGCAGTTGGTGATGGCAATACTGATGCTCGCCTCGGTGATCTCCTGGACCATGATCTTAGATCGCGCCAAGGTGCTGCGGAGGGCACGGCAGGCGGCCGAGATGTTTGAGGATCGTTTCTGGTCTGGCGGTGATATGGGTGAACTCTATCAGCAGATAGATGGTGTCGGAGATCCCGCCGGCCTGGAGCATATCTTCCACGCCGGTTTCCGCGAGTTTACCCGCCTTAAGCAGCATAGAGACATTGAGCCGATGGCAATTGTTGAAGGCTCCAGGCGTTCCATGTATGTGGCTATGAGTCGAGAAATGGATGGGCTCGAGACCAACCTCTCTTTTCTGGCAACGGTCGGCTCCACCAGCCCGTATGTCGGGCTGTTTGGTACCGTCTGGGGCATTATGAACTCCTTTCACGCCCTGGGCAGTGTCAAACAGGCCACCCTGGCCCTGGTAGCGCCCGGTATTGCCGAGGCGCTGATCGCTACCGCCATGGGGTTGTTTGCCGCAATTCCGGCGGTGGTGGCATACAATCGCTACGCCAATGATGTCGAGCGGCTGCATGGTAAGTATGAGGAGTTCCTGGATGAGTTCACCAGTATTATCCAGCGTCAGGCACATCTCTAGGCTGCTTATATGAGAACACAGAGGAAGAGTCGCAAGCCGATGTCAGAGATCAATGTAGTGCCCTACATTGACGTGATGCTGGTGTTGTTGGTGATCTTTATGATAACGGCCCCACTGCTGACCCAAGGGGTTAAGGTGGACCTGCCGCAGGCAGATGCCGAGCCGGTTCCACCAGAGCTAGATGAACCAGTGGTGGTGTCGGTAAATGTAAAGGGTGAGTTTTTTATCGATGTTGGCGAAGGTAAAGACAGCCCGGTGGATGCAGAGACCCTGATGACCAGGGTAGCGGCAGTGCTGAAATATCGTCCCAAGACTCCGATCATGGTGCGGGGTGATCGCAATGTGGATTATGGTCGAGTGGTGGAGGCGATGGTGCTGGTGCAGGCGGCTGGGGCACCCAACATGGGTCTGATAACAGAATCACCGGAAAATTAGGGGTTTCTGATCTATGTGGCAAATCTTCAGACGCAACCCCAGGGCCGCCATCATTGCGGTCTCTATGCATATTGGAATCATAATTTTTATGCTTGTTGGGGTAGATTGGCTGGAGCGTCCAAAGCGGGCGAAGTCCAATGTTGAAGTAGTAAAGGCCAGGGTGGTAGATGCTGGCAAGGTGGCCGCCGAGGTCGAAAAACTGAAGCAGGCAGCAGAGAAACAGAGGCAGGAAAAGGAGAGTATTCGGCGCAAAGAAGAGAAGCAGATCACCGATCTAAAAAAACAACAGGCAGAAGAGAAGAGTCGCCTTGCCAAGCTGGAAAAAAAACGCAAGGATGAGCAGCAGCGGTTAGAAAAGGAGAAAAAACAGCGCCAGATAGCAGAACAAAAGCGCAAAGAGGCTGAGGCCAAGCGTAAAAAGGCGGAGAAAGCACAGGCCAAGGCCGATGCCAAGGCCAAGGCGGCAAAGGAGCGCAAGGCAGAAGAGGATCGTCTGACGGCAGAGGAGGCGGAGCGTAATGCTGGTGAGATTGGGCGTTATACGGATTTGATTAAGCAGAAGACCGAGCGCAACTGGGTACGTCCGATAGATACGGTTCATGGGTTGCATTGCCGGGTACAGGTGCGTCTGGCTCTGGGTGGCACGGTAATCGATGCCAGTATTATTCAGAGTAGTGGGAATGATGCCTTTGATCGCTCGGCCATCGCTGCTGTGTTTAAGGCAGACCCACTACCAGTACCGAGCGGCAGGCTGTTTGAGAGTTTTCGTAAGTTGAATTTTGAATTTAACCCAGACAAGGATAACTAGAACAGATGAAAAGAGTCCCACTATTTCTCCTACTACTATTATGGCATCTACAGGTGTTGGCTGCTTCCACGCTAACTATTGAGATTACCTCTGGCGCAGAAGATGCGCTTCCAATCGCTATTGTCCCATTTGGTGGGCCGGTCACCGCTTCAGGCCAGGATGTTGCTAGTATTGTGCGTGCCGACCTGCAACGCAGTGGTCGTTTCAAGCCAATGCCGGTAGAGGATATGTTGGCTCAACCCCATACCGAGAGTGAGATTGCGTTCCGCGATTGGCGCGCACTTCAAATGGATAACCTGGTGGTGGGGCAGGTACAGGACGACGGCAAGGGTGGATATATGATCCGCTTTCAGCTTTTCGATACGCTCAAAGGCCAGCCGCTTGCCGGGTATAAAGTACCCAGCAGTAAGCGCGATCTACGCTCTGCCGCCCACCATATCGCTGATATTATCTACGAGAAGCTTACCGGGATGCGCGGTGCCTTTGCTACCAGAGTGGCCTATATCACCTCAGTCGCCAAGGGTAGGGGCCAGCAACAAATCATGCTTAAGGTGGCAGATGCCGATGGCTACGACCCCCAGACTATTGTTACCTCAAAAGAGCCATTGATGTCTCCGGCCTGGTCGCCGGATGGCAGACGCCTCGCTTACGTCTCGTTCGAAAACAAGAGGCCATCTATCTATGTGCAGGAGGTGTTTACCGGCAAGCGCAAGAAGGTTACCTCTTATCGCGGGATCAACGGTGCCCCAGCTTGGTCGCCAAATGGCCGCAAGTTGGCCTTGACCCTATCCAAGGATGGTAGCCCAGATATATATGTCCTTGATCTAGCTAGTCGTGGCCTGACTAGGTTGACCAATCACTACGCCATCGATACGGAACCAGCTTGGTCGCCTGACGGCAGGCATATCGTATTTACCTCAGACCGTGGTGGCAAGCCACAGATCTACCGAGTTCCCGCTTCCGGCGGAGGGGTTGAGCGAATAACATATGATGGTGACTATAATGCACGTGCGTCTTACTCACCAGATGGAAAGACACTGACTATGGTCACTCGTCAGAGCGGTCAGTTCAGGATTGGAGCACTTGATTTAGGCAATCGGGTGTTGCAGGTATTAAGTGGTGGACAGCTGGATGAGTCCCCCAGTTTTGCTCCTAATGGCGGCATGATAATTTATGCTACCAAGGTTAGAGGGGTAGGGGAGCTAGCAGCAGTTTCGGTAGATGGTAGGGTGCGCCAACGGCTAGCCCTGCAGGCGGGTGATGTACGTGAGCCGACGTGGTCACCCTATAGTAAATAAATTAAGAGGAGAGGTATTAAACGATGAACATGAAACTAGTTAGATTGATCCCAGTATTGGCTGTAGCGCTGTTGTTTGCCGGTTGTGGTTCGATGTCTAGCGGGGATGGTGCAGATGTTAGTGAGACATCTGGTGCCAAAGATGGTAGCGCATGGAGTGGTAGCCCACTGAATAACCCGGACAGCCCACTTTACTCCAAGGTGGTATATTTTGGTTATGACCTAAGCACTATTCAGCCAGAGTATCGGGATATAGTAGTTGCCCATGGCCAGTATCTGGCGGCCAATCAGGATGTTGCTATCACAATAGAAGGTCACTGTGATGAGCGTGGCTCCAGAGAGTACAACATCGGATTGGGTGAACGTCGTGCCAATGCAGTGCGTAGCCTGCTGATGGCTCAGGGGGCATCCAGTCAGCAGGTGGTTACTGTTAGCTATGGTGAGGAGCGTCCTGCGGAACAGGGTTCCAACGAGATGGCCTGGGCCAAGAACCGTCGCGCAGAGTTGGTATATGGTAACGCGAGGTAACAAAATATGAGACTACTTATCCATGCGTTATTGGCACTCTTTCTGGTAATGCCAATACTAGCTGAGGCCGGGTTGTTTGGTAATGATACCACGCCCAAGGATGCCTCTAGCCTGTCGCTGGAGCAGCGTGTACAGCTCCTAGAGCGGCGCATGGATACGCTCTCTAATCTCGTCTTGCAGCTGGACAATATGCAGCAGGAGCTACAGAAGGTCAGAGGTGAGATGGAGGAGCAGAAGCATGAGATGGCGGCGCTGAAGAAGCGCCAGCGTGATCTTTATATGGATATCGATCAACGGATAGCCAGGCTCTCTGGTGAGCCGGTACCTGAGGCGCCACCGCCGGAAATACCACCGAGCAAGCCGCAACCACCTGCTGTAGATAGTACCCCAAAACCAACTACCACCCCTCCACCCCCTGTTGCAGCGGGGAGTGATAGTAGTAAGTCGGCCACCCCTGTTAGTGGCGGGCAAGAGGGTCAGGAGTATCAATCCGCATTCAACCTGTTGATGCAGAACCGCTACCCAGAGGCGCGCAAGGCGTTTAAGGAATTTCTTGCACACTATCCACAGAGCGATCTGGCGGGTAATGCTCAATACTGGCTGGCGGAGACCTTCTATGTTACCAAGGAGTATGATGCAGCAATGCCAGAGTTTGCCACTGTCATACAGCAGTATCCGAATAGCTCCAAGGTGCCTGACTCTATGCTGAAGAGCGGGTTTATCCAGTATGAGCGTCAGCAGTGGGAGTTGGCGCGTAAGCAACTGGAGGAACTGGTCAGTCGCTATCCTGGTGTTGATGCCAGTCAGTTGGCGCAGAAGCGGTTGGATAGGATGGTTCGGGAGGGGCACTGATTGCCCTGTCTTCTCTCCACCCGAGATCATTATAGTAGACAGCGGATGGGGCGCAGTACCTACGTATAATGAGTGAACTTAAGGTATCGGAGATATTCTACTCTCTGCAGGGAGAGTCGTTGAGTGTGGGTTGTCCTACGGTCTTTATTCGTCTGGTTGGTTGTCCTCTACGCTGTAGCTACTGCGATACCCAATACGCCTTTAGCGGTGGTGAAGAGCTGGGGTTGGATGTAATCCTGCAGCAAGTTGCTGCCTTCCGTGCCGCATATGTCAACGTAACCGGTGGCGAGCCACTATGGCAGGAGGGGTGTAGAGAGCTGCTGACTGCACTGTGTGATGACCATTACAGGGTCTCGTTGGAGACTAGCGGGGCACTTGATATTTCAGCTATCGATCCACGCGTAGTCGTGGTGATGGATATCAAAACCCCGGGTTCTGGTGAGGCGGAGAAAAACCATCTGGAGAATATCGATCGTCTGCGCTCCATTGATCAGATAAAATTTATAATCTGTAACCGTGCGGACTATCTCTGGAGCAAAGATATGCTGCATAGTTTGGCCCTTGCTAAGCGCTGTGAGGTGCTGTTTTTGCCAGCCTATGGGCAGCAGGAGGCCGCCGAGTTGGCCGAGTGGATTCTACAAGATCGCCTGCCGGTACGATTTCAACTTCAACTGCATAAACAGATATGGGGGGATATGCCAGGGAAGTGACGGTGGAGGAGTGACACCTGAGCATAGATCCCTGCATCCATAGAATGAAAAAAGCGGTAATCCTTCTTTCTGGCGGCCTCGATTCGGCTACAACCCTCGCTTTGGCCCAGGAGCAGGGGTTTGAGTGTTTCACCCTGAGCCTCGATTATGGTCAGCGTCATGCGATAGAGTTGGCTGCGGCGGAACGGGTTGCCAGCACGCTGGGGGCGGTCGAACATAGGGTAGTTGCCATATCACTTGATCAGTTTGGAGGATCAGCCCTTACCGACCAGAAGATAGATGTACCGGAGGAGCTGATTGTGGGTATTCCAGTCACCTACGTCCCAGCACGCAACACCATCTTTCTCTCTATTGCCCTCGGATGGGCCGAAGTGCTGGGTGCCAGAGATATCTTCGTGGGGGTAAATGCGGTGGATTATTCCGGCTATCCGGATTGTCGCCCAGAGTTTATCGCTGCATTTGAGGGATTGGCCAATCTGGCCACCAAGGCTGGGGTTGAAGGCGATAGATTTCATATTCATGCGCCTCTGATCCATCTCTCCAAGGCCGAGATTATTCGTGAGGGTGACCGCTTGGGCATAGATTATGGAATAACAGTCTCTTGTTACCAGGCAGACCAGCAGGGCCGTGCTTGTGGACGCTGTAACTCTTGCTACCTGCGTGTTACCGGGTTCCGTGAGGCCGGCCTGCCAGATCCTACCAACTACCAGTAAACGGGCTAGTCTGCTGTCTAGGTATTGCGTTATTATCGATTTAGCCTACCTGGTCTGGTACGGCAAAAAAACAAAATAAGAAACCATAATAAGAAGTTAAGTGAGGAGATGAGTATGGAGATCACGACAGAGGTGATCCTCTTGGGCGGTGTCTTTGGCGTTGTCCTGGGGGCGGTAGCGAACAAAACAAATTTTTGCACTATGGGTGCTGTCTCTGACTGGATCAATATTGGAGATATGTCACGTCTGCGATCCTGGTTTTTAGCAATTACCGTCGCCATCCTAGGCATTACTCTGTTGGAGGCTGCCTCCATGATAGATCTTGGCAGTTCTCGTATCCCCTACCGCAGTAGTACATTTTTCTGGCCGCGATATATCATCGGTGGACTTATGTTTGGGGTAGGGATGACACTTGGGTCTGGGTGTGCCAACAAGAATCTGGTACGGATTGGGGGCGGTAATCTGAAATCAATATTTGTGATTCTGGTGGTTGGAGCCATGGCCTACCTTATGACCAGGACAGATTTTTACGGTGATATATTTCATAGTTGGATGTTTCCCATTAGCCCTAATCTATCCATGTTTGATATTAGTGACCAGAGCTTGGGAACCATAGTTGGATCGGTTCTGGGGATGAAACAGGCCGCTAGTGTAAATCTCTATGTTGGGAGCGGCCTGACGGTTTTGTTGCTGTTTATTATTTTTCGTTCTGGTGAGTTTCGGGCCAACCGAGAGCTGCTGGTTGGTGGCCTAGTAATTGGGATGCTGATTGTTGCTGGTTGGTATGTGACTGGCGGGGCTATGGGGCAGGAGTGGATTGAATATACAGAGTTTTTGGATGAGCCACCACCTGGTGTGGGCGCGCAGTCGTTTACCTTCGTTAACCCCATGGGCGAGCTTCTCTACTATCTCTCCCGGCCCACTGATGGCAGTTTGGTGACGTTCAGTTTGGCCGCCCTTTTTGGGGTGGTTATCGGCTCTTTTCTCTATGCGCTGCTGAGCCGCAGCTTCCGTATTGAGTGGTTTGCCAATGGCAGGGATTTTGTCAACCACATGATCGGTGCTGTACTGATGGGTATAGGTGGGGTGTTAGCCATGGGGTGCACCATTGGCCAGGGTGTTACCGGGGTCTCCACTTTGGCGGTCGGCTCCTTTCTGGCACTTGGCTCCATTATCCTCGGAAGTGCTATTACTATGAAGGTTCAATACTACAAATTTGTCTACGTAGGGGAGGCCAGCTTTGTTAAGGCATTACTCTCAGGGATGGTAGATCTCCATCTTTTACCGCAGGGTATGAGGAGGTTGGATGCGGTTTGACCTCTCTACTGGCCGTGCAGTTCTCCTGTGATTAAACAAGCACCTTGGAGTGATTGTCATATATCGGATTTCCCTCCGGAAAATACTCCAGCATAACCGCTATGTAACGGTCAAATGGATTCTGGATCGCGTCGATCTCTCTTCTTTTCTCCGTTGGTAGATCGTAACTGTTAAAGCGGATAGGGAATGGCACCGGGTAGTCGCTGCCAAACAGGATTTTGGTGTGAACATCCCGCTGTTCGGATATATGTCGCAGTGCTCTGGCCCGTAGTGGTGCCAGGATGGCAGAGATATCTGCGTAGAGATTTTCGTGCTGCCTCAGTCTCTCTAGAAGCAGGAAATAGTCAGCATCAAAATAGTGTGGGTCCTTGGACAGGTTTTTCCAGAAACGGAGCTTATGGTTGACGCGCCCCAGTCCCATATGGGCAGCGATAACGGTGACACCACATGCCAGAGGTAGATTGAGCATTTCGATGCGCTCAAAGCGCGCATCCGAGTCGATACTGTACTCACTGCCTATATGGATGATAAGTGGAATGTTCCACCCTTTCAGTTTTTCATAATAGGGCACGAACCGTTCGTCATTAAGATTGACTCCCCAGTAGTTCTGCAGGAATTTGGCACCCTTGCATCCCCTCTCCATATACTCATCGATCAGATCAAGTGCACCAGGTCGGCGTGGGTTGATAGAGAAGAAGGGAATGAAGTGACTCGGGTATTGCTCTGTCACCTGCAATACATCCTCAGTCGTGGCACAGACGGTCTTGTCTCGGTCGATCTCTCGCCCAATCTCATCTAGGCGACTATCTACACCGAACAGACAGGCCTTATCCAGGTATTTGGATTCGCTCACGCTGCGTGCAATGGCCTCTACATATGTCGTGTATGGTTTAGCCTGCAGTGCCTTTGGGTCTAGCCCCAACCCCTTGCCAAAGAAGTGAATGGAGACCCGGTCAAACAGTCGATCAAAGTTGACATTGGGATTCAGTAGATGGGTGTGGATATCTACGGTCTTCATGCCGTCTCTGCATCCGTTGCAATCTCTTTGGCCCGGCTGAAATCTTTTTTGCCACTGCCCAACTTGGGGATCGTATCCACTGGGAGCAGTTTGGCTGGCCGCATCAGGGGGTTGAGTTCAGACTGCTCTATAAGCCCCGTGATCTCATCCATGGTTATATCGCCAGCAACCAGCAGGGCTACCTTTTCACCCTTCTTGCCATCGGGCAGGGCAGTGGTGAGTATCTCCACATCCTCCGGGATCAGTTTGCCTATGGCTGCCTCGATGGCACCAAGGCTGACCATCTCGCCGCCGATCTTGGCAAAGCGGGAGTAGCGATCGACAATGGTTAGAAAGCCATCTCTGTCTAGATGGCCCTTATCCCCAGTCTTGTACCAGCGCTTTCCATCCAGTTCGACGATTACCTCTGAAGTTTTTTCCGGGTCGTTTAGATAACCCAACATGACCTGGGCGCCGCCAAATAGGATCAGTCCATCCTCATCTACTGGCAGAGTCTCTAGGCTATCTGGATCAACGATGCGAAAGCTACCGCCTGGGAGAGGCATGCCTACAGTGCCCTGTTTGTGTCCCTGCTGTACCCTCCAATCCTGCGGGTCGATACGGTCGGGGATGTTGACGCTGGCCACTGGCGTGGTCTCGGTAGTGCCGTAGCCTTCATAGATATCCTGGTTAAACTTCAGTTTGAATGCATCCCGTACCTCCGGGCTTAAACGTTCAGCACCAGCCACCACCACCCGCAGAGACTCCAGCATCAGGGGATGGACTCGCTGGTTACGGGTAAACAGACGGAGGAAGGTTGGGGTGCTACAGAATATGCTGGCCTGGTATTTACCGATAGCCTTGGCAATCGCAAGGGTGTCGGTTGGATCCGGGTGGCAGATGACAGGCACACCCTCCAGCACCGGCATGAGCCCGGTCACCGAAAGCCCAAAGGCGTGGAATAGCGGTAGGGTCGCCATGACTTTGTCTTGGTTACGCGTATCGAGCACATCGGAGATCTGCCGAATATTGGCCACAATATTTCGGTGGCTAAGTACTACCCCCTTGGGTTCTCCTTCACTGCCACTGGAGAAGAGGATGGCGGCCGGTTGTTCGGTGTCAATGGATTTGCCGAACAGGGCATAGAGTAGCCGTGCAGGCAGGAGTAGAGAGATGGCAAGCATGGTCAGTTTGGCCTGGAGAGTGATCTTCCCATGCAGCTCCTCAATATAGTAGACGTTGATTTGCTCTAGCAGTGGCCCCAGCTCTATACCACGTTGTGTTAGCTTTTTGATGAACCGCTTAGAGGTGTAGATGCTGTGAATTTCCGCCTTCTTTAACGCAGCTTGTAGTGCCTGTAGGCTGGTGGTGTAGTTTAAGTTGACTACGCTCTTACCTAGCAGCAGACAGGCTAGGTTGGCTACGATACCTGCGCTGCTAGTTGGTAGTAGTAGACCGATATTCTGCTCTGGGCTGCGCTGACGGATCAGTCGAGAGAAGGTGAGGACCGCTGTCAGCACCTTGTACCCGGAGAGCGTGCTCTCGCTTTGGACATCCGCCATGCTGAGGCTGCTGCCACAACGTTTGGCGCTACGCAGCCATGCCAGGGGGATAGGGTCGAGGTCGTTGGTGTGCTGTTCCCAGGTCTCGATAGAGAGGTCAAATACATGCTGCTTCACCTCATGAGCAGGCGTCTCCATGGGTAGCGGGTTGCCGAAGGCGACGATCACCTCTCCGCGTAGACGGCTGTTACGGATCTCCTGCAGCTTCTCACTAGAGCGGGAGAAGCGACTCCCCCATAGGCCACGTAGGTAGAACGGCAGGATGACCCCATCGACCCCCTCAACGGTACGTTCATAACCCTTTTTAAATTCACCAAGCTGGCCATTGCGGCTGATAGAGCCCTCTGGAAACAGGCACACCACCTCACCGGCCTTGAGTAGTTCGTTGATCTGCCGCAGGGCCTCCCTGCTCTGGCCGCCAGCAATCGGGACGACCCGAAATAGATCCAAAAACCAGCGTAGATACCAACGCTGATAGATCGCATGGTGCATCACAAAGCGTACCGGGCGCGGACAGGCGATCTGGATCATGGCCCAATCCAGCCAGCTGATGTGGTTGCCCAGCATCAGTACGCCACCCTGTCCGGGCAGGTTCTTGAATCCCAGTACCCGTATGCGGTAGGTGCTGGCAAAGATCCGGGCGATAATAAAGCGCACCAGAGATTGTGGCAGTTGCCAGACGGTGTAGATGGCACCCGCCAGTGCGGCCACAGTAAGCATGTGAAACAGGGCTACACTATTGGCACCGTTGAGCGCGAACAGTACGGTTAAAACCAGAAAGCTGAGCATCACCACGTTCTGAACCCAGTTATTGCCGGCTAGTATGGTCCCTAGCTCTTGATCTCTGGCGTGGAACTGGATTAGCGCATTCAACAGCACAATAAACATACCACCGGCTATCCCCAATAGCAGAAAGTCGGCGATTGCCAAGCTCGTAGAGCTAAGCTGTGGCAGGAAGAAAATGGCGGTGACTATACCCAGTGCGCCCAGCGGGATCAGCCCGGTCTCAATGTGATGTCTGGAGGCCCGGCCTGCTATTAGTGAGCCTATGATGATCCCGATGCCGGAACTGGCCAACATCCCCTGAATGACCACCGTATTGACCTCTCCCATGGTCGCCTTGGCAAAGGCCGGAAAGGTGGCCAGCACTACTTGAGATATCCCCCAGAATGCGGAGAGACCGACGATTGAGAGCCAGATGGTCTGGTTGGCCAGTAGCTTTCTTATATTAGATCCGAGGTGACTGCCCTTGGCGTATTTGCTCCAGTCAAAGCTGTCATCGGCAACCGCTACAATGCCACTCGGCAGTCGCATGGCAGAGATCCATTCCAATAGAGAGCAGGCCACCAGCACCCAGCCGATAGGAGCGATCACCCGCAACAGCTCAGCCTCATTCGAATAACTCACCCCGGATAGTCCACCCTCAAATAGTATCGAAAAGAAAAAGATGCCAAGCAGGATGGCAACGATAGTTATTGCCTGCACCATTGCATTGGCTACTGTCAGATGTTCTTTACCGCATAGCTCTTTGATGTAGCCATACTTTGCCGGGGAGTAGAAGGCGCTCTGTACCGCCAGCAGAAAGGTCATCCCAAACGAGAGGTAGAACCAGCCGAGATAGTAGGAGAGGGTGATCAGCAGGGTCAGGCCAACCGCGATCGCGGAACTGTATTTTATGATCCTGGGCTTGGGGTGGCGATCGGAGAGGAAACCGGCAGGGCTGAAGAACAAGATAAAGGGTAGCAGGATCAGGCCATTTACGATCGCCGTCAGGATGATCTGGGTCTGACCGTCATATATCTTGAACACCGTGTTCTGAATAATGATCTTATGACCAAGATCAACGAAGGCGTTGAGGAAAAGGATCAGTAAAAAGGGGATAAACCCTGTAGTCCTGAACAATTTATCCATGCTTGGAACTCTCCATAGCTATTTTTATTGGCCGGCAGTTATGTCGATCTCCCTAAGATCGCCCGAAATGGCTGCAGTTGCAACCAAAGTTGCTGCTGCAACCAGATCGATGGCACTCCATAAGTGGTTGGCTCAAAGATGCTATTTGATAGTTGCTGGCCCTGCTGTATAATTGCGCGCTTCAAACGATATGGGCCGTTAGCTCAGTTGGTAGAGCAGTGGATTTTTAATCCATTGGTCACAGGTTCGACTCCTGTACGGCCTACCATATAAATCAGTAAGTTATAATCATTTTATAATGTTTATACTTACTATATAATCCCACCATTTTATAGATATGAAACTCCTGGCCATAGAGACTGCCACAGAGGCCTGTTCTGCCGCACTTCTGTTGGATGGAGAGATCGCAGAGCGCTTTGTGGTTCAGCCAAGGCGTCAGAGTGAGCTTATTCTCGGCATGGTGGATGAGCTCCTGGCAGCAGCAGAGATGAGCCCCAGAGGGCTGGATGCAGTAGCATTTGGTGCCGGTCCTGGTTCTTTTACCGGAGTGCGGATTGCCACCGGGGTGACCCAGGGGATAGCGTATGGTGCAGATCTGCCGGTTGTGCCGATCTCTACCTTGGCGGCACTGGCCCAGCACCAATTCCGTAAAAGTGGACATCGTCGCATGTTGCCAGCCTTTGATGCCAGGATGAATGAGCTATACTGGGGGTGTTATGAGGTCTATGAAGGTGGATTGGCACAGCCTATGTTGCCTGATCGCCTCTTACCTCCAGAAAAGGTCAGTTGGTTACAGGGAGGTGGATGGCACGGTGTGGGTGGCGGCTGGGAGGCCTATGGAGAGCTCCTGAGTAGACGTATTGGGGACGATCTACAGGCAGTAACTCCAGATCTGCACTGTAGTGCACATGATGTGGCACTGCTTGGCGCCGCTAAATTTCAGGAGACAGGCGGTGTTTTGGCAGCAGAGGCGTTACCGCTATACCTACGGGATGATGTGGCACAAAAACCGAAATGCTAAATTTATGGAAGCTCTGATCGAATCCATTCATTAGCCATAACATATGGCAATAGACTAATCTGTTACTGGAACCTCTGAAAATATCAGTGGTCATCTATTAGGAATGGTTGTCATAGTGTACTGATTAATGTTAAAAAAGAGCAGATAATGTTCCGCTATAATGAATGGGTTGCTATATAGATTTTGTCTGGAGGATTGGATGCGTAGGTTGGTAGCGTGGTTGATAATCTCGGGGGTCGTACTTGGTGCGGTGACTGCTGGTATAGCGATGGCAGTAGAGCCAGCTGATGACGGCAACTTGGTCAAGCGTACAGCAGAGCTGCGACAACATTTAGAGGCGCGTATCGCAGAGCTTAGTGCTGACCGTGGGAAGCTCGCTGAGGCCATGCAAAAAGGGTACGACCGTACCGTTCTGTGTCGGCACTGCCACGGTGAAGACGGAATAGCTATTCAACGTGAGGGCCTACAGCGGATAGTGCCAAACCTAGCAGGCCAGAATCCCGTCTACATAGTTGACCAGTTCCAACGTTTTGAGGATGGTAGGCGCAAAGATTTCATGATGGGTGGGCTGGCAGTAAATTTTACCGAAGAGGATATGATCAACACCGCCATCTACTACTCCATGCTGGAGCCAGAGGTTTCTGGTGGCGGACGTCCGGACATACGGCCTAAAGGCAAACAGATATTTGACAGTATCTGTGCCGCTTGTCACGGCAAGGATGGTAAGGGCCAGGAGGGCTATGCCATGATCGCCGGACAACGGGATGATTATATAGTACAGATGTTGAAGACCTTCCGGGATGATCGTGTACGGCGAGTCAATCCCTGGATGACCGGTGTGGCGGTTGGACTCACCGATGAAGATATGGAGGCGGTCGCCTCATACGTGGCAAATCTTCAGTAGTACTCCCTGATACCGCAGTGAGGGACAATATCATGCAGGGGCGATCGCTCGTTCTCCTGTTGCTGCTAACACTGGCCCTTGCGCTACTCTATTTTCTCTCCTTTCTAGACGCCGATCTGATCCGAGCCGGAGAGGCGCGGGCGGCGGAGATTGCGCGGGAGATGGTAGAGCGGGGCAATTTTATCTTGCCGACCCTAAACCACGAGATTACCTCCACAACCCTGACTAAACCACCACTATTCCATTGGTCTCTGGCCGCCGTAGGCGCACCATTTGAGTGGCAGAATTGGGCGGTACGCCTGCCCTCTGTGTTGTTTGCCATGGGCACCATATGGATGGTTTTTCTTACTGCTCGACTGCTGTTTGGTCTCCGCGCTTCGGTCTATGCAGTTGTGGTACTCACTACCTCTATTCTTTTTTTACAGAATGGTTCGGCTGCCCGCATAGACATACTGTTTACCCTCCTTATTGTCTCTTCCCTCTACTTCTTCTGGCAGGCGATCGATAAAACAGACAGGCGCAGCTGGATCTGGGGTTTCTATCTATGTAGTGCCTTGGCAGTGGTGGCAAAGGGGCCTGTGGGGCTGTTGCTACCCTTTGCCATTGCAACCTTTTTTCTATTGGTACAGGAGCAGTCTGGGTTACATAAAGAGCTGTTTATCAAACGGGGGCTGCTGCTGTTTTTGGCAGTTGCACTTCCCTGGTATCTGGCCATGGCAATAACCGCTCCACAAGACCTGGTAAATAACTTCCTGTTTGGGCAACTGGCCCATTGGTGGGAGGGTGGCAGCAAGGTTGCCAGCGGTGAGAGCAAATCGATCTTATATTATCTGCCGCATTTGTTGGTGGGGGCCTTTCCATGGTCACTGTTACTCCCGGGAATACTCTTTGTGGCCATCCGAGAAGCCAAGGGAAATCCCAGGTTAAAGGCGATATTGTTCTGGTTTATCGGAGGGCTTATTCTGTTTAGCCTCGGCGGTAAAAAGGCGTCCCGTTATCTACTCCCGCTGATGCCAGCGTTTGCCCTATTGGCAGGCTACTACCTGGATCATCTGCAGCAGGGGCTAAGCAGTCGTCATCGTCGCCTGTTGAGTGTCTCCAGTGGAGCAGCTGTAATGGGCGTCTTACTGGTGTTTGTCCTACTCTTGGCAATTTATATAGATTCGGAAGCGGTGTTGAACACGCTGTTGCAGGGGCGCAATCGTGGTGGTTCCCAACAGCTACAGGAGGGGTGGGAGTTGCTTCAGGGGGTTGTTGGTATCGCTACACTACTCTCTCTACTCGCTTTACTGGCCGCGCTGCTAGCCTTGATTGGCGCGATCAAAGGGCGCATTACCTGGCTGGTAGTCGGCTCTGCTGCCATCATCTGGGCACTGGTCTGGCCATTTTCTCTTGCCATAAAGCCGCAGTTGGATGCTGCCAAAAGTCCGCGTATGGTCGCTGAGGAGGTGCAGTCGCGACTCCCGGTCGGAGAGCAGCTTTACGCTGGCGGCAGGGCCTATAAACACGCCATGCGCTGGTATCTACAGAGGAATATCCTCCTGGAGTCCAATGAGGATATATACCGGCGTATCCGCAGTGAGCAGGATTCTTGGGTATTGCTGATGAATAAGGAGGCTCCACCGGAGGAGCTATTGAGTGCCAGGCCAGACAACCAGCAATGGCAGGTAGACTATTACTATGTCACGTTTTTCCCCGGACGTTAGCCTCTATAAGATTGGCAACAAAATAGGCCGACCTAGCCTATTTGTTGCGCGCCCATAACAATCTGGCACAGATATGCGAATCTGCTTGATTTGTGTGGGCTTTCATTGGCCTTTGGCCAACGACGGCACTTGACCGCCATGGATTGCGGAAATGCAGGTTTTGCAGGAGCAAAACCTTCCCCTGTGCCGTCTATTAACCCGACAATAATTATTGCCGGGTTAATATTTCCTGTAGAATCCATCTTTTATTGTTACTAGTCTAGTCGTGATCTTTTACGGCAGGGTGAGATTTAGTATGGATATTTCAGTAGTGATTCCGGTTTTTAATGAGGCGGACAATATCGCCACTCTGGCGGCAGAGATCAGGGCCGCTTTGGATGGAGAGTGTGTTTATGAGGTTATATTCGTAGATGATTGCAGTAGCGATGATACCCCACAAAGACTGGCTGAGTTGCGTGGTAGCCATCCTCAGTTTAGGCATATAAGGCATCTGTGTAACAGTGGGCAGAGCACCGCAGTGCGCAATGGAGTAAAGGCGGCACGCATGGAGTGGGTGGTTACCCTGGATGGTGATGGTCAGAATGATCCGGCCGATATTCCAAGATTAATTAAGGTCATGCAGGAGCGGGAAGCTGGCAGTAGACTGGAGATGGTGGCAGGTTATAGAAAAAAACGTCAGGATAGCTGGTTAAAGAAGGTTTCATCCAGAGTAGCCAATGGCATTCGTTCTCGCCTGTTAAAAGATGATACACCAGACACAGGTTGCGGACTTAAGCTGTTTTCTCGGGCAGCATTTCTGGATCTACCCTATTTTGATCATATGCACCGTTTTCTCCCTGCACTTATACAGCGTAATGGTGGTAAGACCGTATCCGTAGAGGTGAATCATAGACATCGAGTTGCAGGGGTATCTAAATATGGCCTGAATAACCGTCTTTGGGTGGGGATAGTGGATATCTTTGGGGTAAGGTGGCTACAGAATAGAGCTAGAATAACTGCAATTGAAGAGCGCGACGCGAGTAGTCGTTGAGGTAATAAGCGCAGGGTGAACACAAGGTAGGCTAGATATGCATGAGATTTTATTCGTCTTGTTAGGGGCATCGGTTACTCCATGGAAGATTGTGGGTTATGTTGGAGTTTTTATGTTTGCCGGTAGATGGTTTGTTCAACTCATATCTTCTGCCAGAGAGAAAAAACCTACCTTTCCTCTCGCCTTCTGGCTAATGAGTTTAGGTGGCAGTCTGCTGTTATTGGCCTACTTTATATTCGGCAAGAATGACTCTGTAGGAATATTGTCCAATGCCTTTCCGGCTGGTATTGCCCTGTATAATCTTTATTTAGAGATTACTCATAGATCTAGGCTCGCTGTTTCCTAAGTTCAGTTGACGCGGATAATAGAACACACTCCGGTGGAGTCGCCTCAGTGAAACTGATTGGTATGTAGTCCCTGTTCATTGGCACATAGATAAGAGCCACGATCCTCATGCCAATCCCCCAGGACGTACCTGGCGGCCAACTCTCCCTCTAGTAAGAACTCATGGGTCTCAAGGTGGTGGGTGTGGCCATGGATTAATATCCTGACCCCATGTTCAAGCATCCGTTCTATCATAGCACCCTGATCTACATCCATGATCTCTTCGGATAGCGTGGCTGTGGTTGCGTCGCTTTTACGTCGCGCCTCGGTAGCGAACAGCGCCCTCTCATCTAGCGGCTTGGCCAGGAACTCTTGGCTGAACTCCTCGCTGCGCATCTCATTGCGTGCCTGTTGATATGTGTGGTCATTGGTGCAGAGCAGATCGCCATGCATTAGTAGTGTATTCTCTCCAGCGAGCTCAATAACCGTAGGGTCTGGTAGTAGCTCGCAGCCAGTTCTACGGCAGAACTGCTTACCGATCAGGAAATCACGGTTGCCATGCATCAGATAGAGTCTGGTTCCACCAGCAGTTAGGTTGGCCATAGCGGCCGTCACTTCAGGGATTGGCGGGCTACGGTCATCGTCACCCAGCCACACATCGAACAGGTCGCCTAGGATATAGAGTCGATCTGCGTCAGCTGCAATCTCAGTCAGAAATCGCAGCAGCAGGGCTACTGTCGCAGGGCGTTCCACTGAGAGATGCAGGTCGGAGATGAAAAGAGAGTCCGACATTAGCGCAGAGCCAAATCTATTCTGCGATCTCGGCTTTTTCGATAATCACATCTTCAACCGGCACGTCCTGGTGTCCCATGTTGTTGGTGGTATCTACCCCTTTTATCTGCTCTACCACATCCATGCCAGAGGTGACTTTGCCAAAGACGCAGTAACCCCAGCCATCCTGACCCGGATAGTCGAGGAACTTGTTATCGGCTACATTGATGAAGAATTGGGCGGTAGCCGAGTGGGGATCCATGGTGCGGGCCATGGCAATAGTGCCGGTCATGTTACTCAGGCCGTTTTTGGCCTCATTCTCAATTGGAGCGCCAGTATCCTTTTCAGCCATGCCGGGGAGAAAGCCTCCTCCCTGAATCATAAAATTGCTGATGACGCGGTGAAAGATGGTGCCGTCATAGAAGCCATCTTTTACGTAATTAATAAAATTCTCACTGGTGTTGGGAGCGTTCTCCTGATCCAGCTCAATAACGATATCGCCTAGATTGGTCTTTAGAGTAATCATATCTGGTTTGCCCTATTTGCTGTGATTGATTCTGCTGATGCTGTTGATGGTTATGGTTTTGGTGGGAACGTTGCTCATACCGTTACTGGGTTTGGTAAAGACATCCGCAATCCTATCTACCGTTTGCATTCCCTTGGTTACCCGGCCAAAGACACAGTAGCCCCAGCCATCCTGGCCAGGATAGTCCAGGTCTCTATTATCTACATGGTTTATAAAAAACTGAGAGGTGGCAGAGTGTGGATCACCTAGACGTGCCATAGCGATGGTGCCACGCCTGTTTTTAAGGCCATTGTTCGCCTCGTTCCTGATCGGGGCGTGCCCTCTCTTCTTCTGCATATCAGCAGTGAAACCGCCGCCCTGGATCATGAAACTGTTGATTACACGGTGGAAGATAGTGCCATTGTAGAAGCCCTCATCCACATAGCGGAGAAAATTCTCAACCGTTTTGGGGGCCTTGTCGCTATCCAGTTCTAGTTCGATATTTCCCATGCTGGTCTGCATCAGCAAAAGGGTAGTCTCAGCCATGGCAGTGGTCACACAGCCCAGGATAAGCATGGTGGCAAGGAGGATATATTGCAGCCGTTTTGTCATTAAAGATACCTTATGCTAATAACTATTCGGCTAGCTAAGATAGCATAAAGTCTTAATTCCCGCAGAAATATCTGGCTGCAGAACTTTGCCGCTGTCCAGCTTTCGTTTACCATGCCCCATTGCACCATTTTGATCCTTTTTACCCATCTACTGGAGCCCAAATGCTCAAGGTCTATAACGATCTCACAAACAGGAAAGAAGAGTTTATCCCGATAGAGCCTGGCAAGGTCAGTATGTATGTCTGTGGTATGACCGTGTACGATCTTTGCCACCTGGGCCATGCTCGCGTCATGGTTGTATTCGATGTTATTTACCGCTATCTGCAGGCGGCTGGTTACACCGTCACCTATGTACGTAATATTACTGATATAGATGACAAGATCATCAAGCGCGCCAATGAGAAAGGTGAGGATTTTACGGGTCTGACCGAACACTTCATCGCTGCCATGCATGAGGACGAGGATGCCCTGGGTGTGCTACGACCCACCCAGGAGCCGAGGGCCACCACCCATATCTCCGAGATAGTGGCCATGGTGCAGAGTCTGATAGATAAGGGACACGCCTATGTAGGCGACAGTGGCGATGTCTACTATTCGGTGAGCAGCTTTGCTGGCTATGGCAAGCTTTCAGGCAAGGCGCTGGAGGATCTACAGGCGGGCGCCCGGGTAGAGGTGGAGACGGCCAAGCGCGACCCTCTGGATTTTGTCCTGTGGAAGGCTGCTAAGCCGGGAGAGCCGTCCTGGGACTCCCCCTGGGGGAATGGCCGCCCTGGCTGGCATATCGAGTGCTCTGCGATGTCTACCTGCTGCCTGGGGGATACCTTCGATATCCACGGTGGTGGAGCAGACCTCACATTTCCCCACCACGAGAACGAGATCGCCCAGTCAGAGGGTGCCACTGGTAAGAAATTTGTAAACTACTGGCTGCACAACGGTTTTGTCCGCATCAATGAGGAGAAGATGTCCAAATCGCTGGGTAACTTCTTCACCGTGCGGGATATCCTGGAGCGCTACAGGGCAGAGGAGGTGCGCTATTTCATCCTCACCAGCCACTATCGTAGCCCGCTGAACTATGATGACGAACATCTGGATAATGCCAGGGCGGCCCTGACCCGCTACTATACCGCCCTGCGCGGGCTGCCTGAGGCCGCGCCGTCAGGAGGCGAACCCTTCAGGGAGCGCTTCTTCGAGGCGATGGATGACGACTTCAACACCCCCGAGGCGTTGGCGGTACTGTTCGATCTGGTACGGGAGACAAACCGTCTTAGGGAGTCGAATCAGCAGCAGGCTGCCGGGTTGGCGGCGGAGCTGCGTCGACTGGGCGCTGTGCTGGGGATACTGCAGGACAATCCAGAACAGTATCTCCGTAGCGGGGTAGGTGGTAATGATGGTCTAAGCGATAGTGAGATCGACTCCCTAATAGAACAGCGCCTTACCGCCCGTGAAGAGAAGAACTGGACCGAGGCAGACCGGATTCGCGATCAGCTACAGGCTGCCGGGATAGTGCTGGAGGATGGGGACGGAGGCACCACCTGGCGGCGTTCTTGATCGCCCGGAAGCTGCCACTCTCTCTATTTACCCACCATTTTTTCAACCCTATCTGGCTACCTATTGCTATATCTCATTGATCATTCATCAGGTTATCAATATAACCTTATAAACTGACGGGGCAGCAACGACGATGCATATTGAATTCTATGGTGCGACCAGCGGTATAACCGGATCATGTCATATCCTGCGTGCTAATGGAGAGACCATACTGTTGGATTGTGGCCTAATCCAGGGACGTAAGCAGGATATGGAGAGGAATCGCCAACCCTTTCCATTTTCCCCTGAGGAGATCAGTGCAGTGGTGCTCAGTCATGGCCATATCGACCACTCAGGACGCATTCCACTGCTGGTCAAACAGGGCTACAGGGGGCCGATTTATACCCAGAGTGCAACCGCAGAGCTGTGTGATATTTTGCTCCAGGACTCTGCCCACCTGCAGGAGAGGGATGCTTTCTACGAGAATAAGTGGCGTACTAAGAAGGGAAAGCCGCATATCGAACCGCTCTATGGGGTAGAGGATGCACTTGCAGCACTGAATAATCTGGTTGGCCTGAGGTACCGGGAGAGGAAGGAGATACTGCCTGGTATATCGATCCGCTATCAGGATGCGGGACACATCCTTGGTTCTGCCTGTGTAGAGGTATGGTTAAGTGAGAGCGGGGTGGAAAAGAAGGTCGTCTTTAGTGGGGATCTTGGCCAATACGACTCGCCTATCCTGCATGATCCAACAGCTATTGAACAGGCGGATCATCTGATTATAGAAAGCACCTATGGGAATCGTCGGCACCGCGATCGGCAGAGTACTATTGATGAGATTGGTGAGGTCATCAAGACCGCGGCAAAGGATAGAGGAAACCTGCTGATCCCCGCCTTCTCTATCGGTCGTAGTCAGGAGATCCTCTATTATTTGGGAAAATACTACGATCAATGGGAGCTGGATCGTTGGCAGGTCTTTCTTGACAGCCCAATGGCAATCAAGGCGAGCAAGGTCTACTGGGATCACCCGGACCTGTATGACGAAGAGACAACTAGGCTGCGTAGTAAGATTAGTGAGATGCCATATTTAAGGAACCTAAAACTCACCTTGTCACCTGAGGAGTCTATGGGCATCAATCGGATCAAGAGTGGTGCCATCATAATATCGGCCAGCGGTATGTGCACCGGTGGGCGCATAGTGCATCACCTTAAACACAATGTTGCACGCCCTGGCACGCACATTATGATCATCGGCTATCAGGCTCATGGCACCCTTGGACGGGCCCTGGTAGATGGAGAGCGGGAGGTCAAGATTCATGGTGACGAGTATGAGGTGAAGGCGCAGATTCATACCGTTGGTGGCCTCTCGGCACATGCCGATATAGACGACTTGATGCGCTGGGTCAGCCACTTTAAAGAGAGCCAACCCCAGGTGCATGTGGTGCATGGGGAGTCTGATTCAAAACAGAATTTTAGTAGGAAGATGGAGGCTGAGCTGGGATTTAAGGTCTCCATTCCTGAACCTGGTGATGTTTTAGACCTAATGAAGTCCTGATTAAGGAGTTGCTATGATACAGCTAGAGATTGCTGATGAGATTCGTAAAAAGGCCGGCAAGCCACATGAGCTGTTTATGTTCAATCTGGCGATATTTCACCTCCTGTTGGCGCCGGTATCGTTCTTTTTGATAGGCAGTGTTAAGGCGCTGTTTGTTCCACTGACCGTTTCATGCACTGTGATTGCATTTATCTACCTGCGGGGTAGGAAGGCAGAGCAGAGTGACCACTGGTTTGAGATGATCCACTGGAAGCTCGCCTTTCGTCGAGCCACCTTTCTTCTTATTGCCTACGCGGTTACTGCCTGCATCATTACCGGCGGCTGGCTTTTGGCCCAGGGGGCCGATAAAGCCATGCAGGATATCTTCCTCACCATCTCCTCCAGAATCGGCATAATGCCAACCTTCATAGTAGTGGTAGTAACCTTTGTGCTTGAGTCTGGCTCCATCCACCAGGCCGGTAGAGGAGAGATCCAGGAGGGCATGGTAAAAAGGCACCCGCTACCAGAGGATATCAAACCTATAGAGATATGACTGTTTGTGGGGAATGGACTCCTCTGCTATGCTCCCCTGATCTAACTGGTTGGTTCTACTGGGGAATGGATAGCCGATGATCAAGGTGATGTTGGTCGATGATCATGAGTTGGTGCGCACCGGTTTCCGTCATATATTGGACGGAGACGCCGGCATTGAGGTAGTGGGAGAGGCGGAGAGTGGTGAAGATGCGTTGGATATGATGCCGCTACTCAACCCAAACGTGGTTATGATGGATATCAATATGCCTGGTATCGGTGGTATCGAGGCTACTCGCAGGATCAAACGGCACTACCCCGACACCCAAGTGATCACCCTTACCATTCATGGTGATGCCCCATTTCCTACCCAGCTCTATGCGGCCGGTTCTATAGGTTATCTGACTAAGGGTTGTGCGGCTGATGAGCTACTTGAGGCGATTCGCAGCGTGGCGCGCGGTACCCCCTTTATCTCTCGTGAGGTTGCACAGAAACTCACTATCTCACAGCTTTCTGGAAAGGTTGAAAATTCCGCGTTATCACAACTTACTGAGCGGGAGATGCAGGTATTGATGATGATTGTTCAGGGTTTGCGTAACCAGGAGATCTCTGATGCTCTCTGTCTAAGCCCTAAGACGATCAGCACCTATCGCTACCGCCTGTATTCCAGGCTTGAAGTCGAGAATGAGGCTGAGCTTATATTTTATGCCATCAATAATGGACTTATCGATCCAATATCCTGAATCCATAATAGACTGCCGCGCCTGCCCACGCCTGGCCTCTTTTCTGGATGAGGTTCAGGAGAAATTCCCCAGCTATCATGCGCGTCCGGTTGCCCCTTTTGGAGCTGAGGATGCTCGTCTGCTGGTAGTTGGGTTGGCCCCCGGGATGCATGGCGCAAATGCCACCGGACGTCCCTTTACCGGAGATCATGCCGGGATCCTGCTCTATGCTACGCTGTTTCGCTACGGCTTTAGCACTGCCCCAGAGTCGATCTCCAGAGATGATGGGTTGCGGTTGATAGATTGTCGAATAACCAACGCAGTCAAGTGTCTGCCTCCTCAGAACAAGCCGGTGGGCGGTGAGGTCAATAACTGTAACAGCTATCTTGCCCAGGAGCTGGCTGCAGCGCCGGATGGTGGTGTGGTGGTGGCGCTTGGTCTGGTGGCGCACAAGGCGGTGATCAAGGCCCAGGGTCTGCGCCAGATGGAGTATGTTTTTGCGCATAACCAGCAGCATCACCTGCCTTCGGGATTGATACTTGTTGATTCTTACCACTGTAGTCGCTACAACACCCAGACCCGGCGTCTTACTACAGAGATGTTCCACGCAGTATTTGCCGGCGTCCGAGAACTTCTGGCAAGTCGTTGAAAAGCCGTACATAACTCTCCTTTCTGGATACTGTATAATGCAGGATATGGAGCGTGAGGGCACAACTACAGACTTCGATTCCAAGGCATTCATCCAAACACTGACCAGTCGCCCCGGCGTTTACCGGATGCTGGATCGGAATGGAAAGGTGCTGTATGTGGGGAAGGCGCGTGATCTAAAACGGCGCGTTAGTAGCTACTTTGTACGCTCCAACAATAATCGCATTCAGTTGATGGTCTCCAAGATCAACTCTATAGAGGTAACGGTAACCCATACCGAGGCCGAGGCGCTGATCCTGGAGAACAGCCTGATCAAAAGCCTGAAGCCGCACTATAACGTGCTGTTACGGGACGACAAGAGTTATCCCTATATCTTTCTCTCCAACGACCAGTTTCCACGCCTCGCCTTCCATCGCGGTGCCAAGAGGGAGAAGGGGCGTTACTTTGGGCCCTATCCCAATGCTGGATCGATGCGGGCTACCCTGCAGCTGTTACAGAAACTATTTCCGGTGCGTCAGTGTGAGGAAAGCTTTTATCGCAACCGTTCTCGGGCCTGTCTGCAATACCAGATCAAACGCTGTAACGCCCCCTGTGTTGGCCTGGTGTCAGAGGAGGAGTATGCGCGTGATCTGCAAGATGCGGTGCTATTTCTAGAGGGCAAGACCAACCAGGTGATAGATGAGTTGGTGGAGAGGATGGAGCAGGCAGCTGCCGCCCTGGAGTACGAACAGGCCGCCCGCTGTCGTGATCAAATCGCTCGCCTGAAGAGGGTGCAGGAGCGTCAGTACGTGAGTGGAGAGGGGGGGGATCTGGACATTGTTGCCTGTGCTAGTGATGGCGGGGCCGCTTGTGTGCAGATATTTTTTATTCGGCATGGCCGCAATTTGGGGAACAAGGTGGTTTTTCCCAAGGTGCCGCAGGATTCCACCGAACAGGATATCCTCACCGCATTTTTGAGCCAGTACTACCTGGGTAGGGTGATGCCCCAGCAGATCATTGTCAGCCATGAGCCAGAAGGGCAGGAGTTGCTACAGGAGGTCCTGGCCAGTGAGTCTGGACATAGCGTCAGCATCCATAGCAGAGTACGTGGAGAGCGGGCGAGATGGCTACAGATGGCCAGTCAGAATGCACGCCTATCTCTGGATGCCCGCCTGGCCAGTAGGGCAGGGGTGGTTGCTCGGAGTGAGGCCTTGCAACAGGTTTTACAGCTGGAGGAACTGCCGCAGAGAATGGAGTGCTTTGATATAAGCCATACAGGAGGAGAGCAGACCGTTGCCTCCTGCGTTGTATTTGATCAGCATGGGGCACTAAAGTCAGAGTATCGCCGTTTTAATATCAAGGGGGTGAAACCGGGGGATGATTATGCCGCCATGGAGCAGGCGCTGATGCGGCGCTATCAAAGGATTCAGGCGGGCGATGGGCGGCTACCTGATATCCTGTTTATCGATGGCGGCAAGGGCCAGTTGGGGGTTGCTGAGAGGGTCCTGGCAGAGCTGTCGGTGTGTGGTGTCACTCTGGTAGGGGTTGCCAAGGGGGCGGAACGGCGTCCCGGTACAGAGCAGCTCTTCTTGTCTGCTACAGGGGCACCTATTATACTGGCGGCAGGTTCACCTGCACTGCATCTGGTACAGCAGATCAGGGATGAGGCCCATCGCTTTGCCCTTACCGGCCACCGTCGACAGCGGGAACGCCAAGCCAGTCGTTCACCCCTGGCAGATATCAAAGGGATAGGTGCCAAGCGACGGCAGCGTCTATTGCAGCAGTTTGGTGGTTTGCAAAATGTCGCCTCTGCCGGTATTGATGATTTGGTAAGGGTGGACGGGATTAGTCGCCAATTGGCAACCAGGATATATGATACTTTTCATGGAGGCGATCAGCCCAAATAGATGTTGTCTACAATACCCAATCTGCTAACCCTATTCAGAATTGTCCTGATCCCGGTCTTTGTACTGGTCTTCTATCTACCATTGGAGTGGTCTAACCGGATCTGTGCCGCCATTTTTGCTTTGGCTGCAGTAACTGATTGGCTGGACGGCTATCTGGCTAGGCGATTAGAGCAGATCTCTCCATTTGGTGCGTTCCTTGATCCGGTGGCAGATAAGTTGATGGTGACTATTGCCTTGGTACTATTGGTGCAGGCGGACCCAACGTTGGCACTAGTTATCCCGGTGCTGATTATTATAGGTCGTGAGATCAGTATCTCTGCACTGCGTGAATGGATGGCTGAGTTGGGTGCTCGTGCCCAGGTTAAAGTGACCACGATCGGTAAGCTGAAGACGGCTGCCCAGATGGGCGCAATAGTCATGCTGATCTACCGCGAGCCGGTGCTGGGGCTGCCGCTCTATACAATTGGCTACGTACTTCTGTACGTGGCGGCAATTCTTACACTTTGGTCCATGCTTCTCTATCTGCGGGCTGCATGGCCAAGTATTATCAAGTTCCATGCCGAGTAGTAAATAGAGGAAGTTGGCGCAGAATCTCCTCTTTATCTTGACAGGAGTGGCAGGAACATTAAAATAGCCGCCTTTCAGCGATGCGGGAATAGCTCAGCTGGTAGAGCACAACCTTGCCAAGGTTGGGGTCGCGAGTTCGAATCTCGTTTCCCGCTCCAAACATTGGAAAACCCCGAGCGTAACTGCCGGGGTTTTTTCCGTAACGGGGTGGAAAGTTGCGGCGCAATGCCGGATACTTGCCACCACATTGAAAGATAGAGGGCTGAGTGGCAGAGTGGTTATGCAGCGGCCTGCAAAGCCGTGGACCTCGGTTCGATTCCGGGCTCAGCCTCCATTTTATAAGATATCGTCCACTGCCCGGGTGGCGGAATTGGTAGACGCAGCGGACTTAAAATCCGCCAGTGGCAACACTGTGCCGGTTCAAGTCCGGCCCTGGGCACCATTATATGTTATATACCTATAAATACAGTTTATTAGGTTGACAATTAGAAAAAAACAAAGCATAATCATAGTGTTATATTTTGAGGAGTTCTAATATTATGCAATTGACCCTTCTTAAATGTAAATTGCACCGTGCCTGTGTGACCCATGCAGAGCTGGACTATGAGGGATCATGTGCTATTGACCGTGATTTGATGGATCTGGCTGGTATTCTCCCCTATGAGCAGATCCAGATATACAATATTGCTAATGGCGAGCGTTTTACCACCTACGCCATAGAGGCTGAGGCTGGTTCCCGTATAATCTCAGTGAACGGAGCTGCGGCCCACAAGGCATCTCCTGGTGATCGGGTGATCATATGTGCCTACGCAACCCTGGATGAGGCGGAGTTGGCCAGTTTTAAGCCGGTGCTTTGCTATCTGGATGAGAACAACCGCGTAACCCATACTGGAGACAGCATCGCCACGCAGGCGGCTTGATCTAGCTGATGCAGCCCACGTAGTTTCAAAGACGGCACCATTTGGTGCCGTCTTTATGTATGGCTGGCAGTAGTCTACGGATTGGTCAAGGGGTAGCACATGATCTATTCAAGTGCCACCTAGGGGATTCGAGGCAGGATGATCTATAGCCATGCGGTATATCTCAAGGTATCTGGCGGCACTGGTATCCCAGCTGAAATCTTGCTGCATACCATTGAGCGCTAGTTTTTCCCACCATACGCCTGGTCGGCGGTAGAACTCGATGGTTCGTTCTACTGCGGCCAATAGTGAGGCCGCCTCTGGCTGGTCAAATATAAAGCCGGTTGCACTTTCATCCAGAATAGTTGTTGGGGCTACATCGGTTACAGTGTCGGCTAGTCCGCCAGTACGATGGACTACAGGTACGGTTCCATAACGCAGGCTATAGAGCTGATTTAAGCCACATGGCTCATATTTGGATGGCATAAGAAAGGAGTCACACCCAGCCTCTATGCGATGTGCCAATGGCTCATCGTAACCAATCTTTACGGCACATCTTCCGGGATAGTTGCTGGCCAATTGCTGCATACCTTGTTCTAGCGATGGCTCTCCCTCACCTAGCATGACTAGCTGCACTTCCCCTCTGGATAGCAGATCAGGCATGATCTCCAGAATCAGGTCTATCCCTTTCTGCTCTACGGTTCGTCCAATATTGCCAAACAAAATGCTCCCATCATCTACTGTTAGTCCCATCTCCTGTTGAAGACGCATCTTGTTGATCTGTTTTTTCTCAAAGCTATCGCTGTCGTAGTTTTGTGGTATCAGCTGATCGGTTTTAGGATCCCACTGCTGGTAGTCTATGCCGTTGATGATTCCGGTTAGATGATCGGCTCGATGGTTTAGAAGCCCCTCTAGGCCATAACCAAACTCAGGGGTGCGGATCTCCCGTGAATATGTTGGGCTGACGGTAGTTATCCAGTCGGAAAAGGTCAGCCCACCCTTGATAAAAGAGAGATTGTCGTGGAACTCCAGCCCTTCTGGAGACCAGAGCTCTTCCGCTAGCTGTAACCGCTGAAATGTTGGATAGTCGAATACTCCCTGATAGGAGAGGTTGTGGATGGTGAATATAGTCGCAGGCCGGTTGTCTTCCGCGGCCAGTAGAGGTGGCACTAGACCGGTTTGCCAGTCATTACAGTGCACTATGTCTGGTCGCCACCCAAGCTCGGCTCGGTTCATTGCAATCGCAGCCACGACCCGTGAGAAAACGGCAAAGCGTTGTGCGTTGTCTTCCCAATCCTTGCCGGAATTGTCGCTGTAGGGATACCCATCCCGCTTGAACAGCGACGGGATATCCACTAGGTAGAGAGGTAGCTGCCCATCCAGCAACCCCTCCAGTAGGCGTATTTCACTACTGAATCCGTGGATATTGATGGTTGCCGCAGTAGATAGTGGAATCTCGTGTTCCAGTGTTTGTGGATAGGCTGGTAGAATCAGACGGACATCGTGGCCCAACATCTTTATAGCTGCTGGCAGGCTACCTGCCACATCGGCCAGACCGCCGGTCTTGATTAGGGGTTGCGCCTCACTGGCTGCAAACAGCACTTTTAGGCTGGATGTTGTGTCGAAACAGGATGATTTGTTATTGCTGTTCACGAAATCTTGTTTTAGTTAGATATGCCTTGGCATTGTAGTTTAATCTGTAGGTGCTGATCAAAGCCAGTAGTCAGTTAGGTTGATCCGCTTGTCGCCAAGTAGGGTTAGACTCGACTGAACCCTGGCCAAGTGTAACAGAAACAATTTTCTATCGGGACTATATATTGGAAATGACATCAATAACTGAAACCGCCGCCTGGAGAGAGCTGCAGACCCACTGGGATCAATTGCAGGGACTGCAGATGCGCGATCTTTTTGCGCAGGATCCGGGACGGGCAGAAAATTTCTCCACCGAATGCTGCGGTATTCTACTTGATTACTCCAAGAATCTGATCACAGAGCAGACTATGGAGCTGCTGCTGAATCTATCCGCAGCAGCAGATATTCCCGACTGGATAGGGCGGATGTACGCTGGAGAGAAGATAAACGGTACTGAGCAGCGGGCAGCGCTACATGTGGCTCTGCGTAACCGCAGTAATAGGCCAATGCTGGTGGATGGCGCCGATGTCATGCCGGAGGTAAACCGGGTGCTTGGGCAGATGGAAGATTTTGTTCGCCGGGTGCGGGAAGGTCAGTGGCGCGGGTACAGCGGAAAGCAGATCACTGATGTAGTAAATATTGGTATCGGCGGTTCTAATCTTGGTCCGTTAATGGTAAGCGCGGCATTGGCTCACTATCAGACACCTGAACTGAGGGTGCATTTTGTCTCTAATGTGGATGCCACCCATATTACCGAGACCTTGCGCCCACTCAATCCGGAGACCACCCTCTTTATTATTGCCTCCAAGACATTTAGTACCCAGGAGACACTGACCAATGCCCACGTTGCTAGGGGATGGATAGAGGCCGCACTGGGCGATGAGGCAGCAGTCGCCAGCCATTTTGTGGCGGTCTCCACCAATCTGGAGAGGGTAAGCGCCTTTGGTATAGATAGCAGCAACATGTTTGCCTTCTGGGACTGGGTAGGGGGGCGCTACTCCCTCTGGTCTGCTGTAGGCCTGCCAATTGCCTTGGCTATTGGGATGGAACGGTTTCATGAGCTGCTGGCGGGTGCCCATGAGATGGATGAGCACTTCCGTACGGCACCGCCGCAACAGAATATGCCACTGATCCTCGCCTTGCTCGGTATCTGGTACGCCAATTTTGGCGCTGCCAAGAGCCATGCAGTGCTGCCCTATGACCAGTATCTACGCTATCTGCCGGACTATCTGCAACAGGCAGATATGGAGAGCAGTGGCAAGCGCGTCACCCGTGATGGCAGGATTGTAGACTACTCCACCGGTCCGGTGATCTGGGGTGCAGCTGGAACTGATGGGCAACACGCCTTTTTCCAACTAATTCATCAGGGGACTCAAGTTATCCCGTGTGACTTTATCGTCCCAATCCACAGCCATAATGAGCTGGGACAGCAACAGGAGAAGCTGTTGGCTAACTGTCTGGCCCAGAGTGAGGCGTTGATGCGAGGGAAGAGTGAGCAAGAGGCTCGGATCGAACTAGAGGCGTCCGGTATGGCAGTGGATGATCTGGAAGCATTGTTGCCGCACAAGATTTTCCCCGGCAACCGGCCCAGCAATACCCTTCTGCTTGATCAAATCACCCCACAGCGGCTGGGGGCGCTGATCGCCCTATATGAGCACAAGATCTATCTACAGGGGGTGATTTGGCAGATCAACTCTTTTGATCAGTGGGGTGTGGAGTTAGGCAAACAGTTGGCAGGGGTGATCCTGGACGAATTGACCGGTGGCGACGGGGTCGCCCACGACAGTTCAACCCAGGCCCTGATTGACCGGTGCAAGCGGGAGCGCAGTTAACCCCTAAGGTTGAAGTATCAGCGCCCCTAGAGGTGGCAGGGTGATAGATATGGATTGATCAAAACCCATCCATGGGCGTGGCTCAGTAGCAACCAGGCCAGCGTTGCCAATATTACTGCCGCCATAGAACTCAGAGTCAGAATTATATATCTCATGGTAATTGCCGGCCTCTGGTACTCCCAGGCGATAACCTTCACGCGGTACTGGGGTGAAATTAAGTACCACGATAACAAAGCCGCCACTCTGGCCTCGACGGATATAGCTTAGAATTGACTGGCTGGCATCATGGCAGTCTATCCATTGGAACCCGCTATCTTCAAAATCGATTCCATGGAGTGGCTCCAGTTGTCTATAGAGGCGGTTTAGTTCACTTATGCTGGCACTGATCCCCTGGTGTTGGTGACGTCCCAACAGGTGCCACTCCAGTTGTGAGTCGTGATCCCACTCGACACCCTGGCCAAACTCGTTACCCATGAATAGCAACTTCTTACCTGGATAGGTGAACATGTAACTGTAAAGCAGCCGGAGTGAGGCAAAGCGTTGCCAATCATCTCCTGGCATCTTATCCAGCATTGAGCCTTTGCCGTGTACCACCTCATCATGAGAGAAGGGGAGGACGAAGTTTTCAGTAAAGGAGTAGAGCAACCCAAAGGTAAGTTGGTCGTGGTGATAGTGGCGGTGTACCGGATCTTTCTCCATATAGGAAAGGGTGTCATGCATCCAGCCCATATTCCATTTCATGCTAAAGCCGAGTCCACCAAGCCAGGTGGGGCTGGATACCTGCGGCCAGGCAGTAGACTCCTCAGCCATGATCATGGTGCCGGGGAACTGATCGTGGGTAACTGTATTTAGCTGTCGCAGAAAGTCGACCGCCTCCAGATTCTCTCGTCCACCATACCTGTTGGGGAGCCACTCACCCTCTTTTCTGGAATAGTCGAGATATAGCATGGAGGCGACCGCATCTACCCGCAGGCCGTCCAGGTGGAACTCCTCCAGCCAGTAGATGGCACTGGCCAGTAGAAAGTTTCTGACCTCATTGCGGCCATAGTTGAAGATCAGTGTGCCCCAGTCCAGGTGCTCACCCAGGCGTGGGTCTTCATGCTCATAGACCGCAGTGCCATCAAACCGCCCCAGAGCATGTTTATCCTTGGGGAAATGGGCCGGGACCCAATCGAGAATAACCCCGATCCCGTGTTGATGCAGGTGGTCAACAAAGTAACGGAAATCATCAGGTGAGCCGAAACGGCTGGTGGGCGCAAAGTATCCGCTAGTCTGGTAACCCCAGGAGGCGTCCAGTGGATGCTCAGTTATTGGCAGTAGTTCAATATGGGTAAACCCTAGCTCCTTGACATAGGGGCAAAGACGCTCTGCCAGTTCACGGTAGTTGAGGAAATTTCCCTGCTCATCATGTTGCCAGGAGCCAAGATGTACCTCATAGATAGAAATAGGGCTGTGCTGCCAGTCAACCTGTGGGCGGTGTTGTAACCACTTAGCATCCTGCCACTGATGGATAGAGTCTGGGGTTACGATACATGCATTATCTGGCCGTTGTTGGAATTGGTTACCGTATGGATCGCTCTTCAGCAGCACGTCACCACCCTGGGAGAGGATTTCAAATTTGTACAGGGCACCAGGCTCTACCCCTGGGAGAAATAGCTCCCATACTCCAGATTCACCACGTGAGCGCATCGGGTGGATCCGGCCATCCCAGCAGTTGAAATCACCGACCACGCTGACCCGCTGGGCATTAGGAGCCCACACTGCGAACAGGGTTCCTAAAATATCATCAATGGTACGCGGTCTTGCCCCCAGAAAGCGGTAGGCGTGCCAGTGGTTGCCCTGCTGAAACATATGGAGGTCAAAGCCCTCCAGCATGGGCGGGAAGCAGTAGGGGTCGTACTGTTTGCAGTGGACACCGTTGTCATCCTTCCAGGTTAGCTGGTAGTGCTCTGGTAGTAGCTTGCTGGCCCCGGTCCAGACAAATAGGTCAGTGCCAGGGATGCGCTCCATATCGGTGCCTGTCTCCTTTATCATGACGTTTGAGGCATGCGGGAGAAAGGCGCGTACTGTCACCTCTTTTTTGGCTACGTGGCGGCCTAGCACCTCAAACGGATCGTGGTGGCGTGCCTCAAGTATACGCTGTAGAGGCGCAGTGATTTTGGCTGGCGGTTGTTTTTTGTTAGCGCTCATACTATTTCACAAATTGGAGATATGGCAATGAACCACGGCATGATATTATATGTTAATTATGGATTGTATGCCGCAGCAGTTTTTATTTGTTGTTGAGGGAAATAATGGGTAACTTTGAAAGTCCACGTTTTGTCAGTCGACTGACCCGCAATACTCTCGCTCTAGTATTGGCCGGAGGTCGCGGTTCTAGACTGAAAGACCTGACCAAATGGCGCTCCAAGCCAGCAGTTCCGTTTGGTGGAAAATTCCGAATTATTGATTTTCCCCTCTCCAACTGTATAAATTCAGGTATACGCCAGATAGGCGTTCTTACCCAGTACAAGGCCCACTCTCTAATTCTTCATGTGCAGCGCGGGTGGGGGTTTCTGCGTGGTGAGTTCAATGAATTTGTCGAGCTGATTCCGGCCCAGCAGAGGATCGAAAACAATTGGTACGCTGGCACTGCTGATGCCGTCTATCAGAATATCGATATCGTGCAGGACCATGATCCAGATTATGTGTTAATCCTGGCCGGAGACCACATCTACCGCATGGATTATGGCACCATGATCGCTCAACATGTAGAGAGTGGTGCCGATATGACTATTGGTTGTATCGAGACCGACCTGGAGACAGCCAGGGCGCTGGGTGTGATGAAGGTAAACGAGAGATATCAGATCTTGGAGTTCGCGGAGAAGCCGGAAAGGCCAGAGCCAATCCCGGGGAGGGATGATACAGCGCTTACTTCCATGGGAATCTATGTATTTAACAAAGATTTTCTGTTTGAGCAGTTGCACAGGGATGCAAATATCCCAGGTTCTTCGCACGACTTTGGCAAGGATATCATCCCTCGGATCATCCACGAATATAACATTGTGGCCTACCCATTCCGTGATCCCAAGACCGGCGAGCAGGCCTATTGGCGCGATGTGGGAACGGTAGACGCCTTCTGGTCGACTAATCTGGAGCTTATCGGTGTAACCCCAGATCTGAATCTGTATGATCAAACCTGGCCAATCTGGACCTATCAGGAACAGGTGCCACCGGCAAAGTTCGTCTTTGATGATGATGGTCGTCGCGGTATGGCGGTAGATACTATGGTTTCTGGTGGCTGTATCGTATCCGGATCGCTGGTACGACACTCCATGCTGTTCTCTAATGTGCGAATCCACTCCTACAATGTCATTGAAGATTCAGTGCTGCTGCCAGATGTCGTTATTGATCGCCACTGTCGTATCAACAAGGCGGTAATAGACCGCGGCTGCCATATCCCGGAGGGTACTAAGATCGGACAGGATCTGGAAGAAGACGCAAAATATTTTCATGTAACCCCAGGTGGCGTAGTGCTAGTGACAGCAGACAGACTGAAGCAGATGGCAGCGGCATGAGTAGTGAACAGCAGCCCCTGCAGGTGGTGTTGTGCTGGCATATGCACCAGCCAGACTACCGTGGCCCCGACCACAGCGATTTCCAGTTGCCATGGGTATATCTGCACGGAATCAAGGATTATGTAGACATGGCTGCTCATCTGGAGAATATTCCAGGGGCCAGGGCGGTAGTGAATTTCTCTCCCGTTCTCCTTGAGCAGATTGATGAATACGTAGAGCAGATTGAGGCCTGGTTACAGCATGGAGTGCGCATCAAGGATCCTCTGCTGGCGGCACTGGCCGGCCCGGGTCTGCCGCTGGAGCTGTCATTGCGGCACGATTTGATCAGGAGTTGTCTGCGGGCCAATGAAAAGCGATTGATAAAGCGCTTTCCAGCTTATCGACGCTTGGCAGATATGGCCTTATGGGTACATGAACATGAGGAGTCACTGCTCTATCTCAATGATCAATACCTGGTGGATCTTATGGTCTGGTATCACCTTGCCTGGATGGGGGAATTTCCACGTAAAAACGATCTACGGCTGCACTCACTGGAGAAGAAGTGCTGCAACTACACCGTCGAAGACAGACGGCAACTAGTCACCACTATTGGTGAGCTGCTGAGTAGTATTGTGCCGCGTTATAAGAGGTTAGCAGAGGAGGGCAAGGCAGAGCTGTCCGTCACTCCATATGCCCATCCAATTATTCCTCTGCTATTAGATATGCAGTCGGCCAGAGAGGCGATGCCTGATATAGATTTGCCACAGGCCAGGTATTATTCAGGTGGTGAGGCGCGTGCTCGCTGGCATATTCGTCGTGGTATCGAGTCGTTCAAGAAGTACTTTGGTATGGAACCGGCTGGGTGCTGGCCGTCCGAAGGTGCGGTCAGTAGCGAAACCATGCGGATCATGGAGGAGGAGGGTTTTAGCTGGGTGGCCAGTGGTCAGCAGGTGTTGGTAAATAGTCTCAACCTCTCCCTGGATGGGGCGGCGCTGCCGGCTAACTGCGTGCATACCCCGTATCGTGTAGGAAGGGGGAACCTCAACTGTTTTTTTCGCGACGATGGGCTTTCCGATTTTATTGGCTTTACCTACGCAGACTGGCATGCCGATGATGCGGTAGGTGATTTTATCAACCATCTTGAGATTGTTGCCGATGCATCGGTAGGGAATCCAGACCGGGTGGTCTCTATAATCATGGATGGGGAAAACGCATGGGAGAGTTATCCAAAAAATGGCAGCTATTTCCTCTCTGCTCTGTATAAACGCATTGCCAGCCATCCACGGTTAGAGCTAACCACATTTTCTGATTGCTTGGCAAAGCAGCAAAAGAGCGCCCCTGTTCTGCCAGAGCTGGTAGCTGGTAGTTGGGTGTACGGCACCTTTAGTACCTGGATTGGTGATCGTGACAAGAACCGTGCTTGGGATATGTTGGCAGATGCCAAGCTGGTATACGACCGGGTAATGGCTAGCGGGAGCCTGGATGAGTCCAGAGCAGAGGCTGCGGATATGCAGCTTGCCAACTGTGAGGGGTCGGATTGGTTCTGGTGGTTTGGTGATTATAATCCAGGGGGGACCGTGTCTGATTTTGAGCGCCTTTTCCGTCATCAGCTGACAAACCTATACACAGTACTGGGCGAACAGCCCCCAGAGTATCTTTCCCACGTGTTTGCTTATGGCGCCGGTGATCCGGCCATGGGCGGGGTGATGAGACAGAACAATTAATACCCAAAATAGAATGGATACATCAGCCACCAACGGGTGCCTGGATCGGCGCCGGGCAGGAATTTTACTGCATATAACTTCTCTGCCGGGACATGCCGCTACCGGTGATATGGGAGCTGAAGCGTACCGCTTTGTCGATTTCCTGGCAGCTGCAGGATTCACGGTCTGGCAGACGTTGCCACTATCGCCGCCGCAGCATGACCTATCCCCCTATCAGGCTCGTTCGGTACACGCTGGTAATCGGCGCTTGATTGCCATTGCCCCACTGGTTGAGAAGGGCTGGATAGAACAGTTGGCATTAAAAAGGTACTGCATCTCCTATGAGTGTAAACAGCAGTGTCTGCTTGGTGCATGGGCGGGATTTGATAAACTTGCCAGCGATGAGGAGAAGAAAAAACTTGCAGACTTTATTGGTGAACAGCGATTCTGGCTAGATGATTACGCCCTGTTTGAGGCGTTGCATATGGAGCATCATTGCGGCTGGTGGGGATGGCCAGAGGGGCTACGGGATCGTCATCCACAGGCCCTGGCCGAGGCGCGTAGCCGTCTGTTTGAGGAGATAGAGTACTTCTATTTTGAGCAATATCTGTTTTTTAGCCAGTGGCGTGAACTGAAGCAGTATGCCAATGAACGTGGTATCCGGCTATTTGGGGATATGCCTATTTTTGTGGCCCAGGATAGTGCCGAGGTGTGGGCCAAGCGGGGCAATTTTCTGTTGGACAATGAGGGGAATCCGACGGTAGTTGCCGGCGTACCGCCAGACTACTTTGCGGCAACCGGACAGCGTTGGGGGAATCCGTTGTATAACTGGGAGGCAATGGAGCAGGACGGCTTCTCTTTCTGGATTGAGCGCATCCAGACCCAGCTTGCCATGTTTGATCTAGTGCGAATCGACCATTTTCGTGGTTTTGAGGCCTGCTGGGAGATCCCCGCAGAGGATGAGACTGCTGTCAATGGTAGCTGGGCAACTGCCCCTGGTGATGCACTGTTTGAGCAGTTGCATAAAGTATACGGTTCGCTGCCCCTGGTGGCGGAGGATCTTGGCATCATTACCGCAGGGGTAGATGCGTTACGTGACAAGTTTGGGTTGCCTGGGATGAAGGTGTTGCAGTTTGCATTCAATGGGGATGCAAAAAATCCCTATCTGCCTTCCCAGTACCAGTCAAATACGGTGGTCTACACTGGTACCCATGACAATGATACCACCCTCGGCTGGTATCGTGCTCTGGATGATCACACCCGCAACTTTGTAGATGAGTATCTGGGATACTCTCAGGAGCCGATGCCGTGGCCTCTTATTCGTAGCGCACTAGCGTCACCAGCTAAACTGGCGATGCTGCCGATGCAGGATATCCTTGGTCTGGACGGGACGCACCGGATGAACACACCTGGTACAACCGAGGGCAACTGGGGATGGCGGTTCGACTGGCAGCAGGTGCAAGATGATCTTGATACTCGCTTGCGCCACAGTCTTGGAATCTATGGGCGATTAGTTGAATAGGGAATAGGGTAGTCAGATGATACAAACCATAAAAAAGGCAGTTTTTCCTGTTGCAGGCATGGGGACAAGGTTTCTACCGGCCACCAAGGCTAGCCCCAAAGAGATGCTACCGATAGTAGACAAGCCGCTAATCCAGTATGCAGTGGAAGAGGCGGTGGCGGCAGGGATTGAGGTATTAATCTTTATTACCGGGCGTAACAAAAGATCTATCAGCAACCATTTTGATACCGCCTATGAACTGGAGATGGAACTGGAGCAGCGTGGCAAGAGTGATATGCTGAAGATAGTGCAGGGCATCATACCGCCTCATGTCTCTTGTATCTTTATTCGCCAGTCCATGCCGCTGGGATTGGGCCATGCCGTACTCTGTGCCAAACCGGTAGTTGGGGACGAACCATTTGCGGTACTGTTGGCAGATGACATGATTGACAGTGATGGCCCTGGCTGCCTGGCGCAAATGGTAGATATTTATACGCAACATCATTGCAGCATTCTTGGTACTGAACTGGTGGCACCAGAGCAGAGTGGAAGCTATGGTATTGTTGATGTTGGTGGTGATACCGGACACGTTACCAGTGTTAAGGCAATCGTAGAGAAGCCTGAACCTGCAGTGGCTCCATCAAACCAAGCCGTAGTTGGCCGCTATATTCTAACTCCCAGGATATTTCATCATCTAGTTAAGACCAGGGCTGGTGCCAGCGGTGAAATCCAGCTTACTGATGCTATATCTAGTCTGTTACAAGAGGAGAAGGTGCTGGCCTATCAGTTCCAGGGCAAACGCTATGATTGTGGCAGTAAGCTTGGTTATCTTCAGGCAACTGTTGAATATGCGCTGAAGCATGAGCATCTGGGCGCAGAGTTCTCTGCATGGCTAAAACAGAGATTTTAACGCAGTGGGTACGCTGCCATTTCGGCGAATATTATGGTTCAGGGCCATTGTTCTTTTTTGCCTGTTATTACTGACTGCCTGTCAAAGCGTTACTACCAGACATCACAGCAAGGCCATGTATGCCAGATCGCCAGCATTTTACCGCCCGGCCAACCAGATGCTGGAGGAGAGGGTCTTGGATCTGAGAAACAGCCCTAAATTGGATGCCATTATTAAGGAGTTGGCGACAGCTAGGGTCATCTACGTCGGCGAGCGCCACGATAGTTATGCTGATCACCTTAAACAGCTGGAGATTATTCAAAAGATACATGCCATCCATCCCGATCTGGCCATTGGCATGGAGCAGTTTCAGCGCCCCTTTCAACCGGTACTGGATAGCTATGTGGCGGGTAAATTGAGTGAATCAGAGCTGCTACTGAAGAGCGAATGGTACGACCGCTGGAGATTTGATTACCGCCTCTATCGACCGATCCTCTCATTTGCCCGGGACAACGCTATTCCGGTAGTTGCACTCAATGTTGCCAAGGAGATTACCGCCAAGGTCTCCAACGGCGGGATGGAGAGTCTTAGCAGAGAAGAGAGAGACCAAATTCCAACTACTATCGATGCCCCTGACGCAGAGTATCGTGACTGGCTCCAAGCTACGTTCGAGCAGCACCCCAATGCCGACGAGCAGCAGTTTGAGCGTTTTCTCCAGGTGCAGCTGCTATGGGATGAGGGGATGGCCATGATGGTGGCTGATCACCTGCATCGTCATCCCGGTAGGAAGATGGTTGTATTGGCTGGCAGTGGCCATCTCATGTATGGCGCCGGTATACCCGATAGGGCAAGCAAGCGACTGCCAGAGAAACGGGTCATCGTACTGCCGGCGGACGCCGTCCCAGCAGAACCTGGGATTGCCGACTTTCTGCTGTTCACTGGAGAGCAGCGGTTGCCGCCAGCCGGCTTGATGGGGATTATGCTAGCCGATAGTAAGCATGGAGTAATAGCAAAAGAGGTTGTACCAGAGAGTGCCGCAGCAGAGTCCGGGGTAGAGAGAGGAGATCTGATCATGGCGATTGACGGTCAAAAGGTATCCACCTCTGCCGAGGTTAGGGTACTACTGCTGGATCGTAAGCCGGGCGACCAGATCCAATTAAGCATACAACGAAAGAGAGAGTTACTGCTGGAACTGGTACTGCAGGCGCCCAGAATAAAATAACCCCATATCTCTACTCCACACGTATTAGAGGGTGAAATTGTCATTAATCACCCAGGAGAAGAGACGATGAGAGCTAAACCAACCACCGCAGCACTATGTGCCACCCTACTTATCTCGGCCTGTGGGCCTAGCGGACAGCAGGAGACACGTCATGACCAGACTGGACCTATAACCCAGCAACAGATTGAAGTGCTGGAGAAGTTAGACAAAGGCACTATCCACCAGGTCACTCCAAGTCCGCAGCCAGAGGCTACATTAAGGGTAAATAAAAGCCTATCTAGTATGACTGGCGCTGCCTATATGGCAGAGGCAGATAGCTATTACGGGATGCCCTATATCATCCATCCACCCTATCCATTACCGCCGGTTGAGCGTGAGAAATATGCCAACTTTGACGACAACCCGTTACAGCGGGTGGCTGAGTCTCCGGTTTCCACCTTCAGTATCGATGTGGATACCGGCTCCTATACCAATGTGCGTCGCATCCTCGGTAGTGGACATCTACCTCCAGCGGATGCGGTGCGGGTTGAGGAGATGATCAACTATTTCTCCTATAACGACCAGGCTGCTACCAGCTCACAGGTTCCATTTCGCTTCTCCACCGAGATGGGGAATAACCCATGGAATCCCAAGAGCCACCTGTTACGGATCGGTATCAAGGCGTGGGCACCGGTTAAAACAGAGATGCCAGCGGCCAATCTGGTATTTTTGGTCGATGTCTCTGGCTCCATGCAAGCGCAGAACAAACTACCACTACTAAAACGTTCACTCCGACTATTGAGCAGACAGCTGGACGGGGATGACCGCATAACCATCGTCGTATATGCCGGTGCCTCTGGCGTGGTGCTGGAACCGACTCCGGGAAACAAGTTGGCAACCATTGAGCAGGCGCTGGAGCAGTTGTCGGCAGGTGGTTCCACCCACGGTAGTGCCGGTATCAAGCTGGCCTATGCCAAGGCACGTGAGGCCTTTATCCCTAATGGTATCAACCGAGTATTGTTGGCAACCGATGGCGACTTTAATGTTGGTACGGTCAACCATGATGCACTGATCGATATGATCGAACAGCAGCGTAAACACGGTATCGCCCTGACTACGCTCGGTTTTGGCGATGGCAACTACAACGACCAGTTGATGGAGCAGTTGGCCGATCATGGCAACGGCAATTACGCCTACATCGATTCATTGATGGAGGCGCGCAAGGTGCTGGTAGAGGAGCTTGGTTCCACCCTGCAGACGGTGGCCAAGGATGTGAAGATCCAGATCGAGTTTAACCCAGAGGTGGTGGCAGAATATCGGCTGATCGGTTATGAAAATCGAGTGCTGGCGCGTGAGGATTTTAACAATGACAAGGTAGATGCAGGCGAGATAGGTGCAGGCCATTCGGTTACCGCCCTGTATGAGGTTACTTTGGCAGGTAGTGGTGGTGAGCGTATCAATCCTTTGCGTTACGGTAAATCAAAGCAAGAGTCTACTACTCATAGTGGTGAAGTAGCTATGCTACGGTTGCGCTATAAACTGCCGAATGAGGATCGCAGCCGGCTGGTAGAGGCCCCAGTACGCACAGATGAGATCGTCAACAATCTACAGCAGAATAGTGACGATTTTCGCTTTGCCGCTGCAGTGGCGGCGTTTGGACAAACTTTGCGTGGAGCTAAATATCTGGAACAGTTCGGGTATGATGAGATAATCTCTCTGGCCAAAGGGGCGTTGGGCAGTGATACTGGTGGCTATCGTAGTGAACTGGTACGGCTGGTATCGTTGGCACGGGATCTTGGACCAGTGGCATCGACTGAACGGTCAATAGAGAGGGCTGTGGCCGGAGGCAAATAGATCAAGGGGCAATATGTCAGGACTCAGTGACGAAGAGTTGATGTCCGGCTATATCAATGGCGATACAGCGGCCTTTGATGCGCTCTACCGGCGCTATCGGGGGCCGCTGTACCGTTACCTTGAGCGTCAAAGTAGCAGTGCGGCAGTGGCCGAGGAGCTCTATCAGGATGTCTGGATGCGGGTGATACGCGCCCGCAGTAGCTGGCAGCAGGGGTCAGGTTTTCGCCCATGGATCTACCGTATCGCCCACAATCGTATGGTTGATCACTGGCGCTCCGGGCGAGAGGATCATTTGCCGCTGGAGGATGGTGACATCATCCCGCTGGAGCAGCCATGGCCTGATGCCTGGCTGCTGATTCAGGACTGTATAGAGCGACTGTTTAAACTCCTGGGTGGTCTGAGTGAACCACAACGCAGCGCCTTTCTACTGAAAGAGGAGGGCGGTTTGAGCCTCTCCCAGATAGCGGAGGTAATGGCCACCGGACGCGAGACCATAAAGAGTCGCCTGCGCTATGCACTGCAGCGGCTTCGGAGTGGCCTGGAGGGTTGTGATGAGTGAACAAAACGACAATCCGCACGACGAGCAGATCTCCAGGCTCTATCGCCTAGGTAGTAGCGGTGAGCCGCCGGCCCACCTTGATCAGACGATTCTGGATGAGGCACAGCGCGCGGCTGGCAGCTGGAAACGGGTCAGATCCTGGCCAGCTCTGGCGACTGCTGCCGTATTGGTGCTCTCGTTTAGCCTGATATTACGGGTCATTGAGCAGCAACCGATAGATCGGGTCATGGTGCCAAGTGAGAGCACTTTTGATGCGGTGATAGTACCGGTGTTAGAGGAGGCGGGGGATGATGCAGATGCGGTAACGGATGAGATCAAAATGGCCGCGCCACCAGTACCCATGTCACCTCAGAGTGCAGCTCCAGCTTCCAGGGCCGAGGCCACTCAGTCTATGGACAAGTCATCAATGGAGGTGCTACAGAAGCGAAAAAAGGTAGTGGATAAAGAGCGCATGGCTACGGCGGCTGCTCCGCCTGATCTTTACAGTGCACCAGCGGCAGTGGTGAATGGGATGGTGGGTGCTATGCACGCAGATGAGGCCGCAGCAGTATCACCTGCCAAACCAGAGCAGGAGATGGAAAAAGATATTGCCCAGAGTGAGAACTGTGGCGTTGCCCTGCCGGCAGAAGGCCTACCGACCACCGTCTGGCAGCAGCTCTATAGAGAGCTGCTGGAGCAGGAAAAGATAGGGCAAGCCGAATGTTTGCGTGAGGTCTTTGAGCAGCGGTTCGGGCATCAGCTGGAGCTGAGCCAGAAACCACAGCCATCAGAAGAATAGTGTCATCATGGTCATCATTACGACCAGGAATAGCACCGTCATAATACCGCCCGCCTTTAAGAAGTCTGCTACCCGATAGCCCGCCGGTCCCATGATCAGGGCATTAACCTGATGAGTGGGGATAAGGAAGGAGTTGGAGGTGGCAATTGCTACAGTAAGTGCAAAAACTGCCGGATTGGCATCTGCACCTATAGCGATATTCACTGCCAGCGGAACTAGTAGTACGGTGGCACCCACATTGGACATGACAAGAGTGAAGATGGTGGCTAGCACAGCTACCGATGACTGAATAACCCAGATAGGCATGTGGCCCACCACGGATAGTACCTGCTCGGCTATCCACTTCGCGGTACCGGTAGTTTCCACTGCCAATCCCAGTGGGATCAGAGAGGCAAGCAGGAATACCGTCTTCCAGCTTACCGCGTCGTACGCCTCCTCAATATTCAATACCCCTGACAGCACCATGCCCATTGCACCAGTCAGAAGGGCTACAGAGAGGCGGATATCGGTAAACAGCACCATGAAGAGCGCAATGCCAAAAAAGATGCCAGCAGGTAGAATTTTGTGTGGCCGCAACTCCTCTTCGCGAGGGAATTCGGTGGTTACCACAACAAAGTTACGATCCTTCTCCAAGCGTGCCAAGTTTACCCAGGTGGTGTGGACTATCAGCGTATCGCCAGCACGAAACGGCATACTTCTAATGTGGTCACCCTGTCTAAGAGTTTCACCATCACGGTGTAAGGCAATCAGGCCAAGACCGTGGGTTTTACGCAACCACACATCGCGCGCACTCTTGCCAATAATGTCAGAGCCGGGCGGGACAACCACTTCCGCTATACCTGCCTTGTGGGGCGATAGTGATTCAGCAAAGCTTCGTAGTTCATCACGTTTTTTGAGTGCGTATTTTTCCACAAATCTCTGCAGACTGGCGGGCGATGCTAGAATGCCAAGAACCATACCACCTACTACTTCGGTGTCATATGCAATTGAACCAGATCCTACCATGCTCTCTTCACCGCTGTACTTAACACCCATTGCTCTAATACCGTAGGTGGATTCAACTTCACCCATTAATTGCCCTACAAGTTCACTATCATCAGGCACGACAACCTCAGACATGTCAGGATATATCCCGTACAGATTCTGAAAGTATGTCATGGCATCCACGCCCTTAGTGCTACTTTCACTTTTTGTTTTTGGCAGTACTAGATGTCCGACAAAAACGAAGTAGAGTATGCCCGTTATCACCAAAGCTATACCTACAGGTGTTACCGAGAAGAGCCCCCATTCATCCATTTTCTGGGCTGCAGGCAGCGCCTTATTGGAAGTGATGATCAGATCATTCAGCAGGATTAATGGACTGGAACCAACCATGGTCATGGTGCCACCAAGGATTGCAGTAAAACCCATCGGCATTAGCAGGCGCGACATTGGCAATCCAGAACGCGCCGATATGCGAGAGACTACCGGTAGAAAAAGTGCAGTGGCTCCAACGTTTTGCATAAAAGAAGAGATAAAGCCAACAGTGGCAGAGATGATCGGGACGATACGTACCTCAGTGGTGCCACCAACCTGCAGGATATAGGCGGCAACTTTGCTCATAATGCCTGTTTTGTCGAGGCCAGCGCCGATGATCATAACCGCAATGATGGATATCACTGCATTGGAAGAGAAACCGTCGAAAAGGTGTTTGTTATCAACTAGTCCGGCATCTAGACCCATGATAGGGGCCAGGAGAGAGGTCAATCCCAACAGCACCATTATCGTTGCAGCCGCAACATCAACCCCTACTACCTCAAAGGCAAAGAGATAGATGGTCAGCATTAGAACAGCACTAACCCATGCTATTTCGATAGATGGTACAACAGACGCCAGAAACAGGGCTAACGCTAAAAATACAACCGCCCCGATAATCTGTTTTAGGCTGAATATCCCTGGTTTGCTAATTGTTCGCTCTTCATCTGCAAGTTTGTTCATTCGTTTCTCTATAGATTTAAGACAATATCTGGATCATATGGGATGGGCGGGTACCCGTCCCAAATAACTAGTCTTGTATATGTTGTAAGAGTGCTAAGTTTATGCGGCAGACCGCTTATGAACCTCGTCCGGTTTATGCTCCTCAATAAGCACCAGAGGGACATGGATACGTCCTCCGCGCTTTGGTATCACATCTTCTATCAGTGTTTTAGCCGCTGTATCGTCTGGCATAGAAACCAGAAAAATCAGGGAGGGGTGATTATAGATGTAGTCGAGGATGCAGTCGACCGTCTTTTTACCAAGTGTAATACTCTGATAGGCGAGACCGGCCTGCTGTACCCGTTTTTCCAGCATAGAGACACTATGCGCGTCCATTGAACCATGGAACAACAGATCAATCCGCGCATCCTGACGCAGACAGGCATCAATTGCATAATCGAGAGGGGTTCCAAGACCTCTGCCATCGCTAATAAAGGCAATGCGTTTGGATGTGGTAGCAGATTTTGTTAATACTTTCAGTGGCTTCTCCCTGTTCTCCTGCCCATAACCCAGGGCCTTCATTTTGTCGCGCATGGGTAAGAATTCGCCGACATCTTGATGTGCCAGACCGGTCAACATTCTCTTCAAGTCATCGCTGAGCTTCTTCATAATTGGCACTCCATATAAGATCACATCTTACATATTGCAACAGCTGTGCCATACCTTGACGATACCTAAGTCATTGAAAAATAATACTAAAGATATACACATCTTTTTAGTATGTGTTGCATATAGCAATAGTTGGAAATTATATTGAACGGTTAATCTTGTTAAAGTGCTATATATGCATACCTCTGCTATGATTGATGCAATATGTAACAGTTGATTGCATTTTGTTATGGATACTCTTTTCGATTTGACTAGCTTACGGAGCAAAATTACTGGGGCGTACATCGTGCTGGTTGCGAGCACCGTAGTGCTGGGCATCGTCGCCTATTCAGACCTACTGTTTCTGGAGCAGCAGGTAACAGAGGGTGAGATTGTCTCTGATTTGAGAGACGCAGTTTTTGAGATGCGCCGCGAGGAAAAAAACCTGTTCCTCTATAAGGATACCGATGCGCTCTTCAGGGCCGACGAACATGCCGTATTTTTGCTGGAAATCCTGGAAAAGTACCAAACCACGCTTGGCGCGATCTTAAGTGAATCTGAGCAATTCACAATGGTGGGGGCTTTGAATAGCTACCGTTTAAAGATGGGACAGTGGAAAGCGGCATCGGTAAACGATAGCAAACCTTTGCAAGACGAGATCAGAAAACTCGGACATCAGCTTCATCTATCTGTCGAATCACTCTCTAGTAAAGAGCGCCGGATGCTGGAGACCGCGGTGCGCGAGTCTCAGTGGTTCTTTTTGATATCCATATTCATCATCGGGTTATCGATTTATGTGGTTGGGCGACGCTTGAAACGTGTGGCAGTCACTCCTCTCAAGCAACTGGAGTCCAGGCTGAAGCAAATCGCCAAAGGGCGCTACAACCACTTAGAGCCACCATCGGATGATCGTGAATTCATAACCTTCACCAATGCCTTTAATCGAATGCTCAAAGATCTGGAGATCCGCCAGAAACGTATGCTGCAATCAGAGAAGCTGGCATCGCTGGGCATCCTGGCATCCGGTGTGGCACATGAGCTGAACAACCCACTGTCCAACATATCATCTTCCTGCCAGCTACTTCTGGAGGAGCTAGAAGAAGCTGATCCGGCTCAGATCTATAATTGGTTGAAACAGATCGATAGCGAAACTGAGCGCGGGCGGATAATTGTTAGAGCCTTGCTCGATTTTGGTAGCCAACGCATATTTCATAAGGTCTGTCTGAATTTATTGGGTCTCATTAATGAGACTCAACTAATTATAGGTAAAACCCTACATCAATACTCTGCCAAGCTTACGCTCAATATCCCGAACGATCTTGCACTGGAAGTGGATAAGCAGCGTATGCAGCAACTGTTTATCAATCTTATCCAAAATGCCATGCTTGCTGGTGGTCAGGGAGTGCATGTACAAATTAGTGCCAGAGTGTGTAACCGGGATACATTGATTATTCCAGAGGGTGCCGAGGTAGCAGGTAATTTTGAGTGCATAACAGATTACGCTGGCCCATTTATCGAGATACGGGTTGCCGATGATGGCCCGGGTATACCAAAGGATAACCTTTCTAAGGTCTTTGACCCGTTCTTTACCACCAGCGACCCAGGGCATGGTGTTGGGCTAGGACTGTTCATTGTGCAGGAGATAGTGCGTGAGCATGAAGGCTGTCTGGCGATTACCTCTTCACCAGGAATAGGGACCCAGGTAATCATGCTCTTACCTAGCAAGGAGCCGAACCGTGATTAGTGCGTTGCCAGAAGTCGGCCGTATATTGATCGTTGATGACGAGGCAACTGCTGTTGATAATCTGGCCCATGTCTGCCGTAAAGAGGGTTATGAGGTTACTACGAGAACTACCGGTAAAGGTGCTATTGAGGCCATGGGAAAAAGCAGATTCGATGTGATTCTGTCAGATCTGCGAATGGAAGGAGTAGATGGAATGGCAGTTCTGCATAAAGCCAAGCAATTGGATCCTGAAACCGCAGTGATCTTGATAACTGGCTATGCGACCCTGGATTCAGCTGTTGAGGCGATGAAGGCTGGTGCTTTCCACTATATTGCCAAACCTTTTCGTCTGGATGAGGTGCGCGAGGTGGTACGTAATGCCATGGAAATGGTCAATCTGAAGCGGGAAAACCGGCAGCTAAAGGAACTCCTAACTGACAGCAAAAGCCAACCATCGATCATCACTCAAGATGCGATCATGCAGCGTTTGTTAGAAATGACACAACAAATAGCTCCCACCAACACTAATGTACTAATAACTGGCGAGAGCGGAACCGGCAAGGAGCTGTTGGCTCTATTCATACATAAACAAAGCGGTAGAAATGACAAGCCTTTCCAGGCGGTTAACTGTGGTGCAATGCAAGAGGATCTGTTGGCGAATGAACTCTTTGGCCACGAAAAGGGGGCATATACGGGGGCAACAGATACACAGAAGGGCCTTATTGAGGCGGCAAATGGAGGTACCCTGTTTCTGGATGAAATAGCGGAGATGTCTCTTGGAATGCAGGTAAAACTATTGCGGGTTATTCAGGAGCGGGAGGTACTGCGCTTGGGTGCGACCCAGGCAACCCCGGTGGATATTCGCTTGATTGCCGCTACGCATCGTGATTTGCGTGATGAAGTTGCGGCTGGTCGCTTCCGCCAGGATCTGTATTATCGTCTTGACGTTGTGGGGCTACATCTTCCCCCATTGGCCGAACGGCGCGACGATATTCCACTATTGGCATTCTATTTTTTGCGCAAACATGCGGCTATCATGGGCCACACAGTGGACGACATTGATCCTGAGGCGATGGCGACCTTGCTTGAATATGACTACCCTGGGAACGTTCGTGAGCTTGAAAACATCATAGAGCGAGGTGTAGCCTTGGCTCAGGAGAAACGGCTGACGATTGCGAATCTTCCAGGTACCCTGGTGGATAACTCGGTGCATGTAGTTCGCGAGGATATGGGTCGTCTACCAACCTTGGCTGAACGAGAGTTTGACTATATTCGACACGTATTAGAACGCAGCGGACAGAATCGCACCAAGGCAGCTAAGATCCTTGGCATTGATCGAGTCTCGTTGTGGCGAAAGTTAAAGAAATATCAAATTGAAGAAGAAGGCTAAAGTGCAATTAACCAGATAATAGATATGTACTGTAGAGTACACCGTTATAACCAATCTGTGAGATAAGACTGTGCCTAGACAAAAGAAGAGTAAATCGACCTTTGAAGATGATTTAGCCGAGCTGGAGGCTCTAGTAGAGAATATGGAGCAAGGAGAGCTATCTCTGGAGGAGTCGCTAAAATCCTTTGAGCGTGGGGTGCAGCTCACCCGTAGTTGCCAGCAGGCGCTGCAGGCGGTGGAGCAGAAAATAGAGATGTTGGTCGCAAAGAGCAGTGAGGCAGAGCTGGAACCTTTTGATGACGAAGGGTAAATCACCACTAAAACTATATATGCTGGAGTGCCGAACCCGGGTTGAAGCGGCCCTGGAGCAGCACTTGCCAGCTGCCTCAACCCAACCTGAGGGGTTGCATAGTGCCATGCGCTACGCTGCCCTGAGTAGTGGCAAGCGGGTACGACCTATCCTGGTATATGCGGCAGGCAGGGCGTTGGGTGTGCCGCCTGAACAGTTAGATAGCCCGGCCTGCGCGGTGGAGCTGATACATGCCTATTCGCTGGTTCATGATGATCTGCCAGCAATGGATGATGATGCCCTGCGCCGAGGTAAACCAACCTGCCATGTGGCCTTTAATGAGGCAACTGCCATTTTGGCGGGTGATGCCCTGCAGGCCCTGGCCTTCAAGGTTTTATCTAAGGATAAGAATCTGGGTGTGGATAGCAATGTCCGATTACGCATGATTGAGGCCCTGGCCCAGTCCAGCGGTTCCCGCGGTATGGTGGGTGGGCAGGCCATAGATCTGGATGCAGTGGGCAAGGAGCTAGATTTGGTGCAGTTGGAGAATATGCATATTCACAAGACCGGGGCCTTGATCCGGGCAAGTGTTAGCCTGGGGGCAATGGCAGAACCAGATGCCGATCCGAGCGTGGTTGCGGGGTTGGATCATTACGCCAAATGTATTGGTCTGGCCTTTCAGGTTCAAGATGACATCCTGGATATAGAGGGGGATGTGAAGGCTATGGGTAAGGCCAATGGTAGCGACCAAGCCAGAGACAAGCCGACCTATCCGGCACTGCTGGGTATTGCGGGAGCCAAGGAGATGGCCAGACAGTTACGTAAGGATGCCATGGATAGTATCTCATCTCTGGATGAGAGGGCGGATCCGCTGCGTTGGCTAGCCGACTATATAGTTGAACGCAGACGTTGATCGCCTGGCATACAGCCAGAGGTTATTTAGTGCTGTTGTCATCAAGCCACTCGTAGATCTCTGTGGATGCAGGGTCGCACTCACTGCAACCACTACACGCGGTACCCGCGGGCAGTTTTTTTATTCGCCCCTTGGCTACCAACTTGTCCAGCATACCGCGCAGGGCATCAGGGGTAACGTCAAAACGGTTCGCCATGTCAGCCAGTGCGGCCCGCCGGTTTAGCATCAGGTAGTCGCGGATTTCGGAGAGAATCATCTTATAAGGCCCGCTTCAGCTGACCGGGTTGAGTGATCCCGGGGCCGCTGTGACCCCAATTTCTGAGAATCAGTAACACACAGATAAAGGTAGCCAGCATGCCGCCTATCCAGGCCAGAGATGTGGCTGGATGACGGCTGAGTATAGCTGCCTGATAGAAAACTGTTGCGGCAATATAGGCGACACCTGTAGTCCAGCCGGCTACAAACATGGTCCAGCCCATGTTTGTCTCCCGATAGATAGCGGCGATCGCTGCGGTGCAGGGGAAGTAGAGCAAAATCATCAACAGATAGGCAAAGGCACCTGCGGCGCCATCAAAACGCGTAACCATGGCACCGAAGGTACCGGTACTAATCTGCTGCTCCTCTGCGGCTGCCTCTATACTACTAACATCACTCACCTCCAGGCCAATGGGGTCGCCCCAGTTTCCCATTGCATCTGCCAGGTTGGCAGGAATGGTGGCCAGGGCACTGTTGATCCCGCCCCAAAAGTTGAACTTCTCTTCCGCAGCAACCGCAAGGCCAGCCGTCTCAGCATCTGACTTGGCCAATTCGCTGTAGAGTGAGTCCAAGGTGCCCACCACCGCTTCTTTGGCCAATATGCCGGTAAAGATTCCCACTGCCGCAGGCCAGTTATCCTCGGTCATGCCCATGGGTGAGAAGGCTGGTGCAATGGTGCGTCCAATAGAACTAAGGATCGATTTATTACTGTCTTCGTTGCCATAGCTGCCATCGGTACCAATGGCGTTGAGCAGATTAAGTACAAGCACCATAGGTATGATGATCTTGCCGGCATTGAAGATAAAGCTCTTGGTTCTATCCCAGGTGCGCAGCAGTACTCCCTTAATGGTAGGTACATGGTAGGGCGGAAGTTCCATGATGAAAGGGGTAGTCTGTCCCTGCAGCAGGGTATTTTTCATTACCAGCCCAGTCATAACTGCTATGGCAATCCCTATAATGTAGAGACCAAAGACGATGTTCTGGCCACCGACTGGAAAAAAGGCGGCAGCAAATAGGGCATAGACCGGCAGCCGCGCGCCACAAGACATGAATGGAGCCATAATGATGGTCATTATGCGGTCACGCTCTTGTTCCATGGTGCGGGTAGCCATGATGGCTGGCACGGTGCAGCCAAAACCGACAATCAGCGAGACAAACGCCTTGCCCGGCAGGCCGATGGCACGCATGGCGCGATCCATCACAAAGGCGGCGCGGGCCATATAGCCAGAATCTTCCAGTATCGAGAGAAATATAAATAGAAACCCGACAATAGGGATAAATGTAGCTACCACCTGGATACCGGCACCGATACCATTGGCCAGCAGCATTATTAGCCACTCAGGCGCACCAACTTCGCCCATCCATGTGCCTAGTCCATCTACCAATAGAGTGCCGCTGAAGATATCGAAGAAGTCGACAAAGGCGCCGCCGATATTTATGGTGAACATAAACATCAGGTACATCATGAATAGAAAGATCGGGATGCCCAGTACCCGGTTGAGCACCACAGTGTCGATTCTGTCAGAGATGCTGTGCCTTACCTGGCCCTTTTTATGCACGTTGTCAGTAGTAACTTGGTTGACAAAGCCGTAACGGGCATCGGCCAGGCTGATATCTATATCATCACCTAGGGCCTGCTCCGTCTCCATTTGGATGGCTGCCAGTCTCACTGCCATGGCATCTCCAGCTATACGCCTGGCTAGAGAGTCATTCTCCAATATACGCACCGCTAGCCAACGTGGATCGGCCTGATTATCACCGGCCATCGCCTCAATCTCTGGTAGTAACTTGGTGATTGCCTGCTCAATAGGTGCGGCATAGGATGCACCCATAGGCGAAATATGTTTCTCTTTTGCTGCCCTTAGAATGACCTCCTGTAGCTGAGGTATGCCCTCACCACTTGCGGCAACAATCGGTACCACGGGGCATCCTAATTGCTGTGCCAGTCCATCCACATTGATTGAATAGCCACGTTCCCTGGCTACATCCATCATATTCAGTACCACCAACATCGGAACTCTCATCTCTAACAGTTCTGAGGTCAGGTAGAGATTCCGTTCCAAATTGGAGGCATCCACAATATTGATAATCAGATCTGCCTCATGCGTGGCCACATAATCTCTGGCGATCTGCTCATCAATGGATACATTTTCTTCTGCAACATCAAGAGAGTAGGTGCCTGGTAGATCTACCAGTTTAAAAGCGGTATCTCTGTATGAGTAATCTCCGGTCTTGCGCTCAACGGTGACACCCGGCCAGTTACCTACCCGCTGCCTGGTACCAGTCAGATCGTTGAACAGGGTAGTCTTACCACAGTTGGGATTACCTACAACACCGATGATAAGTTCGCCACTCATAGTCTATAGTTTCTCGATCAGCAGTGCCTCTGCCTCATCCTTGCGCAGAGTCAGATTGAACCCACGTAGCTGGATTTCTACCGGGTCGCCCATTGGGGCGTAACGGATTACGCTAAACTCTGTCCCTGGAGTTAATCCCATAGAGAGCAACTTCTTACGGTAGGTCCTACTGCCTTCTCTAAAACCGGCTATACGGCCGGTGTCTCCTACGGCCATATCCTTCAAGCTGTCTGACAAGGTTCTCTCTCCAGTATAATAATGCAGTTTATCTAAATGATAATGGTTCTTATTATTGTGTATATCTGCATATATGTCAATGTCTTATGTACTTGAATTAACCTATTAAGGGCAATGTATTTAGGCTAGATAGGGGGGCGACAAAACTACTTGATTACCTGATAATAGCAAGATATCAGAAATTAATGAGCATGACTTTAAGAGAGGCGAGCAGGTGACTGAGTGTACAGATAACAGTTGTGATATTGCTGATGTACAGAGTAGCGGGGATACTCGCCAGATTGCTATCGACAAGGTAGGTATCAAGGATATCCGTCATCCGATCCTGGTTAAGGACCGAAGTGATGGTAGGCAGTACACTGTCGCCACCTTCAACATGTACGTGGATCTGCCGCACGATTTTAAGGGTACGCACATGTCCCGTTTTGTGGAGATCCTCAATAGCCACGAGAAAGTGCTCGGTATTGAGTCATTCAAGGATATGCTGCTGGAGATGGTCAAGCGACTTGAGGCCGAGTCTGGCCACATTGAGATGAATTTCCCCTACTTCATCAATAAGAAGGCCCCGGTGTCTGGAGTGGAGAGCGTGCTGGATTACGATGTAACCCTGATAGGGGAGGCCAATAATGGCAAGGCCGATCTCTATATCAAGGTAGTAGTGCCAGTCACCAGTCTCTGTCCCTGTTCAAAAAAGATCTCAGATCGTGGTGCCCATAACCAGCGGTCACATGTTACGGTCAAGGTACGTACCGAGGCATTTGTCTGGATCGAGGAGATCATCGATTTGGTCGAGCAGGAGGCGTCATGCGAGCTGTTTGGGTTGTTAAAGCGTCCAGATGAGAAGCATGTAACAGAGCGCGCCTATGATAATCCTAAATTTGTTGAAGACATGGTGCGTGATGTGGCTGTCCGCCTGAATAGTGACGATCGTTTCAGCGCCTATGTAGTGGAGTCAGAGAATTTTGAGTCTATCCATAACCACTCTGCCTACGCCCTCATTGAACATGATAAAAACAGCGCCTAACTGGTTAGGTTAGTATCTGCCGGCTCCATCCGTAGTCATGTTGGAAAAGTGACTGTCACAATAAGACCACTACTGTCTGGTCTCTCTGTCATGTTAATAGTGGCTTGATGTAGTTCGACAATCTGACCCACGATGGACAGCCCCAGGCCACTGCCTTCTGCTCCGTTATCTTCGCCTCGCTGGAAACGTTGAAACATAATCTTCTGCATCTCAGGAGGGACACCCTTGCCGGTATCAGCAACTATCAAACGGACTGTCGTGTTGTCTCGTTCAAGTTTTACTGTCACCTCGCCCTCTGGTGGGGTATAACGAATTGCGTTGTCCACTAGATTACGCAATAGAATAGCCAGTGAATCTTTGTCGCCATGAACATTAATTGGCTCGCCAGTACTTTCCAGCGTCAGTTCTATCTCCTTGTCCATAGCCTGCTCACCTATTGCAGATAATACCGTTACCGCGACAGAGTGTAGATCTGTCTGTTGCTGAAGAACAATCTCTCGCTGCTGAGCGTCGGCCCGCGCCAGGGTAAGGAGTTGTTCTAGGAGATGGGTAGTGCGGTCAACACCACTGATAATCCGTGTCAAAACCGGGATAAATTTTTTGTTGTCTGCATTGAGCTGTGCCGCTTGGGCCTGGGTCTTGAGTGCTGCTAGCGGCGTGCGTAATTCATGGGCTGCATTGGCAGTAAATCGGCGTTCATTCTCTAAGGTACTATGAACACGCTGAAACAGGCCGTTAAGGGCCTCTACCATAGGCACCACCTCATGTGGAACATCCGTTGTGGATAGCGGCTGGAGTGAGCTCGGGTCCCGCTGTTCCACGGTCTCTGCTACCCGGCGCAGCGGCCGCAGACTATTGCCGACAGAACCCCAGATAATAAGCCCCAGAACAGGCAGCGATAGCAGCATTGGCCAGAGGCTGTTGATTAGGATATATCTGACTGTCTCCCGGCGAATCTCCATCTGCTCACTGATTTGCACCTGCATCCCACTAGATGGCGCAACCAGGCTGAACACGCGCCACGGAACACCGGCTGACTCCAAGGTGTTAAATCCCGCCGGGAGTATAGCGAACAGGGGGGCATTGGGTGAGCGCAACATGATACGACCATCGCGAGTACGTACCAGAAAAGCGATCTTTGATTCATACAGGTGACCGGGGCTACTCTCCTTTGGCAACAGGGTAAGATAATCTTCTTGTTCGCCGTTACCCATATATTTTTCTACCAGTTGTGCCAATAGGGGAGAGCGCTCCAATGCGTCTGCCCCTAGTTCATCCAGCAGATTGCTCAGGTACTCCTTGATCTCATCATCCTCTTCCAACTCATGCAATAGTAGTGTGGCGAGTACTCGTGCTTCTTGTGCCAGGGTGGCGTCAAAAACTTCTTCTACCTCTTTCTCTGCAGCGATGTAGACAAATACGGCAACAACACACCACAATAAAACAGTAGCAGCGGTTAGTCCGATCAGCAGTCGGCGGCGAATAGTTGGTCTACTACTCATTTGGGTTGTCTTAATATTTTAGGGATGGTATAGCCGATACCACGTACTGTACGTATTAACTTTTTCCCAAGTTTTTTACGCAAGTAAGAGATGTAGACCTCAACGGTGTTGCTCTCTACGCCTTCGCCCCAGCCATAAAGGGTCTCTTCTAGCTGCGCACGGGACAATACCCGGCCAATATTGTTCAGTAGGGTTTCTAGTACTGAAAACTCATTACTGCCAAGGATGACTGGATCCCCTCGCAACATGACCGTTCTGGTAGCTGGATCCAAAACCAGATCATCATGCTGTATCACTGGGTTGGAACGGCCATCCCTGCGGCGGGTGATTGCACGCAACCGGGCGGCAACCTCCATCAAGTCAAATGGCTTGATCAGATAATCATCTGCCCCGCAGTCCAGTCCCACAACCCGATCATTTACTGTATCGCGCGCAGTCAGAACCAGCACTGGTAGATCCAGCTCTGACTGGCGTAGCTTGCGTAATACAGTTAATCCATCTTGGCGAGGGAGTCCCAGATCCAGTACTAGGGCATCAAGACCAGTAGTCGTGATGGCCTGTTCGGCCGAGACCCCATCCTGCACCCAATCGACAGTGTATCCAAGTTGGCGTAGACCTGCAGTGAGGCCCTCGCCCAACAAAATGTCATCTTCCGCTAATAGGATTCGCATAGTACTCCATTTGTTGACTCTCCGACTGCAGTTGCTCTTTTGCCTTAGCCAGAGCCACTTTTATCTCCTCACGTCGGCCGTTATCAGCAATTGGCTGGTTGGGTCGTGGAGGGGCAGCCATGGCTGTATCAAAGGCCTTGATGGCCCCCTTGTAATCTTTTTGGCTGAGAAGAAAATCACCATAAAAATAATTTGAATCAATGCCATCAGGGTTTATTTGCAATGCCTTTTTTAGGTATGCCATGGCTTTCTTGTCATTTCCAAAGCCGATCGGCCAACCTGGTACCTGATAGTATAAGCTACCCAGCGAGGTGTATACCGAACCGTCCATAGCATTGGCATCAATCTGCTCAGCCTGCTCCAGTAGCTCTTTTGCCTGTTTGACTATGGATAGGGCGCCGAGACCACCTTTTTCACCAGCGGCACTGGCAAGAATAATGGCTTCCCAGATCAGCGGCTCTGCCTCGCCGGGATGCATTTTGCTTACTGCAGCAGCCTTCTCGGCAAGTTGCTCGAAGGCAGCCTGGCGCTCTTTTTTAGGCGTTTGGTATTTATGTTTTGCCCATTCTGTACCCAATGCAGTCACCTCTGCAGGTGGCGTGGCATATGCCGGTAGGGCGGTAATGAACAGAAGTAGGGTAACAATTATCGAATGTCTCATATGTGTTCTCCTTTGGCAAATGGAAGTATTTTGCTGTTTTGCTTACGTAGTGCACTGTCTACCAAACGTGGTAACAGGGAATTTAGGCGTACGAATATTGATTCGGGAAATCCCAAATACACATCCTTGCGTCCTTTCTCAATGCTGCTAACGATGCACTGGGCTACCCATTCTGGATCGTCCATCTGCATCTTGAGTTCATCTGCCATGCGATAAACGGCAGTGGTGTTAAGCTCAGTCTTTACTGCTCGCGGGGCGATGTAGGTCACTTTTACCCCGCTACCATCTAGCTCCCTCCGCAGGGCCTCAGAGAAGCCGCGTAGTCCAAATTTGCTGGCCGAATAGGCGGCAAAACAGGCAAATGCGATTGAGCCGAAGGTGGAGCCAATGTTGACGATATGGCCGGATCCCTGGCGCAGCATGGTTGGCAGCACCTGACGGGCAAGTAGCATAGGGGTTAGCATGTTCAGTTGGACAGTCTGCTCCAACACCTCGGGCTCCTCAGTAGCAAAAGGTTTGAAGCTCTGCATCCCTGCGTTGTTGACCAGGATGTCAATTCCTCCCAGTGTTGATAATGCCTGGTCAATGGCGTTACTACGCTCTGTTGTGTCTAGCAGGTTGGCTGGCAGACAGAAGGAGCGGCCACCACTAGAATTTATTTCTCGGGAAAGCCCATCCAACGCCGCACTGTTGCGGCCCAAGAGCGCCAGTCTGGCGCCACGGCTAGCCAACTGCTTTGCAGTCTCAGAGCCTATACCACCAGCGGCGCCAGTTAGGATTATGCGCGCATCTTTAAACTTCATAATCTTATCCCTTATGCGGCTTCGGTTGATTGATGGAGTTTCAATGGTAAGGCGCGAAAGATATCGCCATAGAGCTTGAAGAAATTCTTGGCTGTATGAATAATGAAACGGCGATCATCTTCATTTTGAAGACGATTCACCAATCCTTCGAAGAACTCCATATGGGAGATATCGAGTGAGCCGTGGCTGTTTAGATAGGTGAATGCCTCATCTGGTAGTCCCAAAGTTTGTTGGATATTTTTTGCCGCCTCTATGGCAAGTTGGATGCTGGTGCCCTCCAGTACCAGCACCATCCCGAGTAACCCTACCGGATTACGTCGTTGCACGATGTCATAGGCATAGGCACACATAAGTTCAGCAGGCATACCTGGCTGGCTCACTCTTACCGCCTCAGCATCACCACCGCAAACTTTAATGTCGTTTAAGATCCACTCTTGATGTCCCAACTCCTCCTCAATGTAGTGCGCCATAGCATCTCGTAGCCACTCCCTGTCATGGGGGATCTTGGAGCCGCAGGCCATCAGTAGCGGTGTTGTATGTTTAACATGGTGATAAGCCTGGGTCAGAAACGCCGTATAACTTTCCAGTGAGAGTTTGCCTTGGACACCTTGCTGGATAAATGGGATGGACAGCAGCTCTTGGCGCTCGGACTCGGTTGCCTTGATTAGTTCTTGGTAAAAGTTGCTCATGCGACATGCTCCTCTAGGTAAAGTGATTCCATACGTTGTTTATAAATATCTGAGATAGTTTCGCGACGTATTTGTCCACTATCTGACAGAAGCCCGTTGATGGGGGTGAATGGTTCATCGGCGATGATCCATCGGTTGATGCGGGCGTAGTCTGGTAGTCCTTTATTTGCGTTTTTCACTGCTACTGCAATGTCTTGCTCTCCTGCTTTAGGGGAGGGCACAAGCACTGCTATGTTCCATGGGCGCGCTTCGCCAAATACTGCAGCTTGAGCTATGGCTCGTTCCAGCACTAGCTCACGCTCTACCCATTCTGGTGAGACATTACGTCCATACGCAGTGATAAATATGTTGCGACTCCTACCGATGAGATATAGAAACCCATCTTGATCTAGATATCCCATGTCGCCGGTATGCCACCATCCATCATCCATGGTAGGTGATGGCTCGTGCAGATAACCGGAAAACAGGTTGCCTGCAACCAGTACCTCACCATCTTCAGCAATGCTAAGTTTCAGGTGCGGCAGTGGGCGACCGACCGATCCAGGACGTGAGTTTGAACTGGTGTTGAGAGTGGTTACTGAGGCGCATTCAGAGAGGCCATAGCCTTCAAAAACAGGCAAGTTCAATTGCTTCGCCCGCACTAGTAGATTGGGGGAGACGGGGGCCCCACCTACTGCTGCAAAGCGTAGATCTTTTGGGGCTGGAGCGCCCTGCTCAATGGCCTCTATTACGCCCTGCAGTGTCTGTGGGGTAAAGATGGCGGTAGTGGCATGATGGGTGTTGAGACACTGCACCATCTTGTCGGCAGATACCCCTGCTGCTCCCATGATCCCCGTTTCTGTCAGTGACGGCAGGATAGCGGTGGTGCCGGTCCATAGCGGCACATATAGACCGGCCAGATTTTCCAGAAGCACAGCCAGTGGCATTAGCGTTAGATGTCTGTCATGCGGCTGCACATCGACTATTGCCGCTAGTGATTGCACCACTGGTTGGATTTGATCCCAGGCAAGCATTACCCCCTTGGGTTTGCCTGTGGTACCAGAGGTGAAAGTGATCTTGGCTATACCATCTGGAACAACATCTCCATTGCCAATGGCAGACAGTATGTTGAAGGTGCAACCGTTTACGCTCAACTGTTTGTTAATATTAGTGACTGCCTCAGCAGCGCGCAGACAGAAACCTTTCGGGTTATCACTCACTACCGCCTCTATCCCAGCCTGACGTATACAGTGGCGTACCTGTTGTGGCGAAAAAAACTGGGGGATCGGAACCAAATTAATCTCTGCTGCGAGTGCGGCTAGATCTAGCAAGGCCCAGGCTGGACCATTATCCAGATCCAGAGCAAGAGTCTTGATGCCACTCTGCCTGAGACTTTTTGCCAGCCTCTCTATCTCACTCGATAGGTCGGCATAACTCAGCCCCACATCGGTTCCAACCAAGGCTGGTCGGTTGGGTATGGTGCGTGCGTGCTCTGCTATCCGTTGCAGTAGATTCATGCGGCTAGACTCCCTACCTGCCCGGCATGTAGCCACAATTTTGTAAGTAGAGATTTGGCCTGATAACGTTGCTGCATTATCTGGTAGCCAAATGCCACACGACCAGCCATTACTCTGGGTTTTTGCTCATAGTAGCTGCCCCAGGTTAGGCGCTCTTCGGGTGTCAGCTGATCTGGATTTGCTGCTCCCAGATCAATCAACTCCAAACCTAGCCGTTTGAAGGCGTTATGCAGCACCGGGCCAATAGTAAAGACTACCCATGTGCTATTGGCCGCATATAGGTAGGCAGTTAGTGCGGTAATCAGACAGCGGCCACCACCTGTACCCACTGCCGCTAAGTTGCCTACCTCTACTAAACCGTCACGAGCTACCGGCATATTGATCTTGGATGCAAGTATCTGCTCCACCGGGCGTTCAAGATACTGCTCCAGAAATAGAGCACCATCCCTGGCAGCGCGTAGTCCAAGAACCCCAAACAGATCCCCGTCCTCATCGCGCAAACTCATCAGGGTAGGCATAAACTGACTGATTTCTGCACCATACATGCGCTTGAAGCAGGCTTGTATGAACTGCTCGGCCTCAGCCCGTGATCTATCTCCAGCCCTATTTATTTCAACGCTGGTAGGTAACTTATTACCGCTATGCTTGAACTCTTTTGTGATTTCCATGACAGCCACTCCGTACCGAATATGGAACAGACTGTAAGGTAGAAGTCTTAATGTAATCTTAAATAACTGGAAAAAATGGGGGGAATTATTGCACAGCCTGATAATACGGCTATTTGCAGCTTGGAGGAGGGTATAAAATCAGGCAGCTTGGCCACAAGAGCAAGCTGCCATACGGGTTGAGCGGGTCATGCCTGCTGCTTAATACTACTCGGTAAGATAGAAGGTAATAGTTGTTACCACCCTAACATCTTTATCGATTTTTGCGGTATCACCATATTCTTCACCGGCATCACGAATAAAAAAACTACCCTGAACGGCGCTCCGTATGCCACCTACCTTAACCCCGGCATTTGAGGCAAACTCATTGGCAGCAATCCTGGCATTCTTGGTCGCCTCACGTAGCATCTCAGGTTTTATTTCATTTAGTTTAGTGAAGCTGTACGAGGGCTCTACATTTTCAATATGAATGCCTTGGGTAAGTAGTCGGTTGATCTTGGGGCGAACGCTGCTAACCAGGTTTACCTGTTCTGATTCGATGCTGATGGTGCCGTTTAGAGTATGGTCTTGATCGACCACCAATCTATTATCATCCCGGTACTCTGTATAGTTGTAGTTCAGGGTGCCACTTGTGATTTCAGCATCACTAAAGCCATGCTCCTTTAATAGCGCAATGATTGTCTGCTGGTGCTTTTCAGCCAGAGCATACAGTCTTGGAATGGCATCACTGCTTTTACCGCCCACTCTATAGGGTATCTCCCAATGGACCTGATCGGCCGTTACTCTTCTCTCGGCGAGCCCCTTGGCCTCAGCTGTATTGATTGCCACCTTGGCGTTGTACAGGGTCTGGCTGACAAAATAACCAGCGGCAGCTATGCCTAATGCCACTATCAGACCAAACAAAAAATAGCTGCTTTGACTCTGTTTTTCCATCTGACTACTCCATTTTCGGGGAAACTACCAAGTGATCACTGTTCGGCCGATTCTACCCCATATAAAATGCTTGGCAAGGAACTATGGCAGCACCTTTTTGAATGGCTTTACTACTACATCAGAAAAGACCCCGGTCAGAGTATAGGGGTCCTGTTCGGCCCACTTTCTGGCTGCCGCCAGATCCGGAAATTCGGCCACAATCAGGCTGCCGCTAAAGCCAGCTGGGCCCGGGTCTTCACTGTCGATTGCTGGATTTGGGCCCGCCAGTAGCAGACGTCCCAGATCCCGTAACTCCTCGATGCGTTTTATATGTTCAGGGCGAACCTTCAGCCTGGCTTCCAGGCTGTTTTCATTATCCGTTCCGACTATGCTGTAGTACATATTTGTTATTACCTATGGCTATTCGGGTTAGAATATAAAGATGTCATCTGTATATGATCTACACACTCACTCTACCGCATCGGACGGTACCCTGTCTCCCGTCGAGCTGGTGCGTCACGCCAGGGATATGGGGGTCCAGGTTTTGGCCATCACCGATCACGACACCACGGATGGGATTAATGCTGCGGCGCAAGAGGCCACGGCTGTCGGCATCTCCCTTATCCCGGGGGTGGAGGTATCAACCAACTGGGGTGGTTGTAGTATTCATCTCCTGGGGTTGGGGATTGAGCCGGATTGTTCGGAGTTGCAGCAGGGTCTGGCAGGGGTGCGTGAGACCAGGGAGCAGCGGGCGCAAGAGATGGGGCGCAGGTTAGAGAAAGCGGGAATTACCGGGGCCTATGCCGGGGCCAGGGTGCTTGCTGCTGGGACCCTGGTCGGGCGGGCCCATTTTGCCCGCTATCTGGTAGAGACTGGACATGCAGCGACTGTGCGTAAGGTGTTTCAACACTATTTAAAGACGGGGAAACCCGGCTATGTTGCTACCCAATGGGCTCCTCTTGAAGATGCCGTTAGCTGGATTCATGCTTCCGGGGGGCAGGCGTTGATTGCTCATCCAGCTCGTTATCGCTTTACCCGCAGCAAGATGAGACGGCTGTTGAGTGAGTTCGTGGAGATGGGTGGTGATGGCATGGAGGTTATCGCTGGTAGTTATACTGGGGATGACATTGCAAATATGGCTAAACATGCCAGAGAGTTTGATCTTCTGGCCTCCGTCGGGTCTGATTATCACGGCCCGGAGAACCAGTGGATCGAAATAGGACGTCTACCCCAGTTACCAACAGGGGTGAGAGCTGTTTGGCAGGGATGGGGCGAAGACATAGCACGACTTAGTGCCTAACCAGTAGATAATAACAGTGGCCCAATTTTTTCAGATACATCCAGATGACCCGCAGCAGCGACTAATCAATCAGGCGGTAGAGATTATCCGCCGTGGTGGTTTGATCGTCTATCCAACCGATTCTAGCTATGCCCTGGGTTGCCACATCGGTGATAAGGCGGCAATGGATCGTATTCGACGCATCCGCCGACTGGATGATAAACACAACTTCACCCTGGTCTGTCGCGATCTTTCAGAGATCGCCACCTATGCAAAATTGGACAACCAGCACTATCGGCTACTGAAGGTGCTTACCCCTGGACCATATACATTTATCCTCCAGGCGAGCAAACAGGTGCCTCGGAGGCTGCAGAATGCAAAACGTAAGACCATCGGCATCCGTGTTCCAGACAATCTAATTGCCCAGGCCCTGCTGAAGGAGTTGGGAGAGCCATTGATGAGCTCCACCCTGATCTTGCCGGGTGCCGAACTGCCCATGACCGACCTTGAAGAGATGCAGGATGTTCTTGGTCATGCGGTCGATCTGATTATCGATGGTGGCTTCTGCGGTATGGAGCCAACCAGCGTGATTATCATGGACGATCCACCAAGAGTGAGCCGCCAGGGGAAGGGAGATATATCCATTTTTGAGGGATAGGTTCCTAGTTGGTATAACCTGAAGCCGTGGCTTCAGGTATAATCGACCGATGGAACTGACTCTAATTCAAAAAGTGGTGGTAGTGGTAATACCGGTGCTGCTTGCCATTACCGTACACGAGGCGGCGCATGGCTGGATGGCTGCACGGTTGGGTGACCAGACTGCCAAGATGCTGGGGCGGGTCACCCTGAATCCGCTACCGCACATCGATCCCTTTGGCACAGTTATTTTGCCACTGCTGATGTTTCTGTTCGCTCCAATTATATTCGGCTGGGCCAAACCGGTGCCGGTGGATTGGCGTAACTTCAAAAACCCCAAGAAGGATATGGGCCTAGTGGCCCTGGCTGGTCCAGGATCCAACCTTATAATGGCAGTCATCTGGGCCATTATCACCAAGATTGGGGGGTTGCTCACCCCGGTTGTTGAGGGAATCGCAGTGCCGCTGATGTTGATGGGTGCGGCCGGGGTGCTGATCAATTCTGTTCTGATGGCCCTGAATATAATGCCTATTCCACCACTGGATGGTGGCCGGGTGCTGAATGCACTACTGCCTCCCAAACAGTCTATGCAATATTCCAAAATAGAGCCTTTCGGTCTGTATATTGTGATCGGGCTGCTAATCTCAGGGATATTGTGGGGTGTTCTCTGGCCAATAGTAGGGTTTACCATCGATATCCTCCCTGCTTCTGAGATCGTCATACGGATGCTTCAAATTCTCTCTACATCTTCATCATAACGAGGAAAACCGTCTTGAATTTAGCCTCTACACAGCAGGCCCGAGTCCTTTCAGGGATGCGTCCTACCGGCCGCCTCCATCTGGGCCACTACCATGGTGTATTGAAAAACTGGGTAGAGCTACAGCACCAGTACGAGTGCTTTTTCTTTGTTGCCGACTGGCATGCCCTTACCACCCACTATGATGACCCATCCATCATCCAGGATAGCGTCTGGGAGATGGTGATCGATTGGCTGGCCGCAGGGGTAAACCATGGTGAGGCCAAGCTGTTTATACAGTCTCTGGTACCAGAACATGCGGAGCTGATGCTACTACTCTCTATGGTCACACCACTGGGATGGCTGGAGCGGGTGCCAAGCTACAAAGACCAGCAGGAGAGGCTAAAAGAGAGGGATCTAGCAACCTATGGATTCCTCGGATATCCACTGCTGCAAGCGGCAGATATTTTGATCTACAAGGCCGGGTTGGTGCCGGTCGGTGAGGATCAGGTTGCCCATGTAGAGTTGACCAGAGAGGTGGCCCGCCGTTTTAACCACATCTATGGGCGCGAGGCCGGTTTTGAGGAGTTGGCGGAGCAGGCGGCAAAGAAAATGGGGAAGAAAAACGCCAAGCTGTACCATAGATATCGGCAGGCCTACCAGGAGCAAGGTGATCAAGAAGCACTGGCGGCGGCCCGCGCCATGCTTGATGCGCAGCAGAACATCACAGTTGGTGATAAGGAGCGGTTGTTTGGATACCTAGAGGGTGGTGGTCGTGTCATCTTGCCAGAGCCACAACCGTTATTGACCAAGGCCTCCAAGATGCCTGGGCTGGATGGGCAGAAGATGTCCAAATCATATGGCAATACCATCGCCCTGAGGGATGAACCGGAGGTGGTGGAGAACGCCCTGCGTACCATGCCTACTGATACCAACCGGGTGCGGAGGAATGATCCGGGTGATCCGGAGAGATGTCCGGTCTGGGAGCTACACAAGATCTATTCAGATGACGAGGTGAGATCCTGGGTGCAGGAGGGGTGTCGTAGTGCCGGGATTGGCTGTGTCGAGTGCAAGCAACCGGTTATCGATGCCGTGTTGATGGAGCTGAAACCAATCCAGGAGCGTGCCAGGGAATTTGAGGAGCAGCCGGATTTGGTGCGTAATATCATAGCCGAAGGGTGTGAAGAGGCAAGAGATGTAGCGCAGGACACCATAGATGAGGTGCGCCAGGCGATGTCGCTAAACTATCGTTGATATGAATAATCCAGACAACAGACTGTCAGATGTACCCCATCCTGAGCAGGAGGAGATGCCGTTTGCCGTGGTACATGGGCAGGCATGGTCCACACTACCGAAGGATCTCTATATCCCGCCCGATGCCCTGGAGGTATTTCTAGATGCATTTGAGGGACCGTTGGATCTATTGCTCTATCTGATCAAGCGGCAAAATCTGGATATCCTGGATATACCTCTTGCCCAGATCACCTCTCAATACATGGAGTATGTGGAGTTGATGAAGGAGCTACGCCTAGAGCTGGCGGCAGAGTATCTGGTAATGGCGGCGATGCTGGCGGAGATCAAATCCAGAATGCTGCTACCCCGGCATACCGAGACAGAGGATGATGAAAACGATCCCAGGGCAGAACTGATTCGGCGGTTGCAAGAGTATGAGCGGTATAAGCAGGCGGCGGTTGATCTGGATGCACTACCCCGTATGGAGCGCGATCTGCTCCCGACTAATGTGGATGTTCCGGAGAAGATAGTAGAGCTGCGGCATCCAGATGTGGATCTACGTGAGTTGCTGCTCGCTATGCAGGAGGTGATGCGGCGGGCGGAGCTGTTTACCCGCCACCACATACAGATGGAGCCGCTCTCCATGCGCGAACGTATGTCGATAATACTTGATCGCGTTCGTAGCGACTCTTTTATTCAGTTTCATGAGCTTTTTACCCTGGAGGAGGGGAGGATGGGAGTAGTAGTTACCTTTCTGGCGATGTTGGAGTTGCTGAAAGATAAACTTATTGAGATAGTCCAGGCAGAATCATTTGGGCCGATACACATAAAGGCGGTTGAATCCTGATGTCATCACACGAGAAGCTAAAACATATCATCGAAGCGGCCCTCCTGGCTGCGGGCAAACCGTTGAGCTTGGATGATCTGCTAAACCTATTTCTGCATGATGAACGGCCAGATCGTAAGGTGCTGCGGGGTGCAATTGAAGAGCTACAACAAGAGTATGCGGATAGGTCTATTCAACTTGTAGAGGTGGGCAGCGGATTTAGGATTAATGTGCGTACAGAGTTTGTCCCCTGGATCTCCCGGTTATGGGATGAGCGACCACCCAGATATTCTCGGGCACTGCTAGAGACATTGGCACTGATTGCATATCGGCAACCAATTACCCGGGGAGAGATCGAGGATGTACGCGGGGTCAGCGTCAGCAGCGGTATCATCAAGACCTTGATGGAGCGGGACTGGATCAGGGTAGTTGGGCATCGTGATGTGCCGGGCAAACCCTCCCTGCTTGCCACTACAAAAGGCTTTCTCGACTACTTTGGGATGAAGGGGTTGGGCGAGTTACCAACTCTGGCAGAGATAAAAGATCTTGACTCCTTATATGGCGAGCTTGATCTGGAGGTTGCTGCAAATACAGATGTCGATGCAGATGCAGCAAATGAGACAGACAGCGCCAATGATATAGAGACGGTAGATGAGCCCACGGAAGAGGGGGATGCTGATACATCAGACGATATCAAGACGCTTGCTGAAGCAGTCGCGGAAGAGGATGCATCCGACGAAACTACCGCAGATGAGGCGCAGACAGAAGAGCTATCAGATCACAGCGAACAGCATGGCGGATGATGTCCCTATGCCTCACGGTGAGCGGTTACAAAAGCTGTTGGCCAACGCCGGACTGGGTTCACGCCGGGAGATAGAGCGCTGGATAGAGGCCGGACGGGTACGCCTCAATGGGGAGATTGCCAAGCTGGGTGACAGGGCCAATCCAGAAGATAAGATCCATATAGACAAACGTCTTATACATGTCCCCGGTATTGGTTCGGTGGAGCGTAAGGTAATCCTCTATAACAAGCCGGAGGGAGAGCTGGTTACCCGCTCCGACCCGGAAGGTCGTCCTACCGTCTTTCAGCAGTTACCCAAGCTCAAGAGTGGTCGCTGGATCGCTGTTGGCAGACTGGATATCAACAGTAGTGGCCTGCTGTTATTTACCACCGACGGTGAACTGGCCAACCGGCTGATGCACCCCTCCCGCGCCATCGAACGAGAGTACGCCGTGCGGGTTCTGGGCGAGGTCACCAATGATCATCTGCAACAATTGGTAACAGGCGTTGAACTGGAAGATGGTCGTGCCAGGTTTGAAGATATTGTCGAATCAGGAGGAGAGGGCGCCAATCGATGGTTTCACGTAGTGATTATGGAGGGGCGTAACCGCGAGATTCGGCGTATGTGGGATGCGGTTGGGGCCAAGGTCAATCGGCTTAAACGGGTACGATTTGGCCCGATCATGCTGGACAAGCGTTTGTTGGTTGGGCGCACGCGGGAGTTGGAGCCTAAAGAACTAACTCAACTGTTGGAGCTGGCCGGCCTGGAGGAAGAGAAAAAGGCAAAAAAAGGTACCGCCAGACATGCTCCCAGCAGACGTACCGCCGGTTCCAAACAACAGCGCAAAACAACTCCCAGTAGTGGCGGTAGAAACAGACGCCCAAGATGAGCTTTACCCCCAGTAATAAGGAGCTGTGTGCAGTATTCGATTTACTGTTGGATAGATATGGGCGACAAGGGTGGTGGCCTGGAGAGAACCCATTTGAGGTGATGATTGGCGCGATCCTGACCCAGAACACTGCCTGGGCCAATGTGGAGCGGGCCATCCACAACCTACAACAAGCCGAGGTACTATCCCTGCAAGGGTTGCTGGAGCTGCCACTAGAGCGGCTGGCGGAGTTGATCAGACCATCCGGCTATTTCAATATAAAGGCTAAGCGGCTTCAGAATTTCTGCCAGTTTTTACAGGCGAGTGGGGGCGAGCCAGCCCTGCGGGAGGTAGATACAGGATCTCTACGTGAGGCACTGCTGGCGGTGAATGGGGTGGGGCCAGAGACAGCGGATGATATCCTGCTCTACGCCTTCGAGCGTCCAGTGTTTGTGATCGATACCTACACCCGGAGAATATTTACCCGCCTCGGTATGGCCGATGGCACCGAGGAGTATGAGCTGCTACGCCAAGGATTTGAGACAGCCCTGGGCCCAGATACCTTGCTATTTAACGAATACCATGGACTGATAGTGCGTCATGCCAAGGAGGCCTGCGGCAAGAGACCGCGCTGTAGCGGATGCTGCCTCGAAAGGCTATGTATTAAACATGGTATATAGCGTAATTAATAAATATATACAGTAAGATACAAGATTTACTTAATAAATAACATTAATTACGTAGCCACACTGGAACTATAAATGGGTGGAAGAATAACGAAGCAAATTCCGCTAAAATTAGGCTTATGAGTGAACACGAAGAAGATAGAGAGATTGATGGCAGCCTGGCTGTCCAGGAGGAGAAGCCGCAACTCAAGCGCCCGCCGATGTATCGGGTCATCCTGCTGAACGATGATTACACTCCGATGGATTTTGTGGTGGAGGTACTGGAGACCTTTTTTCAGATGGACAGCGCCAAGGCGAGCCAGATCATGCTGCATGTCCATACCCGCGGTATGGGAGTATGTGGGGTATATACTAGGGATATCGCAGAGACCAAGGTTGCACTGGTAAACGATCATGCGCGTAGCAATGAGCATCCTTTGCTCTGTGCTATGGAAGAGGCCTAGCAGGGTATAACTGATGTCAATCTTAAGCAGAGAACTCGAATATACTCTGAGCCAGGCCTTTGAGCAGGCGCGGCAACGGCGGCATGAGTTTATTACCGTTGAGTTTATGCTGTTGGCGCTGCTGGATAATCCAGCTGCACTTGATGTATTGCGCGGCTGCGGTGTTGATACCCTGTCATTGCGCAATGATCTCGATGAGTTTGTCGAAGAGAATACCCCGCTCATACCGAAGGAAGAGGAGCGCGACATTCAGCCCACCATGGGCTTCCAGCGGGTGCTGCAGCGGGCGGTGTTTCATGTACAGTCTTCTGGGCGCGAAGAGGTGACTGGCGCCAATATGCTAGTTGCCATACTCGGTGAGCAGGATTCCCAGGCAGCCTTTCTGCTGAATCGTCAAGGGGTAACACGCCTGGATCTGGTTAACTATATCTCCCATGGGGTCTCCAGGATAGAGGATGAGCCACTAATATCTGCTTCTGAGGGTGAGGAGCAACAGGCGGACAGCGCTGCCTCAGCTAACAGCCCCTTGGAGAGTTATGCCACAAACCTCAATGAGCAGGCACGTCTGGGGAAAATCGACCCGTTGATTGGGCGCGACAAAGAGATTGAGCGTACCGCACAGATCCTTTGTAGGCGCAGTAAGAACAATCCTCTGCTGGTGGGTGATGCCGGCGTGGGCAAAACCGCCATTGCTGAAGGGTTAGCTCGAATGGTGGTGGAAGAAGAGGTGCCTGAGGTGCTCTCAGACTGCACCATCTATGCCCTTGATCTAGGCAGCCTTCTAGCGGGGACCAAATATAGAGGCGATTTTGAAAAGCGGTTGAAGGCGGTGTTGGCACAACTGCGACAGGAGAAGAAGGCCATCCTCTTTATCGATGAGATCCATACCATTATCGGGGCAGGGGCAACTTCTGGCGGCGTCATGGATGCCTCTAATCTGATCAAGCCGATACTGACCACTGGTGAGCTGCGCTGTATCGGTTCGACCACTTACAATGAATTCCGTGAGATCTTTGAGAAGGATCGGGCCCTGGCTCGTCGTTTCCAGAAGATTGATATCAAAGAGCCTACTGTGAGTGAGACGGTGGATATACTCAGGGGTCTAAAGAGTCGCTTTGAGGAGCATCATCAAGTGAAGTACTCTGATGCCGCACTACAAGCGGCCGCTGAACTGTCGGCGCGTTATATCAATGACCGCCAATTACCGGACAAGGCTATCGATGTGATAGATGAGGCGGGCGCCAATGTACAGCTGCAGCCGACAAATCAACGCAATCCAACCATTGATGTATCAGTAGTAGAGGAGATCGTGGCCAAGATGGCACAGATACCGCCACAGAGCGCCTCACTCTCGGATATTGAGCAGCTTCGTTCCCTTGATCGTGACCTGAAGATGGTGGTGTTTGGACAGGATGACGCCATTGATACCATCACTTCAGCCATGCGCATAAGTCGTACTGGCCTGGGTAGTGAACAGAGGCCAACTGGCTCCATGTTGTTTGCAGGGTCGACCGGTGTTGGCAAGACCGAGGTGGCCAGACAACTATCCAGGATCATGGGTATGAAGTTGATCCGCTTCGATATGTCGGAGTATATGGAGCACCACACCGTCTCCCGCCTGATCGGCGCCCCCCCAGGGTATGTGGGCTATGATCAGGGTGGTTTACTGACTGAAGAGGTGAATAAACATCCATACTGCGTACTGCTGCTGGATGAGATCGAGAAGGCGCACCCGGATGTGTTTAATCTCCTACTACAGGTTATGGACCACGGCACACTGACAGACAACAACGGGCGCAAGGCTGATTTCCGCAGCGTAGTACTCATTATGACAACCAATGCCGGGGCGACAGAGATGAGTCGTGCCTCTATTGGGTTTACCCCCCAGAACCACTCCGGTGACAACATGCAGGCGATCAAGCGGATATTCACGCCGGAGTTTCGTAACCGCCTGGACGCGATTGTGCAGTTCAATTCGCTCTCCCCAGAGGTGATTACCCGCGTGGTCGATAAGTTCCTGTTTGAGCTAGAGGGTCAGCTAGAGCAGAAGGGGGTCTTTCTTGAGGTGGAGCAGGAGGCCAAGGAGTGGCTGGCAAAACATGGCTATGACGACACCATGGGTGCCCGGCCAATGGCCCGCCTGATTCGGGATAAGATCAGCAAACCTCTGGCCGAAGAGCTGCTGTTTGGGGAACTGGCAGGTGGCGGAGTAGTAAGGATAGGGATAACGGACGGTGAGTTGACCTTTGATTTGGAAGGCCAGCTGGTACACTGAAATTCTAGCTGGTATTAGCGTGCCCGGTAGGTAATACGTCCCTTGCTTAGGTCATATGGGGTCAACTGCACAGTCACCGTATCACCAGTGAGTATCCTGATGTAATACTTGCGCATCTTGCCCGAGATATGGGCAGTTACTATATGCCCATTTTCCAGCTCAACCCGGAACATGGTGTTGGGAAGGGTCTCAATCACAGTCCCCTCCATCTCGATAAAATCTTCTTTTGCCATTCGGTTACCTTCAAAGCCATTGTTACTGATTTGCGGGCGGATTATAGCACAAACGGCTGGGACAGGCAGTGACATTTTGGGCCGTTACGGGGATGGTATTCAGGTCTGTTTAAGGATTGGTACTGTATAGTACCCTACAAACCTAAATGAAGGTCAGGCATATCTGCTCCAGCAGCAGACATGCCTGAATATGGATGATACTGCGCCCAGAGAGTAGCCGTGGAACGATCACTGATTCGTAAAGAGGTATTTCCTTTTCTGCTGATATTTGGCTCGCTGATTATGGCGACCATCATCGCAGATGCGCTGCTGCACCTGTTCGGGCAGGTCTGGATCGGGCGTTGGCTTGGTATTCCAGGGGTCCTGCTTATACTACTGTCGTTTCTATACTCGATGCGCAAGCGCAAGATGATCAGTTTTGGCAAGCCCAAGATCCTGCTATTTCTGCATGAAACCCTTGCCTGGATTGGTGCCCTGATGATTCTGGTGCATGCCGGTGTGCACTTTTATGCCATCCTGCCGTGGCTTGCATTGGTCGCTATGCTGGTTAACGTCATAAGCGGACTGACCGGTAAGTATCTGTTGGATCGCTCCCGCCGCTTTATGGCTGAAAAGATGGGCTTTTATACGCAACAGGGGTTGTCTGATAAGGAGATCGAAAAGAGGATTTTCTGGGATGCCACCACCTTTGATCTGATGAAGAAATGGCGTGTGGTGCACCTCCCGATCACTCTGGCCTTTGCCGTGCTGGGCATCACCCACATACTGAGCATCCTCTTTTTCTGGCAGTGGAGATAAGATGAAAGATAAGATCATCTTTCTCATTGCTGCTGTTGCTCTGGCTGCTTTGGTCTTGCTGACGATACTCAATCCGTACTCCATGATCAGCCCGGGTGACCCCATAGATGCCCATGCTGAACTGGCTACAGATTGCTTCGCCTGTCATACCCCGTTCATCGGTAGTAGGTCTGCAAAATGTATCGACTGCCATAAAGTCGAGGAGATTGGTCTAAAGACTACCAAGGGGTTAGATATCTCCAGAGAGAAAAAGAGTGTCGTCTTCCACCAGGAGTTGATCGAAGATGATTGTGTCTCCTGTCATAGCGATCACAGAGGGGTAAAGGCGTTTCGTCCAATTAGCCAATTTTCACACAACCTGCTTAAACCAACCTTGCAGAAACAGTGCGACAGTTGTCATAGCAACCCGGTCGATGATCTGCATAGGCAGATAAAAGGAAATTGTGGAGAGTGCCACACCCTGGATTCCTGGACACCAGCTAGCTTTGAGCATGAAGAGTACTTTTTACTTAAACCGATCATGCAGAAACAGTGTGATAGCTGCCATAGCAATCCGCTTGATAAGCTACATCGGCAAGTCAAAGGAAACTGTGGGCAGTGCCATACCTATGACGCCTGGTCACCGGCTACCTATGATCATAACAAATACTTTAGATTCGACCGTGACCATACAACTGAGTGTAGAACTTGTCATAGAGATGATGACTACTCAAACTATACTTGCTACGGCTGCCATGAGCACTCCCGCTCAAAAATCCGGGAAGAGCATGTTGAAGAGGGTATACGCGAATATGAGAACTGTGTTGAGTGTCATCGTAGCGGCGATGAGGATGAAGCAGAGCGCATCTGGCGTTCAAAAAGAGGATATAAGGGGGAGGGGAGAGAGCGGCGACATCACGATGACGACGACGATGACTAGGTTTCGCTATGGTGGTTTTTACATCTAATTATTAACTGGTAGTGATTCGACACATATATAAAGCTCGATTCGTAAAGCAATTACGCCGAGGCCTTTATGCTTCTTATTATCTTTGTTGTCTTTATATATATTCACCATGACACCTGCCAAAAAAGGCATTTCTAATTGGTGGGTGTTCTGTATTTAGTTCCTGGATCTATTTCTTTTTGGACTTATTCTCTTTGGGAAGTAAGGCGTGTCTAAAATCCCTGCCTTCCTGCTGTTCTACAGCTTTATAAAAGTCACAATTCATACAAGTAGCCACTTTCTCGGCGAATACGCCCTGCACCTTACCACCGCATAGCGTTCCTACAATTGCCCAGCAAACTCTCCCCCCATTTTTGCCTTTATTGATGCCTGAATAATGTTCCATCTCCGCAGCTGGACAAACACCTAACTCGAGCGCCCTTGAGCCGCCTGGCTCACGGCCACATTTTTTCACCTCCCAACAATTTAAGCAGCGAACCGGAGATGGGAGGACGTGGTGGATTGTTTCCAAGTCATGATTGTTTTGCTCAAGTCGCAATATTCTTAACTTGAGTTCGGAGTTCGCATTTTTGAGTTCCAGCATTTCATCTTCGAGTTTCGAAATCTTTTTTAAGATCCAGCCATCTTCCATAATGCGTTACCTCTATGTTCAGCTGGTATGTTTGTATCGTACAACCAAGCTAAACCGCATTAATGTAGAATAGCAGAATATGTATAAATAGGAGGCTATTTAGAAGTTAGGCTGATGCCAGGGAGGTAGTAAACTATAAAACTCACGAATTTACTCTACCATTCTTGATTTATCAAACTCACACATAACGTGTAGCTAGAGGGCAGGCAGCTTAGCGTAGGGTCGGGCGTCGAGTGCTCATAGGTAAGGGGCCGAAGAGAAGCCGAGATCCAGCACATGGCCGGAGGCCAGGAGTACCCTTTAACCCACTCATTTTATTTGTTAATCATTTTTTGATAGAGGCGTCACTTCCAGGCTCTGCGCACTTAACATCGCTAATCCGAAGTTGATGGACTAACCGGATATTGTCACCTAGTGCTACATTTGGCGGTGATTCGTGATGTTTCCTTTCATCGCGGTATGAGGCAAATATCAATTGATCCTTGTTCAAGGAAAAAGAGAAGTATGAAATCAGGTCATCATTAGTCGCAACTGTCATGCCAGTGGATGGCACCTTTGATACATCCCACTCTTGTTGGTAACTTTGTTTTATCTTACAGTCCAATGAATTCATGATGTACAACTTTCCATTTTTTCGGAAAGATACAGTTGTGGTGTCAGTAGTATCCATGCTCTTACCTTGCGTCTCTACTCTGACAACCTTCCACCAGCCATCGAGAAGTGCAGAATTATCTCCACTTTCACTTTCGGCTACAGCAAGAGTTGCGATACAAACCGATAGGCACATCGGCATTACAATACTAATCAATCGTACCCAACGATACATCATTAATATTTCTCCTAATTTAACTAACACCAGTACCTAACACCATGACACCCACCAATTGACCATTTATCTACAGACGCTTAAGAAAAAGTGATGGGTGTCCTGCATTTCACTATATATTACGTGTCCTATATATTGCACGTAGCAACCACAATGATCTATACCCACGTAGTAGGCCGTGGTGGTCAGGGTGTCAAGCCCTTTGGATACATAGCTTAGAGGGATAGCATGGAGGTGACAGGCTGCGAATTTCTCAACTCTACCGCCCAGGCATCCGCCGCTACCGACCGGGTTACGTTGTGTTGCACGGTCTCGCTGAAGTGATCTCTGCTTATCTCTTTTGCACCAAGACTCTCCAGGTGTGGTGAGTGCAGTTGGCAGTCGATCAGCTTATACCCCCAACTATTGAGGCGATCTGCTAGCACCACCAGTGCCACCTTGGAGGCGTCACTCTGTCGGCTGAACATGGATTCACCAAAAAAGATGCAACCGATGGCGACACCATAGATTCCACCGATCAACTCTCCATCTAGCCACACCTCTACTGAGTGGGCATGGCCCAGTTGGTGAAGCATCTGGTACGCCCTGATCATCTCTGGGGTAATCCAGGTGCCTTCCGCATCCTGGCGTGGGGCCGCACAGGCATTGATTACCGCGGAAAAATCGTCATCCACAGATACCATGAAACCCCGATTGCGCATGCTCTTGCGCAGGCTACGGGATATATGTAGCTGCGGTGGAAACAGTACGGTACGTGGATCAGGCGACCACCACAGTAGCGGTTGGCCAGGGTTGTACCAGGGGAATATACCGTGCCGATAGGCGTTGAGCAGGCGCGGTATAGAGAGGTCTCCGCCAACTGCCAGCAGGCCATTTGGCTCCTCCAGCGCCTCGGTCACCGGAGGGAATGGCGCCTCAACGTTCTCAGGGTCTAATAGGTAGAGCATAGAGGCATAGGAATTTAAGGAATTTGTCAATTCAGCCGATATGGTTAACTATGACAGAAGATATCCTTAAATTACAGATTGGAGATGTGGTGCAACTACAGCACATCTCACCGGACAAGGATGACCGCTACTCAGTGAGTGTAATCGGTTTTCTGGCGGGGGAGAGTCTGTTGGTAACCGCCCCAACTATCAAGGGCAAGATTCAGTTTGTGCGTGATGCACAACAATTCGTTGTGCGTATGCTGCGCGGTAGCCATGTCTATGGCTTCAAGACCACGGTGCTTAAGAGTTCAGTCAAGCCCTATCCCTACCTGCACCTCTCTTTTCCCAAAGAGATGGAGAGTATTACAGTGCGTAATGCCGAGCGGGTGGATACCAGCATCCCGGCCCTGGCCCGCAATACCCTGAAACCGGATGAGAAGCGTCATTGGCAGCCGGTGGTGATCAAGGATCTCAGTGCCAGCGGTATTCGACTGGAGAGTATGCAACCACTAGGAAATGAGGGGGAGGCAGTGCAGCTCAATTTTAAGCTGAATGTCTGTGACTGTGAGGAGGAGATGGATCTGGTTGCAGATATCCGTAATGTGGCGCTCCGCAGCAGCAGCGGCAAAAACGGCTACTGTACCGGGGCACAGTTTCGTACCCTAGATCGGTTTTCCAAGGTAGTGCTACACGATCACGTGCTGGACCAGAAGCTGAAACGGTTATGACAACCGGAAATCAGACAGGTCTCTAGCCAGCATCTAACTCATCCAAATAACGCTCCGCGTCCAGCGCAGCCATACAGCCGGCAGCGGCCGAGGTTATGGCCTGCTTGTAGACGTGATCCATCACATCCCCGGCGGCAAACACCCCTTTAATACTGGTCTGGGTGGCGCTACCAGCGCTGCCGCCCTCAACTGCAAGATAGCCGTGATCCATCTCCAGTTGGCCCGCAAATATATCTGTATTTGGTTTATGCCCGATGGCGATAAAGACACCCTGAAGCTCAATATCCTTGGTGGAGCCATCTTTTACGTTTTTAATCCGCATACCGGTCACGCCACTGTCGTCGCCCAACACCTCGTCCAGCACGTGGTCCCACTCAATGGTTATATTGCCATCCTTTGATTTCTGGATGAGTTGGTCGGCCAGGATCTTCTCGGAGCGGAACTTGTCCCGCCGGTGTACTATGACCACCTCAGAGGCGATATTGGAGAGATAGAGTGCCTCTTCTACTGCGGTATTGCCCCCGCCGATCACCGCTACCTTCTGATCGCGATAGAAAAAGCCGTCACAGGTGGCACAGGCAGATACCCCACGACCCTTAAAGGCCTCTTCCGACTCCATCCCCAGATACTGGGCCGAGGCGCCGGTGGCTATGATCAGGGCATCACAGGTATAGACCCCTTGGTCACCAGTCAGGCGGAAGGGGCGCTGGGTTAGCTCTGTGGTATGAATATGGTCGAAGATTACCTCGGTATTGAACCTCTCCGCATGCTTGAGCATTCGATCCATCAGCTCTGGTCCCTGTACCCCTTCGAAGTCACCTGGCCAGTTATCTACCTCAGTGGTAGTGGTGAGCTGTCCCCCCTGTTCCATTCCAGTGATCAATACAGGACTGAGATTGGCCCGTGCGGCATAGACAGCGGCGGTATATCCAGCTGGACCGGAGCCCAGAATAAGCAGGCGGCAATGCTTGGTGTCACTCATGTATAATCACTCCTTCAGGGGTTGTTGTCCTGGATTGATATCTCTCCAAGTGCGGCAAATACTACGAGATGTTTAATCTGGGGTAAATGGGTAGAGTGTATGGGATATACTACGGTTGAAGGAAAAACTAAGAAATTAGACTAAATAGCATGTATAACTATATAATAATAAAGATATTAATAGGAAGGATACTACCTTGCCACAGGCGAAAAAGAAAGTTGTAGCGGATTCAGGTGCGACATCACACGCTAGCCATCGTCTGCGTGAGGGGGCAATGCTGCTGCTGTTCGCAATATCCACGTTTCTGCTGCTCTCACTTATTACCTTTTCCCCGGATGATCCCGGCTGGTCTTATACCGGTAGCAGTAGGGTGGTTGCCAATGTCGGTGGGGTTGCCGGAGCATGGTTTGCCGATGTTGTGCTGCATCTGTTTGGCTATCTTGCCTACTTGCTTCCAGTGACGGTTGCCTGGAGTGGTTGGCTGATATTCAAGGAGCGTAAACCGGATGATTCGGTAAACATGGATATTATATTGCTGCGCTGGGCCGGGTTTTTGCTCACCCTGATTGCTGGCTCTACCCTGGCGGCCATGCATGTCTCACGCTTTCAACTGAAGTGGCCATCTGGCAGCGGTGGCATCCTTGGCAGCAGCATCATGGAGCGGATGGTAGAGATATTCAGTTCAGTCGGGAGCACGCTATTCCTACTGGCCCTGTTTCTGGGTGGGGTTACACTTTTTACCGGGCTCTCATGGTTGAGCGTAATGGATTCGATTGGTGGCCTTACCCTCGGCCTGTTAAGACGCATCGGGTGGCTCTGGGATAGTTGGCGCGAGCGGCAGATGGGCAAGAGTGCTCGCCAGCAGCGTAGTGAGTCGGTAGCGACCAAGACCAGGCAGCGGGCAACCCAACAGTCACCAAAGATAGAGCCGGTGATAAGGATAGCAAAGCCTAGTGCACGGATGGAGAAGGAGCGTCAGGCGGCACTATTTGCGGGAGAAGAGGGTGACCTGCCCCCGCTGGCCCTGTTAGACCCGGTAAAACCGAGCGGCCATGCCTTCAGTGCAGAGGCACTGGAGGCGATGTCTCGTCAGGTGGAGATCAAGCTGGCGGATTTCGGCATTGAGGTCGAGGTAGTGGCAGTACATCCGGGGCCAGTGGTTACCATGTTTGAGCTACAACTTGCACCCGGCACCAAGGCCAGTCGTATTACCAATCTTGCCAAGGACCTGGCACGGGCACTAGCCACTATCAGCGTGCGGGTGGTTGAGGTAATTCAGGGAAAATCGGTTATAGGGTTGGAGATCCCCAACGAACAGCGCGAGATGGTCTATCTAAGCGAGGTGCTGAGATCAGAGGCCTACGATAGTGCCAGGGGGGCTCTTACGTTGGCCCTGGGTAAGGATATATCGGGTGACCCGGTGGTGGCAGACTTTACCAAGATGCCACATGTACTGATTGCCGGAACCACTGGATCGGGTAAATCTGTGGCCATCAACGCAATGGTGTTGAGCATTCTGTATAAAGAGCTGCCGCAGGATGTACGCATGATCATGATCGATCCAAAGATGTTGGAGCTATCGGTGTATGAGGGGATTCCACACCTGCTAACCCCAGTAGTTACAGATATGAGAGAGGCCGCCAATGCCTTGCGCTGGTGTGTGGGGGAGATGGAGCGGCGCTATCGGCAGATGGCTACCATGGGGGTACGCAATATCGGTGGCTTCAATAAAAAGATCAAGGAGGCAGAGCAGCGCGGCGAGCCAATCCCCAATCCGTTCTACCAGCCAGAGGCGACTGATCGTCTGCAGCAGATGGAGTATTTGGAACATCTGCCATATATCGTTGTCATTGTAGATGAGCTGGCGGATATGATGATGGTAGTGGGCAAGAAGGTGGAGGAGTTGATCACCCGTCTTGCACAGAAGGCTAGGGCATCTGGCATCCATCTAATGCTGGCTACGCAGCGCCCCTCGGTGGATGTGATTACTGGGCTGATCAAGGCTAATATCCCCACCAGGATTGCCTTCCAAGTCTCATCCAGGATTGACTCCAGGACGATCCTGGATCAGATGGGGGCGGAGCAACTGTTGGGCCATGGTGACATGCTGTATCTGCCACCAGGTAGCTCCATCCCACAGCGGATACATGGTGCCTATGTGGATGATAATGAAGTCCACCGGGTGGTAAGTCACCTGACCCGGGCAGAACGGCCGGAGTATATAGAGGATATCTTGCAAGACACGGAGGAGGCGATCCCTGGTCTGGCACCGACTAATGGCGGTAGTGTCGAGGATAGTGATCCACTCTACGATGAGGCAGTACGCATAGTCACAGAGACCCGTCGTGCCTCTATATCTGGGGTTCAACGGCAGTTGAAGATAGGTTACAACAGGGCCGCCAGGATGATCGAAGAGATGGAGCGTACCGGTATCGTCAGTATGGCAGAGGGCAATGGCAGCCGTGAAGTGCTGGCACCGCCACCACCGGAATTATAGAGGATAAATGTGAATAAACTTAACCATAGATTGTTGGCTGCACTGCTTCTGCTGGTACTCTGTCAGAGCGCTTGGGGTGGCACCTCTGCAAAACAGCGGCTACAGGATTTTCTAGACCAAAACAGGTCACTCCAGGCAGAGTTCAGTCAGACCGTTATGACCGATAAAGGCCAGCCAGCATATTCGGCCAGCGGGGTGCTCTATATCCAACGCCCCGGTCGTTTTCGTTGGGAGTATCAGCAGCCATACAAACAGAAAATTATCGCCAGTGGTAAGCAGGTCTGGGTCTATGATGAAGATCTGGAGCAGATTACCACCTCGCCACAGGGTATGGCGATTAAGGGTACGCCGGCACTACTGCTTAGTAGTGATGATCCGGTGGAAAAGCATTTTGAGGTGTTTAATATCGGAACTGACCAGGGACTAGAGTGGGTAGAGTTGATCCCGCGTGATGATGAGAGTCAGTTCATGCGTATCGTGGTTGGATTTAAAGGCAAGGAGTTGGAGCGTCTGGAGATGGCCGATAAATTTGGTCAAGTGACGACTTTTATCTTTTCCCAGATAAGCCATAATCCCAAGCTGGAGAAAACACTATTCGCCTTCGAGAACCCACGCCGCTACGAGATGTTTCACAACTGAATGTCCCCCCCTGATCTATTTGGTGATAGCGACAGCAGTGGAGTACGACCTCTAGCCGACCGGATGCGGCCACAACTGCTGGATGAGTTTAGGGGGCAGGAGCATCTTATGGGGGAGGGCAAGCCCCTGCGCCGTGCCATTGAATCAGATCGGCTTCACTCCATGATCTTCTGGGGGCCACCAGGGACTGGTAAGACCACCCTGGCTCGGCTCATTGCACACCACTCTGGCGCCCAGTTTCTAACCCTTTCTGCGGTACTCTCCGGGGTCAAAGAGATACGTGCCGCCGTGGAGCAGGCAAAGGCTGTAACCAGCCAGCCCTCTATCCTGTTTATCGATGAGGTACACCGTTTTAACAAATCACAGCAGGATGCCTTCCTCCCACATGTTGAGGATGGCACCGTGGTGTTTATCGGCGCCACTACCGAGAATCCATCGTTTGAACTGAACAACGCGCTGCTTTCTCGAGCCAAGACCTATCTCTTGCAACGGCTAACTACAGAGGAACTCTCTCAGATTATCACCCTGGCACTGAATGACAGTGAACGTGGCCTGGGAGCGAGGGGTCTCACCCTGGATGCCGACCTTACCCAACTCCTTGCCCTGGCGGCAGACGGTGATGCCCGGCGGGCGCTTAATCTACTAGAGATAGCCTCCGATCTAACCGCAGAGGGGGCGATCAGCCGGGCAGCGGTAGAGGAGGTTGCATCTGGTGGTCTGCGTCGCTTCGACAAAGGGGGAGAGCTGTTCTATGACCAGATATCTGCCCTACACAAGAGTGTGCGTGGAACTGCCCCGGACGCCGCCCTCTACTGGCTCTGCCGAATGCTGGATGGTGGTTGTGACCCGCTCTATATAGCCCGTCGTGTGGTGCGTATGGCTTCGGAGGATATCGGTAACGCCGACCCCCGCGCCCTGGCGATAGCGCTGGATGCGTGGGAGACCCAGGAGCGTCTCGGCTCGCCAGAGGGCGAGCTGGCGATCGCGCAGGCAGTACTCTATATGGCCTCTGCTGCCAAGAGTAACGCCGTCTATACCGCATTTAAACTGGCGATGCAGGATGCCAGAGAGTCAGGCACCCAGGAGGTTCCGCTACACCTACGCAACGCCCCAACCAAGCTGATGAAGGAGCTGGACTACGGCAAGGGATATCGCTACGCCCATGATGAGCAAGAGGGGTATGCCGCTGGTGAGAGCTATTTTCCGGAAGAGATGGGGGAACGCAGGTACTACCATCCGGTAGATCGTGGCCTGGAGATAAAGATTGGAGAGAAGCTGAGACATTTGCGCGAACTTGATCGTAAAGCAGACAACAGCTAACAGGCCATCGTAATAATTTGGCTGGAGGTGTAAGATTTAGTGGCAAACATATTAGATGTTTTATCTGTCAGATAGCACTCCGTATATTATAATAGATAGAGCGGGGCTTATAGAACTATAAGGGGTTACTAATGGTTGGCACCACCAATTTCAGGCAGATTGTTAGCGGCTTTACCATATTGCTACTGCTGTTTACCCCACTCCCGGCAGCTGCAGCTGAAGACCTCAATGATATAATTAACATTGCTGGTCAACAACGCATGCTGACCCAGCGGATGCTCAGGGACTACGCACTTGTTGGTATGCGAGTGGAGTTCAGAGACCCACAAGATGATCTGAATAACTCGATAGTGCGCTTTAACAGCAACTTGTTGATCCTGCGTGCACTTACCATTAGCAATGAGATAAGTGCGGCCTTTAATAAGGTGAATGATCTATGGCTGCCAATCAAGGCGCAGCTTGAAAACCCTCCTAGTATAACCAAGGCATCCGACCTGCATACCAAGACAGAAGAGTTACTCAAAGCCAGCGAACAGGCCGTTCTTTTGCTGGTTAAACATAGTGGCAAAGAGCAGGGCAAACTGGTCGATATATCTGGACGACAGCGCATGCTCTCACAGCGCATGGCCAGCCTCTACATGCTTAAGGCGTGGGGGCTCAACGATTTGGACTACAGCGCCGCATTCAACCAGGCTGTAGATGAATTTGAAAAGGCCCATACGCTACTGGAGGCGACCAGCATGAACAGCGCGGAGATAAAAAGCCAGTTGGCAGAAGCTAGCAAGAGCTTTTACTGGTTCAAATTTTCAGCGCTAAAAGAGACGGACAAGCCAATCACCGCACTAATCCAGCGCGCCTCAGATAAGCTGCTAAAGCAGATGGATGATATTACCGATCTCTACGCCAAGAGTGGCGCTGAAAAGAGCGACGGTAAGTAGACAGACATTCCGCTTCGTTAGTAACGGTCGTACTACTCTTTAAGTGGGTGTAAAATACCGCCTTTATTTATGTTCTCCTTAGCTGGATAGCGGAGTCACTGTGTTACAAACCATTGCTATTGCTATTGGCGGTGCCGCCGGGGCGTTATTACGCTTCTGGGTATCCAGTAGTATCCATGCCGTAGTGGACAGAGACTTTCCCTATGGGACCCTGGCGGTCAACGTAATAGGGTCGTTGTTGATGGGTCTCCTATATGTGCTCTTTATGGATCGTATGACCGTTGGACCAGAGGTACGGGCAGCCGTTCTTATAGGGCTTTTGGGGGCATTTACCACCTTCTCTACCTTTTCCATAGAGACGCTGAATCTGCTGGAAAACGCGGACTATCTGAAGGCAGGGATGAATGTAATGATAAGTGTTGTCGCCTGTATTATGGCGGTATGGGTGGGGGTTGTGGTCGGGAGAGAGATATGAATACTTCGAATGTGACAGTGGTGCGTGTCTATCTTACTGAGGGGCAACACCTGTTTCAAACATTGATGCAGATATTGCATGATGAGGAGAAGGTACGTGGAGTAACGGCGTTTCGTGGTATTGCCGGATTTGGCCAATCAGGTGAACTGCACTCGGCTACTCTGTTGGATGTCTCTCTCAATATGCCGTTGGTGTTAGAGTTTTTTGATGAGCCAGCAAAAGTAGAGCATGTGCTGGAGCGTATTAATCCGCTGGTAAGCCCTGGCCACATACTTAGCTGGCCTGCAACTACCAACCTGAGTGCCTAAATTATGCTTGATCCCCGTCTACTAAGAAACGAACTGGATGTTACTGCCGAGCAACTTGCGCGGCGTGGATTCAAACTAGACAAGCAGAGAATCTCAGGGCTGGAGGCACGGCGTAAAGAGCTGCAGATCTCCGCTCAGGTGCTGCAGAACGAACGAAATACGCGTTCCAAGACCATTGGCCACGCGAAGACGGCTGGAGAGGATATCAAGCCGCTGCTGGAAGAGGTGTCTAACCTAGGCGATAAGCTGGAGGACGCACAGAACGAGTTGACCAGCATACAGCAGGAGCTCCGGGAGATTGCCCTGGGTATACCAAACATCCCAGCTGAGGATGTACCAGAGGGCATAGATGAAGGGGATAATCGGGAGGAGCGGAGGTGGGGTGAACCAACTCGGTTCGATTTTGAGCCGAAGGATCACGTAGATCTGGGTGCCGCGCTTGGAATGATGGATTTTGCGGCGGCTGCCAAGATTACCGGCACTCGTTTTGTCACTCTGCAGGGGCCGCTGGCACGGCTACAGCGAGCGCTGAGCCAGTTTATGCTTAACACTCATACTAAAGAGCACGGCTACCGGGAGAGCTATCTTCCCTTTATGGTAAATGCAGATAGCCTCCGTGGCACCGGGCAACTACCAAAGTTTGAGGATGACCTGTTTAAGCTGTCGGGTGAATCCGGCTACTATCTGATACCTACCGCTGAGGTTCCGCTGACCAACCTGATGCGGGGCGAGATTATTGAAGATAGTGATATGCCACAGCTTTGGGTGGCTCAGACCCCATGTTTTCGCAGCGAGGCCGGCTCCCACGGTAAAGACACCAGGGGTATGATTAGGCAGCATCAGTTTGAGAAGGTAGAGATGGTCCAGGCAGTTCGTCCCGCTGAATCCAGTGCTGCGCTGGAGCAGCTGACCGGCCATGCCGAGGCGATTCTACAGAAGCTGGAATTGCCCTATCGGGTTGTGACTCTGTGCACCGGGGATCTCGGTTTCTCTGCCACCAAAACCTACGACCTGGAGGTGTGGCTACCGGCCCAGGACACCTACCGGGAGATCTCTTCCTGCAGTAACTTCGGGGATTTTCAGGCGCGCCGCCTGCAGGCCCGTTGGCGCAACCCGGAGACCGGCAAGCCTGAACTGGTGCACACATTGAACGGCTCCGGACTGGCGGTAGGTCGCACCCTGGTGGCGCTGATGGAGAACTACCAGCAGGCGGACGGCAGTATCCGGATACCGCAGGTGCTACAGCACTACATGGGCGGAATGGAAGTGATCACCCCCTGATTTAGGTTGCACATCCCGGCTCGGTATTAAACGCAGAGAATGCAGAGGCACTGAGTCGCACAGGACTTTAGGGACCTCTTATTCATTATCATTTCGTCATCCCGGCGCATACCGGGATCCAGACAAACCAAGTACGTAGATTCCGGCATTCGCCGGAATGACGGATTATAAAATGGATCTACTGACGCACCATCGCTATCAACAGCACGACGAATCCCGCAACTCCAAGAATTAACATGGCCACGTTCTGCCAGCCACCAGCGGGGGCCTTCGGGCTGTTGGTCAACATATGTTTGGCATGTGGCAGAAGCGCTACGATCATGGCTCCTAGAAGCAGCGCGTACCCGATTTTCATCCAATCCATAAGAGAATCCACCAAAAAAAGGAAAGCCCCGGTATATGATCGGGGCTTTCGTTGTTAAATCACCAGATTAAGAACAAGTTGAGTATTAATCATCCCCTGCAAATGCAGCAAGAAGGTTTAGCAGGTGTATGAAGATATTAAAAATACTCAGGTACAGACCGACTGTCATCAGAAGATAGTTGGCCTGTCCGTCATGGATCATGCGGCTGGTGTCATACAGGATAAACCCGCTCATGATCATGATGACTACTGCTGAAATCACCAGGGAGAGGGCAGGGATCGCCAAGAATATGTTCGCAACGATGGCAATCAGGGCCACCACCATGCCGGCAAACAGGAATCCGCCCATAAAGCTAAAGTCTTTACGGGTGGCCAGGGTGTAACCTGAGAGGGCCAGGAAAATGATCCCAGTGCCACCGAGGGCGGTACCTACAATCTGAGCTCCGTTGGCTAAGGCAAGATAGGCATTGAGTACCGGACCCAGGCCAAACCCAAGAAGGCCAGTAATACCGAAAACAACCCACAGACCGGTTGTGGAATTGGCGGTTCTGGGAAGCACCAGCCATATCAGCAGGAGAGCACCGCCAAGACTGAGCAGATTGGTCATGGGCGGCATTTGCATTACTGTGGAAACAGCTGCCATAAGAGCGCTAAATAGCAGGGTTGCCGACAGCAGCATATAGGTGTTTTTGATGACTTTGTTTGTTGCCAGGACCTGTTCCTGGGGTCGAACGACTGCAGTATCAAAATGGTTCATGGTTAGACATCTCCTGGGTTTAATCTGTACAGCCATAAGACTGTGCCATCATATGTTGGTTCCACACAATACCATATTGGGGGTAGGCGTAGTAAATTCAACCTTGCGACTGGGGTGGCACAGGAGAGCCTAAATCGGGTATCCTTCGCAACCTGAATATATTTGGAGGGCTGGCAGAGCGGTTGAATGCACTGGTCTTGAAAACCAGCAGGGGTTCACGCCCCTCGTGAGTTCGAATCTCACGCCCTCCGCCAAATTAAAAAGGCCCCGCTTGTCGGGGCCTTTTTAATTTGTGGGTGGGTTGTGTTATGAGGGCTCATCAGTTTGATTAAAATGGCAGGAAGCCATTTTTACCGCGCGTTAGCGCGGCCCGCAGGGCGAGGCACAGGGATGTGCCTCGTAAATCTCACGTCCTCCGCCAAAAACGAAAAGACCCCGCTTGTCGGGGCCTTTTTGTTTTTTAGATGGTTAGATTCGAACGAACGAAATCAAAACAGTTGAGTTCGACAAGCGGCGAAGCCGCGCAGAACTTCGAAGCGCAGCGGAGACGGCCCCGAAGGGGTGAGGGCCGAAGGACCGAATAATCTCACGCCTTCTAGAGTGGAGAGGCCCAGTTAGGGGGGGCTCTTCCACATAATACCCTCCCCATTGGTGGGGACGCCTACAGGGATGTAGGCGCTAGGGTAACGCAGGAGCAGTTACCGAGGGTTAGGGTGGAGAGAGAATATTGGATCAACACTCAAACAGTATCAAACCGCTTAAAGACGGTACTAAACTGCCCCCGGCCCTGTGTCATGCTGCGCAGTTCGGTGGTATATCCAAGCAGCTTGTCCAGCGCTACTTCACAGCTGATGGTAGAGCTGTTGCGCCAGGTCTCGGTTCCGAGAATGACGCCATGGCGGCTCTGTAAGTCACCCAATACCGTGCCCAAATTTTCCTCAGGAACCACTATTTCCGCTGACATAATGGGGTGGAGGAGGGATGGACCAGCATCCCTTATAGCCTGCCTGGTTGCCTTAGCGCTGGCTGCCCGCAGGGCATCTGCCGTTGATGCGCGACCAAACAGCTCTACCCGGTCGATTCTTACCGTCAGATCGTCCAGCGGGGCGCCCTCCAGGGGACCACTGGTCAAGACCATTTGGATGCCCTCCTCAATTCCCTGTTGCTGGATAGGAGTCAGTGCATGTCCCTCAGGTGTAATCTCCGGCTCAATCTCAATTTTTATACCTGACTCACGCTCGTTGGCATAGACGGTGACATCCACTCCAGCCTTCATCTCCGCTATTTTTCCATCCAGATCAGGTGGCGGTTGGAACAGGACGCTGGCCGAAGCCTGGCCGGTTATACTCTCGCGTATAGCTACGGCCGGTCGGCCACTGCGTATCTGCAGATTAAACTCCCGCTCTAGCCGTTCCAGTACGATCTGCAGATGGAGTTCACCCATACCGCTCAGAAGCGTCTGACCAGTTTCCTGATCCTCTCTTAGTTGCAGGGTAGGATCTTCTTGCTGGAGCTTGTCCAGTACCTCTAGAAACTTCTCTTCATCCTCCCCAGAGGCCGGCTCAACCGCGAGGCTTATTACTGGATCGTTGCTTTCGATTCGCTCCAGTGCCAGTAGATGTCTCGGGTTACAGATGGTATCACCGGTGGTAACGTGGCGTAGACCGGCTAGTAGTACGATCTGTCCTGCTACTGCCTGTTCAAGTTTGCTTTTGCGGTTGGCATCCAGGTCGAAGATGCGGGCGACGTTTTCCTGTAGATGTTTACCATCCGGCTGGATGACAGCGATACGTTCACCTGCACGTAGTTGATTGCGGTAGATGCGTGCAAAGACATGGCGGCGTCCATCCCACAGCTGAACCTTGAAGGCGAGGGCTACCAAAGGGCCGTCATCGGATATGGATACCAACTCTTCACTGCCATCCTCCAACATGGCGCTAGCAGGGGGGCGATCCAGGGGAGAGGGGAGGAGTCGCGTGATGCCATCCAGCAGCGGCTGCACCCCCAGGTTACGTAGGGCCGAGCCGACAAAACAGGGGTGAATATTGCCCTTTATGGTAGCCTGGCGTAGGGCCTCCCACAGCGCCCCAACATCCGGCTCTCCGCCCTCAAGCACTAGGTCAGCCAGGGATTCATCCGCCTCGGCTGCGGCCATCAGCAGCGCCTCACGTAGTGGTGCAACCGATTCCCAGGTAGCATCATCACAGGGCTGTTGCTGCACGATCTCTCCATGTTCACCCTCAAACCTAATCACACTTTTGTCGATTAAGTGGATTACCGCCTGCTCATCCTCTAATGGCAATGTAATCGGGATTGGTACAGCCCCCAGACGTTTGCGCATACTCTCCATAACGCGCTCAAGATCGGCACCTGGCCGATCCATCTTGTTGATAAAAAACAGGCATGGGAGGGAGAGTTTATTGCGTTGCAACCACACCTTTTCGGTCTGCGGCTCTACACCACGTACTCCATCAAGAACAATGACGCAACTATCCAGCACCCGCATGGAGCGCTCTACCTCTATGCTGAAATCTACGTGTCCAGGGGTGTCTATGATCTGGATCTGATGGCCATCCCAGTCGGCACGTGTTACTGCCGAGGTGATGGTGATGCCGTGGTTTTGCTCCTCGGCAAGATAATCCATATGTGCGGCGCCATCATGTACCTCTCCAATCTTGTAGGATGCACCGGTGTAGAAGAGGATGCGCTCGGTAAGGGTGGTCTTGCCTGCATCCACATGGGCGGCAATGCCGATATTACGAGTGTGTTGCAGATCTATGGATTTAGCCATCGTTATGAGGGACCATTCAAGGAACAGCAACCCCCTCCTGTTGCAACATGGTAACCAGATGGATTAGCGGCAATCCGATTAGCGAGTTGGGATCTGCCCCTTCCAGTCTCTCAAACAGGGCGATACCCAAGCCTTCAGACTTGAAGCTGCCGGCACAGTTGTATGGCTCTTCGGCATCCAGATAGCGTTCTATCTGTTCCTGTGTCAGCTTCCTAAAGTGAACCACAAATGGCTCACACACCACCTGGGCGCGATTGGTGGCGCTATTTAGCAGGCAAAGCCCAGTGAGAAACTGCACATGTTGTCCCGATGCCTGGGTTAGCTGCTTTATCGCATTCTCCCGATTCCCTGGTTTGCCTATGATCCGGTCGCCGAGGCATGCCACCTGATCAGAACCAATAATCAGGGCCTGTGGGTTGCCTAAGGCCACTGCCTCAGCCTTGGCGAGGGCCAGCCGCTTTACCAATCGCTGCGGACTCTCACCCGGTTGGGGTGACTCATCAATATCTGGTGCAGCCGTAGAGAATGGTAGTCGCAGGCGGTGCAACAGCTCCTGGCGGAAGGGCGAGGTAGATCCAAGAATGATGTTTGGTTGTGTTCTGGTTGTCTGTTTCATCTGTTATAGCAAGAGATACGAGTTAATTGGATATGCCAGAATTGTAACAGAAACCATAAAAACAATATTCAGCAAAAACAAGCGACTAACTATGTTAATTGTGGTTTTGTCTTGACAAGCACAGGTAATTCTCATAAAACGTGTAGTGGCCTCTGATCGATGAATGATTTTGCATTTGGTGCCGAAGCATCCCAGTTCTGCTTTTTGAATCTTGGCAATAGCTAACTATTACCAAGATTCAAATCTTGCTCTGGAATATTTCATCTCACCATTGTGCAATCTGGAATTGACCAGAGGCTTACTTAACTCACTCCAAAACTAATTGCCGGAGAAGGTAGATGGCTGTTACTGAACTTTTATGGGCTGGGGTCAACCTGATGCTGTTGGGGATGGGTATCGTGTTCTTATTCCTGGCGATCCTGGTGTTGGTCATGAACAGCATGTCATGGTTGGTACAAAGGATAGCGGTAGCAGAACCGGCTGTTGAGTCTATATCTGCTATATCCTCCGCCACTACAGCAAGCGATAATAGCAATGAGTTGGTCGCCGTTGTTACGGCAGCTATTAACCGTTACCGTACAAAACAATAGTAGCTGATCCAATTACACAATACATAGCAAATAAAGAAGAACATATGAACGAAAAGAAACCATTAGGTATCACCGAGCTGGTCTTGCGTGACGGTCATCAATCCCTCCTTGCCACCCGTATGCGGATTGAGGATATGCTGCCTATCGCTGACAAGCTGGACCAGGTCGGCTACTGGTCTTTGGAGACCTGGGGGGGGGCGACGTTTGACTCATGTATTCGCTATCTGGGTGAAGATCCTTGGGAACGGATGCGGCGACTTAAGGAGGCGATGCCAAGGACTCCGCAACAGATGCTGTTTCGGGCGCAGAATATCCTCGGCTACCGTCACTATGCAGATGATGTAGTGAAGGCATTCGTAGAGCGAGCGGCAGTCAATGGCGTGGATGTGTTCCGTATTTTTGATGCGATGAACGATATTCGCAACATGGAGACGGCGGTAAAGGCAACCCTGGCAGTTGACAAGCATGCCCAGGGCTCCATGTCCTACACTGTCAGTCCTGTGCATGACCTCGATTATTGGCTCACGATGGCGCGCCAATTGGAGGAGATGGGTTGCCACTCTATATGTATTAAGGATATGGCTGGTCTGCTCCGGCCCTATGTTGGCTTTGAACTGGTTACTCGTCTGAAAGAGAATATTTCTATCCCCATATGCCTACAGAGCCACGCCACCACCGGCATGAGTACTGCCACCAATATTAAGGTTACAGAGGCCGGTATCGATATGCTGGATACCTCTATCTCTTCTATGAGTATGACCTACGGTCACTCTGCTACCGAATCGGTCGTGGCGATCCTGGAAGGGACGGAGCGGGATACTGGCCTGAATCTACAGCTACTTGAAGAGATTTCCGCTTATTTCCGTGAGGTGCGCAAGAAATATGCGAAGTTTGAGGGCTCTCTCAAGGGTGTTGACTCCCGTATACTGGTGGCCCAGGTTCCTGGCGGTATGCTTACGAATATGGAGAACCAACTGCGGGAACAGGGTGCCAGTGACAAGCTGAATGAGGTACTTACCGAGATACCCAAGGTGCGTGAGGAGCTTGGGTTTATCCCACTGGTAACCCCGACTTCGCAGATCGTTGGTACCCAGGCGGTAATGAACGTACTGACCGGTGAGCGTTATAAATCCATAAGCAAGGAGACGCAGGGAGTTCTCAAGGGTGAATATGGCCTTACTCCTGCACCTGTCGATTCAGAACTACAGCAGAAGGTGTTGGCAGATGGGGGAGAGTGTATTACCTGTCGTCCTGCCGATATGCTCTCACCAGAGATGGATAATTTATGTCAGGAGTTTGCCCTCCTGGCCGAGGAGCATGGGATTAAGGTAGCCGAAAACGAGATTGATGATGTACTGATCTATGCGCTGTTCCCCCAGATAGGCCTTAAATTTCTGCAAAACCGGGATAATCCTGATGCCTTTGAACCGGCACCAGGCAACGAACCAGAACCTGCCATGGCCGCATCCGTAGCGGCTGGTAGCGGTGAGACCGAGTCTTACCACGTGGTGGTCAACGGTAGTGGCTACGATGTTACGGTAGCGCCAGGTGGTGCAGTCAATAGTGTGGCCCCAACAAGTGCTGCCTCCGCGGCAACTGATGGCAAGGTGCTGGTTGCCCCCCTCTCTGGCAACATCTTTAAGATCAATGTGAAAGTGGGCGATAGGGTGGCCGCAGGAGACATTGTGATGATCCTGGAGGCGATGAAGATGGAGACAGAGGTGCGGGCCACATCAGCCAACACCATAACATCCATAATGGTCAAAGAGGGTGATGTTGTACATACCGGTGACCCTCTGCTGAACTTGGGATCCTGATTATGGATGGTGGATTTGAGTCAATGTGGCAAGTCATGGGGATTGCCAATCTAGAGTGGGGGCAGGCCCTGATGATGGGGGTCGGCGGACTCCTCATATTCCTGGCCATAAACAAGAAGTTTGAGCCTCTTCTTCTACTACCGATCGGTTTTGGCGCCATACTTAGTAACATTCCAGTGGCGGGCATTGCCGGACCTGAGGGGCTACTAGGCTATATCTACCATGTAGGTATAGAGACTGGGGTATTCCCCCTGCTGATATTTATGGGTGTTGGGGCATTGACAGATTTCAGTGCCCTAATAGCTATGCCCAAGACCCTGTTTCTGGGGGCCGCGGCACAGTTCGGTATCTTTGTGACCCTGTTGGGTGCTCTCAGCCTCAACTTTTTCCCTGGATTTGATTTTACCTTGGCAGACGCCTCGGCCATCGCCATCATTGGTGGTGCAGATGGCCCGACTGCCATATTTCTAGCCTCTCGTCTGGCACCTGATCTACTTGGAGCCATTGCAGTGGCAGCATACTCCTACATGGCGCTAGTACCGATTATCCAACCTCCCATCATGCGGGCACTTACTACGAAGAAGGAGCGGGCAGTTGAGATGCAGCAGTTACGCCATGTAAGCAAGCTAGAGAAGATCTTCTTTCCGTTAACCGTGTTACTGCTAACTATTCTTTTTTTGCCCTCAGCGGCACCGCTAATTGGAATGCTGATGTTTGGTAATCTGCTGCGTGAATCCGGCGTGGTAGAGCGACTCAACCATGCGGCGCAGAACGAGATCATCAATATTGTGACCATTTTTCTCGGGTTGGCGGTAGGCTCCAAGCTCTCAGCTGATAAGTTTCTTACCTTGGAGACCCTTGGTATCCTCGCGCTGGGGGCCTTAGCCTTCTGTATCGGTACGGCAACCGGCGTCCTTATGGGGAAGCTGATGTACCGTCTGACCGGTGGCAAGATTAACCCCCTGATCGGGGCTGCGGGGGTATCGGCAGTGCCGATGGCAGCCCGGGTAGTCAATAAGGTGGGACTGGAAACAAACCACCACAACTTTCTGCTGATGCATGCAATGGGGCCAAATGTGGCCGGGGTTATCGGTTCTGCTGTGGCCGCAGGGGTGCTGCTGGCCGTAGTTGGCGGAAATTAACGAAAATTCTATAACCGCCCTGTTTTTTTTGACAAAAAAGGGCTCTACGTACTATCATTACGCGCTTATGTCGTCACCCAAACCTGCTTTTATGGATCTGCAGCGCTTTGCAGATATGGGGAAACGGGTCTCCGGTTCTATCCAGCTAACTGACCTGCCGCGCTTGGCACAGCTGCTGGAGGGAGATGGTAGTGCAGAGTTCGAGTTGGATTTTGCTCGGGACGAGAACAGACGGGTGCAGATCAACGGATGGATAAAGTCAGAGCTGATATTGCAGTGTCAGCGCTGTCTGGATGCGGTCGCATTTACGGTAGATAGAGTAATACGGCTGGTTGTAGTGGAGGGATTAGACGAAGCGGAACGGCTGCCAGATGCGGTTGATCCATTACTAATCGAAGAAGATACAAGGATGCATCTGCACGACTTGTTGGAGGATGAGCTACTGCTTGCCCTGCCTCAAGTTCCGATGCATGGGCAAGGCGAGTGTGAAGCTGTGGCCCAACAGGTTGCAGCAAAAGAGTCAGAGTTGGCTGATGAAGAAACGGCAGAGAGAGCCAATCGTTTTGCCATACTGGCTGAATTAAAGCATAAGAAGCCCTGATATATTTCGGGTTTTTAAATAAAGACTTAGTAGGAGTTAGTACCATGGCAGTTCAAAAAAGCAGAAAAACACCATCCAGACGTGGTATGCGTCGTTCCCATGATGCCCTTACCACACAGACCATCTCCATTGATCAAACCAGTGGTGAGACTCACCTGCGCCACCACGTAACAGCAGATGGCTTCTATCGTGGTCGCAAGGTCATTAGCGGCAAAGACGAGTAAGCAGGATCGTCTCCGACCGGCCTGTACAGGCTGATTTGAATACAACGTCTTTTACGAATCTGCTATCAGATGGCTGTGCCTGATCAAATAACCATCGCCCTGGACGCTATGGGTGGAGATCACGGTGTCGGGGTGGTAGTACCGGCGGCGCTGGAGTTTCTCGAGCGTGATAGTGAGGTCAATCTCATCTTAGTGGGGAGAGAGGAGGCTATACGCCCATATCTGCGCTCGAATCCCCATGGAGAGCGGTTGCAGGTCTATCATGCCTCTGAAGAAGTGGAGATGGATGAACTACCCTCCAAGGCGTTACGGAACAAGAAAGACTCATCTATGCGGGTTGCCATAAACCTAGTGAAGGGTGGCATAGCAGATGCCTGCGTTAGTGCCGGTAATACCGGTGCACTGATGGCTATATCACGTTACGTCCTAAAGATGATTCAGGATGTCGATCGTCCCGCTGTAATTGGTGCAATACCTGCCATCGGAGGCCACACCTGGATGCTGGATCTGGGGGCCAATGTAGATTCAAACGGAGAGCAATTGTTTCAGTTTGCGCTGATGGGTAGCGAGCTAGTCTCATTGGTGGATGATAAAGCAAGCCCCACTGTTGGCCTGCTTAATATTGGCCAGGAGGAGATCAAGGGTAGTGATCAAGTGAAAGTGGCACATGAGCTTATCAGCAATAGTCCCCTCAACTATATTGGCTATGTTGAAGGTGATGATATCTGCAAGGGGGTGGTAGACTTGGTGGTCTCAGACGGATTTGTTGGCAATATCTCTTTAAAGAGTAGTGAAGGGGTGGCAAAGATGGTGAGCCACTATCTGCAGGAGGGATTTAAACGCAATATTTTCACCCGTCTGGCCGGACTTGTGGCACTGCCTGTACTTAACCGTGTCCGTCGCTCCATCGATCCGCGGCGCTACAATGGAGCCAGCCTGCTTGGACTGCGTGGCATCGTGGTAAAGAGCCATGGCGGTGCTGACAAATTGGCCTTTGAAAATGCTATTGGGATTGCTAAAAAGGCCGTTATTACTCATGTGCCAGAACGTATTGCTCAGGATGTAGAACAGCAACAGCTTGCCACAAGGATAGACGCATGACTTATGCGCGTATAGCAGGTACTGGTAGCTACCTACCAGAGAAGGTGCTAACCAATCATGACCTGGAGAAGATGGTCGACACCTCAGATCAATGGATTGTTGAACGTACCGGCATCCGCAAGCGTCATATTGCTGCCGATGGCGAGACCACCTGTGATATGGCGGAGCACGCCGCACGCGCTGCGATGGAGGCGGCGGGTAAAGGACCAGCAGATATAGATCTGGTTATCGTCGCCACTACCACCCCTGACCAAGTCTTTCCCAGTACCGCCTGCCTACTCCAGCAGCGGTTAGGTATAAGCGGCTGTGCCGCCTTTGATATTCAAGCAGTATGCACCGGCTTTATTTATGCCATGGGGGTGGCCGATAAGTTTATCCGTGCTGGCGGGGTACGTTCAGCTTTGGTGATAGGGGCAGAGACCCTCTCCAGGATTGTTGACTGGACAGATCGCGATACCTGCGTCCTATTCGCAGATGGGGCCGGGGCAGTGCTACTTGAAGCCAGCGAAGAACCTGGAATCATGTCTACACATCTACATGCTGACGGCAAATATGCTGATCTGTTGCAGGTATCTGGTGGAATATCAAAAGGCTATGATCAGCTGCAGAAGGGTGAGGCCTTTGTCCAGATGAAGGGCAATGAGGTGTTCAAGGTGGCAGTGACCACTCTCGGGCGTATTGTAGACGAGACTCTGGCCGCAAATCATATGAAAAAGTCTGACGTGGATTGGCTGATACCGCATCAGGCCAACATCCGCATCATAAATGCCACGGCGAAAAAACTTAAGATATCTATGGATCATGTTGTAGTTACAGTGGATGAGCATGGCAATACCTCTGCTGCATCAGTACCACTTGCTCTAGACACGGCAGTGCGAGATGGGCGTATCAAGAGGGGTGAGACGCTTATGCTGGAGGCGTTTGGTGGTGGTTTTACCTGGGGCTCGGTCCTGTTGAAGTACTAAACCGCGACCATCCAATCCTCCTCTCCCTAGTGATGGGTTTAACGGCATGTATCAATGGATCTATGGATATTTTTGAAAGAATATTTTGAATATGGAGTCGACAATGCTTACAGATGAAATTGCCCTGGTAACTGGTGCCAGTCGTGGTATTGGGAGTGCTATTGCCACCGCACTTGGGGGTAGTGGGGCCACTGTAGTTGGTACTGCCACTACTGAGGGTGGTGCAGAGGCTATTGGCAAGCGGCTACAGGAGGCAGGTATTAAAGGTTGTGGCATGATGCTGGATGTGGCCGACCCTGCCTCAATAGAGTCGGTTATGCAGTCCATTACAGAACAGTATGGTGCCCCCAGCATCCTGGTGAATAATGCCGGTATTACTCGGGATAATCTGGCGATGCGTATGAAGGACGAGGAGTGGGATTTGATTATAGAGACCAATCTTACCTCAATCTTCCGCCTATCCCGTGCCTGTCTGCGTCCAATGATGAAGGCACGCAAGGGACGTATTATCAATATTGGCTCGGTGGTAGGTTCAACCGGTAACCCTGGGCAGATCAATTATGCCGCCGCTAAGGCAGGGATGCTTGGATTGAGCAAATCTCTGGCTCGTGAGGTTGGCTCCAGGGGGATTACTGTCAATACAGTAGCCCCAGGATTTATCGATACCGATATGACCAAAGAGCTGCCACCAGAGCAAAAGGAGGCGCTGCTTAAAGAGATCCCCATGGCTCGTCTTGGTCAGGCCGATGAAATTGCCCAGGCGGTGCTGTTTTTGGCCTCGACAGGTTCGTCATATATCACCGGCGAGACCCTGCATGTAAACGGCGGCATGTTTATGCCTTGAGGCCGTTTGCCCGGATGATCTGACCAGTTTGCAGTAATAAATTAATGCTTAACTTTAATATAATAATATAATATATTGTTTTTACAGATAAATAAGAGAATAGCTCAATAGCCAAAAAGTATCATATTGTGCTTTAATCTTTCCATGTTTGTGCATACAATACCCCGGCGATTGTCTTTTAAAGATACCTCGGTCTACCCTAAATTGACTGATAGACTTTTTTAGACAATCTCTCGTAATTATCACAGAGGATATAAAAACATGAGCTCTACTGAAGAAAGAGTTAAGAAAGTCGTTGTAGAACAGCTTGGAGTTAAAGAGGAGGAGGTGACTAATGAGGCCTCTTTCGTTGATGACCTGGGTGCAGATTCTCTCGACACCGTCGAACTGGTGATGGCCCTTGAGGAGGAATTCGAAACTGAGATTCCTGATGAAGAGGCAGAAAAAATCACTACCGTGCAACTGGCTGTGGATTACGTAAACGCACAAAGCAGCTAATCCTTACTTGTTTCAATTGTTATGGGCCGCAGCGCATGGCCTGCTCAGTTTGTTTTCCAGATGTGGGGAAAGTCTTAGATGGCTAAAAGAAGGGTGGTTATAACGGGACTTGGTATGGTCTCGCCTGTTGGCATTGATGTTAAAACCTCCTGGCAGAGCGTGCTGGCAGGCAAGAGTGGTATCAGGCCGATAACCCATTTTGACAATGCCGCCTTTAGCGTTCGCTTTGGCGGTCCCATTGTGGATTTCGATGTCACTGAATATATTTCGGCCAAAGAGGCCCGCAAGATGGATCCATTTATCCATTACGGGTTGGCCGCGGGGATTCAGGCGATAAAAGATGCCGGTCTTGAGGCTACAGAAGACAATGCAGCGCGTATCGGGGTGGCAGTCGGGGCTGGTATCGGTGGTATTAGTACCATTGAGAACAACTATGACGCCTTTCTGGAAAAGGGTCCACGTCGGATATCTCCATTCTTTGTGCCTGCATCCATAATCAATATGGTAGCCGGTAACCTCTCTATCATGCACGGTTTTAAGGGCCCTAACATCTCTATTGTTTCGGCCTGCAGCACCGGCGCACATAACATAGCCGATGCCATGCGTATGATCCAATATGGCACTGTAGATGCCATGGTTGCCGGTGGTGCAGAGATGGCTACCACTCCTATCGGTATGGGGGGATTTGCCGCTGCCAAGGCACTCTCTACCCGCAACGACGATCCAGAGAGGGCCAGTCGCCCGTGGGATCGTGATCGTGATGGTTTTGTGCTGAGTGATGGTGCCGGTGTAGTGGTGCTGGAAGAGCTGGAACATGCCAAGCAGCGTGGTGCCAAAATCTATGCGGAGCTGGCCGGTATTGGCTGGAACTCGGATGCCTATCACATGACCTTACCTTTACCGGATGGTAGCGGGGCGCGTGACTGTATGCTACTGGCTATGGCTGATGCCGAGGTTAACCCGGAAGATGTGGGATATATCAATGCCCACGGTACTTCAACCCCGGCTGGAGACATAGGGGAGACCAAGGCGGTCAAGGGTGCATTTGGTGAACACGCCTACAAACTAGCGGTAAGTTCAACCAAATCCATGACCGGCCATCTACTAGGGGCTGCAGGTGGGGTTGAGGCAATCTTCACCATGTTGGCACTACGCGATCAGGTGGCCCCACCAACCATCAATCTGGAAAACCAGGATCCTGAGTGTGATCTTGACTATGTCGCAAACACCGCACGCGAAATGAAGTTCGACGTAGCTATCTCCAACTCCTTTGGCTTTGGTGGTACCAACGGCAGTTTAGTGTTCCGCCGCTGGCAGGATTAAGCCAAACATCCACCATCCTCCCATGCTGGTAAATGGCGAGTCTGTAACCCATCTGTCGGCTTCTGACCGCGGCCTGCAGTATGGTGATGGACTGTTTGAGACCATTGCCGTCGTAGCAGGCTTACCCTCCTTGTGGCAACAGCATATCCATCGCCTGCAACATGGCTGTGAGCACTTGGGTATTCCCTTTCCTGGAGAGGAGCTACTCCAACAGGAGGCGCAGCAGGCGATTGGGGTGGCAGCACAGGCCGTGCTCAAGATAATCATCACCAGGGGTGAGGGGAGGCGTGGTTACAAGCCACCAGCCGAGCCACGGCCAACCAGAATATTTGAGGTTAGCCCCTGGCCCAACTACCCACCAGAAAACAGCAGAGACGGTATAGCAGCGCGTATATGCTCTACCAGGGTAGCCACCAATAGCAGTCTGGCCGGGATCAAACACCTCGGCCGCCTGCCCCAGGTGATGGCACGCCAGGAGTGGAGTGATCCAGCGATCGCTGAAGGGCTGATGTTAGATGAGCAGGATAGGGTCATCGCAGGAACCATGAGTAACCTGTTTCTGCTTAAGGGGGATGAGCTATATACACCTAATCTAAGCCAGTCCGGGGTATCCGGTATAATGCGTGGGGTGGTACTTGCTGTCGCCGAGGAGCAAGATATAAGCGTGCAGGTTAGGGATCTGAAAATAGATGATGTGAGAGCGGCCGATGCGCTCTTTTTAACCAACTCATTGATTGGAATCTGGCCCATCAGCGAACTTGAAGGAGAGGACTTTCAGGTAGAACGGATAAACCCAACTCTGATACAGGCCGTACGGCAACGCGCCGGTTTACAGTAGGACAACTCTATTATGTTGCATCGCCTCCTCGGTATCACCCTCATCATTTGCAGTATTGCTGCTGCCTGGATGCTGCTGGAGCTAGACCATTTCTGTGAGACCCCACTACATCTCCCAGAGGAGGGAACCACCTATATACTCGCTCCCGGCCGCTCTTTTGGCTCTATGGCACGTGAGCTGGAGCAGCTTGGCTATATCGATAGTGCCCTCTACCTGCGGATTACCGCCCGCCTTGGAGGTATCGCCGAGCAGATAAAGGCGGGGGAGTACTTTATCGCAGCTGGCACTACCCCAGATCAACTACTTGGTCTGCTGGTCTCTGGCAGTGTAGTAAAACACAACTTCACCCTGGTTGAGGGGTGGACATTTCGTCAGGTTCTGGCCGCCATGAGAGATCTTGAGCCACTAAAACAGACTATCACTGATCTCTCCGATGCAGAGATAATGGCGCGCCTTGGGCATGCAGGAGAACATCCAGAGGGGCGTTTTCTGGCAGATACCTACCACTTTTCCAGGGGTATGACCGATCTGGAACTGCTCCAGCGGGCCTACAGTGCGATGACAGAACTGTTGCAGCAAGAGTGGCCCAAAAAGAGGGATAGACTGCCACTAAAGAACAGCTATGAGGCAATCATTCTTGCATCAATCGTAGAGAAAGAGACCGCCCTAGAGAGTGAGCGTCCGCGAATTGCCGGGCTGTTTCTACGGCGGTTAAGCAAAGGGATGAAGCTCCAGACCGATCCCACAATTATCTACGGTATGGGGGAGAAGTTTGACGGCAATATTAGGCGTCGCGACCTGACCAGTGATACGCCGTATAATACCTATGTGCACACGGGGCTGACGCCAACCCCTATAAGCAATCCGGGGAAAGAGGCTATATTGGCAGTGCTAAATCCACTGCAGGGGGATGATGCCCTCTACTTTGTGGCCAAGGGGGCGAAAGATGGTAGCCACTATTTTTCAGCTACGCTTGAGGAGCACAACAGGGCTGTGCGCAAGTACCAACTAAAAAAGTGACCGCTGCTGAGCAGATATCTTAAGGTAAGAGACCATGAGTATTACCAGAGGAAGATTTATCACCGTAGAGGGAATCGAGGGGGCTGGCAAGAGTAGCAACCTGGAATTTGTGCGGGTGCTCCTGGAGAGTGCCGGTCGGGAGGTGCTATTTACCCGTGAGCCCGGGGGTACCCCATTAGGTGAAGAGATCAGGCAACTCCTGCTGGGGCACAAACATACCGGGATGGCAGATGATACCGAATTGCTGTTGATGTTTGCGGCCCGAGCTGAACATCTGGAACAGAAGATTAGACCTGCCCTGGAGGCAGGTATCTGGGTACTATGTGACCGTTTTACTGATGCCTCCTATGCCTACCAGGGAGGAGGGCGAGGGGTAGAGAAGGGGAGGATCCAAGCGCTGGAGGAGTGGACTCAGCAAGGTTTGCGCCCAGATCTAACCCTGTTGCTTGATCTGCCAGTAGAGGTAGGGTTGGAGCGGGCCGGAAGACGCTCGACTCCGGATCGTTTTGAGAAGGAGCAGTTATCATTTTTTGAGAAGGTACGCAGCAGCTACCTGGAGACTGCCTGGACGGATGCCGGACGGATCAAGGTTATTGATGCAGCACCACCCCTGTATGAGGTGCAACAGCACATTGCAGAGGTGGTACAGGAGTTCTTAGACGCACAAACAGATGGATAACATAGCGCCATTTCCCACTTACCCCTGGCTGCAAGATATCTGGAAGCAGCTACTACAGGCCCTAACAGCTGGTCGTATGCCACATGCACTGTTGTTATCTGGCAATAGGGGAGTGGGCAAACATGGACTGGCAGAATCCTTGGCCTACTCCCTGCTCTGTACAGACAGAGATGCCACCAACGGCCAGCCTTGTGACCGCTGTAAGGGCTGTCAGCTGCGTCTGGCAGAGACCCACCCAGACCTGCATCGCATAGTACCGGAGGAGCAGGGTAAGGCGATCAAGATAGATACCATTAGGGCGTTTACCGAGCAGGAGGGACTAACTGCTCATTCTGGGGGCTATAAGGTTGTACTTATCGAGCCGGCCGATGCCATGAGCAATGAGGCCGCCAACAGTCTGCTCAAGACTCTGGAAGAGCCAGTGGCCTGGACCATTATTGTGTTGATAACATCCAAACCAGGCAGCCTTCCGGCCACTATACGTAGTCGTTGTCAGCAGATTGTACTTGGGGCGCCGCAAAAGGATATTGCACTGGGTTGGTTACAGCAGCAGATAGACCCGAATATCAATGCCGAGACCCTGCTACAACTTGCAGCTGGGGCTCCAATTAGGGCAGCTCAACTGGCTGACAAGGAACTGTTGCAACGGAGGGTCGAGATGCTGGATGAGTTTGTAGGCCTGCTAGAGGATCGAGAGGATCCGGTTGTAGTTGCCGGAAAATGGGAAAAACTTGATCCAGATCTATATTTACAGTGGCTTAGCGGTTGGGTGATTGATATGCTGCGTCTGAAGATGGCATCTGATCCTCCTAACCTGATCAACCTGGGGCAGACTGATCGCTTGCATGCGGTAGCTGAAAAGCTAGACTTAAGACAGCTGTATAATCTGTTGGACCGACTGTACGATGCACATAGGGCAACCGGCAGTACACTAAATCTACGCCTGTTACTGGAAGGGTTGCTATTACAGTTGGCAGCAACCAGGCAAGCATAATAAGAGCGGGAGTTATGACACAGAATAAAGGTATGCCAGGTGGGAGTCAGGGTATTCTATCTCTGACCATCAAGAACCATAAGGCGCTCTATGCCGCCTACATGAAGTTTATTGAAAATGGTGGCCTGTTTATACCCACCAATAAAGAGTACAAACTTGGGGACGAGGTATTTATGCTGCTTACCCTTATGGATGAGAGTGAGCGTATACCAGTCGCTGGGAAGATTGTCTGGATCACCCCACAGGGTGCTGAAGGTAACCGTGCTGCCGGTATCGGTGTACAGTTCAGCCCCCAAGATGATGGTATGGTAAGAAGCAAGATAGAGACATATCTGGCCGGTTCCCTGAAATCTGAAGACCAGACCCACACCATGTGACCGCGAGTGCTAATAGATTCACACTGTCACCTTGATCGACTTGATCTAAGGTCATTCAATAACTCCTTCGAACATCTGATCCAGGCCACACAAGAGGCCGGAGTAGGGCACATGCTCTGTGTCTCAATAGATATGGATAATTATCCCGCCATGCTGGCCTTGGTGGAGGATTATCAGCAGATATCAATCTCAGTTGGAGTGCATCCAAATGAAGTAGAGCGTCGGGAAGCTGATCCTGGGGAATTAGAGCGGCTGGCAGCCCACCCAAAGAATGTTGCTATCGGCGAGACAGGCCTGGACTATTTTCGCAGCAAAGGTGACCTGGAGTGGCAACACAATCGCTTCCGCCAACATATTGCCGCTGCACGCAGTTGTGGCAAACCGCTTATCATCCATACCAGAGAGGCAAAACAAGATACCATCCGCATAATGCAGGAAGAGGATGCGCGTGATGTCGGCGGAGTCATGCACTGCTTTACAGAAGATTGGGAGATGGCACAGCAGGCGCTGGATATGGGCTTCTATATCTCTTTTTCTGGCATCATCACCTTCAACAGCGCCACAGAGCTGCGGCAGGTAGCGCAGCAGGTACCTGCAGACCGTCTGCTAATCGAGACCGACGCTCCATATCTTGCCCCGGTACCACATCGTGGGAAGCCAAATCTTCCGGCCTACGTTGGCCTTGTTGCTGACTGTCTGGCCGAATTAAGGGGAAGTTCACGTGAAGAGATAGCAGCTATTACCGGTGATAATTTCAGGCGGCTGTTTAAACCCTTGAAGGGATAGGACAGACATAGCCAGCGTAGAGCTATTCTTGGTGTTTAAGCCATATCGGTAATAGCGCATAATGTATATTATGTTAAATGATATGCAGTAGCAGTAATGGAACTAGCTAGTTTCATCCACGTTCATTGTCCTCATACAATGGCGGCACCATGTAAAAAATTATGACAATCATCAATCCCCTCTTTTATCAGCAAATTATGTACGAGTCATGAACGTAAATTTTACTTGCATTTCCCTGATTTACGCATAAAATCGCTCCTCTCTTTTTTACCCTGTGGGGATTTATGTTTCTTTACTAACCGGGCGTCTCTCCTAAAGCGACGCCGGCTGTTTTTTAACGACGTTGTTTTTATTATTTTATTTAGGAGAGTACCTTTAATGGGGCAAAAAGCTTCTGAGGCGCTTGATAGCGTTATTCATTTACAGTCCACACCCTCTCTCGCCGCTAAAGCGACGGGATTTTCCGCCGGTATAGAATGTGAAGATCACTTCACAAGTCGGAACGGCATCGAGTTTGCAGGCACTCACCTGATCCTAGATTTTTGGGGGGCCTCCGGTCTAGACGAATTGGATCGTATGGATCGAGCCATGCGTGAAGCGATTGAGGTATCTGGTGCCACGCTACTACATATCCACCTACACCACTTTACACCAAATGGTGGTATTTCAGGAGTTGCAGTACTCGCAGAATCTCACATCAGTGTGCACACTTGGCCGGAGCGTAATTATGCCGCCTTTGATATCTTTATGTGTGGCGATGCAACACCGGAAATGGCAATACCAGTTTTAAAGCGCGCATTCTGTCCCGAACGTATGGTGATCGGTGAACACCTACGAGGAGTAGTCAACAAATGAGTAAGGTGTTCAACGAGACACTCTATGATGCTCTGAATCAAAGTTTTCGTATTGATAAGCTCTATTTCGAACAGAAGACAGATCATCAGCACCTGATGATCTTTCACAATGCCTTCCTCGGCCGTGTAATGACCCTGGATGGAGTTGTACAAACCACAGAGAAGGATGAGTTCATATACCATGAGATGATGGCCCATGTGCCGATCCTGGCCCATGGCAGCGCACGCAATGTGCTCATCATTGGTGGTGGTGACGGCGGTATGCTACGTGAAGTGGCAAGACATTCAGCTGTAGAACAGATCACCATGGTGGAGATTGATGCTGCTGTGGTCGATATGGCGAAGACTTACCTACCAAACCACTCAGATGGTGCCTTTGATGATGCTAGGCTAGAATTGGTAATTGCCGATGGCATGGATTTCGCGCGTGATACCGATAAGCGCTTCGACGTCATCATCTCAGACAGTACAGATCCTATTGGTCCTGGAGAGGTGTTATTCACAGAAGATTTCTATGGACAGTGCAAGCGAATCCTGAAGCCAGGTGGTGTGATCGCAACCCAGAATGGCGTGCCCTTCTTTCAGATTGATGAGGTCCTACACACTGCCAGACGTATGGGGCAGCACTTTGCAGATCAAACCTTCTACTCAGCGGCAGTCCCCACCTACTATGGGGGAGTCATGACCTTTGCCTGGGGCAGTGATGATACCTCTCTGCGTCGACATGATATTGCTACCCTGCGGCAACGTTTCGAATTATCTGGCATAGCCACTCGCTACTATACCCCTGAGATCCATCAGGCGAGCTTTGCCCTGCCCCGCTACGTTTTGGATGCCCTCGCGCAGGGATGACCCTTGAACGATCGGGTCATTCGTCTTGGTGGCAGTGAGGATGAGCAAGAGTATTATCGTGCGCTAGTAGCTGAACATGGCTCTCCTTTGCTGATTTTGGATTGTGATGAACTGCGTAGGCGCTACAAACTACTGCAGAATCATCTCCCTGGGGCAGATCTATATTATGCCATTAAGGCCTTTGCCCATCCGGCCTCCCTGGAAGTACTAAGCGAGATGGGGGCACACTTTGATGTGGCCTCTGCTGGTGAAATTGATCTGCTTAGGGACCTGAAGATCAGCGGCAGGCGTACTATTCACACTCATCCGATCAAGAAGGACGCCGACATCAAGGCTGCCCTGAGGGGCGGCTCCACTACCTTTGTAGTGGATAATATTGATGAGTTAAAAAAGCTGATCCCCTACAAACAGCGCATCGGACTGCTGTTGCGAGTGAGTTTCCGCAGTGATACCGCCAAGGTAGATCTGTCGCGCAAATTCGGCTGTGCCCCGGATCAGGTACTGGAACTAGTACAACAGGCCGCCGCATTGGGTGTCCATGTACGCGGGCTCTCTTTCCATGTCGGCTCCCAGAGCCTCACGCCAGACACCCACGTAGACGCTATCAAGTGCTGTGCCACCCTGATACAGGAGATTGAAGAGCGAGAGAATCGCCCCATGGATGTACTGGATATAGGCGGTGGTTTTCCAGTGGACTACGCTATGACTGGTTTCGATGCGGACAGGTATTTCACGCCGATCCGTACCGCATTGAAAAAACTTCCAAAGCATATCAGCATTATCGCTGAACCTGGACGCTTCCTGATCGCCCCAGCCGTCACAGGTATCAGCACGGTCACTGGCAAGGCCCGGCGTGGAGAGTATCTATGGTACTACCTCGATGACGGCATCTATGGCTCCTACAGTGGACAGCTGTTTGACCATACACTCTATCCTCTACAGATATTCAACGACTCACCTGAACGCCAGGCATCGATTCTAGCAGGGCCCACCTGCGACAGTATCGATATTATTGCGGATGATGTGCAACTGCCGGTACTACAGGAGGGAGACCTAGTTATCGGGCATATGATGGGTGCCTATACCCACGCCACTGCCACTAGCTTCAACTCACTTGCTGGCGCCAAGATTGTTGTCATTAATCCTCATCCAGTAACTTGATCGCGCATGTAAGAATCATCTCCTCAGGGCGATAAAGAATTTCAAGACGCAGCAAAGGTTGGTGGTCAGCGGTAATCTGATTGATACTATATTATATTAATAATTACAAATATATAGACGTTATATCTAATGTAAATACTAGATTCTAGATAGTGCAACGGCATTACTGAAGATGTACACTATACTGTGCTGCCAACCGTTTAAACACTGAAGGAGAAACACCATGGGAACCGCATTAATCGTCATCCTGGTGGTTGCTGTTGCTGTAGTGCTGTATATCATCGGGATATACAACAAGCTGGTGACCCTGAAAAACCGTTATAAGAATGCCTTTGCCCAGATCGAGGTGCAGCTAAAGAGACGCTACGATCTAATCCCTAATCTGATTGAGACGGTAAAGGGTTATCTCACCCATGAAAGAGAGACCCTGGAGGCGGTAGTCACCGCCCGTAACGCCGCCGCCAATAGTCTGGCCAAGGCCGCTGCCGACCCTTCCAATGGTGATGCCATGACCTCATTTGCTGCCGCTGAGGGACAACTGGCTGGTGCCATGGGGAAGCTAAATGTGGTTATGGAGGCCTACCCTGATCTCAAGGCCAATCAGAATATGATGCAGCTCAGCGAAGAGTTGATCACAACAGAAAACAAGGTCTCATTTGCCCGCCAGTCATTTAATGACCAGGTGATGGCTTACAATACCTACAAACAGACCTTTCCACCCACATTCTTTGCCCCAATGTTTGGCCACTCCGAGGATGCTACCCTGCTGGAATTTGAGGACAGCGCTGAGATTCAGGCTGCCCCAAAAGTATCCTTCTAACCTATGGACTTTTTTAGCGCCCAGGATCAAGCGCGAAAAAAGACCTTCTGGCTGGTCATTCTATTTGCCCTGGCCGTTGTTGCGCTTATTGTGGTCACCAATCTGTTTCTGATGCTGGCTCTACACCTTACCGGCACGGGCACGACCAGTATGCAGCTAGCTGAAGGTGGAGCAGGTTTTTTGCAGACCCTTTCCTGGGAGCGTTTTGCCCTGGTAGGTGCTGGTGTAACGGGCGTTATTCTGTTGAGCAGCATGTTCCGTACCTGGTCTCTGGGTAAAGGAGGTAAGTCTGTCGCCGAGATGCTGGGAGGGACGCTGGTCAGTTCCGATAGCCAGGATCCTAAAGAGCGGCGCCTGCTAAATATTGTAGAGGAGATTGCTATTGCTTCTGGTGTGCCAGTGCCATTGGTATATGTGATGGAGGAAGAGTCAGGTATCAATGCTTTCGCTGCTGGTCTGACTACGGGTGATGCAGTAGTTGCTGTTACCCGCGGCACTATGGATCAACTAAACCGGGCTGAGTTGCAGGGTGTAATCGCCCATGAGTTTAGCCATATCCTGAATGGTGATATGCGGCTGAATATGCGCCTCATAGGAGTGCTGTTCGGGATACTCATTATTGGCCTGATCGGTCGTTTCCTGATGCGTATAACCATGCACTCCGGCGGTGGCCGCTCCCGAAATAGCGGCGGCGTAGTGTTGGCGCTGATGGCTACAGGTGCTGGTCTATCTGTCCTGGGCTGGGTGGGTACCATATTTGGTAATATGATCAAGGCGTCGGTCAGCCGCCAGCGAGAGTATCTTGCCGATGCCTCTGCGGTGCAATTTACCCGCAACCCTGACGGTATTGCCAACGCACTAAAAAAGATTGGTGCCAGCTCCGCCGGTTCGATCATGCAACACCCAGATGCTGCCGAGTTCAGCCACGCCTACTTTGGTGATGGCATACAGCATTTCATGGGTAGCGTGTTTGCCACCCACCCTCCTCTGGAGAAACGCATACTTAAGATCCAGCCATCATGGGATGGTGAATTTATACCGCTAAAGCAGAGTGAAACAGCAGATAAGTCTGCCGACCCGCAAGAATCGGCGGCGGCCAAAGATAGGGCCAGGATGGTAACCTATGCCACCGTTTTGGCAGGTGGTATGGAAAGCATCAACCAGGCTGGTCGTATTTCTGATCATAATATCTCCTTTGCGGCAGATCTTGTACAGCAGCTACCTGAAGCGGTTAGAAATGCAGTACGTGAACCGCACGATGCACGTGCAATCATCTACGCCCTGCTGATAGATCAGGATGAAGGTCAGGCAGTCCATCAGTTGAAACTCATTGCTGACAAGGTAGAGAAGAGCATTATATTTGACCAGACCCTCTCCCTGCTACACGCCGTACACAAGCTAGAGAGCAGATTCCGCCTGCCTCTGATAGATATGGCCATGCCCGCCCTAAGGCAGCTATCTTCCGAACAGTACCAGAGGTTCAAAAAGAACCTCAATACCCTGATTCATGCCGATAACCACGTGAGTATGTTTGAGTGGGCCCTGCATAAAATAGTGGTATGTAACCTGGATCTTGATTTTGAACGCAGATACACCTTTTCGGGAAAATATAGCCATATAAAGCAGCTCAGCAAAGAATGCTCTGTGCTGTTGAGTTATCTCGCACGGGTCACCCCTGAGGCAGACCAACAACAGGCAATACAAGCAGCAATGGAACAACTGGATGGTATACAGCTTGAATTGTTGCCTGATGATCAGGTATCGCTTGATAAGCTGGACAGAGCGGCTCACAAGCTGGCAAAGCTAAAGCCACTGCTGAAGCCTCAACTACTCAAGGCATGTGCTGCCTGTATTGCGGCAGATGAGAAAGTAACCGCCAATGAGATGGAGTTGCTACGGGCACTCTCTGCACTGCTGGATTGTCCCCTGCCCCCGCTGCCGGAAAATCTTCCATATACTAACTAGCATCGTCATGCCGCGACTTGATTGCGGGATTCAATGGTCCTTAAGTTAGATTGGTAGTTAGTTTCGTAGCCCTTTTACCTCAGAGCTTTTTATACTTTCCCTGCAATGGCTACGAGCCTATTTCTTTTGCTTGCCCAAAAGAAAATAGGCGAAAGAAAAGGGCAACCGAGTGTTTCCGTCCTGCGGATACCCTGCGCTTCTCGTTTTAAGCGGGGCTGTCCATAAGGGGCGTCCCTGCCCCTATGGACAGGAGCGACATCCCTGTCGCTCCCCTTCGGGCCATTTCCGCTTATAACTGCGATGCTCGGCGGAACACACGGTATTAGGGTGGCCATCCCAAACCCGTTCGACGCAGCCGAGCACCGCAACGATTGAGGGAGATGGCCCAAAGGGGCGCCACAGGGAAGTGGCGCCTCCATCGCGAGCAAGGGATTGCTCGTCGATGGAGCCCCTGAGATCGTGAGGCGCGTAGGGAATCCGAAGGACAAGTCGCCGGGCGCGGTTTTCTTTCGTCCCTTTCTTTTACGCGTATAAAAGAAAGGGACTCGCAGCCAGGCATAAGTGCAAATGAAGAGAGCAAAAGCCTGAGGCTGCGAAACTAATTACAGAAACCGCTATAACAATAGAAAAGGCCCGACTAAAACGATAACGCCAATACAAGTTGCCGTACCCGCTCCATACCGGTTAGGAGGCTATGTTCGATATCCTCCATGGTGATCGCTCCACCATTTCCTCTGCCAGCAGCCCAGTTTGCCACCACGGAACAACTTGCATAGCATAGCTCCAATTCTCTGGCCAAAGCTGCCTCCGGCATACCGGTCATCCCTACCAAATCACACCCATCCCGCTCCAGTTTATTGATCTCCATGGCTGTCTCCAAACGTGGCCCTTGAGTAGCCCCATAGGTACCACCAGATATGACCTCTTGTTGTGATCTGATGCCCGCCTCCAGCAGCGCCTGCCGCAACTCCTCACAGTAGGGTTCGGTAAAATCTATATGGGTCACATGGTTTAGCTCATCCTCAAAAAAGGTGTGTCCCCTACCCCAGGTGTAATCGATAATCTGATCTGGAATTACAATATAACCTGGTGCCATAGCGGCATTAATTCCGCCGACAGCGGCTATCCCCAAGACCCGGTTGACGCCAATCTGCTTGACTGCCCACATATTGGCTCGATAGTTGATTTGGTGTGGTGGTATGGTATGTCCAGTACCATGTCTTGGCAGGAATGCTACTTCCATACCATCTAGCATACCAAATGTAATTGGAGCCGACGGTTCGCCATAGGGGGTGTGAATTACCTCACGCCGAGTAATCTCTAACGTCTCCATAGCAGTCAGACCGGATCCGCCGATTATCGCCAGTTCAGTAGTCATCGCAGTTATCTCTCTTCCTAGTATTTGTTGTTAATCATCATTGACTGCAAATATGCCAGGTGCGTTTCTCAGGTATCCCTTGTAATCCATACCGTAACCAAAGAGGTAGCGATCCTCTGCTGTGAGCGCCGTAAAATCAGCCTTAAATCCGTTACTACGGTCGTGCAACTTTTCTACTGCTACGGCGCTGTATACCTGGGCTGCACCCTCACCCCGACAGAAATCTACTATTGCAGATAGAGTTATGCCTTCATCCAGGATATCGTCTACCACCAGAACTTGTCTCTCTTTTAGCTGCTCGCTGGGCCGTTTGATCCAGTGTAGGTCACTGCCCACGGTCTGTTCGCGATAACGGGTGGCATGAATATAATCTACACGCAGAGGAAAATCGAAACGTGTCAATAGATCCCCAGTAGGTATCAGACCGCCGTTCATTATACACAACACAATTGGATCAGAGTCATGCAGCAGAGCAGTTATCTCTCTAGCGATACGCTCCATGGCTGCCGTAACCTCATCCAGGCTGTATAGTCGGTCGGCCTTTTCATAGACGGCCCTTGCCTCATTGGCGCTTATACTCATCAAGTTTCCTCTTTGGGTTTATATATCAAGGGGGAGAGGGAGAGACTCTTCTTCATAAGCAGCGATTTTATTCAGTGCAACTTGCCAGCGTGGGTCCAAATGTATCTCATTGCGCTCCGGAAAATGACGGCCATGCATCCTGATCAGACGCATCTGTGATGTCGGGTTCTGGTAGTCTGCAACAGCATCTAGTACCTGTATGGCACCCTCTCTGTTATTACAAACCAGTACCATGTCACAGCCTGCATCAAGGGCAGACTGTGCCCGTTGTGGGTAATCCCCCGCCTGGCATGCTGCCGCCATGGTCAGATCATCACTGAATATAGCACCCTGGAACCCAAGCTCTTGACGCAGCACCTGTTGTAGCCAATAGCTAGAGAAACCAGCCAGATCAGGGGCCACTTTTGTATATATCACATGGGCTGGCATGATCGCCTCAAGACCATACTGGATTGCACGCCGGAATGGGATTAGATCATCTATCCAGATATCTTCCGGGTGCCGATTATCCTGCGGCAGGGCATGATGTGAGTCCTCCTCTACCCCGCCATGACCAGGAAAGTGTTTGCCCACTGCAGCCATTCCTGCCTCATGTACCCCCTGTATCCATGAGTTGGCAAGTTCTACAACAATAGATGGTCGTTGATGAAAGGCGCGGTCACCAATGACCGAACTTACTGGTCGTCCCAGATCCAGTACTGGGGCAAAACTGAAGTCGATTCCTACCGAGCGCAGCTCAGAGGCCATGAGCCAGCCGGTCAAATGAGTAATCTCGCGTGCCTGCTTGCTGTTGTGATCGTAGATGGAACCAAACCAGGAGGCCGGTGGCAGGCGGGTAAAGCCATCCATGCAGCGCTGTACCCTACCACCCTCCTGATCCACCGCAATTAGTAGTGTTGGTTCGCGTAACTTGCGGATCTCAGTTGTAAGTTGCTCTATCTGCTCCGGGGAGTGGAGATTACGGCTAAAGAGAATTATCCCACCGGCTGCTGGGTGTTGCAGTAGCTCCTTCTCTTCTGCCGTCAACTCTGGACCATCCAGGTCGAACATGATAGGGCCGTGACGCATAAGGCTACCTTTTCTTCTTGCTATAATTATAGATTAAATATTCTCTGTTACCTGCCGTTAACCCAAAAGCAGCGAGCGCAATGGCTTATTGACGCCTTTATAACAGAAATGGAGTTGTATTATGCGTTGGTCTTCTAGTTTTTTCATCACTCTCTTGCTTTTCTGTTCAGCTACTTCTGTAAGTGCAGAAGAGGTAGCAGCAGAGGTGGAGGAAAAACAGCTTGCCTACTTATCTCTGGATCCATCCTTGATTACAAATGTTCATGGAGGCGCAGAGTATGTCCGCTGTGATATCCAACTGATGACTAAAGATGAGACAAATCTGGAAGATATTGAGCTACATTCCCCAATAATCCGTCATGAGTTATTGCTACTTCTGGGGGATCAGCAGGGTACAGATATCAGCACTCCTGAAGGCAAAGAGGCGCTACGCCAGAAGGCACTACAGGTGGTATCTAGTGTGGTGCTGGCAGAGACCGGCAAGAGTAGTGTGCATGATCTCTATTTTACCAGTTTCTTTGTACAGTGATATAATAACAATTAACATTAAGTAACATTTGTAACTTAATGATTAATAAATTAATTACATCAAGCTATTATCTCTACATGGGTGCCTGCCTCAATCCGGTCAAACAACTCCAACAGATCACTGTTACGCATGCGGATACAGCCGTGAGAACGCGGCTCTCCCATCGGTTCAGAGTCTGGACAGCCATGGATATAGATGAAACGGCGTAGGCTGTCGCGGTCGCCTCCACGATTGAATCCAGATTCTATTCCGGTAAGCCATATGATCCTGGTCAGGATCCAGTCACGTTCTGGAAAGGCCGCTCCCAGCTCCGGGGTGTATATCTCTCCTGTGGGTCGACGCGCCTCAAATACCGCGTTCTCTGGCTCACCCTCACCTATCTTTATGCGCACTACATGTGAGCCCAACGGCGTACAGCCACTACCCTGCACCTCTCCAGGACCGTTGATTGCACTGGATATCGGATAGCTACTTTGCAGTTGCTCATCCTTGTAGAGATCGAGGAGCTGCTCCTGTAGCTTGATCTTAACCCTGGTTGACACAGCCTCGACTACCACCGACTAAATGGCTGCTGGGCCAGATTGGCGTTGTAGTATCTACTATCGTCCGAGACCTCATCCCCGGCCCAGGGCGGGATCTCAAACAGCTCCTGCTCTGACCCAAGCTCTATCTCGGCCAACACAAGACCGCTATTTTCGCCTGCGAACAGATCCAGATCCCAGATGTGGTCCCCACAGCGTACCCGAAAGCGGGTCTTCTCTATATATGGCTGCAGGGTAAGCTGCTGTAGCATCTCCTCAGCATCTGCCAGGGGGATCTCATACTCGAACTCTGTCCGCCTAATACCGGCAGTAGCCCCCTTGATATTCACATGGGCGCTGTTGCCAGCGGTACGAACCCGCACAGTGGCGTTTTCACCCCGAGCGAGATACCCCTGAACGAGCTTCGACTCAGCGATCACATGCTCCCGCCAAAGCTCATTCTTCACCAGGAACTTGCGTTCAATTTCTACCCCCATGCTGACAACTATCTCTGTTGCCAGCTACCAGCCGAATTCTGATACCACCAACCAGCACTAGCCCCCTCGATCCACTTGCGAGCGAAGGTGGCACGTACTTCTTGCTCCCATTCGGGATGACCGTTGGCATTGGCAATGGCCCGGTAGAGCGCATTACGATCACTGTTTTCAGCGGCGACCAGATTCTGTACCTGGTTGCGCTCTCTCAGTGAAACTGCTGAATTGTCATGAAAACCCACCAGGGCGTTGTTGGTAAAACCTATTGCGCCAGTGCCATAGTGGGGGGCAAGGGATGCATGCCGCTGCCTCATGCTGGCCTGAAGACTCCTGATCTTGGGTGTATCCACGTTAAAATCAGGAGAGGCGGCATGAGCAGATGGGATAAAAAACTCCAGCACACTGGTGGCGATCTGCCACTCTCCGTTCGGTTGCAGCCCGGCACCCTTATCCTCTGCCTTAGGTGTGACTTTGACGGCATTACCGAGGACATCCTTGACGATCTTCTCGGCCGCCTCTTCCGCCTCGGCTGCCGGAAAATAGATGTTTATGGTGACACAGGCGGCCAGCAACAGCAGTGTGGCCAGCAGACCACTGGTTCGGGTAACTCTTTTCATGGTATCAATCCTCACTATTTAATAACTGGTTCCGGACCTCGGCCTATATCCTGGAGTTTGCTGACGAGTATCTCCCAGTCGATCTTTTGGTTAAAACCAATGATATCGATGCGGGGAATACCGCCACCACGAACCAGATAATAGCCATTTTCGGCCGACTCTATACCACCCATTACACATACTCCCTGCTGCAAACGGCAGCTTATTCCAAGGCGAGAGTAGCCAAATTCTTCAAACATCCGCATAAAGGTGCGTGAAATTGCACCAGAGACGCCTACGCCACCCAGATTAGATATATTATCCACTGCTCTCTGGCTGATACGGTGTCTGCTATTGTCCTCTACTGGCGTCTCAAACCGGGCATCGAATGAGACAGGCCGCCACGCCTCCAGATAGAGTTTATGTATATACCCCTGCAGTTTGCCTGTAATCTTACCAAAGGAGAAGGCACGGGTTAGAGTCTCCAGATCAAGATCATTCAACTCCACGTCGGCCTTGACTCTAGGCAGGGCCCCAAACATATCCTCCAGGTATAGATTATTGATCTTCACATCTCCTTCGAATACCCGTATTAGTACCTCTCCATCTACCACAATCTTGCCTTTTTCATAGGAGACGGCTGGTATTATTCCTGCCAGCTCTCCCGCCATTGGCGGCCAATCCAGGGCCTGACTTATGGCCTGCATCGAGATCGGAGCAACGGAGCCCTGAAACTGCACCTGGGGGCCGCTCTTGGCATTTACCAGACTAAAGCGATCCACTTGCAGACTACCATCCAAAAGCGGTAGTAACAGTGGCTCCTTCAGCTCCGCCCCTCCATTGTGCAACTGCAAAACTGTACTACTTCCGCCCAGCTTAAGGCCACCCAGCAGATGTCCACCCTCCCAACTCAAGCGGCTGGTCTCTGCCTTTCTGCCGGAAGTGGTAACCAGTTGGCCGTTTAGACCATAGACAGCAAACCGCTTACTACCATCCTCCATAAATAGATCGTTGAACTGCAAATCTACCCTATGTTGACCACTACTACCCTGTTCTAGTTCCAGTGCAGCCTCTCCAGCTAGCTCCAGATTCTCCAGTAGCGTCCCGGCCAGCACTGGTTGCAGATAGGCAGTATAGACAGCGGATAGATCAAACTTATCTGTATTTAGTTTAACTCTTTGTATTTTCGCACTTTTTGTCAAATTGATGGTGGCTGATAGCTGTGCTGCAAGTACCCCTTGGTGACGGTACTTAAGACTACTGATAACCAGTTTTTCACTCTCGCTGTTCCATTCAAAACCAGATCTAAGATTGATTGGGTGCCCCTCTGGGGCCAGGAAAACTGCGGGGGTCAGGATGGCCCCTCGCTGCAACAGGGTCTTCTGATGCCCACTCCAACTGTTATCACTTAGTTCGGCACTACCTTGCCAGCTGCCATATAGCTCTTCTCCTAAATACTCGTCCCCTACATTAAAGGAGAGATTATGCATTTTGGTCTGCCACTGTAGTGTTGTAGCCCCCTCTCCTTCGTTACCACCCATCTCCAGTAAGAGGTCGATCTTGCCTCCCAGCTGCATTCCTATGGTAGCTGCAAACAGCTGGTGTGACCGCCTGAGATCTATCGCCTTTGCCTGAAGCTGGAACCGCCACTTTCCGGCAACCGATGCTGCTTCCAGTTCCAGGGGGAAGCTAAAACTCTTGGCACCAGGGAGGTTGGCACTGAAGCGTCCATCGCTACAGCTGATCTTTGCACCCCCGAACACCCCCTGGAGACACTCCAGCCGAAACTCCTCTAGCGGGGTAGCAAGGGCTGGATGGCTTAGCTGTCTGCCTTGGAGCTGTAGGGCTACACCGCCTTCCACGCCCCAGGTAAGCCGTAGGTTAGCATCCTGCATAGACCACTCCGCCCCGGATAGCCTGCCTAGCTCAATATCTATCTGCTCGATGGCCGAGGCGTTAACACTGAGTAGCAGTGCCGTCAGCACTACTACCAGGGGAAAAAGTGATTTACTCTGAGGGAAAGACACCGGTCGAGAGGTAACGGTCACCACGGTCAGATACGATCACCACGATCACACCGTTTTCTAGCTGATGGCAGAGTTGCAGTGCAGCAGCCACGGCGCCACCTGCGGAGATGCCGACAAGAATGCCCTCCTCAGCTGCCAGTTTACGAGTGGTCTCTTCCGCCTCCTGCTGGCCCATATCTACGATTCGATCCACCATACTGGCGTCATAGATCGCCGGCAGATACTCCTCCGGCCAGCGGCGGATGCCTGGTATTGCTGCGCCCTCACTGGGCTGTACCCCAATGATCTCAACCGCTGGCTGCACATTCTTGAAATAGGCCGAGACACCCATAATGGTTCCGGTGGTCCCCATGGCACTGACAAAGTGGGTGATTTCACCACCAGTCTGCTGCCATATCTCCGGGCCAGTACCATCTTCGTGGGCCCGTGGGTTGTCTGCATTAGAGAACTGGTCGAGGATATGCCCCTTACCGGCGGCCTCCAACTCTCTAGCCTTGTCGATCGCAGCCTCCATACTACCAGCGGCTGGGGTGAGGACGATTTCGGCACCATACGCTCGCATCAGGGCACGCCGCTCCAGGCTCATATTCTCCGGCATTACCAGGATCATGCGATACCCTCTGATAGCCGCTGCCATGGCCAGGGCGATGCCAGTATTACCGCTGGTGGCCTCAATCAAGCTGTCCCCACGGCTAATCTCCCCCCGCTCCTCGGCCTGCCTGATCATATTTAGGGCCGGCCTGTCCTTGACTGAACCGGCTGGATTGTTACCCTCTAACTTAAGAAGTATGGTGTTAGAGCTGTTGCCAGGCAGGTGCTGCAGCTTGACCAGTGGGGTCTGGCCTATGCACTGTTCGATCGTTGGATAGTTCATAGGTAATACATATCTCGCGACACGGGTATTTAAAGTGGTACTAATATACCATGAGTAGCCAGAGGATCTTACGTCGTTCCCGCCAAAACTGGGCACGGTATAGGAAATGCTGCTTTATTACAAAAAATTGGGGTTATGGTCATGAAGGACTACAAAGCTCACTGCTGCAGCCATAGAAACGGGCTGCTCCTCTCAGCGATCGCGCTTTTCTGCTACGGCGGCTGGGGAAACGTCGCGGCAGAATCAAATACTGGAGAAATCTCTGAGCAATATTTCTTCGATGAAGTTCCGGTTGTCCTCTCGGCAACACGGTTGTCACAACCTCTGAGTGACATTCCAGCAGCAATCACGATCATTGACAAGCAGATGATCCACGCATCTGGTGCAATGGAGATAGCAGATCTGCTGCGCCTGGTTCCAGGATTTCATGTAGCCAGATATCATGGTGCAAAGTTCTCTGCTTCTTACCACGGTAATAGCGATGACCTTGCCAGGGATATGCAGGTATTGGTCGATGGTCGCTCCGTATATGATCCAGGATTTGGTGGCGTCTCATGGTCAGATCTGCCATTGGCCATTGAAGATATCAACCGTATTGAGGTGGTGCGTGGTCCTAACGCGGCTGCATATGGCTCCAACTCCTTTGCTGGAGTCATCAATATAATTACAGAACACCCGATGGAACAGCAAGGGACAATGGTCAAACTGATTGCTGGTAGTGAGGATACGTCCCAAGTTGTATTGCGCCAGGCTGGTTCCCAGGGCAAACTGGATTATCGCCTTACCCTAAACTATGACGAGAATGAAGGTCTCGAGAAACTACATGATGGCTCGACTACAGGTTGGTTGGGTTTTCGCGGTGATTACCAGATGGACGGAAGCAACCAGTTGCTATTTGAAGGAGGATACTCCTCTGGCTTGCGTGAAGAGGGGTTCCCGGGAGATAGCATACAAGCATTAAGAGACACTTATCACAGGTATAATTTTCAACAGCTAAAATGGACCCACAATATTGCGCCAGAGAATGAACTCAGCCTGCAGTTCTATCATAATTACCAGGAGATCGATGATGAGACCGATTTTTTTGATGGTGCGTTACCAGGTGTGCTTCTTAACATAGGCTTCGGTTTTGAGACCCACCGTTATGACCTGGAGTTACAGCACACCTTAAGCCCTAGTGATGACCTGCGACTGGTCTGGGGGTTGGGGGTGCGACATGACAGGATGCATAGTTGGAATCTTCTGGACGAACATGACCATATTACTCGTGATCAAATCCGCGCTTTCATTAACGCAGAGTGGCACATGTTGGATGACCTCAGTTTCAATCTCGGTGCCATGTATGAGGACTTTGAGGGCTATGACGGTCTCTTCTCCCCCAGATTTGCTATCAACTATCATCTGACAAATAACCACACTGTACGTTACTCAGCGTCCCGCGCCTACCGTATGCCTACCATCTGGGAGGCGCATGCAGATCTGCAGGTTCATCGCATACCGACGCCATTCACTGAACATCTACACTATCACACCCCAGGGATGGATCCAGAGAGGATCGATGCCCTTGAAGTAGGCTATTTCGGGATCTTTCCAGATAGCAATATAACCCTCGATATGAGGCTATTTCGTGAAAAGATTGACCCCCTGATTTCACATCGTAGAGATGAGTCAATTTTCCCAACCTTTCCACCCGAGATAGATGATGGCGCCATCCGTTTTTTTAACAGCGGTTACCTGGAGATGGAGGGGGTCGAAGTGCAGATCGATTATCGCCCTACCGAACGCACTATTTTCCACCTGGGTTACAGCGAAATCAAAACAAAAGGTGAGGAGGTCAGAGATATCTTACCAAGTGGAATACCTCAGCTGCCGCCCCGTGATCTTGAAGATATGGTTGCAAAGCACATTTTAGGATTTCTTGTTGGACACGAATTGCGCAACGGCATGCAGATAAGTGTCAGTGGCTACAGTATCGATCGTGTTGAGTGGAAGGGAGAGGGAAATTACATACCACCATATGAGCGTTATGATATGCGTCTAGCCAAGAAATTCAAGTTACCCTCAGCAGATGCCGAAGTATCTTTAGTGCTACAAAATATAGATGGCCGCTACACTGAGTTTCGGGAAGAGTCGGAAAATGAGACAGATTCCAGAGCCTACCTGCAATTTAGTCTGAAATTCCATTAGCGGATTACGGATGTCAGCGAACATAACAGACAGGATAATAATATCTAAGGCATGATGCCATGGAATCCAGACGCCAAATAAAACTGAGTACGCGGATGGCTGCTGTATTGTGCAGGCGGCCACTCAAACTCATTACCCTGATAACACTATGCTGCACACTCTATTTATCTGTTGGCGCCAATCTCTGGGCATCTCCCGTCCATGAGATATTGATCATAAAGAGCGGATCTGGAGATATATATGACCAGGTAATAGATTCTTTCAATGCTAATCTAGAACAGCAGTGTGCAGCAAAAAACAACCGCTGCGGCCAATTTCACCTACAGATAGAATCCATGAATGATTCTGCTGCTCCACAGCTGGAGCAACAGATCATTACAGCAAAGACGCTAATCATAACTGTAGGCAGCGGGGCAGCAAGATATGTTGCCGCACGTAATGCCAGCGCACCAATATTACATACCCTTATCCCCAAGCAGACATTTAACCAATTGACAGGCAAGACCAACAAGACATCTGCCATTTATATCGATCAGCCAATCCAGCGACAGTTGCAATTAATACGTGAATCCATGCCTACTCGCAAACGGGTTGGAATATTGCATAGTGACAATTCGCGCCATATAAAACGTGAGATCATCAGGTTGGCTGCTAAATATGGCCTTAAGCCAAAGTTTGGTGTTGTTCGTGATGAGAACAAGATTGGCAGTACCCTGACTAAACTCATGGAGCAGAGCGATGTGCTGCTCGCATTGCCTGATCCGCTTATTTTCAATCAGCAGACAGTGCGTAATATTCTTCTCTCTAGTTATCACCAACGGATACCAGTTATCGGATATTCTGCAGCGTACGTAAATGCTGGCGCTATTGCCTCTGCCTATTCTTCACCCCAAGATATCGGTAGGCATATGGGTGATCTGGTAAGTTCATTTCTGGCCAGCGGGTACAATACCTTGCCTAGAGCTGTGCATCCTAAGTATTACTCCATTAAATGCAATAAACGTGTTGCCAACTCCTTGCAGATCCACTTACCACCTGTGGATCAGCTAAATCATAGTCCAGGGGGGCAACCAGAGTGATACCACGTCGTTTTTTCAGGCTAAACATCAAGGTGCTGATGCTAAGCATTATCCCTTCAGTCATCCTTGCCGTGAGCCTGACAAGCTATATCATAAACACCCAACTGGAGACCCTGCAAAAGACCTTTCTAGAGCAAGGCAAGGCGGTCGCGCAAGAGATTGCTGCGGTCAGCGTGTATGGGATTTTTTCCGGTGATCTGGAGGCGCTGCAATATAGTGTTGCCAAGGTCTTTGAGCGGGCTGGCGCGGTTTCTGTCACCATCTATGACAGCAGCGGGGCTACTCTATTGCACCTACAAAAAGACCCTGTAAAGACGGTACAAACCAGTAGTTTTTCGGCACCCGTGTACTCTGTTGTTAGTGCTCAGAAACTTGGTGATTTCCCAGAACATGCTCATAATGAGTCCTTGTCAAATACAGATCGGGCACGGCTTGGAACGGCTTCAATAGAACTGATCGACGGCTATAGCACCACCGAGCAGCACCGGGTCATTCGTAATAGTGTATTGATGGCACTTCTTGGGATTTTGCTTACTGCATTCATTGCTATTAGATTAAGTAATCGTATCACCGCCCCAGTTGAACGTTTAACCAAGGCAGTCATCCGGATGAAGCATGGGGATTTTTCCGCCCGTGTATCCTCCTCTTCCAGTGGTGAGGTACTAGCCCTGGAAGAAGGATTTAATTCCATGGCCAGAGAATTGAAAAACTACAGTGAACAGATGCAGCGACATATTGATGAGGCCACATCAGACCTTATGCAAACAATGGATACGCTGGAGATTCAAAATGTGGAGCTGGAATTAGCTCGCAGGAGGGCATTGAAGGCTAGTCTGGCCAAGTCTGAATTTCTGGCCAATATGAGTCATGAAATCCGTACCCCGATGAATGGGGTAATCGGATTTGCAAATCTGTTGCTGAAAACAGATTTAAGCGCAGAACAAAAAGATATTGTGGAAACAATCTCACAGTCGGCCTCTGGGCTGCTGACTATTATTAATAATATTCTTGATTACTCTAAACTTGAGCAGGGCAAGTTTGATCCAGAACATATACTCTTTGATATCTATGAATGTTTTGAGCAACCTATTGCCCTGCTGGCCCCATCCGCTCTCGAAAAGGGCTTGGAGCTTATACTATTAATTCACCCAGATGTTCCAAAACAGCTACTTGGTGATAAACAACGTATCAATCAGATACTGCTAAATTTATTGAGTAATGCCATAAAATTTACCGCGGAAGGTGAAGTGGTTGTGCGAGTTATGATGGCGACTAAACCTACCGGTGACAATGTCCTCCGGTTCACAGTAGCCGATACCGGTATTGGCATCGATCAGCAACATATCAGCAATCTTTTTAATCCTTTTCAACAGGCCGATAGTTCGACCAGCCGTAAGTTTGGCGGTACTGGCCTGGGGTTGAGTATCTGTCGAAATCTGGCGCAATCTATGGGTGGCGATGTAAATATAAATAGCGCACCAGGGAAGGGGACTATTTTTACGGTCAGTCTACTGGTGAACATCCCCATCCAACCGGTTGCAACCACTTCTCAAAAGCTGCTACAGGGTAAACGCTGCCTCATGCTAGGTTGCCATCCACTTCACCGGCTTGCCGTCTCATATTACCTTCAAGCTATGGGGGCGGCAGAGGATGAAATATCACAGGATGACACTCAAAGTATTGATGATATTGATCTGGTAGTGATGGGATTCTCAGCCAAAGAAATAGATGATGGTACTGCAGAGAGTGCTATCAGCGCGTGGAACGAGACCTCTCATCCTTCTCTACTCATCATACTTAATACCTTAGATCAGGCTGTGATTAGGAAGATGGAGCAGTTGAGTGCAACTATATGTATCTCTAATCCGTTGACATATAATTCCCTGCAACAGGCAATAACTCTACTATTCTCACCACATACAGCCCTGTCTTCTATGCCGCAGGAACGCTGTGCAACGGATGATACCTTAGTACCATCGTTCCGTGGTGCGCATATCCTGGTCGCAGATGATAATGCAATAAATTTAAAATTAATCACCGCCCTACTACGGCTTAGCGGTACATCTATCACCAGCGTAAACGATGGACAAGCAGTATTGGATAAGATAGCTAATCACTCTTTTGACCTTATTTTTATGGATATACACATGCCGTTACTTAGCGGCATGGATGCGGCTAAAGAGATACGCCTCAAGGAGGCAGAGAGTGATCAATATACCCCAATTGTGGCATTGACTGCTGATGTGATGCCTCACACCAGAGAACAGGTTAGAGCGGCCGGAATGGATGACTACCTGGTTAAGCCCATTACAGAGCATCAGTTGTGGGATGTGTTAACACGTCTCCTTCGTAGAGGCGACACCAGCCATCCGCCTGCTACCGATACCGCAAATGAACATGCTGGTAAGACAGAGCAGCAACCTATTGCCACCCTGCCAATACGTGACAAGGAACAGGCCCTGCGCGTCACCGGAGGCAATGTAGAACTAGCTGAATCCATGTTTTCCCAGTTATGTACAGAGCTACCAACCCAGATGAACATCATAAGGAGCTCTGCAGCCACACATAACTATGATGAGTTTTTAACAACAGTTCATCGTATGCATGGCTCCACTGCAGTTTGCGCTGTTCCAGCCCTGAATGATGTACTACATCGACTGGAAACAGCCCTCAATAAACATCAATATGAGATAGTCCTGGAACTTCTTGAGCAGCTGGAAGAGGCGGTAGAGAAGCTACTTGCTAGTACTGACTAATTCATATTCTCTCCACTAATCAACCTCTTCATCTCTGCCACCGATGCACGTAAGCCGAAAAATATCGCCCGCGATATAATGGAATGGCCGATGTTAAGCTCCTGAATCCCTGCAACAGCCACAATCTCTTGTACATTGTTATAGTCAAGCCCGTGCCCCGCATTAACCTGTAGGCCAAGTTCCATTCCGTATACAACTGCCCGTTTGATCTTCTTCAGTTCTGCTATCTTGGCATCAGCCGAAGCAGCATCAGCATAATGACCAGTATGTATCTCTATGACTGGCGCCCCTGATTCTCTGGCAGCATCCAACTGCGCCAAATCGGCATCGACAAAAAGGGATACCCTTATCCCTGTATCCTTCAGTGCTGAGCAATAATCCTTCAAATATGAGAGGTTAGCAACAACATCCAGCCCTCCCTCAGTAGTAAGCTCTTCTCGCTTCTCCGGTACCAGACAGCAATCGTGCGGCCTTATTCTTGAGGCTATTTCTAACATTTCGCTGGTTGCAGCCATCTCCAGGTTCATGCGTGTCAGTAGCGACTCTGCCAATAGCTCTACATCACGCTCCTGGATATGACGACGATCTTCCCGCAGGTGTATGGTGATGGCATCCGCTCCTGCCTGCTCTGCTACTGCAGCCGCTTCTACTACATCAGGATATCTGGTACCGCGTGCCTGCCTCAGGGTAGCCACATGGTCAATATTTACACCTAACAGCACCCTTTTTTGTTCGGTTGTATTATGCATCTGAGATTACTCTTTATGACGATATTGGTGTTTGAAATAGTTCACGGCTTTTGAGTGGACGCCCTCCAAGATAATGGTGCAAAATACGTCGCATCATTTCACGTGCCTCTTGTCTACCGCTGTCGTCCAGCTGCAATTCTCTGTTCGACAACGCTCGCAAGGTCTCTCCCCGTATCACTGAGTCACCAGCCATGGCCTTAATAGGTCCCTTTTCAAGTTGATAGCTATAGAATTCTGCTGGCTCGATTGGCATACCTGTCTCTGCATCTGAGTCCAATAGCAGGCCATACCCAAGTTCAGCTAGCAACTCGATCTCAAAATAACGCAATACCATATCAATAGAGCTACTACCGACCAGTTGCAACAGGGTCTCGTGATAGATATGAAATAATTTCTGATGGGGATCAGACCGCCCTAGAAGATACTGTAACAGCTCATTTAGATAGAAACCGCAAAATAGTGGTTGTCCACGCAAGGCTACAGCTGCGCCATCCTGCTCAAAGGCAGTGACAGTCTTCACCTCACCTCTTCCGTAAATTTGAATTAGTAATGGCTGGAACGGCTGTAGCAGGGATGATTCACCTCTATGTCTGGAACGTACCCCTTTAACTATGGCTGGAAAACGTCCATGCTCAGCACTAAAGCACTCCAACAAAAGACTGCTGTTAGAGTAGTCCCTGCGATGCAGAATGAAGGTGCGAAAAAAACTGCTGCGCATGCGATTCATAACACTGTTATATGCAAATTGTTATGATGCTAATCACTATATCCCAACTGACTCAAGGCATTCTCATCACTAGACCAACTTTTTCTAACCTTCACCCAAATACTAAGGTATACTTTTCGCTGAAAAAACCGCTCCATTTCAATTCTAGCCTGGGTTCCTACCTCCTTTAACGCTTGGCCATTATTGCCGATGATTATATTTTTCTGGCCTTGCCGCTCTACCCAAACAAGCGCACTTATACGGTATAGCCTGCCCTCTTGCACAAATTTTTCTATCTCTACTGTTAATGCGTATGGAATCTCTTGGGCAAAACGTTGTGTCAACTGCTCACGAATCAGTTCGGCTGCAAAAAAACGTTCCGACCGATCTGTCAGTTGGTCATCTGGAAAGTAGTTATCGCCTTCAGGCAATAAGGCTGGTACCTTCCGTTCTAGTGATTCTATACCCTCCCCGCTCTTGGCAGAGAGCAGGAGAACCTCAATGAAGCCATATTTTTCCGAGACCTCGGCTATATAGGGTAACAGCTCTGTCCTATCTTTAACGCGATCAACTTTGTTAACCACTAAGATAACTGGCATCTTCTCCTGGATGATACTCTCCATTACCATAGCATCTTCATCATTCCAACGCAGGGCCTCTACCACGAAGATCACTAGATCCACGTCTACCAAAGCACTTTTAGCGGTACGGTTAAGGTAACGATTCATCGCCTGATCACCCCGTTGGTGAATGCCAGGAGTATCTACATAAATCACCTGTCCAAAACTACCTGTTTTTACTCCCAGAATCCGGTGACGGGTAGTCTGTGGCTTGCGTGAAGTGATTGCCAACTTTTGTCCGATCAATCGATTAAGCAAAGTTGATTTGCCGACATTTGGACGGCCTACAATTGCTGCATATCCACAGTGATTTTTTGAACGATCAGCCATTATCAGTAATTGCACGTAACAGACATGCAGCGGCATCCTGTTCTGCCTTTTGTCGACTGCCGCCATGCCCAATAGCCTCTTGCGGCATATCCGGTACAACGCATTTCACAATAAAATGCTGAGCATGCGGATCACCAGTGACCTCAACGATTGTATAATCTGGCAGGCTAAGGTGCCGTGCCTGTAGGTACTCTTGTAGACGACTTTTAGGATCCTTCTGTTCCAATTCAGGAGATAGAGTTGCAATCTTGGAGTTGAATAGTAGCAGAATAACTTTTTGGGCAGATCTATATCCACCATCAAGATATACTGCGGCAAAAAGAGCCTCTAGCGCATCGGCCAGGATAGAGTCACGTGAATGCCCGCCAGTGCGTAACTCCCCAGAGCCCAATAGTAGATAATCTCCCAACCCCAGTTCTCTGGAAACCCCAGCAAGGCTCTCTTTTTTTACCAAGCTAGAGCGCAGGCGACTCAACTGCCCCTCATTAAGATGAGGGAAATTACTGTATAGTTCAGCCGCTATAACTGCCCCAAGAATGGCGTCACCTAGATACTCCAGCCGCTCATTATTATGACTACCAGCACTGCGGTGTGTCAGGGCTGTTTGCAATAGAGCAACGTCACTGAATTGGTATTTAATGCTGCAGCATAGATGTTCTGCAGGATTCATCAATTAGATATTATCCTCACATGGTCATCAAACGTAACAATAACATCTACATTTCCTACCATGTTCTTTCTGACATCATAGGCAATATTTACTGTTAGAACACCATCACTATTTTCTATCTTAATACTGTCACGCGCCATGTCCCTTATGCCGTTGGTAAGGAGCCGCTTCTGGATCATTGATAACACCTCACCCTTGCTAGTTTTGGTGATTAACGGCTCATCTTCTAGTGAGTGTAAGATAGACTTAACAGTGCTGTTCTCTAAATAGATTGGTACCAATTTAAATGTCAGCAGGGCAAAAAAGCCTATAAGAAAGAGGACTGTCAGCCAGCCCATGCCAGTCATACCGTGCTGTCTCTTGATGTTTTGCCGCATAACAAATACTCCTCTATTGAATGCCGTTACCTAACCGTTCCCAGGCAATTGGGAAATCAGAGCGGTGCGCATCCCAACTCATCCATACACCAAAGGCCTGACCTGCTAAATTCTCTTCTGGAACCAATCCCCAACAACGACTATCACTACTGTGATCACGATTATCGCCCATTACAAAGTAGTGACCAGCCGGAACCGTTATTCCATCTTGCCCCAAAAACTGACAACTGTATGAAAAATCAGGGCGGCGTTGATCAATCAGTATAGCGTGCTCCACCTCATCAATTCTTTCCATACTCTCCGCGGCTCCAGTAAAGCTCTTACCGCTACCGCTGCCTTGATAACGGCCAATAAGGATCTGTGGTGCCTGCTGACCATTTATCGAAACCGTTTTATTATGGTATTCGATATGGTCACCAGGAATGCCAATGACCCTCTTAATGTAATCCACAGATTGATCTTTGGGATAACGGAATACCACCACGTCACCTCGTTGGGGCTCCCCCGTAGATATAATTTTCTTGTTCAATACGGGCAATCTGACACCATAAGCGAATTTATTGACCAGAATAAAATCGCCGATCCACAGTGTTGGCATCATTGAGCCAGACGGAATCCGGAACGGTTCTACCAGGAAGGAGCGCAGTAGCAATACCGCCAGAATGACCGGGAAGAAAGAGCGCGCATATTCGACCAACAGCGGTTCAGTTAGCTCTTTTTCTTTTGATTCCGCTGCACTTTCTTCCCAAGCTCTACGGCGTGCTGGAGCAAATGCCACAGCATCAACAAACCAGATCCCAGCAGTGGCAAATGTTGCGATAACTAACAGTGTAGGAAAGTCAAAATTCATAAAATTTCGCCTCAAATGCTGGGAAGCCCCTGACAGATCAGAGATCCCTGAAATATTCGTATATTAATTATCCTTACCGGTCTTCAGAACAGCAAGAAATGCCTCTTGTGGTATCTCTACCCTACCCACCTTTTTCATCCGTTTTTTGCCTGCCTTCTGTTTCTCCAATAGTTTACGCTTACGGCTTATATCCCCACCATAACACTTGGCGGTAACATTTTTTCGCAGTGCCTTAACGTTGGTACGGGCAATTATTTTACTACCAATGGCGGCCTGGATTGCCACATCAAACATCTGCCGCGGTATGAGCTCCTTCATCTTTACCGTTAATTCTCTACCTCTGTACTCGGCATTATCCCGATGCACTATCAAGGATAAAGCATCAACCCTTTCGCCATTTATCAGGATATCCATCTTAACCAGAGGTGCTGCGTCGAACCGCTTGAACTCATACTCGAATGAGGCAAAACCGCGGCTGGTGGATTTTAGCCGGTCAAAAAAATCCAGCACCACCTCATTCATTGGCAGCTCATAGACAACCTGTACCTGTCCACCAAGGTACTGCAAATTTTTCTGTACACCACGCTTCTCTATACAGAGATTGATTACATTGCCAAGATACTCCTGTGGCGCCAGGATAGTGGCCTCGATAATCGGTTCCCGTACCTCTTCGATCTTGCTAACATCTGGTAGATCGGCCGGATTATCGATCTTAGTGAGACTACCATCGTTACCAAGGACTTCATAGATGACTGTGGGCGCGGTGGTGATAAGATCCAAATCGTATTCACGCTCCAGCCGCTCTTGTACAATCTCCATATGGAGCATACCAAGAAACCCGCAACGGAAGCCAAAACCTAGTGCCTGTGATGTCTCTGGCTCGAAACGCATTGCCGAATCGTTCAATTTCAGCTTACGTAAAGCCTCACGCAGACCCTCATAATCATCCGAACTGACCGGATAGAGTCCAGCAAAAACTCGTGGTTGAATCTCCTCAAAGCCGGGGAGTGGTTCTGTGGCCTTGTGATCAATGTGGGTAATAGTATCTCCTACAGGGGCGCCATCGATCTCTTTAATACCGGCAATGATAAAACCAACCTCACCGGCCATAAGTTCATCTCGATTCTCTCTCTTGGGGGTAAATACACCCACCTTCTCTACCAGAAAGCTACGTCCAGTAGACATCATGCAGATCTTCTCTTTTGGACGAATGATCCCGTTAACCATACGGACCAACGATATGACACCCACGTAGCTATCAAACCATGAATCAATAATCAGCGCCTGCAGGGGGGCCTGCCGATCACCAACCGGAGGAGGTATCTGCTGTACCAGCATCTCTAATAGCTCTGGAATCCCGACTCCAGATTTTGCGCTGACCAGCAGTGCATTGCCCGTATCCAACCCAATAATTTCCTCTATCTCGGTCACCACACGCTCTGGATCAGCTGCCGGAAGATCAATCTTGTTCAGTACTGGCAGCACTTCCAGCCCCTGCTCAATAGCCGTATAACAGTTAGCTACGCTTTGTGCCTCAACCCCCTGGGCAGCATCTACCACTAGCAGCGCCCCTTCACAGGCAGCCAGTGAGCGTGATACCTCGTAAGAGAAGTCCACATGGCCTGGTGTATCGATAAAATTCAGCTGATAGTGTTCTCCATCCGCTGCCTGGTAATCCAGGGTCACGCTCTGCGCCTTGATGGTGATGCCACGCTCTCGCTCCAAATCCATAGAATCAAGAACCTGCTCTTCCATGTCTCGCTCACTCAAACCACCACAGATCTGGATAAAGCGATCAGCTATCGTCGATTTACCATGATCGATATGGGCGATAATAGAGAAATTGCGGATATGTTGCAGATCGCTCATAGAGAGGAGTCGATATAGTTGGCAAAATGTATTTGCATTGAAGTAATGATTTGGTTTAAGTATGTAATGTTACTGATTGAAAAAACGGAACTTTTCAAGGAAAAGTTCCGCTTTATGAATTTATCATTTGATGTTTCTATCTATGCCAAGAGATCATACCTTATTTTGGCTTTTTATCCATCTTTTGGGATGTCGATGGCCAGAAACCTTGGGCCTATCTTGCGATAGACTAGGACTGCCACCGTCTTCCCACGCGGTAGGTTGGTTACAATCTTCTCAAATTCACGTACGTCGTTCACCTGGACACTGTTGATCATCTGGATAACATCACCACGCTGTATGCCAGCGTCATGCGCAGCCCCTGGCTTAAGGTCAGTCACCATCACCCCACTGCCGCGTATCTCTAGTTGTTCCTTCTGCTCATTGGTGAGGTCCCTAACTTTTAGACCCAGCAGTTTAACCGATTTATTGGCCGCTCCCCCTCCAGATGAACTTGCTGCTAGTTCATCCTCTCCGGGGAGTTCGCCTATGTTCACCTTAATATGCTTCTCTTTACCCTTGCGCAAGATCAGAAGGTCTGCCCCGCCCTTAATTGCACTGGCGCCAACCAGTGGAGGCAGTTGGGATGAGTCGTGTAACTCCTCGCCATTGTAGCTGAGGATAATATCACCGGTCTTGATTCCGGCCTTTTCAGCCGGACTGTCAGGTAACACATTAGCCACCAGCGCCCCTTTTGGATGTTGCATACCGAAGGAGTTTGCCAGCTCCCTGGTAACATCCTGAATCACAACACCAAGCCATCCCCGGGTTACATGACCATCTTTCTTAAGCTGGTCGGCAACCCGCATCGCGACCTCAATTGGGATAGAGAAGGAGAGCCCCATAAAGCCACCTGTACGGCTGTAGATTTGCGAGTTTACCCCAACCACTTCGCCATCCAGATTAAACAATGGACCGCCAGAGTTACCAGGATTGATCGCTACGTCGGTCTGAATAAAGGGAACATAATTCTCCCGCGGAAGACTACGCCCCTTGGCACTAACGATACCGGCGGTGACAGAGTGATCGAAGCCAAACGGGGAGCCGATAGCCAGCACCCACTCACCTACTTTAAGATCCTTTGATTTACCAGTCTTGACGATAGGCAGTCCCTTAGCCTCTATCTTCAGCAGAGCGGTATCACTGGCTTTGTCTGAACCGATTACCTCTGCCTCAAACTCTCGTCGATCACTTAACCGGACAATGATCTCATCGGCCCCATCCACTACGTGGTGATTGGTTAAGATGTAACCATCGCTGGAGATAATGAAACCAGAGCCAAGTGAGGTGGCATTAAACGGCTGACCACCCCCCGGCACATCTTCAAAGAAGTGCCGGAACAAATCATTTAATGGACTATCGTCTGGCATATCAGGAAGCTTGAAATCACGTCTAAAATCGCGCCGTGTGGAGACTTTTTGTTTAGTACTTACATTGACAACGGCTGGCCCATACGCCTCTACCATGCCGGTAAAATCAGGGAGTTCTGCCGCTTCTACTATGGCTGTTGCATTCAACAGTAGCATCAATACTAAAGCTGACCGCCATTTGGCCTGTAAGAAAATATTCATCTACCACTCCTGCGAAAATATTTAGGGGATATTAGCAATTAAAAGCCACTCTATTGCGGCGCTTTAACCTCAACGCACGCACTTTGATGTTCATGTCGCAACATCACCACCTGGTAGTGTTCATCCGTACTTACCTTGTCGGAAAACCGACGTGCCAACCATAGCCCAAGCATCAGGCCTAATAGACCACCAATGATACTAATTGGTTCCGTGATGGTAAGTCCCAGCCGTCCAGCGAATACTTCACTCAATATTGCGCCGGCTATCATAGTTATAATTGGTACTATGTAGAAGACAAATGAACTGCGCACCAACACACCATCTTGCAGACCAACAACTACCATATCACCCTCTTTTGCCTCAATCGAGTTTACCACCCGCACTATAGAGCGACGCCGGCCGAACACTTTAGCTAACACTGCCGTACCGCAAACTACATTGGCAGAACAGCCGCCACAACTTGATTTGCGCTCTGTCTCAACATCGGCAAACTCTCCGGTACATTTTATGACTACACCGCTCTCTTCAATCACCTGTCAGCGCCAATATTTTTAATAATTACACCCTTTGCCAGCTCACGTACCGTCCGTTCAGGAACCTCTCCGACCGCCGTTACCTGATACTCATCCAGACGTCTGCCGTAGACATTGATCGCCCCCATCCTGGATGCGCCGCTAAGTCCATTCTTGTTGGCCATGCGCTCTATATAGACCGAAAACGAAGCTAGACCATCAGAAAACAGAAAGTGGTCAACCTTATCGCGCCCTCCAGTCTCTGGGCGCTGGGCATGTACAGTAAGACGAAAGCCAGATGGCAACGTTGGGAAATCCCAGGAGAATTCTTGCACTGCGTTATCTTTTGCGTTCAGGCGGCGTGCTGGCGCCTGATTGACCCAGGAGAACTCTCCCCTGTTCATCACATCTCCTTCACTGTTGTCTTCCCCTGTTAGGCCGACATCTGTACCAACATGCAACTGCGTAAACATTATTTGGGAGACTGTATCCCCGGCATCATCCAATACTTCAGACTTTAGCGGCAGGCCATGCTCAGCATCGAGAAACAGACGATGTCCATAGCGATAGTTATCCAACGGCATAATAAGCACTACATTTGCCTGCCTGCCGGCAACCCGTTGATCGCTCAATATTCTCAGTTGATAAAGTTGGGTAAGCTCTTCTGAATTCAGCGGTAGATCATCATCCCCATTGCGTAGCTTAGCTGCTACCAGGCGGCTGTCGGGGATGATATAAACGACCGAGTGGTTATCCCGCACCACTTCCCTCTCCACCCCGTTTAGTGATGTAAGTCGCTCTTGCTCACGTCCACCATTCGCCGTATGAACCAGACGCATGGCCTCCATATGATCATCATTCAGATATACAAAGGTACCTTCATAATTTAGCTGGCGGGAGGCTTGCCACATCTTCTCCAGTAACCGATAGGCCTCAGGATCAAATTCAATGCCTCCATCAGCAACCGCAGAGAAGACAAACAGAAATGGCAAAAAACGCAAATAACGAAGCATTCTTGCCTACCGTTCTGTCTCATACTCAACGAAAGTTGAATATGGGACAACACCACCTACTCCTCCGGGAGCAGCGTACTCTCCATGCTCTACCAGATAACCATTGAGTCGCGACTGCACAGCTGGCTCAGATAGATTCTTCCAGCGGGCAGCGGGGCGTTGTTCGTAGGTTGAAACAGCGGCCTTGCCACTATCTGCCAACTGTAACGCCTCACCCGTATCAGTGGTAAGAAAATATGGGGCAGTGATGACAGCTAAAGCAGCAACAGAGGCAGCCAAGCCAGCTCCGGCCATGGCACGGAACCAAACAGAGTTTTGCGGTAATAGCGGCCTTCTCTTGGGTATGGAAATAATTGCAGGCTCTTCAGCTATTAGCGCACTAATCCTGGCCGCAGTCTGTGCGGCATTAACCTGGGGCGTCTCGCCCTTCATCACATCTCCAATAAGGTGATAACGGCTCCACTGCTGTCGCAGCTCTTGATCCTGTTGTAACTGACGCAGTGTCTGCTGCGCCTCTTGCGTGGAAAGCTCATCGTCCATTAGCGCCGATACTTGTTCTCTGCTCTGGTCGTTCATATTGACACCTGATAGTTAACAATAACCATTTCAGTTTCCACTTCAGGGCTCCAGAAGTGGGGCAAGTTTTACATCTATAGCCGCTCGCGCCCGAAATATCCGGGAACGTACCGTACCTACTGGGCATGACATGCTGCTGGCTATCTCATCATAGCTCATACCTTCTAATTCACGCAGGGTGATGGCTGTACGCAGGTCATCTGGCAGCTCATCAATAGCTCGATGCACCGTATCTGCAATCTCATCCTGTAGCATGCTGTTTTCCGGGGTCCTGTTCTCTTGCAGTCGTACCCCAATATCCATCTGTTCTACGGTCTCCGCCTCAAGATCTGAACCAGGCGGGCGCCGTCCCTGTGCTACCAGGAAATTTTTAGCTGTATTGATCGCAATTCGGTAGAGCCATGTGTAAAAGGCACTATCCCCACGAAAGTTGGGAAGTGCCCGGTAGGCCTTGATAAAAGCTTCCTGTGTCACATCTTGCGTCTCACTGGAATCACGGATATAGCGTGAGACCAAGTTGGCCACTTTATGCTGATATTTCAATACCAGCAGGTCGAAGGCCTTTTTGTCCCCGCGCTGCACCCGTTCTACCAACTCTTGATCTACCTGCCGCTCGCCCATATGAGCCCTCTCATCACACGCGGCAAGCGCGTTTCTGTATTCATCTTAATTGACACCTTGCTGATAAAAAAGTTCTTGCTGCTGCTTATATTAGCGTTTAGATTTAACCGATTATGGACGCTGCCGCGCCTTGCAGCAAATAGTGGGCACTACATTATGCAACAAATCACCCATTCACATGATGTTTTAATAATAGGCAGCGGTGCCGCTGGACTTAGTCTTGCCCTCAGACTGCCGCAGAACATCGCTGTTGCCGTTGTCACAAAACTCAACCTCTCTGAAGGTAATACTCACTATGCCCAGGGGGGTATCTCGGCGGTACTTGGCGAGGGTGACTCTTTCGAATCCCATATTGAGGACACCCTGAATGCCGGGGCCGGACTCTGCGATGAAGATATAGTCAGGCTGGTGGTGGAAAAGGGTCCGGGGAGTATCGAATGGCTATTGCAGCAGGGAATGGAGTTCACTAGACGACGCTCATCGAGTGAGGAGTATCACCTCACCCAGGAGGGAGGCCACTCACACCGCCGAGTTATCCACACTGCCGATGCCACCGGACAGGAACTAGAAGATACCCTGGAAAATAGGGTGCAGGCACTCCCCCATATAGAGCTATTCGAGAATCATATCGCCATCGATCTGATTACCGGCCATAAGGCTGGGCTCAAAGAGAATCGCTGCCTTGGCGCTTACGTTCTCAATCGTGACAGTGACCACGTTGAGACATTTAGGGCCCGTTTCGTGATCCTGGCGACCGGTGGTGCCAGCAAGGTCTATCTCTACACCTCCAATCCAGACGTCTCTACCGGAGATGGAATAGCCATGGGGTGGCGTGCCGGCTGCCGGGCAGCAAATATGGAGTTCATTCAGTTTCACCCAACCTGCCTCTATCATCCCCATGCCAAATCATTTCTAATCAGTGAGGCACTGCGGGGCGAGGGAGCCAAGCTGCTGCTGCCTGATGGCACCCGCTTTATGCCGGACTATGACCAGCGGGCTGAGCTTGCCCCGCGCGATATAGTTGCACGTGCCATTGACCACAATATGAAGCGTCTGGGTATCGATTGTGTCTACCTTGATATAAGCCATAAGCCGAAGAGCTTTATCCAGGAGCACTTCCCCACCATCTATGCCACCTGTCTCGATTTTGGGATAGATATCTCCAAGGAGCCAATTCCGGTAGTTCCAGCCGCTCACTATACCTGTGGGGGGCTGATTACCGACCACAATGCCCGCACTGACGTAGCGGGACTCTATGCTATCGGTGAAACCGCCTACACCGGTCTGCATGGTGCCAACCGCATGGCCAGCAACTCCCTGTTGGAGTGTCTAGTATTCAGCCAGATGGCAGCTATAGACATTACCCAGCAGCTGGATAGCGCCCCTACCCCTCCAGAGCTGCCACTCTGGGATGAAAGCCGCGTAACCAATTCGGATGAGGAGGTGGTGGTATCGCATAACTGGGATGAGCTGCGTCATTTCATGTGGGACTATGTTGGTATTGTACGTAGTAACAAACGTCTGGAGAGGGCAAAACGCAGGGTCAATCTACTGCGCCAGGAGATCGAGGAGTACTACGGTCATTTCCGGGTAAACAACGACCTGTTAGAGCTACGTAATCTGGTCGATGTGGCTGACCTAATCATCCGCTGTGCCCTGCGACGGCGAGAGAGTCGGGGACTGCACTACACCATAGATTTCCCCAATAGGGACGATGATGGGCAGTCTAACCCAACCATATTAATCCCCAACGACTATACCCCTGATTAGCAGGCCCTACTGCATCCACTGCAACCGCGCCCGCAACTGCCGGAACAGATCTGTGCCAACCGCCTGCTCTGTTAGGATCAGACGACGGCTGGCACCTGCAGAGAGTCGGAAGTTTAAGACGACCAGATATCTATGTAGATAGCTGGAACCGTGCAGAGTAGCTGCATAGTGCTCCCCTCGTTGATCGATAATCGTCCAACCATTTGGTTCACTCCACTCGACAGCAGCAACTGCCAGCCAACCCCAACCCATTAGGTCACGCGCGCCGTAATAAAGCAGGCTGGAGATAACAGCAACTGCCAACAGAAGCTGCATGGCCAGTCCCAGAGGCAGCAGCGGCAACAGAGCGAGCGCCGTAGCATGAGATAGCAGTAGTAGCAGTGCCAGTGGCCAGGAGAATCCTGGGTAGACAATTAGTTTTTCTCTACTCCCCTTCGGCATGCTCTGACAGCTCCCTGAGATAACGAAACAACTTCCGTGCGGCCGCTGGTGGGGCCGACTCATGTTGCTCTTTGTTCGCGGTCCTGATCGTCTGGCGCAGCTGTTGTCGGTCGGCCTCAGGGTAGAGTTCCAGCAGTTCGGCTAAAGCTGTATCACCCTCTTGCAAGAGCCGGTCACGCCACCGTTCAAGCTGGTGAAACTGCTGTTTTGCTATCAGATCATGGTTGTCCAACCGATCCAAGAGTTGTCGAATAGCCTCGCTATCTGCGCTGCGCAATAGCTTGCCCACGCGCCTGATATGACGACGCATAGCACCATGCCCCTTGATCCGTCGAGACTCTTCCAGGGCTTCCAGCAGGGCGGGAGTGAGCGGGAAGGCGGCCAACTGCGCTGCACTCATATTGATCAGCCGCTCTCCTACCAGCTGCAGCTCCAGCATGTCACGTTTTAGCTGGCTTTTGCTGACGACCTCCAGCTCAATATTTTCCGACTCATCGGTCATTTGTTTCTACCATCCTCTAATACTGTGTACCGAATGTTATATCCCCCCAGGGGTATCACCTCTTTGCTGTTATCCATCAAGTCCTTGTTTATCTTCTCCCCCCAGTTGCTCTATGACAAGCTGCAAAGAGCACCTGCCACGGTATTCATTTATATCCAGCCGAAAGACTGCATCAATCACCTCATGCAGTCTTGGCACTCCTCTCTCCACCTGATTGAAGGCTATGGCATCTATAGAGATGGCGCCACCCTCTGGCCGCAACTCCAGCTTGAGATGCCGCTCGCCGACGATGCGGTTATTAGTGATATAAAACCTGCCATCAAAAAGGGGCTCTGGGAAGCCCTGTCCCCAGGGGCCGCCTGAGCGGAGTTGCTGCGCCAGCTCCATACAAAAATCTGCCTCTTCCAAGGTACCATCAGAGTAGATAACTCCGCGCAGCTCATCTGCACTGAGATGGCGTCGTACTTCTTGCTCAAAGGCCTTGCGAAATGGCTCAAAATCGGACTCTTTCAGACTCAACCCTGCGGCCATGGCATGACCACCAAATCTGCTAAGGATTCTGGGATGTCGGGTGGCCACTGCATCCAGCAGATCACGGATATGTAGCCCTGGGATCGAGCGGGCCGACCCCTTGATCATCCCGTTACCCTCTGGTGCAAAGGCTATGACCGGGCGGTGAAAGCGTTCGCGCAGACGGGCCGCGAGGATTCCAATCACCCCCTGGTGCCACTCTTTACGATATATACAGAGGCCATAATCCCGTACCCCACCATGCCCCGGGAACAACCCCTTGAGCGCTACCAGCGCCTGTTGCTGCATCTTCCCCTCGATCTGTCGCCGTTCCTGGTTCAGGCTGTCCAACTGCGCTACCGCCTGCCGCGCCAACTGCTGATCCTCCTGCAGCAGGCACTCTATCCCCTGAGAGATATCATCCAGACGTCCGGCGGCATTGAGACGGGGGGCGACGGCAAACCCCAGATCAGCCGCAACAACCCTACCCTGCTCTCGCTTGGCCACCTCAAGCAGGGCGGTTATGCCTGGACGACAGCGGCCACTGCGTATGCGTTGCAGCCCCTGATGAACCAATATCCGGTTTACCCGATCAAGGGGCACCACATCAGCCACGGTTCCTAATGCCACCAGATCGAGCAACTCCGCCAGGTTGGGTTCAGCTATACCTCTGTCTGTAAACCAGCCCTGTTGTCGCAGCCTGCCCCTCAGGGCGGCCATAACATAGAAGATCACACCTACACCGGCCAGATTTGCCCCCGGAAAGGAGTCATCGTGTAGATGCGGATTGACTATCACATTCGCCGCTGGGAGCTCCGTCCCTGGCAGATGGTGGTCGGTGATCAACAGCGCGACCCCAGCCTCTTTGGTCAACTTGGCCCCTTCTATGCTGGATATGCCGTTATCTACGGTAATCAATAGATCAGGGCGCTGCCGCAGAGCGGTGGCTACAATCTCTGGGGTTAGACCGTAGCCATATTCAAACCGATTCGGGACCAGATAGCTGACACTGCGTGCACCCATAGCACGGAGCGCTAACACAGCTAGGGCGCAACTAGTGGCCCCATCGGCATCGAAATCACCAATGATTACTATCCGTCCATCCTGCTGGAGAATTGCATGCAGCAGTTGTGCTGCATCCTCCGTGGCCGTCAGTTCTGACGGCGACGGCAGATGCTCAAGCCCCAAATTCAGTTCAGAAGCAGACTTCACACCACGCATAGCATAGGCATTCCGCAGTAACGGATGTAGCTCTGGTGGTAGATCAATCGACCCTGATGGCAGGCTACGGCGCACTATCTTCTTGCTGTTGTTATGCACTGCGATAGACCTTCGTTGGCTGGTCGTTGATAATAGGAGGTACCATGCATCCCATTGTACACTGGACTCCATCGAATGAATCGCCAAGTCTGCAAGCAGACTCTATACATATCTGGAGGATTGATCTGGGGCAGCCAGCAGACAGTCTTACACGACTACTCTCCACAGATGAGACAGAGAAAGCGCAACGGTTGATCAACCAGACGCTACGCCAACGCTATACCGTGGCACGTGCCGGTATGCGTCACATCCTTGGCTGCTATCTAGGTATCCCTGGTGAAAAACTTCAGTTTGGCTATGGTACAGAGGGTAAACCCACCCTGCAAAACGGTGGATCTAGTATCCAATTCAACTTGAGTCACTGCGGCGAAATGGCGCTGCTGGCGCTCTCCACAAGCACTATTGGGATTGATCTGGAGAAGTTACAACAACGACCAAACCTCATGCATATAGCACAGCGGCTGTTCCCACAGACGGTACAGCAAGAGTTGGCCTGGCTGCATGGGGAGGATCTTACTCAAGAATTTTTCCACCACTGGACCGCCCTGGAATCATGTGCCAAATGTCATGGAGTGGGGATCTTTGGACATAGTGTGGATAGGGGCAACTGCCACACTAGGCATTTCACGCCGGAACCCGGATGGGTCGCCTGCGTTGCCACAGAATCACCGCTGCCAACAACGGACAGTTGGATGAGTTATCAACTAAATTTCCCTGTTCTGATAAAATAGGGCATGGATACACTGCATGTCATCATTCTGGCACTGGTTCAGGGATTAACCGAATTTCTGCCAATATCCAGTTCTGCACACCTGATTCTGGTGCCGACCCTGTTCGGCTTTGCCGACCAGGGATTGGCATTCGATGTCGCCGTCCACATAGGCTCATTGGCCGCAGTGATCACCTACTTCAGGCGTGATCTAAGGGAGATGTTGCACGACTTCATGCACTCACTCGGCACAGGTGGTAACAGCAGCGAGAACTCCAGAATGGTCTGGATGATCATACTGGCCACTATCCCGGTCGTTCTATTTGGGGCACTGTTTAAGGGCGTTGTAGAGAGCAGCCTGCGCTCCATTGTGGTCATTATTATCACTACTATCGCCTTTGCGGTTTTACTCTACTGGGCTGATGTCAAAGGAAAGCGTCAGCGCGATGAGCTAACACTCTCCTGGAGGGATGCCCTAATCATAGGACTATTTCAGGCGGTAGCCATTATCCCCGGCACCTCCCGCTCCGGCATCACCATAACTGCTGCACTACTACTTGGGCTGAGCAGAAAGGCAGCCTCCAGATTCTCTTTTCTACTCTCCATACCTACCATATTTATGTCTGGAATCTATGTGACCTATGGACTGATTAGTAATGGGGAACAGGTTATCTGGGGTGATTTGATACTAGGCGTGATGCTCTCCTTTGTTGCCGCCTATCTCTGCATCCATATGTTTCTCAGCTTCATTGAGAGAGTTGGTATGTTGCCGTTTGTCATCTATCGGCTTATCCTCGGTGCGGCTTTAATCTTTATTGCTGCAAGCTAATGGTCAAGAACACACCAGTTTCCGGTGCCGGTTATATGATCCAGGGTCTTAAACTCCTGGTCAGGCCAGGGCTGCGTCGTTTTGTGATGATGCCTCTGTTTATCAATATCCTGGTGTTCACCGCTCTGACCTGGATTGGCATTACCCAATTTGAGAGTCTGCTGGACTGGATGTTGCCGCAGGATTCCTGGTTCAGCTATTTTAGATATATCCTCTGGCCCCTGTTCGCTATCGCCGCTATCCTGATCACCTTCTACAGCTTTACTATCGTGGCCAACCTGCTAGCCGCACCCTTTAACGGCCTACTTGCGGAGAAGGTAGAGATACTGCTTACAGGGAGCACTCCTTCCAAGGCGCACGCCAACATCATGCAATCGATCAGGCCTGCAATCCGATCCGAACTAATCAAGCTAAGATATTTCATTGCCCGCGCCCTGCCCCTGCTACTTCTATTTCTGATCCCTGGAATAAATATTATTGCCCCCATACTCTGGACCCTGTTCGGTATCTGGTATCTGGCCCTGGAGTACACCGACTATCCAATGGCCAACAGCGGGTTGGAGTTCAAAGATCAGCATGCATACAACAAAAAGATAAGATTGGCCGCCATGGGATTCGGCGGTGGCCTTACCCTTCTGATGATGATCCCGATACTGAATTTTGCTGCCATGCCGGCTGCCGTGGCCGGTGCCACAGCAATGTGGTGCAATCAGGATGATAAAATTTTACCTGCTGCTGGATAAAAATTACCCCCATTTCTTGCCCGATATGGACTATTCTGGTATAGATACCGCCTCTTTTGGAACTGTGGTTTGTTAGGAGCCTGTGAATGACTGCCAAGAAGAAGACTGAACAAGTGCTAAACGGACCGTTTGGCTTTAAGCCCTATAAGACGAAAAAGGGTGAAGAGTATATGAATGAGGCGCAGGAGAACCACTTCCGTTCCATCCTTAATGCATGGAAAAATGAATTGATGGCAGAGGTAGATCGAACAGTGCATCACATGCAGGATGAAGCGGCAAATTTCCCTGATCCCAATGATCGCGCCACTCAAGAATCAGAATTCAGCCTGGAGCTACGCACCCGTGACCGCGAGCGCAAGTTGATCAAAAAGATCGATGACACCCTGGGTCTGCTCGATAGCCACGACTACGGATATTGTGACTCCTGTGGGGTAGAGGTTGGCATCCGCAGACTTGAGGCCCGCCCTACTGCAACTCTCTGTATCGACTGCAAAACACTCGATGAGATTAGGGAAAAACAGATGAGTTAACCCGTTATAGTGGAGGGTTATATCCCACTACTATGTCCCCTGAACAGAAATACCGCGGACGTTTTGCCCCATCACCCACCGGCCCTCTCCACCTTGGCTCTATGGTTGCTGCCGTGGGCAGCTATCTAGACGCGCGCCATGCCAGTGGGGAGTGGTTGGTTCGCATAGAGGACCTGGACCCACCTCGCGAGGTACCTGGGGCAAGTGCTGACATACTCCACACCCTTGAGCTGTACGGTTTTGAGTGGGATGGGGATATCCTTTACCAGAGTAGTCGCCTGGAAGCCTATCGGGAAGTAACCAACGATCTGTTGTCACGCCAGCTGGCCTACCCCTGCAGTTGTAGCCGCAAAGAGATCGCCGCAATAGCCACACCCGGGGTCGATGGCCCGGTCTATCCAGGCTCCTGCCGCAAAGGCCACGATCCTATGCGCAAAAGCCAGGCGCTACGCCTGAAGACAGACTCCACACCAATCACCTATAACGATCGCTTGGCCAGCCAGGTAACACAGCAACTGGATTGTGACATCGGCGATTTTGTTATCCGGCGTAGAGATGGCTTGCCCTCATACCAACTGGCCGTAGTAGTAGACGATATATACCAGGAGATCACCCACATTGTGCGCGGGCGAGATCTGCTGCTCTCTACCCCGCGTCAGATCTATCTACAACAACTACTTGATGGTGCGGCCTGTATATATGCACATCTACCCCTGGTGTTGGACAGCTCGGGGGAAAAACTGAGCTGTCAGAATATGGCCTCAGGGGTTCCCCAGGACGACCCCATACCAACCCTGCTATACGCCCTGGGGTTTCTGCAACAACCACTGCCAGAGGAGAGGCCGTCCAGTGTGGCTGAGCTATGGCAGTGGGCCATACCAAGATGGGAAATTGAGCTAATAGCCACACATAAAACATAGATAATCCGATGGATTTAATTCTGCCATCCAGAGGCTATCGAAAGCCATTGCATGTATCATTGTGGAAACAGATAAACCAGCCATAATCATTCACCGGATCTACTCTATGTCGCATCCAGCCGCACCTTTTTACTCACGGCTTATGCAGCCGCTCAGAGAGTTCGGCAGATTTGCCGTAATCGCCATGCTGCTGTTGTCAGTGAGTCGCATCTGTCTGACTCTATGGCAAGGCGAGCGCGTAGCTTTGGTCGATGGTTGGTGGCCTATTCTGGGTTACGGTATCCGCATAGACCTGGTGCTGATCAGTGTATTGGCCGGTATTCCCGCAGTATTTACGCTCCTGCTGTCAGGTATCCCGCTATTAAATAGCGTGTGGAATACCTTCTGCCGTATCTGGCTGACCCTGGGGCTTTGGTTGCTTGTATTCATGGAGGTATCCACCCCTTCATTCATTCTCCAGTACGATCTTCGTCCTAATTACATCTTTGCCGAGTACCTGATCTATCCGCGTGAAGTCTTTTCCATGCTCTGGAGTAATCATAGGGCGGAGATGCTGTTGGCTGCGGTTGTTACTATCATCACCCTGTATGTCGGGTGGCGTATCTTCGGACGTTACAACAACACCAAAGGTCCTCAACCACGTTGGTATGAACGCCCAATTGGGGCCGCGGTTTTGCTGTTTCTGGTATTATTGGTAGCGCGTTCGACCCTGCAGCACCGCCCGATCAACCCTAGCTATACAGCGTTTTCCAATGACCCATTGGTTAACGGGCTGACGCTTAATTCAACCTACTCCATGCTCTACTCTGTCTACAGTTTGAAAGACGAGGTTGGTTCGGCCAGTATATATCCAACCCTGGATGATGATGTGGTGGTGGCAGAGATACGCAAGGCCATGGGTATCCCATCTGAGCAATTTACCTCAGAGGCCTTGCCTACGCTTCACCGGCAGATTCCAAGCCGAAAACTGGATCATCCAAAGAACTTAGTCATCATCCTGGAGGAGAGTCTGGGCGCCCGTTATGTCGGCTCTCTCGGTGGGTTGCCGCTCACGCCGGAACTAGACAAGCTAGCTAAACAAGGGTGGTTGTTTAAACGCATCTACTCGACTGGCACTCGTTCCGTCAGAGGGATTGAAGCGGTGGTATCCGGATATGTCCCCACCCCAGCACGTAGCGTCGTAAAGCTACCAAAATCGCAGCATAACTTTTTTACTATCGCAGGTCTGCTCAAAGAAAAAGGGTATGACACCAGTTTTATCTATGGTGGAGAGGCCCATTTTGACAACATGGGAAGCTTCTTCCTGGGCAACGGATTTGACCGGGTGATTGACGAGCGTGACTATGAATCCCCGGTGTTCAGTTCAAGTTGGGGGGTGTCTGATGAGGACCTGTTAAACAAGGCACATCAGACCTATGTGGAACTACATAAACAGGATAAACCATTCTTCAGCCTGGTATTTAGCTCCTCAAATCATGATCCTTTTGAATATCCATCAGGCCGAATCGAACCCTATGATAAACCGGCCGGCACGGTTCACAACGCCATAAAATACGCCGACTATGCCATCGGCAAGTTCTTCTCTTTGGCAAAGGGATCAGACTATTGGAAAGACACCCTGTTTTTGATTGTCTCTGATCATGACGACCGAGTAGGCGGTAATGACCTAGTGCCGATCGGCAACTTCCGGATAGCAGGCCTAATCCTGGGGGATGGGGTTGAACCGAAGAGTGACCCGCGCATAGTAAGTCAGATAGATATGGCACCAACGTTGCTGTCACTAATGGGGATTGAGTCAGAACATCCGATGATTGGCTTTGATCTTACCCGTCTTCCTATGGATTTCACCGGCCGCGCCATCATGCAGTTCGATCGCAATCAGGCCTTCATGCAGGGTGACCGAGTGGTTGTTCTGCAACCGGATAAGGATCCTGTGCAGTTCCACTACGATATGGTAACAGACAGACAGAGTAGGACTGATCTTGATAGTGATTTGGCCAGAGAGGCCTTAGCCCATCCGCTTTGGGGTAGCATGGCTTACAGTAGACTGCTATACAGATCTGCAAATCCGGACAAGACCCTACAACCAGAATAGCGCAGTCGTTTACCTACTCTCCATGCCAATTGAGGCATGGAGAGTTCTATGGATAAAGCAAGGATTACCTAGCTTTTGGCCGCTCTTTCGATGGCTCTACCGCCCTTCTGAATGTCTTGGCCAGCACCAGCCACGGTGCTACAGCCAGTAACACCAGATATGATGAAAAAGGAGACCAGTAGTACCGCAGTAATGAGTTTTTTCATGATATGACCCATATGTTAGTTTGTCTTTGAAGAATAAAAATTCCAATCCATAAAGTCAACGCATCTCATGGCGTAACGCTACTCAACAATCTCAATCCTGAACTCTGGTGGATTGTGAATATAGTGCTTTACCGTGCATAGATCGATCGCCTTGATGATGCTGGAACGATATTTCTCCGGAAACCCCTCTGGCAGGGTAAGCCGATACATTATCTTTGCGGCATGTGGAGGCGATCTGTCCTTCTCCCACTCCATCTGCAACCCCAGCCCACTAGTTGAGATATCGCGGGAGTGACAAAAGTTCAATGCAAATATTCCAGCACACCCAGCCAGGGAAGATAGAAACAGATCAAACGGCTGTGCTGCCGACTCATCCCCCCCATATTTACGTGACTGATCGGTCTTAATGGTGAACTCACCAACCTGTATATCCACCCTCTTCCCTCCCGGGAAGCTGACCTGCAAGCTGCTTGCCATACCCTACTCCTCCAGAATGGTTACTAACAGATTGTCTATAAGACGAGTGGTACCGAGACGTGCTGCAACCAGGATCACCAGATCAAGATCGCTCGGTTCCGGCAGCGCCAGGTCTGAGGCCCGTCTTATGGTAAAATAATCTGGATTAAAACCATTATTTTTCAATTCATTACTGGCTTTTTCTAATAAATTACTATAATTAATATTTCCGCCCATCAGCTCTGCTGCAACCTCCTGCATCAGCCTATAGATGGTAGGGGCACGCCCCCTCTCATCTGCGCTAAGGTTGCCATTGCGAGAACTACAGGCAACCCCGTCTGCCTCTCTCATGGTCGGCATCCCGATGATCTCCAGCGGCATACAGAGATCCTCTGTCATACGCCGGATCACCAGCAGCTGCTGGAAATCCTTCTCCCCAAAGATGGCCACATCCGGCTGTACCATATTGAAAAGCTTACACACAATGGTGGCCACACCAACAAAATGGCCCGGTCTGGATACTCCGCAGAGGATGTCAGACAACCCTGGTACCTCTACCTTGGTCTGCATATCTTGTGGCCTGGCGTAGATCTCATCTACAGCAGGGGCAAATAGCAGATCAGTACAGGCCTGTTGCAGCTTTTGTTGATCCTCTTCTAGGGTACGAGGGTAGCTATCAAAGTCCTCCCCTGCACCAAACTGCAGGGGATTTACAAAGATGGTAACCACCACCCGATCCGCCTCTTGCAGGGCTCGCTCTACTAGGCTCAAATGGCCCACATGGAGATTTCCCATGGTCGGAACAAGGGCTATCCGCTCACCCTCTGACCGCCATTTTCCAACCTGCTCGCGCAGGGCATCGACGGTGTGGAGCGTAATCACTGGAAAGAGTGCTCAGCAGTTGGAAAGCTCCCCTCTTTTACCGCCTGCACATAGGCGCTAACAGCACCCTGTATGCTGCCCCCGGTGGCGGCCAAGAAGTCTTTACTGAAACTCGGGGCAGAACTACCAATGATGCCGAGCATATCGTACAGAACTAGTACCTGACCATCGCACTGCGGCCCTGCACCTATACCGATCACCGGGATCTCCAGACTACGGCTGATCTCCCCTGCTAGTCCTGCAGGAACACACTCCAGCACCAAAATCTGGGCACCCGCATCCTGCAGTGCCAACGCATCCTCACGCATCGCCTGCGCCGTACCTGCATCCCTTCCCTGTATCCGATAACCACCGATCCTGTGTACCGATTGCGGTAACAGCCCTAGGTGTGCACAGACTGGCACACTGTTGCGGCTCAGCTCACGCACCGTATCCAGCTGAGTGGCCCCACCCTCCAGCTTCACCATGTGAGCCCCACCATGCTGCATCAGTCTGCCGGCCGTGTGTAGTGCTTGGGAGGCAGAGCTGTAACTCATAAACGGCATATCGGCAATTAGCAGGGCACGGCTGCGAGCACGGGCTACACTCTGAGTGTGATAAACCATCTCATCCACCGCCACCGGCAGAGTACTGTCCTGTCCCTGTATCACCATGCCAAGGGAGTCACCTACCAGCAAGACATCTACACCTGAGGCCTCCAGAATAGTAGTGAAACTTGCATCATAGCTGGTCAGCACAGCGATCTTCTCACCCTGCTGTTTCATCTGCATCAATGTGGTAATGGTGATCTCAGACATGACATGCCCCTTGCATCTGGGAGTAGCTATTTATGGCTCAACTAAAGCAGTTGCGGACCTGGATTAAAATAGTGTCTACCACTACGAATACTACAGATCTGCTCCAGCAGTAGCTTATAATCATCCTCTCGCTCCACCGGATTGATCTCGGCGGCATTAACTATCAGGATTGGAGAGCTGTCGTAATGGTAAAAATACTCAGTATAGGCATCACACAGCTGCTGTAAGTATTCATCCCTGATACCAGCCATCTCCACCTGCCTGGAACGCTGCCTGATTCGCCGCTGCAGCACCTCTGCCGGGGCCTGTAAATATACCACTAGATCCGGCGCCGGGGCCTCAGGAGATAGCTTTGTATAGACCTGCTCATACAACTTTAGTTCGTCTGCATCTAGGGTTACCTGGGCAAAGATCCGATCCTTCTCCAACATGAAGTCAGATACCAAAGGAGTGGTATGAAATAGATCATTTTGACTCAATGGTCGCAACTGCTGAGTGCGCTGGAACAGAAAAAACAGTTGGGTGGGAAATGCAGCCTGCTTGCCTTCACGGTAAAAACGTTCCAGAAATGGATTCTCTTCCGCCTCCTCTAGCAGGGTGTCACAGTTAAAACTCTCGGCCAGACGTCTCACCAGGCTGGTCTTGCCCACCCCGATGGGTCCCTCTACTACGACATATCCGGGTGTTAATGACTCATACTGGCTCATATTTTCTCAGTCCGTCAGCAGAACACCCCTGGAGCAGCTCACGGAGCCATCCCACTCCGGGGATCTGTAGATCCGGGACCAACTCCAGTAGTGGATAGAGCACAAAGTTACGCTTCTGCATCTCCGGGTGTGGTACCTGCAGTGTCTCGGTAGAGATAATATCGTTCCCGTATAGCAAAAGATCAAGATCCAGAGTCCGCGCGCCCCAATGTAGTGTCCTCTTGCGACCGTGGGCGTCCTCAATATGTTGTAGTTCCCGCAGTAGCGCAGCAGCAGAGAGACGGGTTTCTATCTTGGCTACAGCATTTAGGTAGTCTGGCTGGCCTAACGGCCCCAGCGGACTACTTACGAAAAAACTGGAGCAGGCAAGAAGCCTGCTTTCCGGTAGCTCTGCCAATTCAAATATTGCCCGGCGCAACTGGCCATCCGGGTCATCCAGGTTACTCCCCAGAGCTACAAAGGTTGTAACCGCCTCCACGTTGCCGTGATCCTGTTCTCTGTGTTGTGCTGTTGTTGCCATATTGCTTTATGCCTTACTTGTTGGACGTTTACGTGGTCTGCGCCGTCGCCGACCACCACTGCTCTTCTGACCACTGGTCATCTGGTTACGTTCCTCCGGCGTAACCTCCTGGAACTTTGTCCACCACTCTGCCAGCTCCATACTCGCTTCCCCCGACTCCGCTCGTAATAGCAGAAAATCATAGGCTGCACGAAAGCGTTTATGCTCCAGCAGGCGGTGAGGACGCTGCCCTCCACGGAACTCAAAGCGACGCTGCATATACCAAATATCACGCATAGGATAACTGAACCGCTTGGGAATTGAGACCTTTTGCAGCTGCTGCGATAACACTTCAGAAGCGGCCTGCTGCATGGCCAGCTGCGGCGGCTCACCAGCGGCCTGGATCTCTGCAGTAAGCCGCCTTACCGGCTCCCACAAAAGCACCGCAAACAGAAAGGCTGGGGTAACTGGCTTACCCTCACGTACCCGTTGATCGCTGTTTTGCAGCCCGTTGGCGACAAAGGTGATCGGAAATTGGTGCTCCTCATGACTCAGGCTATCTTCGGTAGCCGGAAAGAGCTGGCCAAACATATTGTAGTGACGCAATTTCTCGAAACTTTGCAGGCCAGTACCGCTAAGAAAGAGCTTTAACACCTCTTCAAATAAACGGGCCGCAGGCACCCCTTCGAGCAGATCTCCCAGCTGCCACAGGGGCTCTTCACAGGCCTGGTTTATCTTAAACCCAAGCTTGGAGGCAAATCTCACTGCCCGCAGCATCCGCACCGGGTCTTCGCGGTAACGCTGCTCAGGATCTCCCAACAGGCGTAACACCCCAGCCTCCAGGTCTTGCATGCCATTGGCATAATCAACCAGGGAGAAATCGGCTATGTTGTAGTAGAGCGCATTGACCGTAAAATCACGCCGCAGGGCATCCTCTTCGAGAGTGCCATATACATTATCCTGCAGTAACATGCCCTCCTCGCTGGCCAGTCCGTCCTGCATACCGCGAAAAGTGGCCACTTCAATATATTCACGGCCAAAATGGACATGAGCCAGACGGAATCTACGCCCTATCAGACGGCAGTTGCTAAAGACCTTTTTTACCTCTTCAGGGTGGGCATTCGTAGCCACATCAAAATCCTTGGGCTCTCTACCCAACAGTAGATCGCGCACCCCGCCACCAACTAGATAGGCCTCATACCCGGATTTTTTCAGACGATAAAGCACCTTAAGCGCATATTCGCTGATTTTGTCCCTGGATATATTGTGCTCTGGGCGTGGAATAACCGTTGCTGTGGCGATAATTGTATTCCTTACTTCCGTAGCCGTTAGATTGGCTGCAAACCGGTGGATATATATGTTCTCTGAGTTTATCGGACTCGAGAAATAGAGTCACTATTTGCCTGGTTCGACAGGCCGCTTTGGTTTTTCCCACAATTTTTCGCAGCCAACGAATAAACCAGACAGGCCGCAAGGTTGGAATATTTTTTAAAGACGACAGTTATCTTGTTTTCAGACCAATAATATCTTGAGCCAGGCACAGGCATGCGTATAATACACCCACTTGCACCATTATGCTCCCTTCGTCTAGTGGTCCAGGACGCTGGCCTCTCACGCCGGTAACAGGGGTTCGACTCCCCTAGGGAGTACCAAATTCACACAGCTACGAGCTTTGCACGAATAACGCTCAGTCTATGGGCGTGGACAATTTTTTATAGGTTGAGGAGCACCTCTCCTGGCGCCTAGTTGACTTGTTATTTTTGCTCTAAATATTTGATATAAATACTATGAAACACCTAATTACTCTTTTTTTCCTCCTTTTTGCATGCATTTTCTACTTTATTGGAGCAGTCATATCCGCCACTGGCCTGGTCATACTATCCGTGGTATTTGAAGGGATGATCTTTTTTGGGCTGTTCGATTCACAAAAAGACAAATAACCATTTATTCTAGAGACTTATGGTGGGAAAATGCCTTTGTATACGCGGTTGGATTTGCTATCATCTAAAATATTATCATTAGGTTAGACATACTTCATGAACACACTGCACTCAAAGAAAAATCAGGTGATCCCATGCAACCTAGTCAAGCACAGCGAGGACTATAAGGCGCGCAACAAAATCCGGCGCCAACGCCTACTCTCGGCATCCTGGCGCTCAAATGTGCCCAAAATTGCCCTATGCCTTTGCCTATCTCTTCTGGGTACCGGTTGTGTCACAACGATGGGAAACAATACCGCTTATTTGTCTAGCCCGATGATTAATGCAGCGAATACAAAAAAATCAGATGTCGCGAAGGATATGGCCGATTGGGTTGTGCGTTCAAGAGACAATCGAAACCTGCCGTTCGCAATTATCGATAAAGTAAAGGCCATGGTCTATGTATATGACGAGGACGGAGAGTTACAAGGATCTGCACCCGTGCTACTTGGACTAGCGAAAGGTGACTACTCGCCACCAGGCCTTGGTAATAAGCCGTTGTCACAAATTCCGCCATCTCAGCGTATCACACCAGCTGGGCGTTTTGTGGCACAGATGGGCCACAATCATAAGGGCAAGGAGATACTATGGGTGGACTATAAAGAGTCACTCTCCTTGCATCCGGTCGTTAAGGGCACGCCCAGAGATCGGCGGGCGCAACGCCTGGCCTCTCCTACACCGCGTGATAACCGTATTTCTTTTGGCTGTATCAACGTTCCGAAGAAATTCTTCAAAGACGTGGTACATAACCAGTTTTCCGGGAAACCAGCTGTTGTTTACATAATGCCAGAAACCAAAAAGTTCGGAAAATCATAATCCTGGATATTCAACTGACATACCGGCAGTAAAGATTGCATTGAGTGTGTCAACAAATTCTGCAAGTAATCACCTCTGATAACCCCAAGAGGCCAGACTACTGCTTAGTACATAGCTCGTAGATCGTGTGCGGAATAAAATTCACATGATCGAAAGGTGGTTCCCAGCCCTTTTTCTCGTTGATCCAGCTCTGCAAAGGCATAACCGTTGGCAGATGGCCGTTCGGGCGATACCAGGAGTCAATGCTCCAAGGCTGTCCATTGTCCGTATCGGTGACTACGGCCGTCCAGTGAACCGCTGTAACATCTAAACGATTGCGCACTCTTGGGGATGAGACAGTCCACCCGGTCAGTTCCCCGATATCTCGAAGAATATGCAGATAAGTAGTGGTGTTGCTGGTGTTATCAACGCAATCCGTCCGCCCATCAACATTTTCCTCAAAATCATTAATTGCACGGTCGTTTGCTAATAACGGCTGATACTTTTGTGCCAGCAATTCCATTTGCCAGATACCGATACGTATGCGCTGTAATCTATTGTGAAGACTTGGGCCCAAACACTTCGCCATAAGCCTCTTTAGAAGGTCTATATCGTCGGAAGTGAAGGTTATGGTCTGCCTTATATAACACGACCAGTTAAAGCAGATGCGCAACGTTACGGATCCGTTTGGATTGATCGCATACTCTGGTGGAAGTGGGGTCGCGGCATATCCATGAGTATCATCAATGAGATTATCTGGTAAGGGGGCGGCATCGGCCGCATCATCATCCGCTGAGGGATCGGCATCGGCCTCATCATCATCCACTGAGGGATCGGCATCGACCGCATCATTGTCCGCTGAGGGATCGGCATCGGCCGCATCATTGTCCACTGATGGATCGGTATCGACCGTATCATTGTCCGGTGAGGTGGCTGGGGCAGGACCAACAAAACCCGCCTGCGGTGCAGGGTCAGCACCAACCAAATCGGCATGAATGACGAGTATGGCGAGAAAACCGATTAGAACTGATCGGAAAAGCATTTTATTAACCACAACGGTACCAAAGGCTTGTGCCAGAATGAAGCTGAAAGGCTGTATGCTACAGCATCACTCAGAAAACAGCATGATTTCTGCGAAAGAATGCTTGGCAACTACCACAAGCATACGCCCCTCACTACCTGCACTGTAAGCAGGGAAGGTTTGTTTGGAAAGATCGAAAAAGTGGAATGCAGGTAAATATCACCTACACCCCGCCCTCGTTATTTGCCGCCAACCTGAACTTTAAATCTCCAGGTTGACGGCAAGCACGACTGAAACCGAGGGGTAATTAACCGCGATCAGCTTTTGGTGCTGGATCCATTGGAGCCGGCTCATGCTTCATGGTGCTACAACCCACGAGTCCCAGCACCAGTACCACAGCAATAGTGGTAAGAAGGGATTTATATATGTAGTTCATTTGACGTTACCTTATATTGAGTTAGTTATAGGGGATTTCTCATTTTATCGGCCCCACGCTATTTTTAGCATATTTATCATAAGACTACAATCATATCTGTATTGCCCGATTTGTCACTTATATATGGTAACTGTTTGTAATATATGAATAAATAGGTGTTGTAAAATTCATAGGAATGTTACAGTTCAGATACTAGTAGAAGTCAGCACCAAAAGATGCGTCCTGTGGCACCAAATTGTACATTCTGGCATGCCTGACCCACATGGCTTTGGCTTTTGGGAAATCCAGTCAAAGATGGCCGGTAGTCGCATCCAGTGTGTGATTTTCGCCCAAGCGAACATCGTCTAATGATGGACCTGAAACCCCTTTCCGGGTGTTTTCATGCCCTAATCATAACCCTCATGACACCTCAAATTAGTGGCCATCACTGCAACGCTCGTCTTAATTTTAGTTTCCATTGTGGAACTTTTCTAAAACCAAACGCAATTTTTGCATGGGGCCCGGAACCGGTGCTTGGAAAGAATGTCGGGCTTTGTTGAAATTCATAAGGGTGGCTGAACACAGTGTTTCTCTGCGAGCCATCTGGGTTGATTGTTGTAATAGTGAATTCGATCTTTTTAAAATCAACAGTCCAGAAAATCAACTTGCCACCATCACCAGACCACTCTGGCACTGCATCAAACTGGGTTGGGGAAAGATATCTCCTGGTAAGGCTCGCCTCTTCTCCTGTAGCCACATCAACGGTATAAATACTCCATAGGCCGTTCCCTTGCACGAGCCGCATAAAGGCAACTTGTGAACCGTCGGGTGAAAATCGCGGATCGTTATCGCCACTTGCTGGGTGCTTTACTATATCACCTGAACCTGGGTTTGTTGGCGTTGTCAATTTGCGTACACCCGAACCATCTTCATTGGCTAGCCAAAGCCCACGGACCATATCACGCAAATCTACCGCCGGGAACACCAGGCGCCCCTTATGCAGGTGCGGATCCACAGGCACAAGATGATTGGGGAGTTGTATTGTGGAGAAATGGGTTATCTCCATTTTTGAATTCAGATATGCGCGTCTGATCTCCGGGACTTTATTCTTGTTGTCAGTCGAAACAAAAACAAAGCCTTTCCCATCATCAGTCCAATTACTGTTAACCGCCATGATCCCTTTTTTAGGAGGAACCATGGTTCTGAGCTCTGAGCCATCAGCCCGCATCAGAACAAGTTCGGTGTTTTGATAATGATTCTTCCCTCCAATATTCTCCATAGCCAACCCTTCTTTCGGGTCTTTGTCATTGTAGCGAGAGAACATTATCCACTGGCCATCAGGCGACGCACGAATGTGGGTGGCTTGTCGATACGGGTCGGTATAGATTGTTTTTATATTTTCTCCGTTGATGTTTGCAGTGCGAATACCAAATAGATCCCCATTTCCCAATACAGAGGCAGGAAAAACAAGTATCGCAAATATAATGATACAAATAGTATTTACTCTGCATTCCATGAGGTGTCCTAGATTATTTGACAGATATGCGGTCCGGCTTATTTATCGATTGGCTGCTCCTGGTTATTGGCCCACTATATGTCAGTAATCACCATGTACGTAAAACCATTCTCGGATGATGTTCAGTATGCTCCTTTGGCTTGAAGTACTTGTGCTGCCACTGATGTTATTTCCCAGCCATCAATCGCATCACCAAGGGCATCAAGAGCACAACTATCATCACAGCAGCCACTCATTGTATAAACCTCATTAACAACCTGTCCGCAATAGGGGGCGAAAAGAAATTCAAATCTGTGGACAGTATCCTCATTCGACCCACCACAAGTATGCGCATAGGTAATTAAGTATAGTGTCTCCGTAACTCCTAATTCCCCGCGAAATTTAAGATACTAGATGGTCCGGGCGCGGTGCATGAGTTGAGCTCAAATCCGGGCTGATTGCAGCATCTTTCCCGCTAACTGGAGTATAATGATAATTTTTTGCGAATCTACGACAACCCAACACCACAATAAGAGAGCCGATGGACAAGACCTACGACCCCCATGCCATAGAACAACGCTGGTACCAGACCTGGGAAGAGCGCGGATACTTTGCACCCACTGCCGAAATTGAAAGCAGCTACTGCATCATGATCCCGCCACCTAATGTCACTGGCAGCCTGCACATGGGACACGGCTTCAACAACACCATCATGGACACCCTGATTCGCTACCATCGGATGAAGGGGGATAAGACCCTGTGGCAGGCCGGATCAGACCATGCTGGTATCGCCACCCAGATGGTTGTCGAGCGCCAGCTGGAGGCAGATGGCAAGACCCGCCACGACTTGGGGCGCGACGCCTTTATCGACCGCATCTGGGAGTGGCGCGGTGAGTCAGGCGGCAATATCACCCGCCAGCTACGCCGTCTGGGCTCATCCCTGGACTGGGAGAACGAGCGCTTCACCATGGACGAGGGGCTCTCTGAGGCGGTACAAGAGGTGTTCATCCGCCTCTATGAAGAGGGGCTGATCTATCGCGGCAAACGGCTGGTAAACTGGGACCCGAAGCTGCACACCGCCGTCTCCGACCTGGAGGTACTGAACGAGGAGGAGAGCGGCCACATGTGGCACATGCGCTATCCCCTCTCCAACGGCCAGGGCCACCTCACCGTCTCCACCACCCGCCCTGAGACCATGCTGGGTGACTGCGCAGTGGCGGTAAACCCTGAAGACGAACGCTACAAACACCTGATAGGCGAGCTGGTTGAGCTGCCGCTCACCGACCGTAAGATTCCAATCATCGCGGACGAGCATGCGGACCCGGAGTTTGGTACCGGCTGCGTGAAGATCACCCCGGCCCACGACTTCAATGATAACGAGGTGTGGCACCGCCACCGGGATGAAACCCAGATCAGTGAGCAGGCCCACGGTGGCCTAATCAACATCTTCACCGTGGACGCGGCGGTGCGTACAAACGAAGAGGACGAGGGAGAGCTTATCCCCTCTGCCTACATCGGCATGGACCGCTACGCAGCACGCAAGCAGATCGTGGCCGATCTAGAGGCACAGGGACTATTGGACAAGATCGTGGACCACAAGCTGGTGGTGCCGCGGGGCGACCGTTCTGGTGCGGTGATCGAGCCATTCCTCACCGACCAGTGGTACGTAAAGATCGAACCCCTGGCCAAGCCGGCCATTGAGGCGGTGGAGAGCGGCAAGATCAAGTTTGTGCCGGATAACTGGAAGAACACCTATTACGACTGGATGCGCAACATCCAGGACTGGTGCATCAGCCGCCAGATCTGGTGGGGGCACCGCATCCCCGCCTGGTACGATGACGAAGGCAACGTCTACGTGGGCCGGAACGAGTCCGAGGTGCGTGCAAAACACGGCTTTGATGCCGACTATCCACTGCGTCAGGATGAGGATGTACTGGACACCTGGTTCAGCTCAGCGCTGTGGCCCTTCTCTACCCTCGGCTGGCCCAACGACACCGACCGCCTAAAGGACTTCTACCCCACCAACGTGTTGGTGACCGGCTTCGACATCATCTTCTTCTGGGTGGCCCGCATGATCATGATGGGCCTCAAGTTTATGGATGGCGAGGTACCCTTCCATGAGGTCTATGTGCACGGCCTGGTGCGTGACTCCCATGGCGACAAGATGTCCAAATCCAAGGGCAATGTACTGGACCCGATTGATCTGATCGACGGCATAGATCTGGAGTCACTGGTGGCCAAACGCACCAGCGGTATGATGCAGCCGCAGTTGGCGAAAAAGATTGAGAAGCAGACTCGCAAAGAGTTCCCGGATGGCATCCCCAGCTTCGGCACCGACTCCCTACGCTTCACCTTCGCTGCGCTGGCCGCCACTGGCCGCGATATCAAGTTCGATATGGGGCGTATTGAGGGCTACCGCAACTTCTGCAACAAGCTGTGGAACGCATCCCGTTATGTGCTGATGAACGCAGAGGGCGAGGATTGCGCTCAGGACGGTGGAGATGTGGAGCTGTCGGTTGCAGACCGCTGGATCATATCTCGCCTGCAACAGACCGAGGCCAAGGTCAGTGATGCCCTGGAGGGCTACCGCTTTGACCACGCCGCCCAGGCGATCTATGAATTCACTTGGAACGAATACTGTGACTGGTATCTGGAGCTATCCAAAACCGTTCTCAATAATGACGCCGCCACAGATGCCGCCAAGCGCGGAACCCGTCGCACCTTGGTGCGAGTACTGGAGACCCTGTTGCGCCTGGCCCACCCCATCATGCCATTTATTACCGAAGAGATCTGGCAACGGGTAGCGCCCATCGCAGGGAAAGATGGCAGTACTATCATGCTGCAACCTTTTCCTGTTGCGGACGAATCCAAGATAGATACCCAGGCCATCGAGGAGATGGAGTGGGTGATGCAGTTCATCCTTGGTATTCGCAAGATCAAGGGGGAGATGAATATCGCCCCCGGCAAGCCGGTGCCGGTACTGCTTGCCAATGCATCATCTACCGACCAGTCATGGGCAGAGAGACACCGCACATATCTAGACTTCCTGGCCCGCACTGAATCGATTGAGGTGCTAGCCAAAGAGGATGAAGGACCAGAGTCTGCCACCGCCCTGGTGGGCGAAATGAAGGTGCTGATCCCGATGGCAGGACTGATCGATAAAGAGGCGGAGCTGGCGCGTCTGGAAAAAGAGCTTGGCAGGCTCAGCGCAGAAGTGGAGCGGGTAGAGAAAAAGCTCTCCAACCCCAGCTTTGTCGACAGGGCCCCTGAGGCGGTGGTACAGAAGGAGCGAGACAAGATAGCTGAGGCGCAGTCTGCCCTGGCACAGTTGGAACAGCAGGCAACGAAGATACGCGCCCTCTGAACCTGTGGGGTAGGAGTCAATTTGTTTTGACTCCCCACCCTACCCCTCCCCACAAGTGGGGAGGGGGAAATTAAAGTGAGTAATGATGAGATGAAAAGAATTGGAGCACATGTCAGTACCAGCGGGGGGGTGGAGAACGCCCCGCTCAATGCCATCGCTATAGGCGCTAAGGCCTTCGCGATGTTCACCAAGAACCAGCGACAGTGGCAAGCCAAGCCCTATAGCGAACAGAATATCAGTGCCTTTAAACAGAATCTGGCAGAGAGTGGTATAGCCCCAGAACATGTACTGCCGCACGATGGTTACCTAATCAATCTTGGACATCCCGAAGATGAGCCACTTGAAAAGTCCCGCAACGCCTTTGTAGATGAGATAGAGCGCTGTATGCAGTTGGGGCTGCCGCTACTCAACTTTCATCCCGGCAGCCACCTGCGCAAGATCAGTGAAGAGCAGAGTCTTGCTACCGTGGCCACCTCCATCAACTGGGCCCTGGAACGAACCTCAGGGGTTACCGCTGTGATCGAAAACACCGCAGGACAGGGTTCTAATCTAGGTTATAAGTTTGAACACCTCGCAACCATCATTGAACAGGTAGAAGATAAATCCAGAGTGGGTGTCTGTCTGGATACCTGCCACACCTTCACCGCAGGCTATGATCTACGCACCGCAGAGGCGTGTGACAGTACCTTTGCCGAATTTGAACGCATCGTCGGCTTCAACTACCTGCGCGGGATGCACCTCAACGACTCCAAACCTGATCTCGGCGCCCGGGTGGACCGCCACCATAGCCTGGGAGAGGGTAAGCTTGGATGGGAGGTGTTTCGCTATATCATGAATGATGAGCGCTTCGAAGAGATCCCTATGGTTCTAGAGACCATCGATAGCGATATCTGGTCACAGGAGATAGAACAGCTATACGCCCTGGTTGAGTGATCTTTGGTTATTGCTAGGATGTACGGCGCAATAACCAAAGGGCAATGCGCTGTATGATCTCTACCGAAATCCCCTCTACCCCTTTAGGGTGATGGGGAATATAGAATTTCGGTAATCAATTTCGCAGCCTAAATATCTCCGCGTTTTTCTCTTGCTGCATTTGATCGGCTGCGAGTCCCTTTCTTTTATACACGTAAAAGAAAGGGACGAAAGAAAAACGTGCCCGACGACTTGCCCGCTACGCGGGTACCCTGTACTCCTCACGCCTTCAGGGGCTCCAGCGAAGGGATATCCATATCCCTCGCTGGAGGCGCCACTTCCCTGTGGCGCCCCTGCGGGCCTAATCCCTCAAGCGTTGCGGTGCTCGGCTGCGTCGAACGGGTTTGGGGTGGCCACCTAAATACCGTGTGTTCCGCCGAGCATCGCAGGAGAAAGCGGGAATAGCCCTTTAGGGGAGCGACAGGGATGTCGCTCCTGTCCATCGGGGCAGGGATGCCCCGTATGGACAGCCCCGCTTTAGACGAGAAGCGCAGGGTATCCGTAGGACGGAACACCCGGTTGCCCTTTTCTTTCGCCTATTTTCTTTTGGGCAAGCAAAAGAAATAGGCTCGTAGCCCCTGCTAGGAAGGTATAAAAAGCTCTGAAGAGAAAGGGCTACGAAACTAACTACCGATCCCCGAATGGAGAGATAGAATAACGGCAATGGCTACTATACTAAATGCACCTCCCTGTAAGCGGGGACGCCTACAGGGAAGCAGGCGTGAGCGTGGAGCGGAAGTTTTGCCGAGGTATATTTACCTCAAATACCCATACAGAGGTACTTCACCTCCAGGTACTCGTCGATGCCGTAGTGAGACCCCTCTCGTCCCAAGCCGGACTGTTTAACCCCGCCAAACGGGGCTATCGTGGTGGAGATGATGCCGGAGTTGATGCCCACCATGCCGTACTCCAGCCCCTCCGAGACCCTCCATACCCTTCCTAGATCACGGCTAAAAAAGTAGGCGGCAAGACCAAACTCGGTATCATTGGCCATAGTGATCGCCTCCTCTTCACTATGGAATCGAAACAGGGGAGCGACCGGACCAAAGGTCTCTTCGTGAGCGATAAGCATCTTACTGGAGAGATCGGCCAAAATGGTGGGTTGAAAAAAACCTCTGCCCAATTCATGCCGTGAGCCACCTGCAAGCAGACGTGCGCCCTTCTCCACTGCATCTTTTATGTGTTCTTCAACCTTCTCTACAGCGGCTTCATTGATCAGCGGTCCCTGGGTTATCTCTTCACCCATACCATCACCGACCCTTAACTCACTAACTGCTGCTGTCAGTTTTTCTGCAAACTGGTCATATACACTATCCTGTACCAACAGACGATTGGCGCAGACGCAGGTCTGTCCGGCATTGCGGTACTTGGATTGCATTGCACCCTCTACCGCAGCATCCAGATCGGCGTCATCAAACACAATAAATGGGGCGTTGCCACCAAGTTCCAGAGAGAGCTTCTTGATTGTGTCGGCGCACTGTCGCATCAATACCCTGCCAACCTCGGTAGAGCCGGTAAAAGAGAGTTTGCGTACCGTTGTGTTTGCTGTCATCTCGGCACCGATCTCCCGAGCAGACCCAGTGATTACATTGAAAACACCCGGCGGAATCCCCGCACGCTCGCCCAACTCACACAGTGCCAGGGCAGAGAAAGGGGTATCCCCAGCCGGTTTCAGCACCATGGTACAGCCAGCCGCCAGGGCAGCGCCCGCTTTACGGGTTATCATCGAGTTTGGGAAATTCCAGGGGGTAATGGCAGCGCAGACACCAATTGGCTGTTTTATAACCACGATACGTTTATCGGCCTGATGCTGAGGAATGGTCTCGCCATAGATACGCCTGCCCTCCTCCGCAAACCACTCGATAAAGGAGGCGCCATAGCCGATCTCACCGCGTGCCTCGGTAATCGGCTTGCCCTGCTCCATGGTCATAAGTCGCGCCAGGTTCTCCTGGTTCTGCATGATCAGCTCATACCAACGACGCAGAATAGAGCCCCTCTCTGCAGCCGTCTTCTCCCGCCATACCGGCCAGGCTGCATCAGCGGCATCTATCGCACGTCTGGTTTCTGCCTCCCCCATCTTGGGGACAGTTCCCAAAATATCACCATTGGCTGGATTGCTTATCTCTAATACCGCACCACTATCGGCATCACTCCACTCTCCGTTGATGTAACACTGCTGTCGCAACAGGCTGCTATCATTTAGCTGCATAATCATGTCCCTCATCACACTGTCTACTATTATTGTTTAACTGTACGACTCTATAGCCAATGGTTCTACTAAAATTACCCCCTGCCTCACATTTTTATTAGTGCAATTCTTGTATTATTAACCATACTCTTAAAGATAGTTATTGGTACATATATGCGGATCTCAAGATTCATGGACAAGGAGGGTGGTATCCATCACGGTATTGTAGATGGCAATGGCACGGCCGAACTACTGGCCGGAGAGCTGTTTAGTGGACTATGCACAACCAGAGCGAGTATCGCTGTAGCCAAACTGCTGGCACCACTGGTGCCGGTCAATATCCTCTGCATTGGCCTCAACTATCACGCCCATGCCGAAGAGACCGGACAACAGACCGGAGAAAACCCGATCCTTTTCATGAAATCGACCAGTACGCTCAACCATCCAGGAGCGCCGATTATCCTCCCAGCCTGTTGCCAACATGGGCCAGAGGTTGATTATGAGGCGGAGCTGGCCGTGGTGATTGGCCGTGAAGGCAAAAACATCCCGGAGGAGGATGCCCTGGATCATGTGTTGGGATACACTTGCGCTAATGATGTATCCGCCAGACGTTGGCAAAAACATAGCGGCGGTGGTCAGTGGGTACGCGGTAAGAGCTTTGACTCTTTCTGCCCCCTCGGTCCGGCGCTGGTCACTACTGATGAGATACCAGACCCGCAAAACCTGCAGGTTCGCTGTTTGTTGAATGGTACTGTCATGCAGGATGGCAACACCTCAGATATGATCTTTCCGGTATCCAGGCTAATTGCCGACCTGAGCCGTGATACTACCCTACTACCAGGCACAGTAATTATGACCGGCACCCCAGCAGGGGTAGGTGTGGCACGCAAGCCACCACAGTTTCTATCCAGTGGTGATGTGGTAACTATAGAAATTGAGGGCATCGGGGATCTAGTCAACCCGGTAACTACAAACTAAGGAATTTCTGATCCGTTCAGAACGAGCTACTTTACATGCGCAAAACAATCGGTAAATTTCAGGTGCAGCACCTTATCGCCAAAGGCGCAACCAGTAACATTTACCTAGCAAAAGATCCATTTAACGATCAGGAGGTAGCGATAAAACTTGCCAATCAGGCGGTCTTTGATGATCCGGTAAACGGCTATAAATTCCAGAAGATGTTTCTCAACGAGGCCAGCCTGGCGGGAAAGATGCGACACCCTCACATAGTCTCGGTCTTCGATGCGGGCAGTGATGAAGAGCTACAGTATATCGTCATGGAGTATGTCCATGGGAAAACCTTGGAACAGTACTGCAACCCAGATAGCCTACTACCGTTTGATGACGTTATAGAGATAATATTCAAATGCTCTAGCGCTCTGGATTATGCCGTACATCATGGTGTTATCCACCGTGATATCAAACCGGCAAACATTCTGGTAGTGGATGGCAACAATGTAAAAATCAGTGATTTCGGTACTGCGTTAATGGAAAACTCTGATCTGACACAGATTGTCGATCCGGTAGGCTCACCGGCCTACATGTCACCTGAACATATTCAGGGTGAAGAGATAACACACCAGGCTGACATCTATTCCCTGGGCGTAGTGATGTACCGCATGCTCAGCGGACGCCTCCCATTCAAGGCCAAAAATCAGCCTGATCTAATTCGCAAAATCGTCAAAGAAGAGCCGACACCGCTCCAGGTGCTACGCTCCGACACCCCTGAGATACTCTCTAAAATTGTAGAGAAATGCATTAAAAAGGATCTGACCGAACGTTATCAAACATGGGACGAACTAGAGAGGGATCTGGTTTCAGCTAATAACCAGTTAGAAATGCCATCAAAGGATGTATCAGATACAAAGAGATTCGACACCCTGCAAAATCTGACTTTCTTTAATGGCTTTTCCGATGTTGAGCTGTGGGAGATAGTTAGGATAAGCAAATGGCATAAATTCCCGGCGGAGAAGGCCCTTATAATTGAGGGAAAGATAGGCGGTTCCCTGTTTATCCTAGCCTCTGGTGATGCCAGGATTATGATTGGGGAGGCTAATCTTGGAAATATTGAAGAGGGGCAGTGTTTCGGGGAGATGGCATATATACACGGCAAACGACACCCGCGTAGCGCCAGCGTTATCAGCAACACTGATGTCCTTGTCATCAAGATCCAGGCAGAGGCGCTGCATGAATCCTCAACTGAACTCCAGAACTCCATCGACAAGATGCTTCTCAATATACTGGCTGAGCGCCTGGAGAAGACCTCGATTATGGCCGCAATGATCTAAGCTTATTTGATCAGTGACCCCAGAATCCCTCGTACAATCTTGCGGCCCAGTGTAGTGCCTACCGTACGCGCTACGCTCTTGACCAGGGCCTCTCCAACCCCCTGACGCCTAGAATTTCCACCCCAAAAACTACCGCCAGAGGATTTCTTCTCCTTCTTCTCCCGCTCCTCGCGCGCCTTCTCTGCCGCCTCTTCTTTGGCCTCCTCGGCCACCCTCTTCTTTAGCAGCTCAAAGGCCGACTCACGGTCAACCATCTCATCATAACGCCCCTTCAAGGGTGAACGACCAAATGTCTCATTACGCTCAACAGCAGTTAGTGGGCCAATACGGGACTCTGGTGGCCGAATAAGGATCCGCTCCACCGGGGTTGGACTACCCTTTAGATCAAGTACCGATACTAGCGCCTCACCGGTACCAAGTTCTGATATAACCGTCTCAGTATCCAACTCAGGATTCTGGCGGAATGTTTCGGCCGCAGCCTTGACTGCCTTCTTGTCCCGGGGAGTAAAGGCACGCAGGGCATGCTGTACCCGTAATCCCAACTGCCCCAGGATATCATTTGGTATATCGAGTGGATTCTGAGTGACAAAAAAGACCCCGACACCCTTTGAGCGAATGAGTCTTACTACCTGTTCTATCTTGTCCAACAAGGCACGCGGGGCACGATCAAACAGCAGATGCGCCTCATCAAAGAAGATCACCAACTTCGGCTTCTCTGGATCACCAACCTCCGGCAGTTGCTCGAACAGTTCGGCCAATAGCCATAGTAGAAAAGTTGCATAGAGCCGCGGTGACTGATTGATCAGATCAGTAACATCCAGCAAACTGATGACACCACGACCAGAAAAGTCGGTAATCATCAAATCATCCAGCCGTAATGCAGGCTCACCAAAAAAGTTCTCCGCCCCCTCCTCTTCCAACACAAGAAAACGGCGCTGAATAGCTCCAATACTGGCCTGAGTGATATTGCCATACTCGGTGGATAGCTCACTGGCATTGTCCCCCATCCAGTGCAGCATGCTACGCAGATCTTTGAGATCAAGCAGTAGTAGGCCATCGTCATCGGCAAGCTTGAAAGCACTGTAGAGGACTCCTGTCTGGGTATCGTTCAGCTCTAGCAGACTAGAGAGCAGCAGAGGTCCCATATCGGAAATAGTAGTGCGTACCGGATGCCCCTTCTTGCCAAACAGATCCCAGAACAGGGTAGGACTCGGTTGAGTGGTAAAACTATCTATTCCAATGGTCTGAAGACGTGAGCTGATCTTATCGTTCTCGCTGCCAGCCTGGGCCAGTCCAGAGAGATCACCCTTCACGTCGGCCAGGAAGACCGGCACCCCGATACTGGAAAAATTCTCAGCCAATACCTGCAGGGATACAGTCTTGCCGGTACCGGTAGCCCCGGCGATCAGGCCGTGACGATTTGCAGTACTGGCCGGCAGTACCACCTGGTTCTTACCATTACCTCCAATCAGGATATCGATACTCATGCTGGTGTGGCCTCTATGTTGTATAGAGTCTGGGTAGGAAAGGCAAACTCTAGACCGTTCTGGTTGAACTGAGTCAGAATGGCCATGCTGATCTCGCTCTGGGTAGCAGCAATATCTGAACCCTTGCAAATATAGTAGGCAAACATGATGTTGAGGGCAAAATCCCCAAACCCATCAAATGAGATAATCGTCTTATCTTCGGTGTTTTCACTACCATCATTGATCGCCTTCAGCAGATCCATAGCCTGCTGCATTTGTTCCGGCTTGGTGTCATAGGTCAGCCCCAGATTTAGTACAACCTTCCGTGATGGCTCGCTGGAGATATTCTCCACCGGTGTATCAGCACAGTGGGAATTAGGAATGGTGACAATACGCCCTGCTAATGTACGTAGACGTATACTGCGGATTCCTATCTCCTCCACCGCGCCATCAAAACCAGCCACTACAATCCTATCACCGACACGGAATGGCTTGTCAGTAAATATGGTGACACCTCCAAACATATTGGAGACGGTATCCTTGGCCGCCATAGCTAGGGCCAAACCACCGATACCAAGCCCTGCCAGCAGCGCGCCAACATCGTAACCGGCGTTGTCGAGTCCGATTACAAATGCCATGGTCCAGATGGTTAGCCGTACCATCTTACGCAATACCGGCATCAACTGATCGTCCAGGTCATTATCACTGCGTTCCACCAAAGGCATCAAATACTCCTGGTAGATCGCATCAAACAGCCGACTCAACATCCAGGCGACCAGCAGGGCAAAGATCATGTTGTAAGCACCACTGATGGCACCGGTGAGAGTATCCGGCAGGGTCAGTCTATTCAGGGCGAACCAGATACCGCTAACGACGATAAAGAATACCGCCGGCTTCTCAACCATATCGATGATTATGTCATCGAGTCGGCTTTCGGTGCGGCTACTGAAGGCGGTGACCACCTTGGAGAAGATCCAGTAGGCCAGCTTCCCCAGAATTACCGCACCCGCTATGATGCTGAGTGATATTAGCCAGGCCTGTACGCTATTGCCGTAGTATGTCTGTTGCAGCAGTTCAGTCATGGTTTCACCTTGTGGTTGTTGCGCGCAGGCATGGATAAACCTGCCTCTATTCAGAATATAGTTATCTGGCACAACATAACACAAAGTAGGGGACTAATTCGACAGTAAGCGCAGCTGCTAGCCCGCATATTGCCCCATCCTATTGGCGCAATATACGGACTAGGATCCATGTTGTTGAGGTTAGAATTTGGCGTTCATACTTACCCAAAAAGAGCGTCCCGGCTCATCTACCTGGGACCCTGCATCGATAGAACTAGCTTTGTTCAGGTGCTGGGCATAATCCTTGTCGAACAGGTTTTTCACTCCAACCTCTATCTGCCACTGCTTCTTTATCTTGTAGCCGGCGTGTAGATTAAGGACTCCCCAACCGGGAGTCTTCTCGCTATCCAAACCACTGCCTGTGGCCGTATTATCATCTACCCTGGTCTGTTTAGCGGCAGCCCTTACAACACCACCGGCACTCCACGGGCCATTTGTATAATCCAGGCTGACACTCCCTTCAAGAGGCGGAATCTGGGCTATAGGACGATGGTCGCTCTTGTTTTGGGCATGTGTATAAGCGAGAGCAAACCCGGCACTCCAGTTCCCCCAACGCTGGCCAATCTCAAATTCAAGGCCGTACAGCTCTGCATCGATATTACGATAGATCACCGCACTGTCAGCCAGCAGGATCGAGTCCTGCCCATGGGCGCGGTCATAGAGTATAAAGTCGTCCACGTCATTGTAATAGATGGAACTGGAGATATTCATATCAGCTGTCTCGGATACTACTCCAAGCTCCAGCTGGTGATGCTTTTCTGGATCCAGATCGGGATTACCGACCCAGCGCATATTGGCCGTTCCAACCCACTTTGCCATATAACGCTCGGTAGAATCGGCAGTGCGCACACTGCGACTGGCCGATACGTATAGATAGGCTGGAATGTCTGTAAGTGAGTGTTTCAACCGAATGAAACCGCCGACATTGTTCTCAGTATGATCATCTGCGGTGGTTCCGTAGTAGGCCAGGAACATCTGATTTGGAGTACTAGTTGGCATGAAACCAGGCGCATCAGGGTTACCCAGACTGGCCTTGACCCGATCATAGCGCAGGCCCATATCGAGCCGGTCAGTGTCTGTTAGTTCGTTGCTGTATTCGGCAAACAGACCGGTCTGCTTGAGCCTGGCATCGGCCCACATGTGAGACATGACTCTATTGGCAGTGTCGTTGTTGAGGATCGCCTCACGCTCGTTATCCTGATGATCTACACCAATAGTTAAAGTAGAGTCTGGAGTAAGCTCAATGTCTCCCATCAGCCTTCCGCCCCAGGTATCAGACTCCGTAGGTGTGCGCATCAAAGCCCCTGTTGCTGTACGCAGTGTATAATTATCCATCAGATGGTCCACACTGCTACTGTAGAGCTCTGCCTTGATGGCACTAAAAGGGCCTATGGCCGCCTCCCGCTCAAATTTAATGCGATACGTATCGCTGTCAGACATAGGTGCATCCATCATGGCACCAGCATAGAGAACATTGTCCTCCCGGTTTGCCTCGACGCTGAACTGAATGAGGGTATCAACATCCGGGGTTATGCCGAACATCACATTGGCGCCCTTTTTTCGATAGGAGGTGCGCACCTCATTACCATCACCATCCTCGTAGTTATTGGCCTCACCATAGTGTATGTTGCCCCGGATAAAACCGATATTGTTGCCTGCGGCAAGATCGGCAAAGGTCTGGTGACCATCCGGATTGCTGTCGTAGCTGTATCCTAGCTCGGCCTTCATTGTCTCACCTTCAGCAAAGGTGGGGGGATTCCGCTCCAGCAATACAGAGCCACCACTACCACCGCCACCATACTTTACGGTCTGAGAACCCTTGACTACGGTAACTGTGTCATAGCTATGGATAGGTGCATAGGCCGTTGGCGGATCCATGCGGTTGGGGCAGCCACCATGGATATATGCACCATCAAGCAGGATATTAAGACGAGTTTGACTCTGACCACGGATCACCGGATCGATACCATGCCCACCCATGCGCACTCCAGAAACACCGGTAACATTACGCAGTAGATCACCACCATCCGACGCCGGGCCTTTCTGTACCGTATGTGGTGGCACGTAGGTCTTGCCCTCAGGTTCACTCAGTGGCACCGATTCGACCAGTATCACTGGCAGTGTTCCCGACTCCTCTGCCTGTACACTGCTGGCACCAATAATGACACTGCTCAGTGCTGTACCACCCGCTAGAATCAACGCTTTTTTCATAATCCCTATCCCCAATATTATAGTTTTACGCGATTCTACACTGGGTATACATGGCGCTACATACCCCACTGGCGGTATGTTATATGCCACACCTGCTGTGTCACATAACATGGTTATTTCTGCGTTTTTTTCTGCAATAATAGTATGCCCAACGGTGTATGGATCGGACGATATTGACATAATGAACGGATATTTCATGCCATCTAGTGCAGACGCCCGTGCTCTTCGCATAATCAATGAAGAGTTTGTGGGTGGTAGCGGCTCCAGATCTTACCTGCTCACCATAACGTTCTCTATTATTGTCCATGCTGCACTGCTTATTACAATCGCCGATCCACGCATAGATATCGCTGGAATAACCGACAGAGAGCCAATAAACAAAAATATCAGTATCAGTTTTCAGCGACCTGCCCCACCACAGGTCACCCAGCAAGCGACTCCAAAGCCTAGGGTAATACCAACGTCTGAGCCGCTACCCAAGCCAGAACCAAAACCACAGATAGAGCCTAAGCCGACACCACCTCGTCCCGAAGTATCAGAGTCACAAGAAGTAGGTCAGGCACTCATGGCCTCCGACGCCAGGAAACAGGAGTTGCAGAGTTACCTCTCCCAGATAATGGCAAGGATTGAACGCAATAAGCACTACCCAAGAATGGCCAGACGACGCGGTACGGAAGGGTCTATACAGGTCCATTTCAAGGTGCTAGATGATGGCAGTATCAGTACCCTTCAGCTGCATGGTGGCCACATGCTGCTCTCTTCGGCCGCACGCGCTGCAATCAAAAAATCGATCCCTCTACCATCCCCGCCGAGCAGCGTGCCTACGCCATACGATGTTGCCTTTACCATGCGGTTTGAGCTGGACTGAGCCATTCGCCGCTCTCACTTCAGAATCGCCTTCGGCGTTCCCCTAGAAACCCTTCGGGTATCATGATGGATTCTCTAACCCTGCTACGCAGCGTTCTGGTCACATAAAGTATTTCCTGAACTCACTGTAGAATCTTCTAACGAAGCTTCATGCAGTACTAGCTAGCCTGACGCTCGCGTCGCACAGCTCGTTCTGGTCGCGCACATGGCCCAAGCCACACTCTCGACCTTCGGTCTCAACTTGTCTCTGTACTCTGCTACATCCTGTCCATAAATAGCAGATTTATCACAATCTGATATTCCCCTTTTGCCCACTATCTTTTAGAATTAACTATGCTTAACAGTGCTGCCGTACCACTCCCAATGTAGGCGGGTCTTTGCCGGAAAAGGTGGCTTTTTTTTATCTTCATTATTTGAATGAAATATTATCTATAACATACTGTTTTACATATCATTATTTCAATCATCTGCAGCTATCAAGTGCAGATATCTACCCACAGGATAAAGGTAATAACGATGAAATCCAGCAAACGTGTTCACTACTTTGGCAAGACCAAATCAGAAGGTACCAAAGAGATGAAGTCTCTGCTGGGTGGCAAGGGGGCAAATCTGGCAGAGATGACCTCTATCGGCCTGCCAGTACCGCCGGGCTTCACCATAACTACCGAGACCTGTGCCGAGTACAACGATCTGGGAGGAAAACTGCCGGATGGTCTGTTTGATGAGATCAAAGAGTACATGCAGATAGTTGAGGCAGAGACAGGCAAGCGGTTTGGCTCCGAGGATGATCCTCTGCTGGTCTCAGTACGTAGTGGCGCCGCGGTGAGTATGCCGGGCATGATGGATACGGTCCTCAACCTTGGTCTTACCGACCAGGCCATGGATGGTTTGGCCAATATCTCTGGCAATCGCCGCTTTGCCCTGGATGCCTATCGCCGCCTGATCAATATGTTTGGCGATGTGGTAATGGAGGTCCCCCATGATTCTTTCGAACAGGAGTTTGACCGGATCAAGCACAAATACAACGTTACCAAGGATACCGACCTTAACATAGAAGGCCTCACGGAACTGATTGAGGCATACAAGGGTGTATATAAAAAACATACCGGCGAGGAGTTTCCGCAGGATCCATACAAGCAATTGGAAAAGTCTATAGAGGCGGTATTTAAAAGCTGGAATATCCCCCGTGCAGTGCGTTATCGCGAGATCAACGAGATTACCGGGCTACGTGGTACCGCAGTAAATGTGCAAACCATGGTGTTCGGTAATATGGGAGATGACTCTGGTACAGGTGTCGCCTTTACCCGCGACCCTTCTACCGGCAATGATAAGTTCTTTGGTGAATTTCTGATCAATGCCCAGGGTGAAGATGTGGTAGCGGGTATCCGCACCCCTCAAAACGTGGACGAGATGGTCGAGTGGCGTCCTGAAATCTATGAACAGCTGCTGGATATAAAGCGTATCCTCGAGACCCATTACAAGGAAATGCAGGATATTGAATACACCATAGAAAAAGGCACGCTTTTCCTGCTGCAGACTCGTACCGGCAAACGCACCGGACGTGCAGCGGTAAAGATTGCCGTGGATATGGTGGTAGATAGCCTTATAACTGAGCGCGAGGCACTGCTACGAGTCCCAGCAAACGATCTCAACCAGTTACTACTGCCCACCTTTAAGGCCTCTGCCAAGCGTGACACCCTGACCGTGGGCCTGCCAGCATCGCCGGGTGCGTCCTCTGGCAAGATCGCCTTCTCCGCAGATGAGGCGGTAGATCGCTCCCACGAGGGTGAATCTATCATCCTGGTGCGCAAAGATACCAGCCCGGAAGATGTAAGCGGCATGCACGCCGCTGCCGGCATTCTCACCTCTACCGGAGGCATGACCAGCCATGCGGCTGTAGTAGCCCGCGGTTGGGGTAAGTGCTGTATTGCTGGTGCTGGTGAAGTGGTAATAGATGAACAAAATCGCACCGTTACCATCAATGGTCGTACCTTCAGTGATCAGGATGTCATCAGTATTGACGGCAGCTCAGGCGAGGTGATGGCGGGTGAAGTCGAACGAGAAGAGCCAGAGCTATCGGCAGAGTTTAAATCCCTGATGGAGTGGGCTGACGCCAACCGCACATTGCAGGTCTGGGCCAATGCTGACACCCCGGATGATGCCACCCGTGCCCGCGAATGGGGTGCACAGGGTATCGGTCTTTGTCGTACTGAGCACATGTTTTTTGATGGTGACCGCATTACTGATATGCGCGAGATGATCCTGGCCGACAGCGAAGGTGATCGCAAGATCGGACTGGACAAACTGCTACCATACCAGCGTGCAGACTTCGAGGGGTTATTTACTGCCATGCAGGGTCTGCCTGTTACAGTACGCCTGCTTGATCCACCACTGCATGAATTCCTGCCGCATGAAGAGCAGCTGCAACAGGAACTCGCTGATCATCTTGGTGTTCCTCTGAAGAAAATAAAGGCGCGTGTCACCCAACTGCACGAAACCAATCCTATGCTGGGTCACCGTGGTTGCCGCCTATCGATCACCTACCCAGAAATACTTAAGATGCAGGTTACCGCCATCACCGAGGCAACTATTGAATGCAGAAAGAAAGGCATAGATGCACGCCCGGAGATAATGGTGCCTCTTGTTGGCACCTATAAAGAGCTCTCCCTGCTACGGCGTGAGATCAAAGAGACTATAGATGCTGTCGCACAATCTATGGGATACAGCGAAGACCTAAACATACATATCGGGACCATGATAGAGATCCCACGCGCCGCCCTGACTGCTGACGAGGTAGCACAACATGCTGACTTCTTCAGCTTCGGTACCAATGACCTTACTCAGATGACCTTTGGCTATAGCCGTGATGACATCAACTCATTCCTGCCAAACTATATCCATCAGGAGATCCTAGAGCGTGACCCTTTTCAATCACTCGATACCAGCGGTGTCGGTCAATTGGTAGAGATGGCCGTAACCAAAGGTCGCGGCGAAAAACATGATATGAAAATGGGTATCTGTGGCGAACATGGTGGTGATCCACTCTCTATTCAGTTCTGCCACGACATTGGACTGAACTACGTCTCCTGTTCGCCATTTCGCGTACCGATTGCCCGACTTGCAGCAGCCCAGGCTGCGGTTATGAAGGAGTAGTAACGCGGGATCGCTGCCAGCCTCTCCCACTTGTAGACCAGCATTCATACAAGGTGATATTGCTATGTCACAGGATAATTTTTTATATCTACTTTCGGATGCAACTGGTGAGACTGCGGAGACTATTATCAATGCAGCTATTACCCAGTTCCGTAAAGATGATGTGCGGGTAAAGCGTATCGGCCATGTCCGCACTGAAGCGCAGGTTTGCGAAGTATTGGACAGTGCCGAGCAGCAACATCAACATGCTCTGATCTTTTACACCTTTGTCGATCGTAACCTGTCCACATTTACCGACATAGAATGTGATAAGCGCAATATTGATTGCCTTGATCTGATCAGCCCCGTCTTACATAAACTAACAAAATTTTTTGGTCACTCTCCAGAGGGAACTCCTGGGCTCCTACATGAAGTCGGAGAGGAGTATTTTCAACGTATGGAGGCGATGGAGTTTGCCCTGAGAAATGATGATGGTCAATCTTTTAGCCACCTGCAGGAGGCTGATATGATCCTAGTAGGTATATCCCGTACCAGCAAAACGCCACTATCTATATATCTCTCCTGCCGTGGATATAAGGTTGTAAACATTCCTCTGGTAATGGGTATTCCTCTACCCCCGCCATTGTTAAAAGTTGACCCAGATAAGGTGGCCTGCCTTTTCCTGGATAGAGATCAACTCGTGAGACGCAGAGAGATCCGGGTAAAAACTCTGGGTGTAAAAACCACAACCGACTACATTGATCGTGCCGCAGTTAAAAAAGAGCTACAGTGGGCGCGTTCGCTATGTCGTGATCATGGCTGGGCGGTGGTACACGTCACCGGAAAATCGGTCGAAGAGACGGCACATGAGGTGCTAGTCAAATTAAATAAAAAGTGAGCACCAGGATTGCTAGATAAAGATAGAAAGCATTTGTGGCACCCATACAGCTCTATTGGTGCTGATCTACCAATCTTTCCAGTTGAGTCGGCCCACGGAGTATACCTGCGTCTAAGTAGTGGGCAAGAGTTGGTTGATGGCATGTCGTCCTGGTGGTGCGCCATCCACGGATATAACCATCCACAGCTGAATCAAGCCATCCAGTCCCAACTTAAATCAATGGCCCACGTCATGTTTGGTGGACTCACCCACCGTCCAGCAGTTGAGTTGTCAGAGCTGCTCGTAAAGCTATCTCCAGAGCCCTTAAACAACGTATTCCTGGCCGACTCCGGCTCGGTCGCGGTAGAGGTCGCCATGAAGATGGCCATCCAGCAGTGGCACGCCAGGGGACAACCAAATAAACAGCACTTCCTCACTATCCGTTGCGGCTACCACGGTGACACCTTTGGCGCCATGTCGGTATGTGATCCGGTCAACGGCATGCATGCACTATTCAAGGATGCGGTGGCACAACAGTTTTTTGTCGATGCACCTGACTGCCACTTTGGCACCCCATGCAGCGACGCAGATATCGCGCCGATGGCCTCCGCTCTGGAGCAGCACGCGGACTCTATCGCCGCAGTGATTATGGAACCGATTGTCCAGGGGGCAGGAGGCATGCGCTTCTACTCCGCTGACTACCTGCGCCGAGTACGAGAGCTATGTGACCGATGTGGAGTTCTGCTGATCCTGGATGAGATCGCCACAGGTTTTGGCCGTAGCGGAAGGCTCTTCGCCTGCGAGCATGCAGGGATTGCCCCGGATATCATGTGTGTCGGCAAGGCGCTGACCGGTGGCTATATGACCCTGGCCGCCACTCTTACTACAGATGATGTAAGTACTGCCATCAGTCAGGGAGAGCCCGGGCTGTTTATGCACGGCCCCACCTTTATGGGCAACCCACTAGCCTGTAGTGTTGCCATTGCCAGTATAAAATTACTACTGGAATCCCCATGGCAAGAGCGCATTCGTGCGATTGAGCAAGGTCTCAGGGAGGGGCTGGAGCCGTGCCGTGACAATCCTGGTGTGGCAGATGTAAGAGTATTGGGTGCTATTGGCGTGGTTGAGATGAAACAGCCGGTCGATCTAAAAAGCATACAGCCAAAATTTGTCGAGCATGGGGTATGGATAAGGCCCTTTGGCAAGCTGATCTATCTAATGCCTCCATTCATAATCAAACGGGCCGAACTGGACCAATTGACTGCCGCAATCTCTGCGGTAATTGCCGATTGCTAGCAGCTAAACTCTAATCCTCCAGGTACCTCCTGCACAAAACGCAACAGATCATCGTAGGTATCAATATCATAACGCTGCTCCAACTCCTGTAGTGTTAGACCCGCCTCACTGCAACGCTCTCTTGTGGTCGCCATCACCCCCGGTTTGCTCCAGCTTATTTCACTAAACAGCAGTGGCTCAACACGGCGCACACCTATAAGCATATAACCTCCATCCTCGGCTGGACCAATAACTACATCTGCCCCGCCGTCCAGCCGGGATAGTGCATCCTCAAGATACCCCTCATCCAGCATTGGGCAGTCGGTACCTATGAGCAACGCATACTCTGCCTTACCAAGGGCATCCTCCAAGGCATTGTGCATACGCTCACCAAGATCGGCCCCCTCTTGCTGTTGTAGCTCCAGACCGAATCTCTCCTCCATTATGGAAAATAGCGGGTGTGTAGTATCGGGTGAAACCACCAGGCTGGTCGGAGCCAATCCTGCCCTGGCCACCAACATAACCGTCCGCTGTAACATGCAGCTATATATCTGTGCGGCCTGCTCCTGACCGATGGATGCTGCCAGTCGACTCTTCACCTCTCCAGCAACAGGCGCCTTGGCAAAGACGAGGATATGGGCGTTGGGGTACCTCATGCAGTTGAATGCCGCTGGTAGAGATGCGCCAGCTCAACCGGGGATTTGCCCATATAGTAGGCTAGGCGCAGATACCACATCAAGATAACCGTGGAGAGTATGCCATCTCTCTCCCAACGCCTGCTAGAGGTGGTCAGGCACTGGCGCAAGGCGCAAGGGCGAGAATGCCTCTTGAGTCGCTTGCTCAGCTCTATATCCTCCATCAGAGGAATATCAGCATAACCTCCGACTCTATCGAACAGCTCCCGCTGCGCGAAGATCCCCTGGTCACCTGTGGCGATGCCGCTAAAGCGAGAGCGCAGGTTCATCAGCCGCTCTATTATCCGAAATGAACAGCGCTCCGATGACAGGCGGATATCAAAACGACCCCACCACGCTCCACCAGTAAGTGCCTGGATGATCGCCTGGTCGGCCTGTTCCGGCACCAAGCTGTCGGCATGCACAAACCATAGGATCTGGCCACCGGCCTCACGGGCACCGGCACTCATCTGCCGCGCCCTCCCCGGTTCACTAATAATGACTCTATCGGCATATTTCTCGGCAATTGCTACGCTGTCATCACGACTACCACCATCCACCACCAACAGCTCATGCCCACGGCGTTGCAGCGGTTGCAGGGAGAGCAGTGTAGTCTCTATTCCTCTAGACTCATTTAGTACCGGAATAATAATGGAGATCTGTGTTGGCATTACTTGCTCAACGCACCACCACAACTACTGCCCTGACCAGCGGTACAGCCGTAGCAGTGGTCAGCCACCGCTATGTGGGCACCCTGTAGATCCCTGCCCAGCAGGTCTCCGATATAGGGTCTGTTATTATCTGCAAGCTGCATCGGCAAATTCAGCATCTGGTTAAAGTCACAATCGTATAGCCGTCCCTGCCAATTGACACTAATCGTAGAGCGACACATAAGAGTATCGAGATTGGCTGGCTGAAAAGAGTCTTTCAACAGTGCCATGTACTCCTCAAACTTGCCATGGGACATCAGGGTACTGCCAAATCGCTTTATCGGCATATTGACCAGGACATACAGATCATTGAACACAATCCCTGCCATCTGCAGTAATGCACGCTTATAGTCAGCCTTTAGTCCCTCTTGGGGGGGCGGCAGAGAGGGACCGGCAGGATTGTACATAAGATTCAGGATTAGGCCACTTCCCTCCTGCCCATAACCGATGGCATTGAGTTTCTGTAGTGCCTCTATACTCGACAGGTAGACCCCATCGCCCCGTTGGGCATCGATATTCTCCTGCAGATAGCAGGGCATGGACGCCACTACCTCTACCCCCTCAGCAGCTAGAAAGGCGGCTAAATCTTCCATTCCTGGCTCGTTGAGAATTGTTAGATTACAACGGTCAATCACTGCTACACCAAGCCCCCTGGCGGCACTCACTAGATAACGAAAATCTGGGTGCAGCTCCGGAGCACCGCCGGTCAAATCAAGGTTTTTGATCCCGTTGGTCTGTAGCAGCTCAAGAGCGATATCGATAGTCTCACGTCCCATCTGCTCACTGCGGTTTGGTCCCGCATTCACATGGCAATGCAAACATGACTGGTTACAGCGATACCCAAGATTCAGCTGTAGGGTAGAGAACCTCTCGCGCTCAACAGACGGAAAATCTGAGCCCGTTGTTAGTAGTGACACTGTATCTAGCATTGATCCTCCCCATCCCAGCTGCGACGATTGATTGCATAGCTGCTGATCTTGCCGACAAAAGGCATACTCAACATACCTGGCAACCAGCCACACCACTTCATATCACGATATTTATGTATTCCGATAGTCATCGCCTCATGTCCAGCCCGTGGCTGAGCTGTATATGTCCCAAACATTCTGTCCCAGAGCGAGAGATTAAAACCGAAATTACTGTTGGCCTCATCGTCCGCTACCGAATGGTGTACCCGGTGCATATCCGGTGTTACCAATAGCAAGCGTAGCATTCGATCCAGCGGTAGTGGCAAGCGCACATTACCATGATTAAACATGGCCATCCCGTTCAGTATCACCTCAAACATAACTACCGCCACCACCGGTGGACCAAGCAGCAGAATTACCGCAAATTTGATCAGCATAGAGAGCACAATCTCTATAGGGTGAAAACGGGCACCGGTAGTCACATCGTAGTCCAAATCTGCGTGGTGGACGCGGTGCAGACGCCACAACAGAGGAACAGCATGCACCATCACATGCTGTAGATAGATGGCCATATCGAGAATGACTACAGCGAGTACAACAGCCCATGCTCCCTCTATACCGAGGTAGTTCATGGCCCCCCAGCCATATTCTTGAGCGGCTGCAGCGACCCCTACTGCGGCTATCGGAAAGAGCCAGCGCAACAGCATGGTATTAAGAAACACCAGCCCCAGATTGTTACCCCAGCGCACCAACCTGGACTCCCTTAACTGGCGGCGTGGAGATCTGAATTCCCACAGCATCATCAGCAGTAGAATCCCGAAGAAAAACCCTAGTCGCAGTGGGGCCTCATTCGCCAAAATCCAATCATCCAGACCCATATATCTCTCCAGACATCAATTATTGCAGCTATCTTATATCACCCTGGCAATCAGCGTAATGGATATCCAAATATGATATCGTCCCACCTTATGAAAAATATACGCAATATCGTTCTCGTTGGATTCATGGGGGTTGGTAAAGGCTCCCTCGCGCGGGCACTGGTCAAAGAGACCGGGCGCTTTGCCGTAGACACAGATGACCTGATAGAAAGTATGGAAAACAGAAGGATTAAAGATATTTTCAAGGAAGATGGAGAGGAGTATTTTAGGGCATTGGAGGTACAAGTCGCGGAGTGGCTGGAACAGAGTGTGTCCAATTGCATAATCTCAACCGGTGGCGGCTTTCATGTTGTCGATAACCTCAACCGAATCGGTACTGTGGTCTACCTTAAGTCTGACTTTGACACCATTATAAATAAGATGATGAGCCACCCTAAAGCCACGAAAAAAATAAATAAAAGGCCCCTGCTAAAGGACCCAAAAAAGGCACGAATCCTCCTGCAAAAAAGAGAACCGGTATATGCGGGAAAGGCAGATATTACAATTGACGTGACTGGGCGCAAAACGGGAGATATATTAAGAGAACTACTAGACAGACTGCCCCCAGAGAGCATGGTGTAGTATCATTCCAGCCTTAATAATATTGTCGTAAGGAGAACACCCGTGGAAATCGCATGTCTTGACCTGGAAGGGGTACTTATCCCAGAAGTCTGGATCAACTTTGCCGAACGTACCGGTATTGAGGAACTGCGCGCCACCACGCGGGATATCCCCGATTACGATGTCCTGATGCAACAGCGCTTACGCATCTTGCAAGAGCATAAACTCGGTCTGCCGGATATTCAGGAGGTAATTGATGGCATGGGGCCTATGGATGGAGCCAATGAGTTCCTAGGGTGGATGCAACAGCGGTTTCAGGTAGTAATACTCTCTGATACCTTCTATGAATTTGCCGCCCCGCTAATGCGTCAACTGGGGTGGCCCACCCTCCTCTGTCACAAGTTAAGCGTGGATGAAAACGGTTTTGTGACCGACTATCACCTAAGACAAAAAGACCCCAAACGTCAGGCGGTTAAGGCATTCAAGGGGCTCAACTACCGAGTCATTGCGGCTGGTGATTCCTACAATGACACCACCATGCTGGCCGAGGCAGATCGTGGCATCCTGTTTCGTCCACCGCAGAATGTAATTGATGAATTTCCACAATATCCGGTGGTCAATGACTACGAAGAGTTCAGGCAGGCATTCAGGGACGCCAGTATCAGGGCAATCTGAGCTCACCCATCTTCTACTGGAAGCCCCGCATATTGTTTTAGCTCCCCAACCTCCTTGTACCACGGCGCCTTGTTGTCCATGAATATATTGTGGATCGGCCTCTCTACCGGATCATCGTCCAGCGTGCCTGCGGGCACAACGACCGCCTTGCCACTCTGAGTTAGCCACGGCAGTGAAGAACCACATTTTTTACAGAATGAAGTTGCGAAGTGCTTCGCATCCGGAAGCTCATACCTACCGACTAACTCCTCACCACTAAGCCAGCTAAACTGAGAAGGAGCAACAATAATATTAGAGGCGTGCGCAGAGCCGGTGAATTTACGACACCTGGAACAGTGGCAGTATTGAAAAACCTTAGACGGCCCAACAAATTGATAACTAACCGCCCCACAGAGACAACTACCAACAACTTTTTTATTCCTCATAATATTAACCTCTGGTTGCAACGCCATGAGATAGTCAACCAAGAATAAACAAGGAGTGTCTCCAATTGGTCTTCTCACTATTCTTGGAAAAGCAGAAGAGTATGGAGATAATAGTAAATGCCATATTTACCCAAGTCTAGGGTATGGGTTTTCGATCTGCCGCAAGTGATCATCCTTGATCATATCCTCTGAAGAAGAGCTGATAGCTCAGGCAGGTCAGCTAAGGCAGTTTGACTCCTACCCAATACATTTATCAAGGCCAAATATCATAGGAGAGCACTGGTCTCTGGCTGAAACAGTACATGCTTAGGTGAAATACTTGAGGTAAGGGAATCGTCTATTGATTCTTGTTTTCCCAAAACATGGTTGCCACACAGTGATTCGGCAGCTGTGAACAAAGCATACTGTGCATGCTGGAACATAACTCCAATCTTCTGCTGCCCACACCAGATGACCAGACCAGAAACAATCTCATGGCGGCCATCTATCTCGATAGATAGCTTAAGCAGTATGCCGGTTGGAACAGATAGCCTATCAGTACTCAGAAGCGCTCCATATGGAGTGATATCTTTGGTTGTTGCGGTTATATGGCGGCCACGATAGAGAATATGGCTATCTACATCTAGATTCAGGCGTTTATGCAGGCGTTTTTCTATGGTCATGCTTGTATAGCTCCTTGGTCTTATATGTAAGACGATTATAATCCTTTAGTGTTTCGATAATATTATAGTACAGAGAATGATTTATATTGCTTTTGATCGCCCTTTGCGTCGTCCTCGTCTGAGCAGAGCTCGGGAGAAAACTTGACGGTTATAATCCGAAGCAGGGTAAGCATGGTGATTACACCCATACTGAGTATTACCTCCATGGCCGTGTAATCGCGATACCACAAACTGATCAGCTCACCGATTAGAACCACCAATGAGGCATCGAGTATAAGTGTCAATTTTACCCGGCCCAATTCTAGATATGATTGCAAGGTACGAACCAGCTCCAGAATAGCCAGAATGATTACCACATCGACTATAATCTTCTCTGCCTCCCGTCCCCACTCGCCTGAAACTGCTACCAGCATGTGTTTTATCAGGCTAAACATACCTGTAACAAGCCACAGGCTCAGGCATATCATTAACATCCCTATTAGCACTTTAATCATCAGTCCATAGAATTTTGGGCTGAGTATAAAATTAAGTAGTGGTGGGATTTGTATATCTCTGTTCTCCATAGTTCGCAACCAATAAAGTGTGAGTATCAGAATGGTACGCCCACACTGTTACAGCATTGTTACAGGATGGAGAAGTTTGTGATTACTACAGTGGTGAATTTTGTTGGATTAGGGCCTATATGTACTCAAGTAATCCAGATATCCATCCGAGAAATCTATCTCCAACTCAACCCAAAGAGGTAGGTGGTCGCTCATTTGGAAAGTTCGCCATTCCTGATAATACTCCTCTAGTGACGCGTTAGATCTGCCTGCGGCTTTAAGACTTTCAATCTGCCTCATGGCCTTTTTCTTTTTTGTCTGTGAGGTTGCCGCGGCCAGTTCGTCTTGAGCCTTTTTCAATTTTTCTTGCAGACGTTTTTTTATGATCGGTTTATACATCTCAAAATCACTATCCCGGTACACGCTATCGAAAAACTGCATAACCCTATCCTGGCGTTCCGGCTGAATTAATACAAGTTCGTTGCGTCGAGAAAGAAATGATATCTGATCGTAATGTTTTGTCTGATCCTTATTACTGCCTTTCTTGTTTTTCACGGCTGTGAATCCATTTTTTTCCAGCGCATTGAAACCATCGCTACCAATATTCTTGATGTTAAAGTCACCCACCAGTATTTGATTCGGGTCGCTGGCCCGCGCCTCCTTAGCCAGGTATTTTGCGACCGCCTCTATCTCTTGCACCCTACGCGCATATTGCGGGGTATTCGGAGAGTTACTACCATAATAGATATGCACCGTGGAGAACAGGAACTTAAACCAGCCTGATTGAAACTGCACACCAAATGGGGTCCGCGAAAACTGTCGCTTTTGTTTTTCTGCCTCACTAATCAACATCTTTTCTGGAAGCACGATCTCGCCGGCCACACCCTTAAACGTGACCTTATTTGCATCATATATGAACCCCAATCTCTCCTTATTACCACCTAGGGCACAATGAGATACGTCCGTCAGAATATACCGATAGTGCCCGCCAAGAAGCCGCATCAACTCTTCAAGTGGCGCCAGGTCTTCACAGACCTCCTGTACAGCAATCACATCAAAGTGAGAGATAATCTCTGCAATATAGAACATGGATTCGCGTGAGCGTGGTCCATAGTTGAACCTATCGTCATCAAAATTGCGGATATTCCACGTGCCAAGTATCAATGACTCTAATGCTTTTTTGCCAGGAAATTCAATATCCACAAACTGCTGTCGAATCCGTTGTATACCAGCGACCGTACGTCTCCGATCCTTTATGGTTGATTTCTTTAACGGTTTATAGAAAGTCATAGCTATCCCTCTTTGACTATGGTTGGGTTATACAGGTGATATCTAACTGCTCTCCTAATATTTCAGTAGGTGGAAAACCACAACTAAACCAGCTACTTTTTGCCGAATACGCTCAATAATCTTCCATGTTGCGCCATTCAGCATCTTCTACCCAAGTGTTAGGACGCTGGAGCAACTCAATCAGGTTGTCCAGTATGATGTAGTGTTGCCCTTCCTCTTCTGCTATCTGCAAACAAATATCCTTATGCTTAGAATCAGTCAACTCTTCAGCCTTCTGCTTGTAAATCTCCTGGCTTTTTCGCTCAATGTCACGTGCCTGTATATACGCTGCTACCTCTTTATCATTAAGAACATTCTGGCCACCCCTTTCTTTCATCTCGCTAAACAGCGTCTTGATATTTGCAATATGCTGTTTTTCGCTCTTAGTGACAGGTTGGTTTTCTTTCATCTGCAAAAAAGTTTTATAGTGCTCTGCCTCAGCATCAGCAAGAATAGAAAATATCTTTCTGGTGCCTATATCATCTGCCTTTTGTGCCATTTCGCGGTAGTATGACTCTCCGTCTTTTTCCATCTGCAAGGCATAATCAATAATATTCACTAACACTCTCCTTCGCGGTTTTGCTGAGGTTCTTCATGTAGAACATAATATATATCCGATATTAAGCCTAGCTTGCTTTGTTGCGCAACTCAGTCGAGTTTATATCTTTCTGTATTCAGGCTATTGTATTGTGAGCACCATGTGGTCTGATTACGAATCATTTGGAGTCGAAGTAAAAACTATATAATTGCCCACCATTCTATGGGTATTTCCGCTCCAATAGCTTTTACTCCGACCCCAGACTATTACTCTGTTGCTTCATCTGCATCTTTAGAGCCCATGCTAAAAAGCATATAGCCAATTGCAATCTCAATATATGCTGAATAACTCCAAATGACATCTGGCAGTTGAACGCCAATAAAACCACCCCAAAGGTCAAATTCCATATAACTTCCAACCAAGTCGACAAGCCCAAAAGCCATCACAATGATTCCAATAATTTTCATGCTTATTTACCCCCTTACCTTTTTGATGATTAAATATTAAGCGTCTATATATTCTCCGCGTTGCTCATAATACTCATGGGGATAAAAAACCAACGCCATTGGAGAGGCAATCAGTAACCTTTCTATGGCTTGTATGTGGTTATTCAATCCACTCGCATTACCCTATCAGGTTATTCATATATATTGCCAGCAGTATAAATCGTATTTGAGATATTAGTGCAAGACGGATCCTCACTATAGCTACTGCTTATCATTATCTTTTTTAGCTGTACCAGCGCTATCTGAGGAGTCTTGTTCCTCACTTTCCCCGATAAATCTCTGCACGACAAAATAGCCCGCCACAAGACCAACTAGAATGGCAATCATTTCTGATGAGGTCATTGCTTCATTCCTGATATTTTAGTTTTGTATAATTGAAGTGAGACAGAACGCGGATTGTCTATATCGACCGACTCAATCTGTTCATCTATTCTTTTGTTCACAACATCAACTAATACCTCAAACTTTTCTCTATCTAATATTGTGTTCGCGAATTCCATTGGGTCACTACTTAACAATCGACGCAATGTAAGTTTGCGCAAAATGTTAAGCGCAAATGGCGCGCATGCCAGAGACTCAAACGACAGTGCAAGATATTCCCTATTTGATACCCCCAATACATCCTTCTTGAGGTAAACCAGAATCAATATCAAGAATATATTCAGATAGATAACCCCAAATGCCCATAGCAATTGCGGGCCACTACCATACAATAACAACACCAGTGGGAGGACGATAAAGAAACATGCTAAAAGCGTCGCCAGTAAATACTGCACGGGAACAAGTACAGCCAGAACTTCCTCTAATGAGGTTATATCGCTTTTACTTCGATGATTTGACTCTGCCCAGTTCAGCCTAAATATTGGCATATTAGGAGACAGTGGATTAGGAATATATAGCCGCCGACCAAGCACCAACCAGTTAGTACTTGGACAACTAAAGTTCCATGCTCTGTACCCTCTTATAAATACCAGTTCATTGATATAGAGCAGCATGCTGGAGTCGTATAGGTAAAACCCCAACACCCCTATAATTAAAAGCAATTCGAACGAAAGCATTATTCCTTACGCTTAAATAATGACCCTATCCAGGTAAATAAGCCGATAGCAGCGAGAATAATAAATTTCTTTGCGGCCACAAAAAAACCAACAATAGCCGCCCATATTCCCTTGTTTTTTGCCACAGCTGCTGCGCCACCAGCAATTAGAGCCGCTAAGCCAAACTCCGCAACTCTGTCACCTTCACGGTATTCAGCATATCGTTCGCCAGTAGTAAAGTCGTATCCTTTGATGGTATCTTTAAATGCGGCAACAGATGTATCAAGAATATCTGGATCTGTCACCAGCACTACTGACATGACGCCATTGCGACCGAGTAAACGAGTATTATAATTTATTATCTGACCGCCAGACTCATCGTCTTTGGCTAGAAATGCCCACTCGAGAAGGTTGCTTTGCTTATCGTAACGTGGCTGAAATTTCCAGCCAAGAATGCTCATTGTACCCCACCCCCTCTTACGCCTTTCAATATTTCCTTGTTCAGTTCCACTTATAACTGTATCCAGCAATGATTGAGGATCCAGGGTTTCATTATCCTTAACATATCCGACAGGATCGAATTCAAATATTGCAAACCAAGCAAGATCATTAGGGGCAAAAACATATTCATTATCGCCTGGAATATTCTCCATCATTTCCATTAGCTTCTTTGTATCCTCAGACCCAAGGAAGACATATCCCTCTGGAACATGAATTATTGCCTTATCACCGATATGACCTTCAGTCGGTCCGACTTGCCAATCAAGTTCTGCCAGCGGATCGTCTTCCGCATAAACATGATTTATTGATAACGATATTAATATGCAGAGGATTATTGTTTTCCAGTAATGCTTCATTTCATACTCCCTATATTTATTGTGGCATACGTAATCTACGTCCAGCCATGCATCACGTCACTGTATGTATGACACTGCTGTTGTAGTGGCCATTGGCCACGATTTCTTGTGCCCCTAAAAACAGTTACTAGACAGGTAGATCATACCGCAAATTGCATGATAGAGCCTGCAGTAAAATTCACATAGATTGCCTCGGTATAGCTGTTTGCTGCGTACTACCAGGCTTAGTTAAACCGTTAGGCTGTCGTAGTTGTCTCGACAGTAGCGCAGCGCAATAGCGATCTACTGATACACCCTAAGGAGAACCATGCAAATACTTGTTTATTGTACTTATTTCCGGATTGTTTGGTATCATCACCCCATGAACATCAAAGATTGGAGTGCCATAACTTCTTGGTTCAAATCCTGCTTTGTCTAACTTAGCGTGTAACTCTTCCCTTCTTTTTTGGTCTTTATCAATAAAATATTCTGTAAATTTAATACGCTCACTCCGCAGTTGCTCAGCCTTTTGCGTACAATATCCACAAGTTGACAAGGAATACATGATCAGCTCATTGTGTGGTTCACCGTAACTCTGTGCTATGCCGTTATCTTTTGTTGAATACCAGTGATAGGCCCCGTAACAGATAAGCAACATAAGCAGTATTTTTTTCATATCTGATTATTTCTCTATTCTGTACCGGCCTTGCGGCAAGCCCCTATGGAACCACTCAGGCAGGTGGTCCCATCAATCCAGATGGCATTATCCAGGATCGCACCAGTAAAATTCACCCCTCCTATATTTGCCTTACGGAAGTTGGCAAAACTAAGGTCAGCACCACTCATGTCTGCGTAGGTAAGGTCAGTGTGCTGTAGATCTATCCCCTTCATTTTGGCGTTGGTGAATTCGGCGTAACTAAGATTTGAACCAGACATAATGGCATACATCAGGTCACTACCTTTAAAGTTACCACCGGAGAGGTTCGCCTGCCTTAACAGTGCATTGTTTATTAGCGCCCCACTTAAATCGGCACCCTCTGCCTGCATCATGTCAAGATGACAGTTGCGCCAATTTACACCCGGAGCTGGTATGGCATTGCAATCTGGTTCAGCTATTAGCTGCGGGGCACCAAGATATAGTCCACCCCCGATAAGCACTACAATCAGCAAGGAGGTAAACAGAATGCCCATGTACGGTCGTTTTTTTTGCTTCTGCTCCTGCAGTTGCTTAAGCTGTTCTCTTGCCGCGCGATGTTTTTGTAGCAGCTCTGGCTCATCTTGGCGGCGCTCACCACTGCGCCTCTCCTGGAAGTTGAGGTCATCCTTGTCCGAACGGCGCTCCATCCCGGTACGCTCATCTTCACGTAGATGAGCCGGTATCAGACGCTCCAAGTTACCCTCCTTGGCAGCCTTACGCACCCCAGGAGGTATCACATCTGGTACTAATGAGACCAGCTTCCAGCTCTTCTGGTCGGTGCTGACATCATCACTCATGCGTACCCGCCCAAGCAGTACAAACCGACGTACCGTACCGCAGGGGAATGGTCCCTGCACAGTGTCACCACGCCGTACGTACCAGAGTGGCTGTTTGCCGCCGTTTTCCTGTTCTGTTTCCATATGATCAATAATTTTCCCAGGTGGCCGCTACAAGGTTATCAGGCCCGTGTATCCGGGCGTGATATTGCCAATATAGGGCCACTAATCCGAAATAAATGCAAATATTTGACCTCATTTCTAACCCACGCCTCACCGTTGAAATGGCGCGTAACAAGGTTTTGCAAGATCTGCGGGCCGGTCAGATCCTGCATGCCAGAGTTTTGACGCCGTCCGCACACAACCGCGTCAAACTGCAAATTGGCATGGCAGAGATATTTGCCCGTACCCAGACCAGCCTCGCCCAAGGGCAGCGTATCATCCTGGATGTAGTGAAAACCGGCCCACTCCCGGAGTTACGCCTGCTCCAGCAGACCAGCATGAGTGAAATCCACGCCTCAGCACTACGTACCATTCTGCCCAGACAAATACCCCTGCAAAATCTGTTCCGAAGTCTGCAGTATGTACATAACTCCATCACTAGAGTCGCCATACCCACTGCCAACGACAGTGCTATGCAAAGCAGACCTGCAACAACTAACACTAGGCAAAAAGTGGGGAGTGAGGTCCTACAGCTGCTGCGCAATATAGCGGATACTGGATCTATCAAAAAAACCGGCGACCGTCTTGGCCCTGAACTATTGAATAGAGTAGCTACTGTCCTTGGGTCTACCACGACAGATGGCAAGGTGCTCTCCCCTTCGATATTGCGCCAACTGATCCTTGATTCAGGAATCTTTCTGGAACCTAAACTGGCTGCCGGGCAGCCTCCTGGTAACGATCTTAAGGCCACTCTGCTGCTACTCCTACTACAGCTTCGCACCACCTTGACACAACATGAGCGCCCCGTTTCTACAAGTGGAGAACAGCAGAGTCAACCTCAGACTGATTCAGCAATCAGCAAGCTGCTTAATCTACTGTTACGCCAAACAGAAGGTGGACTTGCCAGGATTCAACTCAATCAGCTCAACTCGCTGCCACCAGAAGATGGAGGTAAAACGGTGTGGCAATTTGAGCTGCCTCTGCGCCATACAGATGGATTTGATAGCTTCAAGGTGCGCATAGAACGAGAGGGTGGTAACGGAATACCGGCGCTGCACCACCCTTGGCGTATAACTATAAATTTTGATCTTGATCCTCTAGGACCAGTCCAGGCACAAATCTCACTTCAGGGTGAAGAGGTCTCGACCCTGTTTATGGCTGAGCGAAAAGAGAGCGCTGAGCTTATCGATCAACATCTACCGATTCTGGATTTGGCATTTTACCAAGCCGGTCTTAAGGTCGGCCATCTGTCCGCACAAAAAACGGGGAGTATTTCCATAGATAGACCGCAACTCTCTCCGCGCCCACTACTAGATGAACAGGCATGAGTAGCGACGACAAAAGAACGCCAGATGTCGCCATAGCACTACACTATGATGGTGAGAATGCGCCTCGCATCAAAGCCAAGGGACAGGGCGAACTGGCCAGACAGATCATCCAACTGGCTGAAGAACATGGTATACCGCTGCATGATGATCCTGACCTAGCCGCCATTCTGTCTCAGATCCCCCTGGGGGATGAGATCCCGGATAACCTCTATGTAGCTATTGCCGAGGTGATTGCATTTGCCTACATCATCTCTGGTAAGCAGCCAGCCGGGTTTCAGCCAGCAGAGTGATTACCTTTTTGTGTGCTGCCCGTGATCGTCTGACTCTTTCTGTTCACGCACATCCGCGTCCTTTCTCTCCTCTTGCTGATAACGATTCACTACCTTACCCAGGGCCTGGGTCCGAACACGTTTCTGCTGCCATACCTCCTTTTGTCCAGAACACTCTGAACGCTTCGCCTGGACAATCAACTCCTGTTCCTTGATCGCTAGCTCCAGCTTGCTTAGAAATGCGCGGTACTCCTGTAGTTGGGTAGATGACATACCGCTTCTAGCAGCACTATTAAAGCGCTGCAGATATTCATCATGATAGCCGCACAACTCTTCCAGTCGTTGCTCCTGCTTATGTACACTGCGGCGGCAATCACCCAACTCACGGGCTGCAGTCTGCTCGTTCGACACAGCGACCCTCTGGACCGGCCTTAAGCGTTTTGATCTAACCATAATAACCTCTTAAGAAAGCCCTCATTTACCCAGCCACTACCATATCAGATGGCTCTGGCGGAAATAGTGCCGTCAGGTCAGCAATACTCTGCTCCAGTGATACCGGCACATGCGTGTCCTGACGTAAAAAATCATCTAACAACGGCATCGCATCAATGGCCGCATCAATCCGCTCATCTGTGCCCCGTTCATAGGCACCCACGCTGATCAAATCACGATTCTGCTGATATATTGAGTATAGATGTTTAAATGCCCTTGCCATCTCTTGGTGCTCTTTTGTGGTGATATCATTCATCGCCCGGCTGATAGATGCCTCTATATCAATGGCCGGATAGTGACCCATATCAGCCAATTGACGGGAGAGGACAATATGCCCGTCCAGGATGGCCCTGGCGGCGTCTGCTATAGGATCGTTCTGGTCATCGCCCTCAGTAAGTACAGTATAAAAGGCGGTAATAGAGCCACCACCAGTATCACCATTACCTGCCCGCTCTACCAATTGTGGCAACTTGGCAAAGACCGATGGCGGATAACCCTTGGTTGCGGGCGGCTCATGGATGGCTAGGGCAATCTCGCGTTGTGACTGGGCAAAGCGAGTCAGTGAGTCCATCAGCAGCAGCACCTGCAACCCCTGATCACGAAAATGTTCGGCGATACTTGTGGCCAACATCGCTCCATGCATCCGCCGTAGCGGTGGATGGTCTGCCGGGACCGCTACCACTACTGCCCGCGCCATCCCCTCTTCACCAAGAATATTCTCTACAAACTCCTTAACCTCACGCCCACGCTCGCCTATAAGACCGACTACCGTCACATCGGCGTTGGTATAGCGGGTCATCATCCCCAGCAGCATACTCTTACCGACGCCAGATCCAGAGAATAGTCCCAGCCGCTGACCGCGACCTACGCTAAGGAGTGAATTGATCGCCCGTACTCCTACATCCAGGGGTTCACGTATGGCTGAGCGGGCCAGTGGATTACAGGTTTCCCCTGTCAGGGGACGACAAAATTCTGTATGTATGGGGCCTTTGGAGTCGAGTGGTCGCCCTGCCCCATCTATCACCCGCCCCAAGAGATGGTTGCCAACGTTGGCTTCACACACCCGTCCAGTCGGTACCACTCTGGAATCCTGTTCTAGCCCACGAATATCACCGGTAGGCATAAGATAGAGACTCTCTCCAGAAAAACCTACTACCTCTGCCTCAATCCGGTTGCCACCAGTTCCAATGACATCACACTGTCCGCCAATCGCCGCACGGCAACCTATCGCTTCCAGGGTCAAACCAACCATCCTTGTTAGCTTGCCTTCCAGGGTTAGTCCGCGGCCTTCTAGCAGTCTGCTGCGACATTTAGCCAGACGCTCCAACCATATCTGGTTGCGCTCAACGGCTGGTATCCGTCGGCCCATCAGTCGTCCTCATCCCGGATGGCGTCCTGATTGCGTTCGCCGCCCAAAAGCTGGGTGACCAGCGTCGCCAATCTTGATTCCAGAGTGGCGTCTACCCTGGAGATATCGGTACTCACCTTACAGCCACCTCGCTCCAATACCGGATCCTCTATAATGATCCAGCCTACCTCTTTTTCACTTATGGCGTAGATCTCACGAATCAGTGCGGCATCATCTGGATGGAGGATCAACTGCACATTGCGCGAGGAGACTGGAAGTATGGCTAGGGCCTCACGTACCACGCCGACTATCTGTTCCGGGTCAGCCTTGATCTCACGCCGCGCCAACTGTCGCACTGTGGCAATAATCAACTCTACAATCTCTCGCTCAACCTGGTCATCCAATTGCTTGAATGGGCTATTTAGCGTGCTCATCAAGCCATCCAACCGCTCCACTGTCTCCTGCAGTGTACGCTTGCCATTTAGCAATGCCTCCTTGTGGCCATATTCAAATCCATTTTTCTTGCCCTCCTCAAACCCCTCATCAAATGCCTGCTTCTGTATCTGCTCTAACTGTTCAGCTGTTAGCATGGAACCGCGGCTTGCACTGTTTGCCACAGCTGGTGGAGTCCACTGTTGGACATCACCCGGCTCACTACCGCTGATAACCTTGTTAGACAAACTCCTCTCCACCTGCTCCGCCCAGCATGATCTCGCCGGCATCTGCCAACTTTCTCGCTACTGCAAGGATCTCTTTCTGCGCCCCCTCTACATCGCTGAGACGTGCCGGTGGTGCCGCCTCAAGATCGTCTCGTAGCATCTCGGAAGCCCGTTGTGACATGTTCTTATATATCTTCTCCTGCAGGACGTCATCTGCTCCGCGCATGGCCAACATCAACTGATCGGATGCGATATCCCGTAGCAAGGTCTGGATACCACGATCATCTACCTCAATCAGATTCTCAAAGACAAACATATTGTCCTGAATCTCTTGCGCCAGATCCTCATCGGCAGATGCAATCTGCTCCATAATCTGTCCCTCCACGCTCCCCTCTACCATATTTAGTATATTGGCAGCGGCCTTGATCCCACCCATAGCAGATGTTTTTACATTGGAGGCACCAGAGAACTGGGCGTCCAGGACATCGTCTAGCTCCTGCAGTGCTGACGGCTGAATGCCATCAAGAGAGGCTATACGCAATACGACATCGGTGCGCACCAACTCAGGAAATTGGGTTAATACTTCGGCCGCCTGATCTGGATCGAGGAAAGAGAGCACGATCGCGATGATTTGCGGATGCTCCAGCCGTATTATCTCGGCCACCGCCCTGGGATCCATCCATTTTAGCTGCTCTAAACCTTTGCTGTTGCGACCCAACAGGATGCGGTCGATCACCCCACTCGCCTTCTCTGAACCCAGTGCCGAGGTCATTACATTACGGATATAGTCATCCGAGTTCATACCCAGGGCAGTTTGGGTTCCCAGGGTATCTACAAAGGAGCGCATAACCTGCTCCATTTGTGCAGTGGAGATGTTTTTGAGGGTGGCCATTGATACACCCAGCTCTTGCACCTCTTTCGGTCCCATATGTGACAGTATGGTGGCCGCGTCCTTTTCGCCCAAGGCAAGCATCAGGATCGAGGCACGCTCAACCCCCTTAAGATGAGCAACCGCTTCGTCTTTATTAGTGTGAGCCATCTTCAGCCACCCAGCTTCTCACCACTTGCGCCACTCGCATTGGATCTTCACTTACCAGTTGCCGCGCAGCATCCAGGGTATCTTCATATTTACCTTTTCCAGGGAGCTGGAGTGCCTCCCCACCAGCATCTGACGCACCACCATAAGCTCCGCCACCTGGTAGCGCATTACCACCGCCTTCCATTGCTGCATATTGTACCGGTGGTGGGGCATTATTCAGCCTCTTGATAGTCGGTAGCAGCACCACAAAGACCAGTACCAATACCAGGATCACGCCGACAATCTGTTTACCCAGATCCCAGACCCACGGCTTCTCATAAATAGCCATCTCCGGCAGAGGCTCTAGTGGCACTGGAACCTGGAATGGGGCATTTATCACGCTAACGCTGTCACCGCGTAACTCATTGAAACCTACCGCCTCTTTTACCAACTTGGTAAAACGTTCAATCTCTTCCGGGGTGCGCTCTTTACGTTCAATATTGCCATCTGTGGCCGTGGTCACCATATCATCCACTACTACTGCAATTGAGAGCTTGCGCAGAACGCCAGATGAGACCTTGGTATGGCTGATGGTCTTGTCCAGTTCATAGTTTCTGGTGGCTCGCTTGCTGCTGTTTATCGGTTGTCCATTATCTGCCTGGGTACCATCCTGGCCACCCACTGCCTGTTCCGGTGCAGAGCCAGCGGCTGGAGGCTGATTACTGAGGGCACCTGGCACGCCCTGTACCGCCGACAAGCTGCTAGACTGCTCATTGACCTGTTCACTTCTAAGGGCCGGTAGATCAGGATTAAAACGCTCTGCGGTCTGCTCGTTGATGGTGAAATCAACATCTACTGTTACCCCGGCATGTACCTTGTCGGCCCCCAGGATCGGCTGCAGAATGCTCTCAGCCTGCTTCCGGTAGTGTTCTTCCAGCCCTTTTGTGTATTCAAACTGGGTTGCAGTAAGTTGCATCTCACTGTTGTCCATCTGACTACTCAGCAGATTTCCTTTTTGATCGACCACGGTGACATTGCTCGGCTCAAGCTCTGGCACCCCAGAGGCAACCAAATGGACAATAGCTGCAACCTGTCCCTTCTCCAGGACCCTTCCGGAGAACAGCTTTACCACAACTGAGGCACTGGTGTGCTTTTTGCTCCGTACAAAAGCCGACTGCTTTGGTGTGGCCAAATGCACCCTGGCACTGGCTACACTGCTAAGTGTAGCGATAGTTCTTGCTAGTTCGCCCTCCAGGGCACGATGGAAACGGGCCGCCTCTACCGCACGACTGGTGCCAAACCCGGCCTCTTGTTGCAGGATCTCAAACCCCATACTGCCACCACGCGGCAATCCCTGTCCGGCAAGCTTTAACCTTGCCTCTTGTAGCTGCTGACTCTTTACCATCACCGCACCAGTCGCTGGATCGACCTTGTGATCGATCCCGCCCTGTTGCAAAGCAGCAATCACCTCACTGGCATCCTTCTCTGTCAGGCTACTGGAGAGAACGCTGTAATTTGGTGTCCACGACCAGAACACAATGACTACACCCAAGGCCACGCTTAGGGCGATACCAACCATTACCCCTAGCTGTCGTAGCATCGGGTTTAACCCCGGCGGCGCCATTCTAGCCTGTGCCTGCGGTACGTTTTGAATCTCAGCCATTAACCTCTAACCCCTATTACTATGTATGTGTTTTATTAATAATTATCAACAAGTTATATCGGCATATTCATAATGTCCTTATAGGCGTCAACCAGCTTATTTCGCACCTGAACCATCTGCTCAAAGGAGAGGCTGGATTTCTGTATAGCCACCATCACCTCCGCCAGTTCTACATTGCCCTCACCCGTCTCAAAGGCCGTTTTCAGCTCTCCAGCGTGCTGCTGAGTCGCATTGACCTGATCTATGGATTCGGTCAATAGCTTGCCAAATCGTGAATCTTCAGGGGCCTCTGGCTTGAGCTGATCGCCGCCTGCCTGGGCTGCCATCACCCTCATCTGGGCCAGTACTTGATCTATATTTACGGAACTCATTATTCCTCCAGTCAGAACAATTTTTGCCTAGTGCCGTTTACCATGCAGATTACGCACCAACTTTTTGTACATGGACGTACTTATGCTGCGAAGTCCATGGATGGACGTGAGCAGCGCTCATCGCGGAATAGCAATCCCGGCATCCCGTAGCCTGGCAATCTTGTAACGCAGGGTACGTTGGCTTATCCCTAACTGCTCAGCCACACCCTTGCGGTTGCCATTACCCGCACGCAGTGCATCCAGGATCATCTGCTCCTCCACCGAGCGTAGATCCTCATTCAGGCGACCAGCGCTGGCCACCTCATTGTTCTCATTATGTGGTTCGCTCTCCATCTCAAAAGAGAGCTCATCCGGCCCGATCTCACTACCATTTGAAAGGATGATGGCGCGCTGAATTACATTCTCCAGTTCACGTATATTCCCCGGCCAGCCATGGCTCAGGATGCGCTGTTCAGCTACTGGCGATAACTTCGGTTCTGCGGTGCCATTGGCCCTGCACAGACGGCTAATCAAAAATTGTACCAACGGCAGTATGTCGCGTGGGCGCTCCCGTAGTGGCTTTATAAACAATGGAAAAACATTGAGTCGGAAATAGAGGTCCTCTCTAAATCTTCCAGCAGAGACCTCTTCCCTAAGGTTACGGTTAGAAGTTGCGAGAATCCGCACATCCAGCTGGATAATCTTACGTCCACCCAGGCGTTCTACCTCTCTCTCCTGGATTACACGCAAGAGCTTGGATTGCAGGGGCAGCGTCATCTCCGAGATCTCATCCAATAGTAGGGTACCGCCCTCAGCCTGCTCAAATTTACCTGGGGCAGAACGATGTGCCCCGGTGTAGGCCCCCTTCTCGTACCCAAATAGCACCGCCTCCAGCATATTTTCCGGAATAGCGGCACAGTTGATGGCAACAAATGGGCCATCTGCGCGGGGTGAGTTGTTATGGATAAAACGTGCATATACCTCTTTACCGGTACCGCTCTCACCGCAAATCATCACTGTGGCTTCGCTCTGTGCCACCCGGCGCGCAAGATCCAGCAGTTCTCGAGACTGCAAATCATCTGCTATCACCTCATTGCAGGCTGTCTGGGGATAGAGCACCAACTGCTCCACTTTCTGCAACAGTGATTCGGCATCAAATGGCTTGGCCAGATAGTCCACCGCCCCGTCGCGCATAGCAGTTACCGCTTTTTTGATATCGCCGTAGGCGGTCATTAACAGTACCGGAACTGTTGGATAGAGCGTCTTGATCCTGGCCATGAGCTCATTGCCATCCATCGGCCTCATCTGGACATCACTAACTACCATACCGATAAAGGTCTGCTGCATGATATCCAGCGCTTCCTCACCATCGGCCGCCCTCTCTACGGCGTAGCCTGCCATCTCCAGGGTATCGCATAGGGCTTCCTGTAGTGCTGGGTCATCTTCAACAATCAAAACTGTTGCCGCCTGCTGGGTCATGCCGATCTCCTACTACTGTTAATGGTTATGTCTGGCTCTGCTGTCTGTGTCTCATCCTGGATAGACGCCATCGGCAGATCGATCTGAAAACAGGTACCATGGTCTGGCCGAGACAGCAGCTTGATCCGACCGTTATGTCCAAGGATGACGGACTGCACAACAGCCAGCCCCAGACCGGTACCTTCACTACTGGTGGTGAAAAATGGGTCAAATATTTTGCCGCGTATATCTTTCGGAATACCGCTGCCATCATCACTTACCTGCAACCGCAACCAGTTCTCGGATGTAAGTTCCAGACTGATTTTGAGGGTAATCTCATCCCCTCCATGTTGTAGTGCATTGTTGGCCAAGTTCATTATTGCGCCTAGAAGGGCATCGTGGTTGCCGCTTATAGAGCAGTCGCCTGTAGTATTGTCACTGAGTTCGTAGTGGGCATTGCCGTGTTGCAGAATTGGTTCCAGCATCTGTGCCAGCTCTTGCAGCATCGCACTGATTGCCACAGGTTCCGGTGAATATTGGCCACCACGGGCAAAGGCCAACATGTCGTTTATCTGCCGCTCCATCAACATTAAACGGGCACGTGTACGTTGGGCAAAACGATAGCGTTTGGTTGCTGAGAGGTCAGTAGAGGAGAGGTGTGATGTATACAGCAGTGCAGATGAAAGTGGGGTACGTATCTGATGGGCAAGCTGTGCGGCCATCTCCCCCATAGCGCTTAGACGCTGCCTCCGATCCAGACGTTCCTGTAGCTCTCTGGTCTCGGTCACATCCAGCAACAACAGGATTCTGCCAGGTTCTGGATGCAACCAACGCTCTGTCAGGGTTACCCTAATGCCTGAGCGTAGCTGCTGCTCTTCTCCACTCTGCCCAGGGATAAAGTGTTGTCGATAGATCTCGTCCCAAGCCTCACCCTGGGCAAGTGTCCCGAATAGTTCATGTGCTGTGGGGTTAGACTGGAGGATACAGTCACTACCATCAAGTACCACCACGGCGGCTGGAAGTGCATCAAGTAATTGACTAAGGCGATTGGCAAGACGCTCCTTCTCTGCCAACTGTTGGATACGCTCATCACGTGCTGCAGCCAACTCACTGCTGAGCTGCTGTACCCTTTCCTGTAGTTGCTGGTACGAATCGACCAGCTGGCCGGACATCTGGTTGAATACCTGAAAGGCATCTTCCAGCTGTTTTCTCTCTACCGGGTTTTTACCTGGCATCTGCATATCTGGCTGCTACTCTGGCTAGCGTTCCTAATAGAACATTCAGTCAGAAGAGAGCAAGAACTATGCCTGATAAAACTATTCTTATGATATCAATATGTTAGGAGAGAAGATATTTTAACGCGTCAAATTACTGTCTACTCGTTAATCCGTTGCAGACCATACTTCCTCAATTTTTCGACCAGTGTAGTACGCTGCATGTGTAGCCTTTTTGCCGCATGGGCTACTACTCCTCCAGACTCATCCAGTGCCTGGCGAATTAAATTCCTCTCCACCTCCCCAAGATGGGTCTTAAGGTCCAAACCCTCCTGCGGCAAACGGGGTGACATTTCTACCACGTCAGCGAAGGTCGTTGCGCCGACAAGTGGCTCTGCACCCTCTGGTGGTAGTTCAACTCCAGCACGAAACTTCTCAGGCAAATCCCGCACATCTACCACTCCGTATGGATAGAGGATGGCAAGACGCTCTATCAGATTTGCCAGCTCCCTGACATTACCAGGCCAAGAGTACTGACCAAGGGTATAAACCGTTGCTGGAGTGAGCCGCACTGAACCCCTCTTCTCTTTCTCCATCCGTGCAATCAGATCGGTAATCAGTACCGGAAGATCATCCATCCGATTCCGCAACGGTGGTACCTTGATGGGGAACACATTCAGGCGGTAATACAAATCCTCACGAAACTTGTCCTGTCTGATCGACTCCTCCAGATCACGGTGGGTCGCAGCGATGATGCGTACATTACACTGGATGGTTTTATTGCTGCCCACCCGCTCAAAGCTGCGCTCCTGTAGCACCCGCAACAGCTTAACCTGCATCGGCAGGCTCATATCGCCTATCTCATCTAGAAACAGGGTGCCACCATCAGCCAGCTCAAACCGGCCCTGGCGTGCATTGATGGCGCCGGTAAAGGACCCCTTCTCATGACCAAACAGCTCGCTCTCCAGCAAATCAGCAGGGATTGCACCGCAGTTTACCGGGACAAAGGGCTTACCACGCCGCTCTGATTGATAGTGCAGCTTACGTGCAACTACCTCTTTACCGGTTCCAGACTCTCCCAGTATCAGCACCGTGGCTTCGGTATCTGCCACCTGAGATATCATATGATTTACCTGCTGAGTGGCCCTACTATTACCAGATAGGCTACGAAACAGCTCCAGCTTTCTCTTACTGCTATCGTTTGCTGTTGCTGCATTCTCCATGTATAGCTGTGCCTTGTGTAGCAGGGTCTGTAGTACTTCATGGCGGCAAGGTAGAGTCATGGTACCGAGAACTGAAGAGCTGGCAGTGGCCTCCTTCTTGCCGCTTTCTGCATCCAATAATTCGAAGAGTGGAATCCTGCATTCCAATCTATCCACCATTTCTATGGCTGTCTGGATATCTTCGGCCGTTAGATTCGGCCCAAAAAAGATTGCTGTCAGCTCATCCATCTGCTGTTGTAGCGCCTGCTCCAGACCATCCACTCCAGATAGGTGTTGCAGCTTGTGATCAACAAATTCCAGGATATTCTTGAAATAGCGACCCCGCTCCTTATCCGCATCAAGTAGCAGAATAGTACTGCGGGTTATTAAATCGGTGTCATCTGCGATTTTTGCCATTGCCATTGCAACCCTTCAACCCCCACAAAATAGTCATTTAAAGCATAGTCGGAGATAAGTTAAACACCATGGCGGCATAATGTCAAAAATATGTCGCAGTTATAATATTTGACGCAAACCGCTTGAAATGTTGGGTTTTTGCAGTTCTGGCTAGGATCTGGACATGGCAACCTGGCGTCTATGGTGCCGAAAGATCATCTTCTCAAGGAGATGCTGCACACCCTCCTCCATCTCGGTAAACCGGCAGACCACAACACAGTCGTTCCCAGTGCCACCATCTACACTCACTACCCTGGCGGCCAGTTGTAGTGCCACAGGCAGGCGTGGATCCAGATAGAGAGAGATCAATATGTTGTCGTCAAGTGCCGGTGGTACCTCCATGCAGACCCACTCCAGCCCCTCTGCAGTCAGCCGTATGCCGCTGGCAGCAGGAGTATTGAGCTCCTTTTGCAGCATGGTAGAAAGCAGCCCCAGTACCATATCGAGTTTTGCCTCAACTCGCATCAGGGCGCTGTCTAGCTCCATTTCATCATCCTGCATGGTGTGTGACTGTTCTCCCAGCAGATTGACGCAGTGTAGAAGCTTTATATTGTTATCTGCCGTGGCCAGCAGTTCCCCCTGTTGTCGCCTGCTCCAGCTGACCGGGAGTTGCGAGGCATAGATAAGGGTATTACTAAGTGGACTCTCTTCACTCATAGCTATCATCCTAATTCAAAAACCTATTCATACCCTGATTCACCCCTGTCACAACCTAAATTGATCACGCTTTCTTTAGTATTTTCTCAACACCAACTTGACAGAACCTGTCTGGAAGCATAGAAATTATAGTGTACCCATATTATAGGTCCTCTACCGTTGACTGATATCCCTTTAAGCACGCTATTCGCTGTGCTTGGTCTGTTAATCCTTCTCTCCGCCTTCTTCTCTGGCTCAGAGACTGCACTAATGACTCTGAATCGCTACCGCCTGCTGCATCTTAAGAATAAAGGGCATGCCGGCGCCATCCGTGCCCATAGCCTGTTGCAGCGGCCCGACCGTCTGATCGGGCTAATCCTGCTAGGGAATAACTTTGTCAATATCCTGGCCTCCTCCCTGGCGACCATTATTGCCCTGCGTATCGGTGGTGAAGCCGCCATTGCTATTGCCGCAGGGCTGTTGACCCTGGTAATCCTGATTTTTGCCGAGGTCACTCCCAAGACCCTGGCTGCCCTGCACCCTGAACGGATTGCCTTTCCTGCCGCCTTTATCTATCGGCCACTACTACGTCTTATCTATCCCCTGGTATGGGTAATCAATGGGATCACCAATGGCCTGTTAAAGGTGTTTGGAGTCTCCCCGGAGGATGACAACAACGATGATGTATTAAGTCCAGAAGAACTGCGCACAGTAGTCACCGAGTCTGGTTCACTGATCCCTAGACGACACAGGATGATGCTGTTGAGTATTCTTGATCTAGGCAATGCCACAGTGGAAGACATCATGATTCCACGCAACGAGGTAGAGGGCATTGATCTGGATGATCCGTTGGATGAGATCATCCTCCAATTTCAAAACAACTATTACACCAGGATGCCTCTGTTTGAAGGCGGCATTGATAATATTATAGGTATCGTACATATTCGCAGCACTATGCACGCACTGACGCACGGCAATCTCAGTAAAGAGACACTGCGCCAGATTGCCAAGGAACCATACTACATACCTGAGGGAACACCACTCAATCGACAACTGCTCAATTTCCAGCGTGAAAAACAGCATCTTGGATTGATCGTTGATGAGTATGGTGATCTGCTTGGCCTGGTAACCCTGGCAGATCTGTTAGAGGAGATAGTTGGTCAATTCACCACTGATCCTGCAGATAACATCATGGATGTACAACCCCAGGATGATGGCAGTTATCTAGTAGCTGGAAGTGCCAATGTGCGAGAGCTGATAGAGGTGTTTCACTGGGATCTACCCACCGATGGGCCACGCACCATGAGCGGCATGATCATCGAGTATCTAGAGACGATACCGCAACCTGGAACCAGCCTGTTACTTTCCGGTTATCCTGTCGAAGTACTACAGACCCAGGACAATACTGTAAAGATGGCTCGCATCAGCCCTGATTTGAGGCAAAAGATGGAACCATAAAGATCTGGATATAGCTGCCGATACCTGCAAGGTAGAAGCTTCTGTTACAGCAAGGAGTAGAACTGTAATGAGTAATGATAATTCCGACGAACGCCGCCACTTTCACCGTATCCTATTCGATGCACCGATCTTAATGACCACTATGGGAGATGTTTTCCAGTGCACACTGGTGGATATATCTCTGAAGGGCGCCTTGTTACATCGCCCTGACGGGTGGAGTGGTAAGGCTGGTGATGGCGCAACTATCACTATTCATCTTGGAGAATCGGAAGATGAGGCTATCGTCATGGAGGGTACATTAACCCATGTGGATGAAAAGGGATTAGGATTGCGCTGTCTCCACATAGATATGAACAGCATCACCCATCTACGGCGTCTGCTAGAGCTGAATCTGGCAAATATGGATGTTCTGGAACGCGATCTGGAGGCGCTTGGTTAGTCTGCCTTAACATGCCCCAGCGAACACTGCAGGAACTGTCCAGCCTAAATCAAATCAAGTACATCTGACAACCGATCTACCGCCACTATCTCCAGACCGTTGATTGTCCCCTTGGGGAGGTTGGCACGCGGCACAATCGCGCGTTTAAAACCATGTTTGGCCGCCTCTTGCAGACGCTCCTGGCCATTTGGAACAGGACGTACCTCTCCGGCCAGCCCCACCTCGCCAAACATTACCAGCCCTTTTGACAGTGGACGGTCACGAAAGCTTGAGAGTACCGCCATCAATACTGCCAGGTCGGCCGCCGTCTCGGTAATACGTACACCGCCCACCACGTTGACGTAGACATCATGCCCATACATCGCCATGCCGCAGTGCCTATGCAATACCGCCAACAGCATGTTAAGCCGGTTCTGCTCCATACCTAGGGTGACCCGCCGCGGGTTGCCCAGTTGGCTCTCATCCACCAGTGACTGCACCTCTACCAGCAGCGGGCGACTCCCTTCACGAGTAACCAGAATGGCACTACCAGCCACCTCTTCTTGGTGGCGTGACAAAAAGATTGCCGATGGGTTGCTCACCTCGCGTAGACCCTTGTCGGTCATAGCGAAGATACCCAGTTCGTTGACTGCGCCAAAGCGATTTTTGATCGCACGAACCAGCCGGAACTGACTCCCCGCCTCGCCCTCAAAATAGAGCACCGTATCTACCATGTGCTCTAACACTCTTGGACCTGCCAGGGTTCCCTCTTTGGTCACATGCCCCACCAGGAAGATGGTAGTTCCGGTCTGCTTGGCGTAACGCACAAGCTGTGCGGTCGCCTCTCGTACCTGGGCAACGGCGCCAGGTGCAGACTGTAACATCTCCGTATAGACAGTCTGGATGGAGTCTATAACCATGACATTTGGCTGCTCTTGTGCTGCCAGTTGCAGGATGCGTTCGACACATGTCTCGGCCAGCAGGCGCACCTCATCACAGACTAACCCTAGCCGTTTGGCCCGCAGGCTGATCTGCTCTGGTGACTCTTCACCACTGATGTAGAGTGTTTTGGTATTGGTGGCAAGCTGTGCCATGGTTTGGATCAATAGGGTCGATTTGCCGATCCCAGGATCGCCTCCAAGCAGGATTACCGATCCAGATACGATGCCGCCGCCCAGGACACGATCCAGCTCGCTGATACCAGTGGGTAATCCCTGCTGCCCTCCATCCGGTGCTACATCCACCAGGGAACGGATCTGGCACTCTCTCCCCTGCCCTGTGTATCCGGCGAAACGACTACTCTTCTTGCCGCTTGTTTCTGCCGTCGACTCTGCCATAGTGTTCCATTCATGACAGTCAGAACACTGTCCGGCCCATTTTGAGGCCTTACTACCACAGCTGGTACAGTAGTAGACTACCCTGTCCGCTCGACTCATCCCTCACTCTCCACAAAATCCACTCTGGTAGTGACACCACAAAACAGTTGGTAGGCAATGGTACCGGCCGACCTAGCTATCTCATCTGCAGGCAAACCTTTGCCCCATAGTGTAACCAGATCACCCACCTTCGCCTGCGGCTGCGTCCGCAGGTCGACAGTGATCATATCCATTGAAACCCTTCCAATCAGTGGCACCCGCTGGTCGTTGAGCAGCACCGGGGTTCCAGATGGTGCATGCCGGGGATAACCATCACCATAACCGATAGCGATAACACCAACACTCATATCTTCGGGGCAACTCCAGGTACCACTATAGCCGATGGCGTCTCCCTGCCTGCACCGGTTCACAGCAATTATACGGCTGCGCAGGGTCATAACCGGCTTGAGTCCATCATCCGGCCCTATATGGTCACAAAATGGCGAAGCGCCATAGAGCATAATACCTGGCCGCACCCACTCCATGTGAGAACCTCCCCAGCCAAGAACTCCGCCAGAGTTGGCCAGACTCGTCTCTACCGCAAACTGCTTCCGCATTTCCTGTAACAACTCAATTTGACGATCAATGGTGGGATCACCGGGGCTGTCTGCATTGGCGAGGTGAGACATAAGACGTGGTTTGCCCTGTACTGACTTGCAGTCGACCAGCCGCTGGAAGGAGTCGGCCGCCAACTCCGGCGGCAGACCGAGGCGATGCATGCCTGTATCTACCTTCATCCAGCAGGCGATCGGTTGGGGTAGTTGCTGCTGCTCCAGGATCTCTATCTGTCCTGGCTCATGGATAACCGCCTCCAGACCGTTAGCGGCGATGTCGAGCAGCCCCTGCTGATCAAAAAAACCCTCCAGAACTACTATCGGCCGCTGCTCCCCGGCCTGGCGCAGGACGATGCCCTCATCTATCCGTGCCACCGCCAGGGAAGCGGCGTCTGCCAACGCATCAGCCACCCGCAATATGCCGTGACCGTAGCCATTGGCCTTGATCACTGCCATAACCTTGCTCTGGGGGGCCGCCTCCTGCGCCCGACGCAGGTTGTGGCGCAACGCGGAGAGGTCTATCAAGGCGTGGGGATCACCGCCCATCAATGCCCCTCATCACCATAGACATCGCTGATGAAACTCTCAAACTTGGTATAACGTCCAAGGAAGGTCATATTGACCCTGCCAATCGGCCCATTACGCTGTTTGGCGATTATGATCTCCGCCTTTCCAGCCTCGGCAGTCTCCGGGTGATACACCTCGTCCCGGTAGATAAAGACGATCAGATCCGCATCCTGTTCAATGGCGCCAGACTCCCGCAGATCCGACATCACAGGACGTTTGTCATTACGCTGTTCCAGGCTACGATTAAGCTGGGATAGGGCAACCACCGGCACATTAAGCTCCTTGGCCAACGCCTTGAGTGAGCGGGAGATCGCCGAGATCTCGGTGGTACGGTTCTCAGTCGAGCCTGGCGCCTGCATCAACTGTAGATAATCGACCACAATCAGCCCCAGATCACCATGCTCCCGCTTTAGACGACGGGCCTTGGCCCGTATCTCGACGGGGCTGAGTGCAGGTGAATCATCGATAAAGAGTGGGGCCTTCTCCAGGATACTAACGGCCGAGGTGAGACGGGGCCACTCATCATCCTCTAGTTTACCAGTGCGCACCTTGTGCTGATCGACCCTACCCAGAGAGGAGATCATCCTCATGGCTAGCGCCTCCCCCGGCATCTCCATACTAAAAACAGCTACCGGCACCTGGTCGTGGATAGCAACATGCTCTGCCATATTCATGGCAAAGGCGGTCTTGCCCATGGATGGTCGTCCCGCCACAATAATCAGATCGGACGGCTGTAGGCCTGATGTCATTTGATCAAAATCGGGAAAACCAGAGCCCAATCCAGTTATGGGATCATCCTGTTGAAACAGCTTCTCAACCCGCTCAACAGCCCTGTTCATCAGACTCTTAATGGAATCGAAGCCACCAACTCCACGGCTCTTGCGATCCGCTATATCAAACACCTGCTGCTCCGCCTGATCCAGCAGAGTAGCGCTATCCCGCCCCTCTGGACGTAGACCCCGATCAGCAATATCAGTACCCACCCTGATCAACTGACGGATTACAGAATGCTCACGGACGATATCTGCATAGGCCTGAATATTGGCCGCGCTGGGGGTATCTTTGGCCAGGCTCCCAAGATAGGCCAGTCCGCCGGAATTGTTCAGTGCCTCACTCCTTTCCAACTCCTCGGAAAGTGTTACCACATCAAACGGGCTATTGCGCTCGGCCAGCTCCCCAATGGCCCGGAAAATCAGCTGGTGCTCGCGCCGATAAAAGTCATCCTCATTGATCCGATCGGCAATCTTGTCCCAGGCATCGTTCTCCAACATCAATCCGCCAAGCACCGACTGCTCTGCCTGAATAGAGTGCGGAGGCAAGCGTAATGCGTCCATATCTACATCTGGTGGTACAGATTCAGAAGAAAATGATGGCTCTTGCATGGGAATCCAGCCTAGATTAATCGGAATGAGTAAGCATACGAAAAACAGCGCCCGGAAGGAAGACAAACAGGCCCGCAAGGATAAAATGTCTGGCCGCAGAATAGTGCACAGGGCTGCGGGTCGGACGTTAAGTCCGTCAGAATGAGCAATTTACTAGCGCAGAGGCCATAGAGGTGCAAAGAGCTGCGGTACTACTACCATCCGTGGCAAATCCATATTAGTGGACGAAGCGCACAGGTCGGACATTAAGTCCGACAACAGCAGCTTGTTGCGTCCCTGTGCCTCCGAGTTATGACTAGAGCTACTCCTGCTCCGGCACGATCGCCAGCTTCAGGATTGCGTCTACATCGGTATACAAGTGCAACTGTACCTCAAACTCACCGGTTACGTGGAATGGGCCATCCGGCAGGCGTACTTCACGTTTCTCCAGCTCAACCCCAGCAGCAGTTACCGCTTCAGCAATATCAGAGGTACCAACAGAACCAAACAGGCGTCCCTCGTCACCAGCCTTGCTGCTAATGGTGATGCTCAGCCCTTCGAGCTTTGCCTTGCGCGCCTCGGCCACAGCTATCACCTCGGCTTCCTGTTTCTCTAGTTCTGCCCGACGCTTCTCAAATTCAGCTAGATTATCGGCTGTAGCCAGTACTGCACGACCTGTAGGTACCAGAAAGTTACGCCCGTAACCAGACTTAACGGAGACCTTATCACCAGGTCCGCCAAGGTTCTCAATATTTTGTAGTAAAATTATTTCCATCGTCATCACCTCTAAAATAGATCCTGAATCTTGTTATTCCGCACCACCATCTAGCGCGGGGCGGGCCCTAAAATCGAACCAACTATCTACCAGGCCAGCAGCAGATAGTAGCGACTCCGCGTATGGCATAAATATAACCAGCAGCGCATACATCCCTACCAACCAGGGTGTATTTACTCCATGCTTGTCTGCTAGACCGTGTACCAGTGCCAACCCATGCACAAAACAGGCAGCCAGTAGTAACAGGATCAGATAATCAAGCAACATGCCACTCAGTGACACACCTGTAAGGTTCAGCAAAAGTGCCGCTATAGTCACAATCGCTACACCACGGGGCAGCCGCAACTGAAGAAACTCTGCACGAAATCCACCCGGATTATAGAGCAGTGACTGCCACCAACGCGCCAGTAGTAATACAGATACAAGTTGCAGAAAAAACAGTGTCGCAATAACACCCGGCATCCAACCGGCAAGACTCTGTATAATCTCCGCGCGCTGCTCAGGATCCAGCATCTTCCCCTGCTCCAGCATGGCTGAAAGATGCGGCCCCAACGCCTCGACCCACTCCTCTACAGATGTGTAGAGCTGGACTACAACAGCCAGCACTATCCCAATCAGCAGAGCAACAGCCACCATCATCCCTAGCGAACGGCTATACCGCAACAGTAGCGCCAATCCCCATACCGGTAGCCAGAGCAGCAGCAAACTGATAAAAACCGATATCGGATTTGCCTGGAATGAGAGCAGTATTAGGGCGCAGGCGGTAGCAGCCAGTAACATTACCGCCGCCCCCTCAAGCGCGCCCCGACGCAGACTAACCAAGGCCAAAGCAGCCGCACCAAATATGGCCAACGGTTGCAAAATGATCAGCAACAGCACTGTGATTATGACGACTGCTAGTGTCGCCTGTAATCTTCCCTGCATCACAAATGATGCCAGTAGGCGCATATATATAGTTCCGGTGTTACCTCGTGTAGCCCGGAAACTCCCCTTATTTATATGTGCTTATCAGTATACGGCAGCAGGGCCAGAAAACGGGCCCGTTTGATTGCGGTAGACAACTGGCGCTGATATCTGGCCTTAGTACCGGTAATGCGGCTAGGGACAATCTTACCGCTCTCACTCACAAAGGCTTTGAGCAGACCAATATCTTTGTAGTCGACCTCAGCAATCTTCTCTACGGTAAAGCGACAATATCTTCTGCGTCGAAAATAACGTGACATGTTGATTCCTCAAATTCTATTTAATTTGGCCACTGGTAGCGGCCGTAACAGGCGTAGCCCTACTCCGCTGCTGCCGTCTCCTGGCTCTCTGCCTCATCGCTTGCAGCCTCAGACTCCTCTACTGCTGGCGCTGGAGCTGGCGCTGCCTCAGCTACAGGTGCTGGCTTGGGCTTAGGCTTCTCTTCTTCTTCTGGTCTAGCCAGAGAAGATGGCTCAGTGATGGCCTGTTTACGTTTGATCACAAGGTTGCGCAACACAGCGTCATTAAAACGGAAGGCGCTCTCCAGTTCGGACAGAACCTCACCATCGCACTCGATATTCATCAGTACGTAATGTGCCTTAGGCAACTTTTGAATTGGATATGCGAGTTGGCGGCGACCCCAATCCTCCAGACGGTGGATCTTGCCCTCTTTAGACTCGATGATCGTACGATAACGCTCGATCATACCAGGAACCTGCTCGCTCTGATCCGGATGGACCAGAAACACTACTTCATAATGTCTCATTGTTTCCCCTTAAGGATAAAAGCCTCCCGTCATAGACTGGTATGCGGTGAGGCAAGGAGTTGACGTAGCGGTTATGCTATGCCGGAAAACGGCGAATTTTACCTTGTGTAGTAGATCTATGCAATGGCTATCTCTGCCTGAATCGACTGCAGACTGCGTAGTGGATCAGGCGCAGCAGTGATCGGACGCCCTATCACCAAATAATCGGCCCCACTGGTCATGGCGTCGAGAGGCGTCATTACCCTTTTCTGGTCATCACTGGCGGCACTCTTCGGCCTGACTCCAGGGGTTACCAACAGGAAGCCGGCTCCCACCTGGGGCCTGATCAGCCCAGCCTCCAGCGGCGAACAAACCACTCCATCCATCCCAGAACTGGCCGCCAACATGGCCAGCCTGGTGACATTATCTGCCGGAGTTCCAGGAAGACCTATCTCGGTGATATCCTCTGCTCCCATGCTGGTAAGGATGGTAACCGCAACCAGCAGTGGCCTCTCTTTTCTGGTGGCAAGCCGTTCACTTGCAGCTTCCATCATACGGCGACCACCAAGGGCGTGAACATTTATCATCCAAACGCCAAGATCGGCCGCTGCCGCGCAGGCCGCCGCAACCGTGTTGGGAATATCGTGAAATTTAAGATCTAGAAATATATCAAATCCACGTGCGGCCAGCTTTTCCACAAACCCAGGACCCAAGCGGGTGAACATCTCTTTGCCGACCTTCAACCTACATAGTTCTGGATCAAGCGCTGAGACCAGCTCCATGGCCTGCTCGGCTGTGGGAAAATCCAGCGCAACTATGATTGCTCTATCTGCCACTACCACCTCCATCTGGTACTATGTTTGTACCGGTTTAACGCTGCTCCAGGTGTGACAACTGGGACAGTGCCAATGCATGGTCTTGGCTCCAAAACCACAACTGTTGCACCTGTAGCCAGAACCATCCTCCACCATCTGTCTGATTAGACGTTGCAATATATCCATGGTATCCGCCACCGGGCATGGGGCCTGTTTAAGGTGAAGGGCAAGTAGTCGCTCCAGTCCAGCTAGGCTGGGATTGTCTTCCAAATAGCTGCTAAGAGAATCTATCGCGGCATTTATCCCCTCATCTGCCTGGATAAGATTAGTCAATGCCAGGACCGCAGGGAGACTGCTACTATGTTCAACTGATTGTTGCAGATACTGTTTCAACCTATCCGTGCTACCCAGACGCTGGTGACACTGAATCAGCGCGGGGATTATTTCAGAAAGGTATGCAGGATTTTGCACCCCCACCCTCTGTAGGATCTTTAGTGCTGACTTGTAAGCATTATGCTCCATCTCCATCTGCCCCAGCAGGATGGTGCCACGAACACAATCACTGTCGCTCGCCTGGGCCTTTTTTAGATACTGCGAGACCAGTTTATACTTACCACTTTTCTGAGCCTCTTCTGCCAACTCACAGTAGTAGTGGGCACGCTCCCTTGGTAGTGGATTCCCGCTAAGTGATGCCAGACTGGCCGATACCCGCAGACATTGCTGCCACTCCCTCTCCTGTTCATATATAACCAGCAAGTGCCGTAACGCCTCCTCCTGGTAGAGATTGGATTCAGCCAGCTCCTCAAACAGCCCCTCGGCACGATCCAGCAGACCTGCGCTCAGATAGTCCTGCCCCAATGCCAACAGGGCCTGGGCACGATGATCACGCTTCAGGGTCGAGCGGGCAATCAGGTTCTGGTGGATACGAATAGCCCGATCCATCTCCCCTCGACGGCGAAACAGATTACCCAGAGCCAGATGAGTTTCCACCGTATCACTATCCACCTCAAGCAACTTGATAAAGACATCAATCGCCTTATCTGGCTGCTCGTTAAGCAGATAGTTGATACCTTTGAAGTAGGCGGTATCGTGCTCTCTACTGCCGCCCTTTTTACTTCTGGTGCCCCGTTTGGCCGCCATCCAGCCGGAGGCGGCGGCAACTGGAAGCAATAACAGGACTACTTCCAGCATGACTATTACAACCGCTCCAGAGAGGTTGTATGTGGTTTTATTGGCTCACCGGATAGCTGTTTGACCTGCCTCCGCATCATAAAATTATCCCGTCTAAGCCGCAGCATCTTAATGCTGACAACCAATACACCCAACAGTACACCCATAGACAACAGGGCTATAGCTACTAGTGCAAATGGTAAATCCAGCTCACCAAAGTAGTAATTCAGATGAACGTTTCCGGAATTTAGCGCGGCAAACGCCGACCCTAGCAGAATCAGACAGATAAAAAGTATTAATTTTATAACTAGCATTCACCACCCCCTCACATAGCACTGTGGCAGGTATTTTATCATACCCGAACGACACTGCTTGTAGGGATTATTTGTTTTGTGTGGTGTATTGCCCTAAATAAGGGCAAGGATGCCGCTGGCAACGACCAGACGAACTACGAGACCAGAGGAGTTAGGCATAATCATCCAGCAGGTGGTCACTCCGATAATAGTTAACCTGCTCACGCACTGCCATCTCTGATGCAACACCATCATCTGCAGCGCTGGCGGCAGTTATACCTGACTCCTCCTGCTGTTGATATGGATCTAGTAGATCACTTCTGGCGCTGTTTTCACGCTGACTAACATCTACATTTACCAAGTCAATGCCGCTCTCTGCCAACATCTCGCGCAGCCGTGGTATGGCCGCCTCCAGGGCCTCTTTTACGATACCGTGCTGAGCGGTAAAGCTGACACTGGCCTGATCATTTTTGATGGAGAGCTGGATATCGAGTGGTCCCAGATTCGGTGGCCTGATACGTACCGACGCCGACTGCACCTCGCGCCCGACCATCCACATGATGCGTTCCCCCACTGCCTGATCCCAACCCTTATCACCTGGTGGAATGGTTACCGCCTGAGGGACTACCACCTGTGCTGTGGACGTAGGAAGACCGCTGGAACTGCTGGTTGGTTGTGCCATACCGATACCGTTCGACTCCATATTCAAGACCAGGTTGGAGACCATATCGACCATAGATGGCCCAACCCTGGGTGGAGTCACGACCGCCTGGGGTTCAACCATCGGCAGCTCCTGTTTGACCAGTGTGGCTATGCTATCACGCAGTAGATCGGTAGTGGCCTGTTGTTGGCCATGTTCAGCTCTGGTTTGGGTTTGGGTTTGTGGTTGGAATGGGAATTTAGACTGCTGCTGCGGCCTATCACCTAACTGTTTTGGCAACCCCTCACCAGCAGCCAGGGGATGAGGAAGGGTAGATGCAGTGGTCTGAGGGGTACCCCCGGCTGGCAAACCTACCTCCGCACCCTCAATCCCAAGAATGGAAAAAATTGCCGCAAGCGGCAACTCCTTGCCGTCAGCCAGCATCTCCTCCAACTGCATAAACTCCTCTTTCGACAGGCGACTACGCAACAGATCAAGCAACTGCGGTGAGATCTCTGCCCCGGATATAAGCTCAGGAAGACCGCCAAATCCCGCGCCTCCAGCGGGTTGCAGCAGGCTGCCATCTTTAGTTGGCTCAACCGCAGAGGCCATTTGCACGATATTTTGGGCGACGATAGAAAGCGGGTTCTGCATAGCACCACCTTGTCTGACAATATTCTCTGCCAGAGTACATTGCAGGGAGCGTGCCAAGGTGGTCGGAAGGCTAGACGGTATTTACATAGCCCCAGTTTTATCGCAGTCCGAGGACGTCCTGCATGTCGTAGAGCCCATTCTGTTGCTGCATAATCCAGGTAGCTGCACGTACCGCACCATTAGCGAAGTTCATGCGGCTAGAGGCCTTGTGGGTGATCTCTACCCTCTCTCCCATCGCGGCAAACATAACGGTATGCTCGCCCACAATATCCCCAGCCCGAATGGTCTCAAAACCGATGGTTTTGCGATCGCGTTCACCGGTCACCCCTTCCCGACCATAAACGGCGCACTCTTTCAGATCACGTCCTAGGGCATCGGCGACTATCTCTCCCATCCGCAGGGCAGTACCGGACGGGGCATCTTCCTTAAACCGGTGGTGGGCCTCAATCACCTCAATATCCACATCATCTCCCATCACCCGCGCCGCCATATCCAGCAGTTTGAAGCAGAGGTTTACACCAATACTCATGTTAGGCGCGAACACGATGCCAATATCCCTGGCTGCCGTTGCCAGCCGCTCTTTCTCTTCGTCATTCAGGCCGGTGGTACCAATCACCATTCTCTTCCCCCTGGATTGACATATCTCCAGATGGGCCATAGTTGCTGCTGGCCGGGTGAAATCTATCAGCAGATCAAAATCATCTACCACCTGCGCCAGATCGGAAACAATCTCTACACCGAGCTCTCCAACCCCGTCGAGGGCACCAACATCCATCCCCAACATAGAGCTAGCCGCATGCTCTGTGGCTGCTCCCAGCTCCATACCAGCGGTATCCTGGATCGCCTGCACCAGATTCTTGCCCATTCTGCCTGCCGCGCCTGCTACAGCTACTCTAATCATTTGCTGTCCTCAGGGGTCCTGTTATAGACCCATCTTCTCAAAAAAGCTTTTTACCCCATCAATCCACGAGCTTGAGTGTGGGCTGTGTTTACTCCCACCCTTTTGAACACTCTCGTCCAGCTGTTGTAACAGTTCTTTTTGCTGCTCGGTCAGATTTACCGGGGTCTCTACATTCACCCGACAGAGCAAATCCCCTACAGAACCTCCGCGTACCGGACGCACACCCTTGCCCCGCATTCTGAACATCTTACCTGATTGGGTGCCGGCAGGTACCTTCAGTTTGACCTTACCATTGAGGGTTGGCACCTCAAGTTCGCCCCCCAGGGCCGCCGTGCTAAATCCAATCGGTACATCACAGAACAGATTGTTATCCTCGCGTGAGAAGATAGCGTGCTTCTTGACCGCTATCTGAACATACAGATCGCCAGACGGGCCACCACCATCTCCCGCCTCACCTTCACCAGAGAGACGAATCCGGTCGCCATTGTCTACCCCTGGCGGCACCTTGACGGAGAGCGTCTTGTGCTCCTCTACCCTTCCCTGACCATGGCATATGTGGCATGGGTCTGTTATGACCTTGCCCTTACCATGACATCTTGGACAGGTCTGCTGCACCGAGAAAAAACCCTGCTGCATCCGCACCTGACCATGGCCACCACAGGTGTCGCAGCTCTTTGGGCTGCTCCCTTTCTTCGCCCCACTCCCTTTACAGCCTTTACACTGAACCAGTGTCGGCACCCTAATTGTAACGGTAGTACCGGCTACTGCATCTTCCAGTGTAACCTGTAGGTTGTACTGCAGATCGGCACCGCGATGTACCCGCGACCCAGGCCCGCCACGCCCAGCATTGAAGATATCACCAAATACATCACCGAAGATATCGCTGAAATTACCCCCGGCTCCCGGGCCTGGCCTTGCGCCCATAGATGGATCGACACCGGCATGACCAAACTGGTCGTAAGCGGCGCGCTTCTGATCATCTGAAAGAATCTCATAGGCCTGTTTGGCCTCTTTGAAGTTCTTTTCTAGCTCTTCCGACTTATCACCGGTGTTACGATCCGGGTGATACTTCATCGCCAGGCGCCGATAGGCCTTCTTGATCTCCGCCTCACTGGCGTTCTTGCTGATCCCCAGAACTTCGTAGTAGTCGCGTTTGGCCATCTTTATTTTTTTCAATATGTAATGTACGGCAAAATGCGCGGCTGCAGAGGCAGCCGCACATCTTGCACTAGCTTAGAATGATGGTTGAAGATCTACTTCTGCTCGTCTTCGACCTCTTCAAACTCCGCATCAACCACATCGTCATCAGCTGATCCGGCAGTCGCCTCTGCTGCTGCCGCCTCACCTTCAGGTGTCTGCTGTTGTGCATAGATGCGTTCTGCCATTTTCCCTGAGGCTTCGGTAAGAGTTGCAGTCTTGGCTTCGATGGCATCTTTATCATCTGCCTTCATCGCCTCTTCCAACTCCTTTATGGCCGCCTCAATGCTCTCCTTTTCACCCTCTTCCAGCTTATCGTCACCCAGCTCATCCATAGACTTCCTGACCGCATGGATCATGTTATCTGCCTGGTTTCTGCTCTGCGCCAACTCCTGGAAGGCCTTGTCCTCTTCGGCGTGGGCCTCTGCATCTTTCACCATACGGTCGACCTCTTCATCACTCAGACCAGATGATGCCTTGATGACAATAGACTGTTCCTTACCAGTAGCCTTATCCTTAGCCGAGACATTGAGGATTCCGTTGGCATCTATGTCAAAATTCACCTCGATCTGCGGTACGCCACGAGGAGATGGCGGGATATCAGCAAGGTCAAACCGGCCTAGTGACTTATTGGCCGCAGCCTGTTCACGCTCACCCTGCAATACATGCACCGTAACCGCGGTCTGATTGTCATCAGCAGTTGAGAAGGTCTGCCCGGCGTTGGTCGGGATAGTAGTGTTCTTCTCTATCAGCTTGGTCATAACACCGCCCAGGGTCTCTATACCGAGAGAGAGCGGAGTCACATCCAGTAGCAGCACATCTTTCACCTCACCACCAAGCACACCGCCCTGGATAGCGGCACCAATGGCCACCGCCTCATCCGGGTTCATGTCCTTACGTGGCGCTTTACCAAAGAACTCTTCAACTACCGCCTGTACCTTAGGCATACGGGTCTGCCCACCCACCAGGATCACCTCATTGATCTCAGAGGCGCTGAGTCCTGCGTCATTCAAGGCGGTGCGGCATGGGTCGATGGTACCTCGAATCAGGTCATCCACCAGGGCCTCCAGCTTGGCCCGGGTGAGCTTCATATTAAGATGCTTAGGACCGGAGGCATCTGCCGTAATGTAAGGCAGGTTTATATCGGTCTGCTGACTGTTGGATAGTTCGATCTTCGCCTTCTCGGCGCCCTCTTTCAGACGCTGCAGGGCCAGTGGGTCATTGCGCAGATCAAAACCCTGATCCTTCTTAAACTCCTCAACCAGATAGTCGATAATGCGCATATCGAAGTCTTCGCCACCGAGGAAGGTATCACCATTGGTGGAGAGCACCTCAAACTGGTGTTCGCCATCGATCTCGGCGATTTCGATGATGGATATGTCAAAGGTACCACCACCAAGATCAAATACAGCCAGCTTCTGATCGCCGCGCTTCTTGTCCATACCGTAGGCCAAGGCCGCGGCGGTAGGCTCGTTTATGATACGCTTCACATCCAGCCCGGCAATACGCCCGGCATCTTTGGTAGCCTGACGCTGGGAGTCATTAAAATAGGCCGGCACGGTGATAACCGCCTCCGTCACCTCTGCGCCAAGATACTCCTCAGCGGTCTTCTTCATCTTCTGCAGCACCTTGGCCGAGACCTCAGGGGCAGCCATCTTCTTACCATTGACCTCCACCCAGGCATCGCCGTTATCTGCCTTGACGATCTTATATGGAACCATCTTGATATCGCGCTGTACCACCTCATCATTAAACTGACGGCCGATCAGACGCTTGATGGCATACAGGGTATTATTCGGATTAGTCACTGCCTGACGCTTTGCCGATTGCCCCACCAACACATCACCGTCAGCCGTATATGCGACGATGGATGGGGTGGTGCGATCACCCTCTGAGTTTTCTATTACCCTGGTCTTGTCACCCTCCATTACTGCTACGCAGGAGTTGGTGGTGCCGAGGTCGATACCAATAATTTTTCCCATGACTCTATCTCTCCGCTAAATATTGCTGTTCTGTTGAATTACCCCATAGATGGGGAAAAACCCTGATATTTTCAAGCCTGTTCGTCTATTTTTTCTGTAATTGGCTGGGAAACTACCACCATGGCTGGACGTACCAGACGTCCGTTCAAGCTGTAGCCCTTCTGCATCACCGCCAGTACGGTATTGGCCGGGATATCATCCCGTGGCTGCATCGACATAGCCTGATGGAGCTCCGGATTAAATGGCTCACCCTCAGGGTCTATCTTGGCCACCCCAAAGCGCTCCATTACGTCATCAAAGAGCTTGATGGTCAGCTCGCTGCCTTCGCGCAACTTATCCAGATCGGCCTCTGCATCCTGGGCCGCACCCAGCCCCAACTCCATACTGTCATGTACCGCCAGTAGCTCAGCGACAAACCGCTCCAGCGCGAATTTGTGGGCATTCTCCAAATCCCGTTGATGGCGCTTACGCAAATTTTCCAGCTCCGCCTTGGCACGCACCAACTGATCCCAATGTTCATCCGCCTTGCTACGGGCATCCTCCAGCAACAGGACCAGATCCTCACCGTCATTAATATCGGTTACGCTGGCATCCTCTGCTGCAGTCTCCTCTTGCTCTACTCCAGGTATATCGCCTGCCTTATGTTCTTTATCCATAACCCCTACTCACCTCAATAGATTCAAATCAGACCATATATATGGGTGCCAAAGTGTATTTCAAGCGCACAGCCAAATAATTCAGCCTACAACATCCCAGGTGCACGAGGACTGAAACAGGTGTGAAATATCACCTTGGCGGCACCCTAGAGCCGTGCTAAGTTTCTCCTCACACTTCCATCTATATGGCAGAAAACACGAAAATGACCCAACCATTCAGCTCTATCGGCCTGATCGGCAAACATGGGGATAGCAATATCCGCGACACCCTGCTGTCACTAAGCGACTTTCTGCTCGCCCGTGACTGCAAGGTCTTGCTGGAGGAGGAGACTGCCCTGCGGCTCCCCGACCACGGCCTGCCTACAGCCACGCTGGATAGTATTGGCGAACAGTGCGAACTGGCGATCGTGGTGGGTGGTGATGGCACCCTGCTGCACACGGCCCGGAGCTTGAACAACTCCTCAATAGCCCTGCTAGGGATCAATCTTGGTCGCCTCGGATTTCTCGCCGACATCTCTCCCGACAATATGCTGGAGACCATTGCGCAGATCCTGGATGGTGAGTTTGATGAAGAGCATCGCTCCCTGCTCCAGGCCACTGTCGGCGACCAAACCATAGTCGCGTTTAACGATGTGGTTATACACAAGTGGAACGTGGCCAGGATGATAGAGTTTGAGACCTATGTGAATGGGTGTTTTGTAAATACCCAGCGCTCCGATGGCCTGATAATAGCCACCCCTACCGGCTCAACCGCCTACGCCCTATCTGGTGGTGGCCCCATCGTAGAGCCGAGCCTAAATGCGACTATCCTTGTACCGGTATGTCCCCACACCCTGAGCAACCGCCCCATAGTGGTGAATGGCGATAGTGAAATTGAGGTCATAATCAGCGACCGCACAGATCACGACCATGTGCGTATCACCTGCGATGGACTAAGCACCCTACCACCGGTAGATGGCAAGGTATTTATCCGCAAACATAAAAACACAATCCGCCTGATCCACCCCAAAGGGCATGACCACTTTAACCTGCTGCGGGCCAAACTTGGCTGGAGTGAATACCGAGTCTGATACCTACATGCTGACCCAAATACACATCAAAGACCTGGCCATAGTCTCCACTCTGGAACTGGAGCTCAATCACGGCCTGACAGCACTCACCGGTGAGACTGGCGCTGGTAAGTCCATCCTGATCGACGCCCTCGGGCTGGCCCTGGGAGAGCGCGCCGACAACGGCATGATCCGCACCGGATGTGAACGTGCGGAGATCACGGCGATATTTAACGTCAGCGCCATAAGCAGTGTGACCGAATGGCTCCAGGAGCACTCCCTCGACTCTGGAGATGAGTGCATCCTACGCCGCGTCCTGGTGCAGTCCGGTAGCTCTTCACGCGCCTTCGTCAACGGCAGCCCTATCCCGGTTAAATTGCTCCAGGAGCTGGGCAATCTACTAGTGGACATACATGGCCAGCATGCCCATCAATCCCTGCTGCATCGGGAGCAGCAGCGTGATCTGCTGGATGAGTTTGCACTGCACAGCGATATGCGCACACAGTTGGCACAGACCTATGACCTTTGGCAAAACTCGGCACAGCGGCTAAAACAGCTACAGATAGAGTCCAGCGACCGCTCAGAACGGCTGGAGCTACTGCACTACCAGGTGGGTGAACTGCATGAGCTGCAGCTGAGTGAGGGCGAACTGGAGCAACTAGATGAAGAGCACAAGAGGTTGAGCAATGCCAGCAAACTTCAGGATGGGGCTGGCCAGATCCTGAGCAGACTATACGATGACGAACATTCGCTACATGACGCCCTGGCCGCTGCCGCCAGCGAACTGGAAGAGCTTGCCACCATCGACCAGAATCTTAGCGAAACGCAACAGATGGTTGCAGACGCCACTATCCAGACCCAGGAGGCCAGCCACTCCCTGCGCCACTATCTTGATGGCATTAACCTTGATCCCGGCAGACTAGACGAAATAGAGCAGCGGCTTTCCCTGATCCACGATCTAAGCCGGAAACACCACTGCCAAGGACGAGAACTACCGCAGCTACTAACCACACTTCAGGCTGAACTAGAGGCCCTGGAACATGCAGGGGCAGACCTGGAGGCCCTAGAGCAAGAGGTAGCCACCCTGCGATCTAGCTACATGGAGCTGGCTAATACCCTGGATAGAGAGCGCCGCAGTGCGGCCGAAAAGCTACAACTTGAGGTCACTGAGGGCATCCAAAATTTGGGGATGCCGGGCGGGATCTTCGAGGTAGCAGTTGAAACTCTGGAAGAAGAGAAGGCCGCAGCACACGGCCTGAACCGGGTAGAATTTATGGTAAGTGCCAATCCTGGACATCCGGTTAAAGCACTGACCAAGGTGGCCTCTGGGGGCGAACTCTCCCGTATCAGCCTAGCCATACAGGTTGCCACTGTACGCTGTTCCGGCGTGCCTATCCTGATCTTTGACGAGGTAGATGTAGGTATCGGTGGCGGAGTAGCAGAGATCGTAGGTCAGCTCCTGCACCAGCTGGGGGAACATCGACAGGTACTTTGCGTCACCCACCTACCGCAGGTGGCAGCCCAGGGGCACCACCATCTACGGATAGCAAAGAGCGAACAAAAAGGGGAGATCAAGACCGATATCACCTCCCTCCATGAGGATGGTCGTATCCAGGAGATCGCGCGGATGCTGGGTGGTCTAAAGATTACCGAGCAGACCCTGGCCCATGCCAGAGAGATGGTTGCCGCAGCACCGTAGGTACTGCTGTCGTGACTACTTTTTCCCTTGGCAATCCAGGTCTTTACAGCGCCCATAAATAACCAGGGTGTGATCCTCAATATCGAAGCCCAGATTTTCAGCAATCTGCTGCTGCCGCTTCTCTATCACATCATCCACAAACTCCTCCACCCGGCCACAATTGACACATATAAGATGGTCATGGTGCTCGCCCTGATCCAGCTTAAAGACCGCAAAACCACCCTCAAAATTGTGCCGATTTAGCAAGCCAGCCGACTCAAACTGGGTCAACACCCGATAGACCGTTGCCAGACCAATATCCTCATCATTCTGCAACAGCAGCCTATATACATCCTCCGCACTCAGGTGGCGATCACTGTTCTGCTCCAAGATCTTCAGGATCTTCAGGCGGGGTACAGTAACCTTGAGTCCGACTTTTCGTATCTCTTGATCTTCTGCCACTTGCTCTCTCTTTTGGCCCACTTTCTTGTTAGAATTGAGGTATCATTCGCAAATTGAATTTAACTGGATTGATCACAATGCATAAGCTTCTCACTCTTCTGGTATTTATTGCAACCCTGCTGCTCGTAGGGTGCTCTCTTACAGAGATGCCGGGGGTCTACCGCCCGAATATTCAGCAAGGCAACGTAGTGACACAACAAATGGTCAACCAGCTCGAGCCGCAGATGAGCAAAAGCCAGGTCAGATTCATCCTCGGAACCCCACTATTGGTCGACGTCTTCCATCAGGATCGTTGGGACTATCTCTACAGCATGGATGATCACAGCGATACTGTTACCACTGAGCGGATTGCCCTCTACTTTGAGGATGATCGCCTAGTTGGTATCCAGGGGGACTACCGCCCTCTGTCACAAGCCGACCCATTTGCCGACCAAGAAGATATAGTACACACCGTGCCCGACTATAAAGATCGGGATAAGGGTCTGTTTGGCAAGGCCATGGAAACGGTTGGACTGGGAAGCGATCAGCCACCGGAAAGAGTGCCGATGGAACAGGGAGAAGTGACAGAAGCTGGGACAGAGGCAGTAACCGCAGCAGCTGCAGAAGCCACGACCGCCACGCAGGCAGAAGAAGTAGGTGCCGCGCCGGTTGAAGATAGCGCTGTGCCGGTTGAAGAGAGCCCCGCTCCAGTTGAGGATAGCACTGCACCAGTCGAAGATAGCGCTGTGCCAATTCAGGCCGCGCCGGAGAGTGTTATCACAACCGGGGCCAGCATCGAGCTACCGGAAAAGAGAGCGACACAACCAGCACCGGTACGAGACCTGCTGGGGCCTATGGACAACCCTCAGGGCGAATAGATTACGCCTCTTCTGCTGCCGCTTTAGCCTCTGCCGCGGCCTTCTCTGCCGCCTTCCTTTTACGCACCTCTTTTGGGTCGGCTATAAGGGGGCGGTATATCTCCACCCGATCACCAGACTTTAGTTTAACATCCAGCTCGGTCGCCTTGCCAAAGATCCCGACCATGGCCTCAGCTGGCTCAATCTCAGGGAACTGAGCGGCTATGCCGGATTGCTCAATCGCCTCCAGCGCGGTCATTCCGGTAATACCTTTAACCTTCAAGATCACCTGGCTATCTGGTTTGGCATAGGCCACTTCTACTTCCACTTCAATATTCTCAGCTGTCACAATATACCTCATCCGCACGTTTACAGAACGCGTCCACCAGGGTGTTCGCTATCTGGTTAAAGACTGCACCAAAGGCAGCATTAATAAGTTTACCGGAGAACTCAAAATCCAGCACCAATTCTATCTTGCAGGCACCTTCACGCAATGGGGTAAAGGTCCAGCCACCATGTAGCTTGCGAAAAGGGCCCTCCCGCAGTTCGATATCAACCCGCTCATTAGGCACCAACGGATTACAGGTGGAGAACTTTTGGCTGATTCCCACCCGAGCCACCTCCAACTCGGCGCACACCTCAGTCTCACTGCGCGAGATCAGTCTGGTTGAGCGGCACCAGGGCAGAAACTTCGGATAATCCTCCACCGCGACCACCAGCTCATACATATCGGCGGCAGAGTGTAGAACCAGGGCGCTCTTGTGTACAACAGCCAACTCAAACCAACCCAAGCGTGGAGAAAAGACCAATTGCGTAGAGGAACACCAACACAACAGCAACCGGAGTCACATACCTGATTACATTATGCCAAAGGGCATAGCGGAAACCATCACCTATGGACAACTCATCCATGGTGGAGCTGCGATGCATCCGCCAACCGGCAAATATAGCTATTGCCAGACCACCCAGCGGCAGCATTATATTAGCAGCCAAATAATCCAATAGCTGAAAGAAGGTCATATCGAACAGCTTCAACTCAGACCAGATATTGAATGAGAACACCGTACCCAGACCTAACAGCCATACCAACACTCCAACCAGAATCGCGGCCCGCAGCCGAGAGAAGCCACGGTTCTCCACCAACCAGGCTACTGCCGGCTCAACCAACGAGATGGCAGAGGTCAATGCAGCAAACAGCAGCAGGATAAAGAACAGGGCACCAAAGAACGCCCCTCCCGGCATCGCGCCAAAGGCAATAGGCAAGGTCTTAAAGACCAGGCCTGCGCTTTCCGTAGGCTCCAATCCGTTGTCAAACACCAGCGGGAAGATGGCCATACCGGCCAGCAGCGCCACTATAGTGTCCAGCACCGAGATGGCGATTGCAGAGCTTGCGATAGAGCTGGACTGCGGCATATAGGAGCCATACACCATGATCGCGCCCATACCGAGGCTGAGGGTAAAGAATGCATGTCCCATTGCCACTAACAGCGGCTTCGCGCTGAAGGCACAACTCTCAACATCACCAATAATCTCACACTGATGGAAGAGCTTGTTGAAATCAGGGGTAAACAGAAATCGTGCTCCCTCGGTAAACGCCTCTGCAGTCGTGGCGTAGGCGTAGCCCACCATAATGATCAACAAGATCAGCAGGGCCGGCATCAGCACCCGCACCGCCTTCTCCAGTCCGTGGCGCACACCTCTAGCCACCACACCGATACTCAGCACCATAAAGATGGTATGCCATGCCAGAAGGCGCTCTGGGGATGCCACCAGATCACTAAAAATAGTCTTAACACTCTCGGCGTCAGCCCCGTTGAACATCCCACCAGCTACGCGAAATACATAGGCCATAGCCCATCCGGCGATCACGCTATAGTATGAGAGGATAAAAAAGCCTGCCAACACCCCGCCCCACCCCAGCAGTGACCAGTAGGGGGTAACGTCCTCAACCTTGGCCAGGGTGCGCATGGTATTTATCGGGCTCTGGCGTCCGCGCCGCCCGATCAGGATCTCCGCCATCATGATAGGGATACCAATGATCATAATACAGACCAGGTAGACCAGCACGAAGGCGCCACCACCATTCTCACCAGCTATGTAAGGGAACTTCCAGATATTACCAAGACCAACGGCAGAGCCGGTTGCAGCCAGGATAAACATCAGACGGTTTGACCACTGACCGTGGATTGAGGTCTTCTCTGTCATTGCCTATTCACCCCGGTAAATATTGAACAATGACGTTATTCTCAATGAAAAGCGTCTACAGGACAAGGAATTGGCAGGTTTTATCCCCTATTTAACTACCACCTACAAGGCCAGCTCAACTACAATGCGCCCCATGGCGACAAAATCCAAAAAGCGACCATCTGCCGGTGGCTCCACTATTGCCCTGAATAAAAAGGCAAAACACGAATACTTCATAGAAGATCGCTATGAGGCAGGCATATCCCTGGAAGGCTGGGAAGTAAAGAGCCTACGCGCCGGTAAGCTGCAGCTCAGCGAGAGCTACATCATCGTCAAAGATGGTGAGGCCTTCCTGTTTGGGGCACATATCACCCCCCTGCCGACAGCCTCTACCCATATCCACCCAGACTCGGTGCGCACCCGCAAACTGCTGCTCCACCGCCGTGAACTGGACAAACTCATCGGCCACGTAGAGCGCAAGGGCTATACTCTAGTCCCCCTGGCTATGTACTGGAAGAGGGGCCGGGCCAAACTGGAGATAGGTCTGGCCAAAGGCAAGAAACAGCACGACAAACGGGCCACAGAAAAAGAGCGTGACTGGCAGCGGGACAAACAGCGGATGTTCAAAGCGCACTAGTAAATGACACGGAACCACCTCTAACCTATAATGTCCAACTAGAAGTAACCAACAGGGGGCGACTTGGCTTCGACGCGGGTGGCGAAACCTTAGGTGCATGCCGAGGATGCAGATTTCCTCGTAAATCCATCTGCAAAATGATAGTTGCCAACAACGACAACTACGCGCTAGCCGCTTAATACCCGGTGTAGTGCCGTCTGACTGAAGCCGTGCTTATGCGTTCAGAACTCAGGCGTCGACTCTCATAAGATCGTGAAGAAGCAGGTTCGGGGCGGACTCACTAAAAACTTACCGAAATCGCTGTTTCGATCGCCCTGTCGGTCGGGTATCGGACAGTTAAACTTTAATAGACTCGACTAAGCATGTAGAGCCAACGGCAGAGTACTTGTGGACGCGGGTTCGATTCCCGCCGCCTCCACCAAATGATGAAGGGCTAGCTCGTAAGAGTTGGCCCTTTAGCATTTTTACGGGTGGGACTTACGAACACGCGTAGCGGGTTTTGGACAGGATGTCCTTATGTCGCGAAGGCCAGGGACGATGTACAGGATGTACAAGTGTCGCGGGAGGCCATGGATGGCCGTAAGCGACTGGCCGAGAGCGACGCGATTCCCGCCGCCTCCACCAACACAAAAGGGCCATCCAACGGGTGGCCCTTTTGTGTTTGGGCGGTGTGGATGAGAATCCGGGTTTTGGACATGGATGTCCTTAGTTAGTTAGATAATCCAATGCCAGCAGCTTGCCATGCTACAATTCTCAATCAGGCAACCAACCAAAACAAGGCAGTTACAGGGCAAAACTGATGACTTCACCATTGGACGACACTGCTCAAGACATAACCGCAGGTCTGCTTTGTGCGTTCCTGTTAGATGGGAACGGTGGTGGACGCCGTTTGGACTGGAGCGAAGTAGTTGCTTGCAACCCGCACGATAACGAATGGTTATGGTTGCATCTAGACTATTCACATCCCAAAGCACAGCAATGGATACAAGATAACAGTGGTCTCTCCGCTTTGACGGCAGAGGCATTGATGCAAGTCGAAACACGCCCACGCTGCATTCCCACAGACAATGGATTGATGATCTTTCTGCGAGGGGTAAATCTTAATCCAGGTGCCGACCCTGAAGACATGGTCAGCATCAGGATGTGGGTTGGAGAACGAAAGATATACAGCCTTAGATTGCGCAGACTGATGTCGGTCGATGCTGTAAAGGAATTAATTGATCAAGGCATTGGTCCAAAAACTACCGGTGATTTTCTCGTATTGTTGATTAACCTTCTGTTGGACCGCGCCAGCATAGTAATAGAAGATCTGTATGACATGGTAGATGAGCTAGAGGATGCTGTCCTGGTGTCATCAGAACAACAACAGAGACACCAGCTTGCAGCCATTCGCCGGCAGGCAATCGCCCTGCGACGGTTCTTAGCGCCCCAACGCGAGGCATTAAATCGCCTCTCTGCAGATAGCTCAACCATCCTCACAGACCATCACCATTTACAATTGCGGGAAGACTTTGACCGCCTAACGCGTCTGGTAGAGGATCTGGATGCAGCGCGCGAGCGCGCGAGTGTAACTCATGAATCTCTGGTCAGTCGAATTGCGGAACAGACCAACGAGCGCATGTATATACTGTCCCTGGTAGCTGCCATCTTTCTCCCGCTCTCATTTTTAACCGGGCTGTTAGGAATCAACGTGGGCGGCATTCCAGGGGCAGACAACCCCCTTGGGTTTACCATTGTTGTCGTCTTGTTATTGGCTCTTACGCTTGGCGTTTGGGCCCTATTCCGTTGGAAACGATGGTTCTAGGAAGTTGTCCTATACACAAACCGCAACCTATTTAACTACCAAAAACAGGCCACGCTGCCATAATTGATGGATACAAATGCTAACAAGGTATATTAAGAGAGTGATTCTAAGATTCCTATTAACGGTAATGCTTTTTGGCTCAGGCAGTCTCTTTGCTGAGGACGTTCCATTTGACACCGCTGAGGGTCAGGCTGAAACACGCAAAGAACTGACCACAATGTCCACCCAAATCGAAGATGCAGGTTTTTCACTGCAAGCACGCCGTAGGGTATCTGAACTCAGGAAGAGGCTTATCGCCATACGTGGTCAGGCGCTTGACTGTGTTACAGATGCGTCCGCAAAGGTAGATGCCCTTAAGGAAAGACGAGAAGCGCTTGGGGTGGCATCCAAGGCTGAGGATGCAGTCATGTCTGCATCGCGTGCACGCCTGGAAGCCGATTTCAACCAACACGAGAAACGGCGTATCGCGTGTGAGGAAATTGCCCAAAAATCTCAAGACCTGTTCGAGAACACCCAGGAATATGAGCAAGCGGCACTAAAGGCCCGCCTATTTGCACACGGCATATCAACCCCAATGGTAGTACTTAATGCGCCCGAAGAGCTGCGTGCCTGGCCAAACCTTGCACCAGGACTTATAGATGAGGGCAGTGGCTGGGATGAGCTGTCACTCACACAACGCTGGAGTGTGATCATACTATTTGCGGTGTTGTTTACGGTGGGCATTTTCTGGCGCCGACGTTGGTTCGCACGCCATCCAGATGCAGGTAAACGCAGGTACCTGGTATCTGCCGCACCCCTGCTCTTGGGGCTTGTTGGTTTCTGTGGATTACTCACCATATTTCTGCCCGCATGGCCGCCTGCCCTAATCATCAGACTGGGATTAGGAATACTCGCCTGGGTGATTATAGACGTCTATCTACATATTTGGCTTGCAGAACGGGTGACAGCCGGACTCTCTGAAGAGGATGCTAAATCTCTGAGTATCTGGTTGAGAATACCGGTCGGACTTATGGTCCTGGGCAGCCTGTTATCCACTGCAGAAGCAATTATCCTGCTGCCTGATTCCCATTACTTCCTGCTGCGCACAGCTATGGTCTGGTTGTTTTTTGCTGGCGTCGCGTGGTCTGCAAATATCCTTGGGCGAGTTCCAGGCCTGGCCGGGACGCTATGGTTACGTTTATTTATAGTGGTAGTTGTACTGGCCGTTGCCGTGGCAGAGACACTGGGATTCAGAAACCTTTCTATCTATATGATGTTAGGTGTTGTAGGCACTGTCGGCGGATTTGTATTTTTCAACCTTGCGGCAAAATTCTTCACCTTTCTTTTTGATGGCCTGGATGAAGGTCATTATCAATGGCAAAAAGATTTACGCAAAAGGATGGCGCTTAAGGCGCATAAAACCGTCCCTGGTCTAATCTGGATACGCCTGCTTGTCTCTATTCTTATCTGGTCATTGTTCGTGCTCTGGGTTTTATGGATATGGGGCCAGTCTGAGCTCTGGATCAGTCAGATGATTGTCTATGCCAAGGAAGGGTTCGAGATTGGCTCTTTAAGAATTGCCCCGATCCAGATCATTGGAGCTATCGCTGTACTTGCCATAGGAGTAAGCCTGACACGCTGGATCAAAAAACATGTTATCAGCGATCTAGTCAAACGCACCCGTCTAGATCACGGCGGAAGAGAGGCCATCATAACCGTCAGTGGGTATGCAGGGGTTATGATTTCCATTTTGATCGCTATGGGTGTTGGCGGTATCAGCTACACAAATCTAGCTATAGTTGCAGGCGCCCTGTCGGTAGGTATTGGGTTTGGTCTGCAAAATGTAGTGAATAATTTTGTTTCTGGTCTGATCCTGTTATTTGAACGCCCAGTCCGTACTGGTGATTGGATACAGGTTGGCGATACCCAGGGGTTTGTACGCAAAATCAGCATTCGCTCCACCCAGATTGAGACATTCGATCGGGCCGATATCATAGTACCCAACTCAGAGTTGATCTCTAACAAGGTCTCTAACCTGATGCTGCGGGACCCTTGGGGAAGGATAAGAATCCCGGTTGGTGTTGCCTATGGATCTGACGTGCAAAAGGTTATAGAGATTCTACTTAAAGTGGCTCATGAACATGATGGCGTGCTTACTGACCAGCCTGGAGTAGCTCCGCCCAAGGCACTATTTGTGAGTTTTGGTGATAGCGCACTGGAGTTTGAGTTGCGCTGCTTTATTCGTCAAATTGACAAAATATTCGACACCACGAGTGACATGAATATTGCCATCGATCAGGCCTTCCGTGAGGCCGGAATCACTATCCCGTTCCCACAAAGGGATGTACATATAATCACAACCCCACCAGAAGGGACATAGAAAAAGGGCCGCCATCAAGGCGGCCCTTTATTTAGACAGGATGTCATTATGTCGCAGAGGCCGGCGGGATCGTTATAGCAGTCCTTCCTGCAAGCAATATAGCGTAGGTAATAAATTACCCTGTTAGATTTAACTAGTTGATCTCGCTTTGTCGTGTGGCAATTTCGTCATCGCAAACCCCAAACCTAAACCCATAATCTAATGTAATTATTTCTAATATGCCTGAAGACTAATATTCCATTTCGGCAGGAAACTGCATGTTGGAATCCATAGGCGTAAGAGACAAAATCAGCCCTCATGCTATAAAATGGGCTGGCCTTGCAGCCTTAACTACGAAGGCGTAATCTCGGCAATAAATCTGATTGCAGCATAAGGAGGTGAGAAGATGAAGAGCACGAACCCATACCTGTTTTTTCTGTTACTGATCTGTTCACTGGCCGTTGCCAATGCGGCAGAGCCCATCACCATAGTGACCCTAGGCGACAGCCTGACCCAAGGTGATGGTGATCTGGAGATAAGAGGCGGATATCCGACCAGGCTGGCAACACGGTTAAAGGCCGAGCGACCCGGATCGGTGGTGATCAACCTCGGGCAATCTGGCTGGACCTCGGACGACCTGATAAACACCCAACTAGAACCAGCCCTCAAACTAATGCGTTCCGCACCAGCAAATCACGCCAAGGTGGCCATCGTATGGATTGGCAGCAATGATCTGTTTGGACTCTACAACTATGTGTGCGACGAGGAGTTTCAAAATGACTACTCCGCTTGTGAGGGGAACAGTCTGCGGATCTTCAGCGAGAATATACAGCGGATACTCACTGCCCTGAAGAGCACCGGGGCCACGCTATACATAGCCTTGCTGGATGACCAGTCAAAGCGCCCAGTGATGACCGAGCAGGAAAAACGAACCAGCAGCTTCGACAAGATAACAAAAGATGACGTAGCCAGGATGTCGGCCCTGACCGTAAAATACAATGAGGCGATCCGACAGATGGCAGAGCGCATTGGTGCCAGCACGGTCGACTTTAGCAACGCCACACTGTTTACCGATCCCGCCACCCTAGACAGTGACGGCAACCATCCCAACGGCAAGGGCTACGACATGATTGCCGATGTTTGGTACCAGGCGATAACCACCCCGTAGCAGACATCTATCCCCTCTCCCAGAGGGAGAGGTAGTTAAGGGGCGGGTGGATGATGAGGTTTAGATAGATGCCGTTGTATCCCCTCTCCCCCTTGGGGAGAGGGTTAGGGAAAATGGGTTTTCACACAAACACCAAATACTTATCGCGCATACCTCCCCATAAGCTGACCTTCAGCCAGGATATGGCCCTTCATGGCATCTAGTAAATCAGCCTTGGTAAGGCCTGATTCTTGTTCGAGTTCAACATCCAAGGCATAGAGCTTAAGATAGTAACGATGCGTACCGCTTGGAGGGCATGGTCCCCCATAACCTAATCTCTTAAAATCGGTAGTACCATGTTTTGCTCCGTTCTCTAACACCTTGGCAGGAGGCGTGTTCTGGGGCAACGCGTGGGTGGTCGTCGGAATATTAAACAGCACCCAGTGAACCCATGTGCCTGCCGGTGCGTCAGGATCATCAAAGATAAGCGCGAGGCTTTTTGCTCCTTCAGGTACGCCCTTCCATGCCAGAGGAGGTGAGATATTTTCCCCATCACAGGTATAATCCCTCGGTATCATATCGCCATCATTAAATGCAGTGCTGGTGATTGTAATAGACATCTTGGCGCCCCCTTTCGTTGTTGCGTACACCCCATCTGTTGTTCCCATGAGCAGGCATAGAAAACCCAATGAAGCCAATAGTATAAAATCCCTCTTATTGCGACTTTGGGTAACATTTATTTTAGTAAACATATCCATTCTCTCCTTGCAGCAATCCATCAGAACACCATCACAGAGAATACTATCCTCTATTATTCGAAACAAATGCTTCCTGACAGTGTTTTACTCCGATCGGCGTTTCTATTTAATCACCCCGCTCCACCCTTCCATATTAGCCCCTCTCCCCTGGGGTAGGCCACAAAACAGTCATCCCGCAGCTTGACCGCAAGAGCCAGAGAAACCACTATACCCACCCAACAAACACTTTGGTCTCTAATGCCCTTGAACAACACTACAACGCCTAAAAGCAGCACAGCGCCCGACTTTCCTATGTCATTTCGTGAATTCATCACCCTGATGGCAGTGATGGTTTCGATTATGGCCCTCTCCCTCGATGCGGTTTTGCCCATTTTGTCAGTCGCTGGCCATGATCTATCCGTTGCTAGCGACAATCAGACTCAATACATCATTGGGACGCTGCTATTTGGGGTCACTCTGGGACAACTACTCTACGGCCCCCTAGCAGACAGCTACGGACGTAAGCCCAGCGTCTACCTAGGCCTGCTGATATTCATATGCGGATGCGTTTTGAGTCTTTTCTCCACCAGCTTTTCAGTCATGCTTATTGGTCGATTTCTGCAAGGCTTTGGGGCTGCCGCACCACGGGTGGCAAGCATTGCCATCGTGCGCGATAGATTTGCCGGACGAGAGATGGCCCGTGTCATGTCCTTTGTTATGGCAGTTTTTATCTTCGTTCCGGTTATCGCGCCCGCACTAGGAGAGATCGTCATGTCCCTTAGCCATTGGCGCATGGTGTTTGCGCTGTTTGTGGCTATAGCAGTTTTTATTGCGGCCTGGACCGCCCTACGTCTACCAGAAACCCTAAAACCTGAAGATAGACATCCATTTAATCTAAAAGATATTGGAAACAGCTTCAAAATTGTACTGACCAACACACAAACCCTGGGGCACACCATTAGCGCCGGGCTAATTTTCGGCTGCCTGATCGCCTATCTAAGTAGCGCCAGACAGATCTATCAGGACTACTACCACACCGGCAATCTTTTTGCCTTTTACTTTGCCTTATCAGCCATGTCGGTTGGCGTGGCCTCACTGGTAAACTCCGGCATCGTCCGCCGCCTGGGCATGCACCTTATCAGCCGCATAGGGCTAATTGCGTTAATATGCGTCTCCGCGCTATTTCTGGCGACCGACCTGCTCTACACAACACAAACCCCACTGCTCTATTTCATGCTGTTTGCGGTTCTATCCTTCTTCACGCTCGGCTTACTCTTCGGTAACTTAAACGCCATGGCTATGGAGCCAATGGGCCATCAGGCAGGCATTGCTTCATCGGTAATCGGCGCACTCACATCAGCCATCTCAACCATCATAGGAAGCCTAATCGGCCAAGCCTACGATATGACACTAACGCCCCTTACCCTCGGCTTCCTGGTAATGGGTTTAGCGGCCTTTGCTATGGAGATGCGGTTATCGGTGTTAAGAGACAAAATATGATGTGAATGCTCAAAGGCGATTCTGGGATCAATAGGTTCAGAGTTGCAGGTTACTACGAATAGTAGCATCCACTTGGTTGTCCTGACCCCACTTATCTCATCAACCCGCAGCTTGACCGCAGTATCCAACGCCTATCCCTAAATAATATTCCAAATTGGCCGCTATAGTCTCATATCAGCCAATACAGGCGAGGAACTAAGCACCTCACTGTGACACAGCAGAGGATAGTTGGTTTATTCCGCGATTAAATATCACGAATTAAACGAATATTATTTAATTTATATACTGCATATTAACCATGCCAAAACGCCCTAAGTTAAACAAGATTCATCACGCAGCTAGATCTCTTATAACTTTTCAAAGAGTGCTGGCCGGATAATGCTTACGCTTTCGCAAAAAATCGTTGGGCTCATTGCTACCGGGCTGATCATTTACTCCTTGTTTGTGCTTCAGACCCAGGAACAGTTGATCGAGAACACCCTTTTAGACCAATCGAAGAAACAGGCATTGGTATTTCTAAATGGCCTGGAACGAGAGATTGCAGCACTTCCAGATCCGTTGAATAAGACTACTTTACAGGACCTTGTTAATCGTTCGTCCATACATATGGAGGATATGGAGTTCTCAGTATTTCGACTTTACATCTATGATAGTGATGGAAATGTACTAGCCGACACCAGAAACGATGAGACGGGACAAAAGAGAATTAAAGGTTACGCCAAGGATGTGCTTAGGTATGGGAAGAACCACCTGGGAGAAGAGATTGAATGGAAAATGGATGTGGCGCGAGATCGAAAGATTCCCATTGTCGAAGTGTTGGTACCGTTGCATCTTTCCGGGAATGTGGCTGGTGTTATTGAAGTGGAAGTTGATCTTGAACGAACTAAGCAAATGATTCAGCTGCTTGATGATGCCTATGAGTTGAGAACCATTGTGGCTTCTGTGGTTGCCGGTTTAGTCATGTTGGGTTTTCTTTGGCTGGTGGTACACCGGGGGTTGTTAGGTCCTGTCCTGGAGATTGGGGAGATGTCAAACCGTATCGCTGAGGGTGACCTGAGCGGTCGCCTGAAGGTACAAGGGAATGGCGAGTTAGCGCGGTTGAGCGGCGCGGTTAACACTATGGCCAATGGCATCCAACGGTTGATAGAAGAGCAGGAAGAGGCCTATATCCAGGTTATGCAGGCTCTCACAAAGGCATTAGAAGCCAAAGACCCCTACACGGCGGGGCACTCAGCTCGAGTGGCAAGCTGGTCTGTACGTTTGGCCAAGCATATGGGGATGCCGGAGGATGAGATTCATATCCTGCAGCAGGGCGCGTTAATGCATGACCTTGGAAAGATAGCTATTTCTGATGCCATTTTGAATAAGCCGGATAAACTTACCGAGGAAGAGTTTGCTTCCATGCGCAGTCACCCGGTGATGACAGCTAACATCATGCGTCCGTTGCGCCGTTTTGACCGGCACCGCGAGATTGCAGCATGGCATCATGAAAGGTGGGACGGACGCGGCTATCCTGATGGCTTAAAGGGGAATCAAATCCCGCTGCTTGCCAGGATTGTAGCCATTGCCGATACCTGGGATGCAATGACCGGTGACCGAGTCTATAGAAAAGGTATGTCCATTGACCGGGCACTGAAGATACTGGAACAGGAGCGTGACTATGGCCAGTGGGATCCAGAGGTAGTAGACGCCTTTATCCAGTTGGTACACCAGGATGTGGCAGAAGAAGCTGCCTGACGTTCACTAAAACAGTGGGGGGCTCGGTACCCACTTATCTTAAGATTTGTTATTTCAATCGAGTCTGCCCCCATTGATCGTATCATCATTAAGTTTAGGAACAAGAACATCATCGATATCACTATATGTAATGGACCCTACAAATCGATGACGGATAATCCCGTTTTCATCTATAAGGAAACTTTCTGGAAACCCCATGATCGAAAATTCCATGAATACGCTACGACTATCGTCTGTCAGGGTATAAACAAAAGGATTTCCAAATTGCCGCAACCAACCGACTGCGTCTGACTTCTTTTCATCGAAGTTCAGCCCATAGATCTCAACGATATTCCTCTGGGCGATAGCATGCAGGACTTTATTCTGTTCCCGGCAGGACTCACACCGCGAATCCCAGGCCACCAGCAGCCATACTTTACCCTTTAAGTCAGAGTTACTCACATACCGTCCGGGATCGGATAGCGTCGGTAGGTTGAAATCCGGGGCTGCGCGATTAATCAATGCCGATGGCGGCAACCGGGATTCATTCGGTTCTTCCAATTTACCGATTAGCAACAACGTAAAACCAATAGACCATACGGAAAGAGCCAGTGAAAGCACTATAATACTTACGTTTAAAATGACGTCTTTTGCGCCTTTGCTGCGTTCTAATTCTGGTTTGCTTGCTGTCGCAAAGAAAATAAGCAGAATCAAGGTGCCGATAGGGGGTAAAAGATTCAGTAGCACCCACCATCCGCTTCGATTGATGTCATGGAGTCTTCTTACTTGTACCGCAAAGGAGGGTAAAGCGACGGCCAGTATATATAATACAAACAACCCCCCACCCAACTCATACGCTACCATCATAACAAGGCTCAGAGCAGCAAGAATTATGAATTGGTACAACTGAAAATACCAAAACTCTGCCCTTCCGGCCCTGCCCCTAAAAACCGCGTATTTCTTTAAGACGGCAATATACCAATCCATGTTCTGTACCTCTTACGCCTTAAGTATGAGGAGAATAACCGCAACACCCTTATGCATCAAGTAAGGAAACTGAAGGCGGGATTCGCCCCAAATAGCCCGATATCTGGCTTCAATCTATTCAACCCCCTGGATTTACGACTGAGTCCACCCTCTTCCACTGCCTCCTAGCCCATCTGCTGAGTTCAAAGATAATTGGGGTCTGCCCCCTTTAATCCATTACCCCTTTAATCCCTCCCACTCCTTCAGCTCTTTAAGCAGGCGGGATCTCTCCTGGGCGAGGCTTATCGTTTTCTTGAAACCCCAGAGCATAATTACCGCACCTACAGCCAGCATGGCATAAACAAAGGTCTGATCATTAAGTATTGGAAGAAAGGCATCCCCATCGGCAGCAAATATTGCATACAGCCCCAATCCAACCATGAAGGCCCCTGGGGCCTCTTTGATGCCAACCAACACAGTCTCTTTTTCTATCTCTTTTAACCGCTGCTCTATCTCGTCCTTCATCTTAAATCCTCCCTACACTTGAGTTCTAAGATCAGTATACCTCTTTCCTTGATTGGCGCCCCTCACAGTCAGCCCACAACTAGTGTTAAAGAGATCTGACCGACTCCTTTAATCCGTGTTTGTTATAGTTCGCTGTTTATTCCGTAGTCCTTGCCGTAATTCTCCACCACAAAATCGATGTCCTTATCACCTCTGCCAGAGAGGTTTATCAGGATAGAGCCCTTTTCACCATTTGTTGCCATACGAGTCGCCTGGGCGACTGCATGTGCTGACTCAACAGCCGGGATGATGCCTTCCATACGTGATAGCTCAAAAAAGGCATCAATCGCCTCTTTGTCGTCAATGGTTTCGTAGATCACACGGCTGATGTCCTTAAGGTAGCTATGTTGTGGTCCCACAGATGGGTAATCCAATCCGCTAGCTACGGAGTAGACCTCTTGCGGTTCGCCATCCTTATCCTTAAGCATGTAAGATTTGAAGCCGTGCATTATCCCTGGTTCACCCTTAGCCAGGGTAGCAGCATGCTCGCCATCAATTTCGAGTCCCCTGCCTGCCGGTTCACAGCCAAATAGCTTAACCGACTCATCTTCCAGAAATGCGCTGAATAGCCCCATAGCATTAGAACCACCACCGACGCAGGCCACCAGATTATCGGGGAGACCGCCGGTCATCTCTATAAACTGCTCCTTGGCCTCGTTGCCTACGATAGACTGGAAGTCGCGCACCATCATTGGAAATGGGTGTGGTCCAACTACAGAGCCTATGGCGTACAGTTGATTAACCGGATCTTCCAGATAACCACCGAATGCTGCATCCACAGCCTCTTTTAGGGTCTTTCTGCCGTGGCTTGCAGGTATGACATTGGCGCCGAGGATATGCATGCGTACTACATTTGGATGTTCCTTCGCGATATCTACTTCCCCCATATATATGTCACACTCCAGGCCAAGCAGGGCTGCTGCTGTAGCCAGAGCCACGCCGTGTTGTCCGGCCCCGGTCTCAGCGATAACCTTTTTCTTGCCCATCTTTTTTGCTAGTAGTACTTCGCCAAGGCAGTGGTTGATCTTATGGGCACCGGTATGGTTTAGGTCCTCGCGTTTCAGATATATATCCGTTCCATATTTTGCCGAGAGGTTTTTGGCATGGAACACCGGGCTAGGTCGTCCGACATAATGTTTATACAGCTCAGCTAACTGTGAAAGAAAATCCGGATCTTCTCTAATGGTAAGATATGCTTCTGTGATCTCATCAATGATCTTTTGCAGTTCTTCCGGGATAAAACTACCGCCGTATGGACCGAAGTAACCATCCTTGTCAGGGAGAGTGTGGTGGAAGGTGTTCTTCATACTGGCTCCTAATTATTGTATATGTGTGGACCTTGCTGGTTTGGGGCTTTCAAACTTTATCTGTATGGTGACAATAAAAAACCGCACCTACCGGATGAAATTACCTCCAATAGACACGACTTTCAACTACAAACTTCAATCACGACGAGCGAATACGCTCGCAAACACCTTCAGGGGAGAAGAATGCGACCTCAACGGCTACAGTTTCCGAGGCATCAGCGTTGTTAAAGGGGGGGGCCCCCTTTTAATCTTAGCCCACCTGCTTAATTCAAAGATAATTTGGCTCTGTCCCCCATTATTTCAGATCTAATGTTTGGGCATCTTAACCCAAGGTACTTATTTGCCAATGAATCATGGGTGTCCTATCTTTCACAGCCAATGAATCATGGGTGTCCTATCTTTCAAACATGCCGCATATTACAATATTCGCGCTTGTCGCATAATCACCTGTTAAGTTTTTAATGAATATGAAACTATTAACAAAAGATGAAGACAAATTGTATCTGCAAGAGCTTAAGGAGCTTTTGGAAGTCAATGGAATTCCGGCGGTTGTACAAGGAGAGAATACTGCCCGTATTTTACCGCCATTCTTTATGTCTCAGGCAGGGTTGTGGGTTTACCTTGATCAACAGTTCGAAGATGCAGTGCATCTTATGATGGACGCCAATCACAAAGTAACTACGGGGATTGATGTAGACGAGTTTTATAAGGCCCAACCGGCCGGAGAGGAGCAGACCAATTTACTAAATAAAGCGCTCATAGATCTAGCGCTATTTGCCATATATATATGTATTGGTATGTTTGTAATTATAAAGTTATTAGAGCTATTATCGACATAACCAGTGGCTTTTGCGGATACTGGCGCTATTGCATGAGAATAGTGGTCTGTACCTGATTATTCGTTCCCAGACCCGACCATGATTTGGCGATAATTGGGTTCAGAACGCAAATAACACAAATAACGCTAATATTAGAAATTATTGAGTTCCGACCTGAGCTTCTTTTTCGGAACAGGTCTATATTTTGACGATAGAATACTAATCTGACCGGCAATGCACTCTGTCTTGAATTGTATTCCATGGGTACGCGGCATGTTTTGCGGGCTACTGCTCTGCCTGAGCGTTCCCCTATATGCCCAGGAAACGGTCTGGCAGACGCCAGGGGAAAACGGCGTCAGCCAGGTTCATCTCTATTTCTTCTGGTCTTCCACCTGCCCCCACTGCATCAAGGCGCGGCCAGCCATTGAAGCCATGGCGCATGAGAACCCCTGGCTGGTGCTACATTCGGCGAATATCGTCAACAATCGAGAGCATGCACTTCGGTATCAGGAGATGGCCGAATCCCTCGGGCAGAAGGCACGATCGGTACCGGGCTTTTTCGTCTGTGGACAGATGATTGTGGGTTGGGACGATGCAGGTAAAGTCGCCCGACACCTGTTACAGACCGCCGCCCAGTGCCGTGATCAGGGAGTGGCCACAAGCCCCGAACCGGAGCTTATGCTGCCGGACGGAGTCCTCGACAAAGACTATTCCCTGCCACTGTTTACCCTGGTCATCGCCGGGCTGGATGCCTTCAACCCCTGCGCCTTTTTCGTCCTGCTGTTCCTGCTCAGTCTGATGACCAACGCCCGTTCGCGTTACCGCATGCTACTGGTGGGTGGCACCTTCGTGTTGATCTCAGGGGTAATCTATTTTGTTTTCATGGCAGCCTGGCTGAACCTGTTCCTTCTGGTCGATACTATAGGCTGGATCAACCTGGCGGCTGGAGTGCTGGCCGTCACCATAGGCCTGTTCGGTATCAAGGACTTCTGGTTCTCTCTGCGTGGCCCCTCCCTATCCATCCCGCAAAACGCAAAACCTAAACTCTTTAGCCGCATGCGGGATCTAATCTCCACAGACAGCTTACCCGTGCTGCTCCCCAGTACCGTGCTCCTGGCATTGGTCGCCAACAGTTATGAACTGCTTTGCACGGCTGGCTTCCCCATGGTCTATACCCGCGTATTGACCCTGCGCCAGCTCGAAAACACTGAGTACTATCTCTACCTGCTGCTCTACAACATTATCTATATAATTCCGCTACTTCTGATTGTTGTAGCCTTTGTGATCACACTGGGTGGACGCAAGCTGAGCCTGAATGAAGGCCGATTGTTGAAGCTACTGTCGGGAATAATGATGCTCGGACTGGGCATGGTGCTATTGCTGCAGCCGAACCTGCTCAACAGCCCGTGGACCGGTGTTGCTCTGCTGGCGCTAGCTGTAGGGACGGCACTACTGGCGCGGATCTGGCTGAAAAACAGACCCCAGTAATTGCCAGTCTGATAGGTGCCTCTAAGCCAACCAGCTAGGAATCGTCAGAAACAACCACAGGAGGTGCGGCACCATCCATATACGCAAGATGCACCGCGCATAAACTGGCCCAAAGAAGTGATCCAGCAATCCTTTTTCAATGCCAAATAGTCTGATAATCTCTACAATAAGAATTATTATACATGCCGCATATTACAATATTTGCGCGTGTCGCATACTCACCTGTTCAACCAGGCGGACACCAAAAAACGCCGCTTGCTTCAACCTTTATACGGATTGAATAATGAAAGTGGTATTAATTCCAGGAATGGATGGTACAGGAACTCTATTTGCTCCGTTTATTCAGGCAGCACCTACTGGAATTGAAGTTATCTCATTGCCGTTAATTCAAAATCCCGATGCAGGATACGAAGATCAAGCAAAGCATGCAGCTGATTGTATAGGTGAGGAGCCAGTTGTCTTGGTGGCTGAATCATATTCAGGGATGGTTGCGTACAGCATGCTGCACAATGACCATCTGAATATTAAGCATGTCGTATTTGCTGCTAGTTTTATTTCTTGTCCTTCACAACTGGCACTATTAGCAAAGTATCTACCTGTAGCCCTGTTAAAAAGCAGTGTGATTCCAAAGTATTTGCTGGGCAAGCTCCTATTTGGTCAGTTTTCAACACCAGAACTGATTGCACTTTTCTATAAGTCGCTTAACGATGTGGGCAACGGCATACTGAAAACAAGGCTTTCTCAGATCGCATCGCTTCCAATTCCGAGAATGCCTATTAATGTGCCATGCTCTTATATACGGCCCAAGGGAGATATTCTGGTATCTAAAGATGTGATTGGTCACTTTCAACGGCTCTGCCAAAAGCTGGATGTCTACGAGGTTGACGGAACGCATTTTGTTCTTCAAACAAATCCTCATCAATGTTGGCAAGTGGTTCAGAGTGCACTCGTATAACAATCATGCACGTTAGGGTGGGGAGTGTATCCGATCACAGTCCCCTCCCCGCTAGCGGGGACGCCTACAGGGATGTAGGCGGTAGAGCAACGCAGGAGCAGGTGCCGAGGGTTAGGGTGGGGAGTGTAAATGGTGCCGAGAATAAAATCATAATTGCCTATCGCTACCTACCGCATAGGTAATTGATCATATCAAGCAACTGCTCTTTAGGGCACAGCTTAACCAGAAAACCATCCATCCCTACCTCTAAACACCGCTCTCGCATCGCAATATCAGAAGAATAACCCAGGATTGGAAAATAACCGACCTCCTCCCTAATCACCCGCGTTGCCTCAACACCGTCCATAACCGGCATACAGACATCCATGATACCTAGGTCATACCCACCCTGCTTTACCTTGGCCAACTCCACCGCCTGCTGCCCATTAAATGCCATGTCATATTCAAATCCCCACTCCTCCATCGTCAACTCTAGAACCATCTGAATTACATACTGGTCTTCAGCAATCAGAATATTCACTCAACTCTCCTTGTTGATTGAGATAAAAACTACAGAAATTTCTATCTGCTCCGTTAACAGAGCAATTATGGCCATTATATTTGCCAAAATCAAGCTCTGATAACGGAGCAATTACTATATGAATACTGTTGGGCCCCAAGTTAGAGAACTGCGAGAGCAGCAAGAGATGACCCAGAGTCAGCTCGCCGCGCGCTGTAATATCGTGGGGCTGAATATAAGCAGAAGCACCCTGGCTAAAATAGAGTCGCAGGTGAGGCGCGTTACTGACTCAGAAGCTGTCTTGTTGGCTAAGGCACTAAAGGTAAGTGTGGCTGAGCTGTACGAGATTAAGTGCTAAAAGAGAATCATGGCACGTGGTAAATCTGACATATCAAATGGAATTAAAGGGCTCTGACCTCTTTAATTGAGTTAACTTAACGAATGAATTTTCTTGAATTTAGGAAATTAGTATCTAGTTTGGACATCGGGAAACTATTACCCGACGCGGTCTATTTGCATAAAAGTGCTATCAGTTGTACATCACCACAACTCTGGACACTCACTACTAGTATTTCCCAAGTACTCAAAATAGTTGACCGTTCGTGGAATATTGCAAAATACAGCCGCAGAGATTTCAAGATAACACTTTTAAATTATCCAGACTTTGATAACTATGCATACCCCGCACTTCATCAAAGTCATACAATAGATCTAGCTAAGTTTTCTTTACGTACTGCTGATTACTCTAAATCAGACAACCCACCTATCCTGCACCGCAAAGAAACCTTCGTACTAGACAACTATCCTAACAGAAGCCTTTTCGAAGCGATTACCCATGAGGGTATAGAGATGGGTCTATATGAAAAACCACGTTCGATTGGCTTTAAACAAAATTGGGAGCGTTTAATCCGCTCCAAAGGCTGCTTTCTAGACGATAAAGGCCGCCTTCATCGTCGCGAAGAACTTGCCACCACAACACCTGATGTCGACCTACCTGAATGCTCAATTGAACGACACAAAACCGCGATCGATAGAAATAAACTTTCTGCACCTATGCAAATTCTCGCTCGCCACGGATACTTTGATGGAGAATATACCGTACTCGACTATGGTTGTGGGAAAGGTGATGATGTGCGTGAGCTTAATGCCCATGGAATTGATGCCTCCGGATGGGACCCTGCTCACTACCCAGATGGTGATCTAGAACCGAGCGATATAGTTAATCTCGGGTTTGTCATCAATGTCATAGAGGACATTGAAGAGCGTAGCGAGACACTACGACGTGCCTATGAATATGCAAACAAACTGTTGATTGTTTCTGTCATGGTGGCCGGTGAAAGTGTAATAAGTCAGTTCACGCCATATAAAGATGGAGTGATCACCTCACGTAACACCTTTCAACGCTACTTCACCCAATCTGAGTTTAAGGGGTATGTCGAATCTAACCTAGACGAAAGTACTGTTGCCGTAGGCCAAGGTATCTTTATTATCTTCAAGGATAAGCTGGAAGAGCAACACTTCCTGCTACAGCGACAACACATTCGGCGTGATTGGAATCAAAAAGTCCAACGTGAATTAAAAACATCTCAAAAGGTAATAAGCAAGGATCTCATTACCAAGCACCAAGAACTCTTTGATCACTTTTGGGACACAACTCTTGACTTAGGTCGCATCCCTGTCAATTCAGAGTTTGCATTCAGCGACCGCATCCGCACCATAGCAGGCTCGCATAAGAAGGCTTTTGATGCACTAGCAAAGCAGCAGGGCAAAGAGATCTATCTGGAGGCCCAACAGGCCCGTATCAATGACCTACTAGTCTATTTTGCACTAGGTCAATTCGAAAAGCGCAAGCCGTACTCACAGATGCCAGAGGGGCTAAAGCGGGATATTAAAGCTTTTTTTGGAAACTACAAAGAAGCAGTCGGTGAGGCAACGAGGCTGTTGTTTAGCGTCGGTGATCCCATGGTTATTGAAGAAAGCTCGAAGAGATCTTATGAGAAGTATCCCATTGGTGAATTCAATGATGGGCATTCTTGGGTGATACCCAAGTTGTTGTTAAACGACCTGCCTCCTGTATTACGTATTTACATCGGATGTGCCTGCCATATTTATGGTGATCTGGACGACATGCACCTGATCAAAATTCATTTTACTTCTGGCAAGGTGTCATTAATGCGATATGACGACTTCGATAAAGACGTGCCTCTGCTGATGCAAAGGATAAAAATAAGAATCCGTGATCTTGATGCGGATTTTTTTGATTATGTTGGCAACTATCAACCTGCACCACTTAAAAATAAAGAATTATTCTTCCACAATATTCCACGATGTGTTCAAGCATGAATATTCATTAATCTCATCAGTAATTTCCTAGTTACCATTGCATCCACCAATGACTTATGCCTATCTTTTTCATCAACTTTAATATTGAATTTATTTAGCATACTATCCAACGTAATTGGATCACATTCTGCGCATTCTAATGCTTGAAGGTAATAAAATATCGAATGGGTATCAACTAATCGATAGCCAACCTTATTAAATCTCTCTTTTCCATTTAGATGTAATAATTGTTGTAAAAATGCATAGTCAAAGCCTACATTATGTCCTGCAAGTGTTATTCTATTTGCCGGGAAGCCACCAAAATACGCATCTATTTCCTTATAAGCTCCCTTTACAGAAATCGCACCCTTTTCCCATTCTTCCCTATACTGCTCGAAGTATGACTTGGCTGTATTGCCCCATTTGATTTCATCATGCCTGATATAAACAGTGAGTGGTGGATGTACATCATAAAACGGAACAAAGGAAACAGATAAAATCTGATGTTCGAAACAACTAGGGCCACTTGTCTCAACATCGACAACTATTAACGCGCCATCGTTAGTCATTTAAATCACCAATTGCCACGCCAACCTCACTAATTACAACATCACCAAAAAGCACCCAATATCTACAGTAGCTTTCGTAAAATACATTAGCTACATAATAGCTACCTAGTGAATTAACTGCTATCCACCATGCAAGAACTGGAAATATTGCATGCGCGAAAAATACATATATAAAAGCAGCCAGATTACTCCAGAATATAATCACAAATATGATTGAAATCGACCTATGGAAGGTATACTTGTTTTGAAAGTTATCGACAAGTGTTGCTTTACCCTGCATATACAAGAATGTTTTCGCAAGGAAATAAAAATCCGGCCAACAAATATCAGCCGCTATCTTTAGATCTAATTTAGTAGCTAATTTTACGGCCTGATCCCGCCATAAAGTATCAAATGACTTTCTATGGGTTGCGAGCTTTTCATTTTCTCGCAATAACATGAAAAACCTGATTTTGTTAGATTTGATGAAATTTAATTTCCAAAACGGTAAAACATTAGAAATTCCATTTCGAGATATTGATGATAGGCAGATTCCAATAATAAATGACAGCAGCAAAAAACATATTAATGAATAATAGCTATAAGCATTTAAAATAATAATAGCGTCATTTTTCCAGGAAAAATCAAAGCCAGCCACATATAAAACAATGCCAAATGAAAAAGTCACAGCTAAAACTGCTATTGCACCAGGCAATAAAATACCAAATAATTCATAATTGATGCTAGTTAAGCGCCTAAAAAACTCATCCATATATTTCTCTCCCTTCTATCAAAAACAGGCAGCCACAAACTATCTAATGGCTTCCTATGAAATTCTTAACCATGGCTCAAAATTATCCCACACATGCCCCAGCATATTCTTTGATCGCTCATTAACAAGGCTTGCTGTCCAACGTTCTACTTTGGAAATCGCCTCAAGATAACCAAGATATTGCGACTGTTCTAATATCAATTGCTGGCTCGGATTCAATTCCTTCAATACCTTCATTTTTTTACGTTTACTCTCTTGGCAAAGAGCCTGATAGTACTTTCTTTTTTGCACCCATGATTTATTACTTGCAGAAGAATTAGCACTAGAAGGCAGAATCGTCAAATTCCCAATCGTACCAAGCAGATCCCTGTCCTCATAAAATGTTTGATCCCAATCATCAGTAATTGTTTGAGGCGCAATGTGCTCTAGCGTAAATTTTTTTTCCGCGTCTTGCTCATCAAATAACTTCCAACGATACCAAGTCAACATAGGGCTAGAACCATTTGTGCCATTCTCAACCATACCTGGGTTCTCAAAATCTGGGCATGTATCATGAAAAGAAGCAAGCATCATAATCCTAGTCAAAGGTTTTGAGATATCATAGACAGGAATTTTAGAAGCGGCATTAATCCATTTCTCTCTAAAATCCTTTTCATCTGCACCCAGTTTTTCTCTCAACTTCTCTGACAAAAAGAGTGAGAGTGATGACGATGCTGGAATTGCCATATTTCTCCTAGAGAACCCATCAATTCCAAGATCTTTATTCCCACTTTTCAAATAATCTCTGTACACGGAGTCTATACCAGCAGTATTCTTATGGGCACCTCGCCATAAAACAAAAAATGCGAGCATCGATTTCAGGGCTTTTTCTAGTTCATCTTTTGTTACACCTCTTGGCGAGGAATTTATAATTTCACTATAAAACCTTGAAATAATAGGAACAGTGATTTCATGGCCAGACTTCCTTAAAACATCAAGACATAGCAACATACTGTTCTCTTCTGTTGACGGTTTATTTATTATATTCGGCTCAGGACAATCCCATTCTTCATAATAAAATCTAGTGACATTTGAAAGATTCTTTACAAACCCTCTTTTTGTATTCGCGTCTTCATCTCTGTACGATTTAAGTAAATAGCGTCTTTGATCACTAATATGTTTTGAGATCTTTTCACCGGTTTCTGACAATGCGAATGATAACATTATTCTTGTTGTTGCTTTATGCTTCTCTTCAGCATTTGAAATAGAATCAAGAAAACCATCAATAACATCAAAGTATTTTTTAGATTCAGATCCTTCATAACTACCAAGCCCTTCTTCTTCAATAACTTTGGGCTTAAATGTTTCAATAGATGTTAGTGGCTCACCAGTAGTATTTAATGCCTCAAACATATCGAAAGCATATGCTTCATCCGTAACAGTCACGTAAGTAAGACATACGCGTTGAAGAAAATACTTCGAAAAAACAATAAGATTAATAGCTTCACTAAATACGTCTGATTCGCCCTCTTTCGGGATTAGTCCTTCGGGAATATCAAACTGAAATGCATTACCAAATGTTCCACCCATTAGCTCTGAAATAATTGGGTAGCCATTGTCTGCGACTGATGATTTAGAGATGTCACGTAAATGTTTCTTAATACTTCTTATATTCTTAATAATTATTTCATGCGTCTCAAAGTCAGGATCATCATTGTCACAATCATAGGTAAAACTTATGTATTTTCCAGATTCATCAGCTGCAAGTATGTGCTGATTGTAAAGGTGCAAATATCGCGCAATTGGTGAATCATATTGCGCACCATTTTCTGTTTTTGACCAACAATCTTTATACGCCCTAATTAATTTAGGGTACCAACGATAAATTCTATCTCTACTCGAATTGGTATCCGTTGAAAAATACCTTAAATTTGCAACTTCCTGATTAATCTTATCTAACAACCATTCTACGTCATTAAGTTCGTTTGTTTGCGCTTCATCTGCTGACAGTTTTTTTAATTTAGCACACCTATTTCCTATTTTATTTTCATACCCTTTTAAATAATCATGTAACAAAGTCATTATTAGTAGCATTGATGTTAACCGCTGCTGACCATCAATCACTAATACCACCTTCGATGGGACTTCACCCTTTTTATGAGGAACTATAGTTTCAAATTTGGTGTCATGAATGGTTAATATCGTACCTATAAATGTAATTGCATCTTCATTTCTAATCGTGTTAGCTAAACCGTGAATAGCGTCTTCAAATATTCTACCTATATTTTTTTTATCCCATGTGTATGGCCTTTGATAAGCCGGCAAATAAAAACAAAGACCAGCCTCACTTACCGTATCAAATAAAGACTTTGGCTCAGAATTAAAAACGCCCCTTAAATCCATTTTTCCCCCTGTAATTATTATAAACTACAAATCAAACAAGCTTGATCTTCTGGATCATCATCCATTTCATCTTTCAAAATATCCTGCCACTTCATCTTCCCTTTATTATTCGTCTTGCTTTTAGATAGTTCATTTTCTTCAGCCCTAATCACGATCTCCTCAAGAGTGCCGGACTGGTGCCAAGTATAACCATTACCTAATTCAATTCGCTCACCCGTACCCCAATCAAATTTTCGCCGACCAACATTCTTTTCCATTTCTACGGCTTTTTGAAACAAATCTGGATGACGGCGCTTCAAGCCAAGCCACTCATCCTGGCGCTGAAAGAAGCAGAAAAAACAACCTGAGCGACTGCGCCATTCATAATAGGCTGGAATCCCAATGCTTTCCTCTAAAATACGAAACACATCATCTCTTACAAGCCCATCTTCTACAAATGGGAACACAGCTTTAATGGTTGGTTTTTTGCTTATATAACCTTCACGATTCTCATCGGATCGAATACCCACATAGCTTATTACAGGATCATCCCTAACAAACTCCTCAAAAGGCTTAATCTTTAGCACCCTGGTGCACCAGCGCGCACGTACAGAGGGCAGCATGTTATCATGCATGGTAAGCCAATGATTGAAGTCTCTTGTGCTACTCAAACGATTTATAGGTTTACCGAGATGAGCCTCCAGCTTGTCTAACGCGTCATAGACCTCTTGAAGCTCAGCCCCAGTGTCGGTAAAGAAGTACTCCATCTTATCGGCAATTTGCGGATAATTATCTTTCATATACACCGCTAATGCAGCGCTGTCTTTCCCACCGGAAACACCAAGTACATGTCGTGTGCTTTCAGGTGCATTCAAGGCCAACTCGAACCATTTTTGTGTCATGACTATTTTTCCCTCTTAAGTCTGGTCGTCTTTTTTACTGGTTTCTCATGTGCTGACAATGAACTTCTAACAGACAGAAACTCATCCACGATCTCTGCCAGAACTGCCATTTTCAATTCCTCATCTTTTCCTTCTAATGATGACAGTATATCCTTTTTAATCGTCTTTATGGACTCATGCCGCCGCTTATTCACAACAATAACTTCATCATAATCTGGCGCGCCTTTTTTTACACTACGCAACAGATAGACATCAAAATCAGTACCTGATCTTTCTGCATTTTCCTTATAGTGAAGGCGCAACCTCTCTAACTCACCGAGTTTACGTGAAAACACTGTCAGTCGATATTCAGCCGAATCCCGATCTGAATCCGTCCATTTCTCTGAAGCCTTTTGTCCCAAGAAACTTAGCATCTCATCCAGCCATGCCTCGGGTGTACCAGCAGTACGAAGGGCTCGGTGAATAAACGCCTTCAAACCGTCACGATCAATGGTGTACTCTTCCAATCCGCGACAACGCCCAGCTACCGCCTCCCGCAACTCAGGCAGCTCTAGTGTTTTGTCGACCATAAATGCCTGCGCCAACAGCGCTCTAAACTCATCCTTCAAGTTTGGTAGGCAATACTTAAGCTCACGCAAGGTATCAGTGAGATTCTTTGATAACTTAGCCACTTCAGCTGCATCATCCTGTGCCTTTTTTAGATCAACACCTAATGCTTGCGGCAATTCCTTCATCATCAGGTTCATGGGCGACTTAGATAACTTAAAGAGAGTACGTAGCTTTTGTGCGCGTGCGGAAAGACGTGTTATCTCCGTAGTCGTTTGGGTGAACTGTGGAAGGTTAAGAACCATCTGCGCAATTGGCCTTGCTAACTCAAGAATTGATCGCTGCTTATTATCAGTATAGAGAGAATGAGAATAGGCCTCATATATAGAGTAATTTACCCCAGTAATCTTGAATCTTTGCACAGTAAAATCGTCAGGTTTTTTAAGAAAACGCTCCACCTGTTCTTCTGCAAAGTAAGGCGTATAGATCTTGCCCTCAAAGATCGCTAATTCTTGCTGATTGGCAATGAGGGATGCAAGATAAAGAATCGGCAATAATCCCTCTTTAATCCCATAGGGCGGCGCCATAAGCTCACTGTTCAGCTCAATTAGAGACTTGGGTAGCTGCTCGGTAGAATCAAGAAACTTTTCGATACGGCGCCACACGGGGAAAACATTACAAGGATCTTTCCTTTTTGTCGGCCCGCGAAATCTCCAGGTTCCGTCTCGCCCCTTAACATGCAAGCACGTTTTTCTGAGAACTGCGCGATAGATGGCCTTTTCCGGTGGAAACTTATCTATGCCCAAATCCATTTTTTGCTCATGTTTGAACATGGCAATTACTAGTTTATTCCTGGCAGCATTGGCCTGTGCTGACGGTTTATCTCTATTAATCAATTCATTATAGATACGTGGACTCTTTGAATATATCTCTTCCAGTGCATTGGACAACACCTCTTGGAGGGCTCGCTTGCTTGTTACCTTTAATGGCTTACCAGCATTAAACCAGTCACTTGATTCCGGCTCATCTGTAAGACGACCTAGCAATTCATCCTCATTACATATCGCCGCATTGTAGCGATCTTTAAACTCACGCTGGGCAACCGGGTCGGAATTGAGTTCTTGAGCGTTTTGTTGTATCCGCTCCAACGCCAAAACTTCAGTGACATTCTCCCGTAACTGTTCCCCATTAAAAGCGATTACTGTAATATCACGGTCAGAATAAAACCGGCGAACTTTTGCTTGGAAGAATTCGTCATCGTTCTTCTGTTCGGCAAGATAGAAGATAATCCGCGCATCCTGGCTCACCTTCCCTGCCGCACAATAGCTGTCCCTATCGACGAAAGTGGGTACGAAATAGCGCAATGCACCGTTCTTTATACTGTATTTGCGCGCCACAATAGGGGGTAGACTATGTCGCTCATTGAGGGTTGCGGCAAGTTTGATGTTTTTAAGCTTACTACGCTCCGCCTCCACTTCGGAGTCAATATCAAAATCACTGCCCTGCCAAACACGGTACTCGGAGCTAAATTTACGAAACTGTACAACCGCCTGCTTCTTCAAGTCAGCAATTACTGGAGCAATCAGTTTTTCATCCGGTAGGCAGAGATTCACTACGGCTTGTGAGGCCTTGAAGCCACCCTGTGCACCGACAATATTCAATAGCCCCACTGCCTTAAGTAGCTGTGCATGCTCAGGTGCAACATCACCAAGTCGCTCAACCGCGGTAACCACTTCGGCCCAACGTCGATGAGTAAAGTGATCTGTCAGAGCGGAGGATTGATTGAGGATGAAATACTCGTATATCTCCCACGGGTATATCCAATCCCCCACCTTTTCACAGCGACTTAGACCGTCCTGAAAACCGTGTGCCTCGCGAGAACCAAGATAACTGAATAGGGTGCGTTCATTTTGAGCAACTTTTTGGCACAGAATTGGCAACAGCAATGCACTGACAGGATGTAGTGGATAGCAACGTGCAAACAGATCTACAGTCGTTGCTTCATCCAATGTACCGGGGATGGCATTCGCTTTATGGAGTGCCCTGGCCATTTGCCTAGCCACACGCTGTATCTTGTTCGACTCTGTCTTGCTAAATTCATGTTTGATGGCAGCACCAACAATACGCAGGGTTTGTTCAGCAGATTCAAGAAACGGTATGTTCTCGAACCGTCCTTGGACCTTTGCCCACTCATTCTTCAACGACTCACCAAGTCCTCTGGCATACTGCTCAAAGGCCTGGTGTAGCATCACCACTAATGAGAGCTTAACTGCGTGGTTAGACAGAGCATGTTCCGCCAGGGCTTGTAGTAAAAAAATATCGTTCGCACCGTAATGCCGCGCTTCGTATTCAAGAAACTTACCTAGCTCATCTATGACAATCAAAATACCAGAGTATTTGCCTGCAAGAGCGTCTTGCAGGCGTTTAACCACATTGATAATCTCATTGCTTGTTGGCTGTTCTTTACGCTCAGCAAGATCCGTTAATTCCCCAATAACTTTGCACCGTCCATGCAAAATGGTCTGCGCCTTATCCGCTAGTGCTTGCACTAAACGACGGCCGCAAGGTTCAGGACTGCCAGTAAGCAGCACTGTGCAATATCCCGCGCTATTACGGGTAAGGTTTCTATATTTAAGCCCCAAACCTCGATCTGAACTACCTAGTTTTTTCAGCGCTGTTTCTGTGGTCAGCTCATCAGGCGCACTCAATAGATGAGAGAGAAATACAGCAAAGGAGGATTTACCTGATCCATAAGGCCCAACCAGTGACCAGGCGCGTGGACTCTCATCGGCTTTAAAGGCAGCTGCCATGCTCTCAAGAGTACGCAATGCACGCGTGGTTGGAATATAGGCATCAATGACTGAGGTCGATTCTGCGTCACGCTCAAGATTGATAGAACGCGTATAGTTGGTGTTAATACGGATCTTGTTTTGGATGCTCATGCGGCAATATCCTTGGCATGACCTAAATAATGGAATGCCAAAAAACGCATGGGATCAGCCTCATCCAAACGATATACCTGATGTATTCCTGCGGTCTCCCGCACCTCAAAGAGTCCTGGAATATCATTTATTAGCTTCTCTAATTTTGTTAGCAAGGCATTTTCAGTCAGACGAAAAACCGCACCTGGTGAAGAATAACCAGCCTTAGCATACATTAGATCTTCAATAGGTAACTCCGAAACATCTAGGTCATTAAATAGTTCGGACATGGCATATCCGAAGATGCCTATTGGTAATCCTTCCCGCTCATCCGGTGCAGAGATATAACCACGGCCAGTTGATGACTGTGTTATGAGTTTTAACTGAGTCAGTGGGGAATCAAGCATATCTTCCAATGGAGTCCTTGTATTTCCGCGTGCACGAGCAAACATGCGAAGTACCAAAGCAGCATCTTTCTCCATGGTAGTGACAGCGCATTTTGATGTAATCTCTTGAACTGCGAAATCTAACAACGACGCAACTACTTCGGCGGTCCCAAACTCCGGCTTGTGGAAGTGATTAAAAAACCAAAACCATGCAGTAGCTTGTTCAGGGTTAGAGGCAATAAGCCAATGTACTAACCAAATTGTGGCCTCATCCTCTAGATATTGATCGTAACCATCTGCACCAAAAATAGCCTCACCAAGAACAGTAGTCTTATAACCCTTATCAACAGGTTCAATAAGACGGGTCGCTAACAACCAATAACGGATGGCGTTGACCATATTCTTTCCCACGCCCAGCGTAACAGTAGCTTCATCAGTGGTGAAAATCGAAGGATTTTCACTGAGTGCTTGGATACCTTTGGTAATCCAGCTATAGCGCAACGCAAATGTCTCATGTCGGCCAAACCCTACTTTATTTGGTTTAAACTTCATTTGTTCAATTCCTTGCTATGCTTCCCACCACCAAATAAAGGCAAACTGGGCTGGGCCTTATCTTTGAGAAAGCTCTCTACGTGTTCCAGAAACCATTGTTTCAGATGCCTTCCATCCTTGTCTAGCGCCGAATAGAGTTCCTGTTTTAGATCCGGATCGATCCCCACAACAATCCGTCCGCTTGCACCTATAGCCATAATCGCACCATTAACTAATAATTAATGTTATGTAACATAGCATATGTAACATAACACAGGCCATACGCCAGCAAGGATGTATTAAAAGCGTATACCTGCAAGATAGTTCTATATTGGTTCTATAATAGCTGTACTGTGCCTTTTGTCTAGGTGGATTTTGTAGAAACTAATCTGAATTGATAAAAAACAGCGTCAGAGAGCAACTATTTCTAATATTAGGAAGGAATGGAGTGCAGATACTTCCCTTATCCTGAATAACCCACCCGGCGGCGACAAGCTTCTGCTCTATCACCTTGCGGGTTTCAACTTCTGGAAGTGTATTTTCTGGAACCATTTATTCTTAGCCTTCCGTGTAGTGGTTTGATTCTACTCCTAATTGGCCCACTTTATCCATGTTTGGCGGGGTGTAGCGGACATGGTACGGGGAGGTGGATGGTAGAAGGCTTCCGCTTTAGACTCCTCTTCCTAGATAGACTTCCCCTCTTAGACTCCCCCTCCTAGCCTCCCCCACTAGTGGGGGAGGAAAATATTTGTGGGCGAGGGATATTTGTGGGGGTGGGATAGGGAGCCTAGATTGATTGTTCTATGTTTGTTCTATATACTTATCTCCCCGCTAGACATCGGCCGTACCAGCATGAAGCCAGTAGTTTTGTCACCGTCAGACCAACCCTGGCCCAGAGCCATTATCCTGATGGATATGAATGCCTTTTTCTGCAGTGTAGAGCAGGCGGATAACCCAGAGCTACAGGGGCGGCCTGTAGGCATCACCAACGGCTCTCAGGGGAGCTGTATCATCACCTGCTCTTATGAGGCGCGTGCCTTTGGCGTGCGTACCGGTATGCGCCTACGCGAGGCGGTGCAGCGCTGTCCCGATTTTATTCGCATCCCGTCTCACCCCCAGCGTTACGCTGAGGTCTCTTCTAATATCATGGATGCCCTCACTATGATCACCCCAGATGTGGAGGTGTTCTCGGTGGATGAGGCGTTTCTGGATGTCACCCACTGCCAGCGGCTAATGGGGCCACCGCAACAGATAGCCCAGGCAGTAAAGCAGACCGTGCTGGAGGCGTCTGGCGGTATTCTCTGTTCGGTTGGTCTGAGTGGCGATAAGACCACCGCTAAATATGCGGCCAAGCTGAATAAGCCGGATGGCCTGACCATAATTCCACCGTGGGAGGCGCGGGCCACCCTGGCCGCTGCCCCGGTTACTGAGCTATGCGGTATCGCTAAGGGTATAGGGGGCTTTCTGGCTGCGCGTGGCGTACACACCTGTGGCGATATGCAGAATCTACCGATAGGCGAGCTAGGCAAGCGCTTTGGCAATCTGGGGCGGCGTATCTGGCTGATGGCCCAGGGGTTGGACCCAGACCCGGTAAAGCTGTCCGTGCCTGCGCCCAAGAGCATAGGCCACGGTAAGGTGATGCCGCCGGATACCACAGACCCAGAGGTAGTCCACACCTATCTGCTGCATATGGCCGAGAAGGTGGCGGCCCGTCTGCGCCGACACCAGTTTAGAGCGGGGAGGTTTTTCATCGGGCTGCGCTCTTATGATGGCTGGCTTGGTGGCAAGTATCGCCCTGCCCTGCCCACAGACCACGGCCCCGATATCATGGCCCTGTGTCATAGGTTTATGGCGCAAGAGTGGCATGGCGAGGCGGTGTTTCAGGTGCAGGTCACCGCGCTGGACCCCCACTGCGGCGATACCCAGCTAGAGATGTTTGCCCCTGAGCGTAAACGGCTGGATGACCTCAACCAGGCCCGCGATAAGATAAACCGGCGCTATGGTGAGTTTGCCCTGGCCCCGGCCCGTCTGCTGCTGCGCTCATCTATGCCCAATGTGATCGCCCCCGCCTGGAAGCCGTCTGGGCACAGGGAGACCATTCTCTGATGTGCGGCGGGGTCTATTACATAATCGATGGCGAAGAGGTTCGCACCTACTTCCCCAACCCCAAGGCCCGTCTGCCGGTAAAAAAACGGACCGGCGACATTGAGCTGCTGCCCTGGGGCCGCCGCAAAGAGCAGGCCGGACAGCTACCTCTGGGTGGCTGGGCACGGCTCGACTCTATCTATTCCGGACGTTGGGACAGGTGGTTCCCCACCCCGGTCAAACTGATGGCATCACAGTTTATGGAGAAGGATATAGAGGGCCAGAGCAACTGGTTTGATATCACCCCCGGCAAGTGGATCCAGGGCCTGATTGCACGCTACGACCATGAGCGCCGAGTCTATGTGGTGACCATTACGCCAGAAAGGGAGGATGCGGTATATGAACGCTGGCCGCGTATATTGAGTGGGTGAGCAGTAGAGAAAAGGGAATGCTGTTAAACAGACAGAGCCAGCGATGGCTCTTACATACTATATGCAGCCTTGCGCGCCATGTAGCTATCAACATACTCATCCATGGCATCTTGGTCGAATGGCCCCAAGCCACGAACTAACATGAATTTAGTGCCGCTACCGACCACCTCACCAGAGCAGATGAAATCAAAGTCCATGCGGACGTTACCCTTTTTGCCATTCACCTCAAGATGTGAGTTGCGCAACTCAAGCTCAGGGTCGTAGATATCCAGATGCCTTAGGTTAAATTCCATACTCTGGTAGACCACCAGCGGACGCGCCAGGTTAAGCATTACATCCTTTTCGGCCAACAGTGGCACCAGGATATGGGGGAAGCCCTTGCCAGAAAACTCCACGTATAGATGGGCCAGATCGCAGATCATGTCCTGGTTATTGGCAATGTCGCCAGAACGTTCAATGGTCAGATAGGTCTTGTCATCTTCATCTTTGACGTAGAGGGTATCTGATCCGCAGTCGTGAAAGTGCAACTCGGTGCTATCGCTCACCATACCGGTGAAGGTGAAGCGCATATTCTGGCTAAGACCAAGTTTGGAGATGGCTACTGCAAATAGCAGATCGCCCGGGACACAGAACATCTTGTTGTCCGGGTTATGTATGGGGTTAAAGTCCTGCGCAACCTCCTTGGCGAAGTCGCTGGCCTGCTGACGGGTGAAGCTTATCTTGCCGTCCTTCTCCAAGTAGTAGCGTGGTAACTCCATGGGTCTGCCTGCGTCTCCTCTTTTTTGGTCAGTTTGGGTAAAAGCGGTTATTTTATCAGGTAATTGCAAGTTGTGCTCTATCTGAAATGGCGTATGGGGTAGGTGACTGCATAGTGTTTTATGGTGCTGGTTGGTCATTTTTGTGGCGCCATCTCCTAGCATCGGCAATGCTTTCGCTTCAGACTCCCCCTCCTAGCCTCGGCAACTGCTCCTGCGTTGCTCTACCGCCTACATCCCTGTAGGCGTCCCCCACTAGTGGGGGAGGTAAACAACCCTGATATCCCTCCCCATTGTGGAAGTCCTACCATCCCCTCCCCATTGTTGGAGGTAAACAAACCTACCGTCCCCTCCCCACCAGTGTGGAGGGTTAGGGTGGGGAGTATAAGGGGAGAGACAGTCGCGGGTTAGTGACTTAATTCCATAACTTGCCGGTTCGTGCTGAAATAGGACCTCATCGTTTTACCGGGATCGGGAATGCGTCTGCCGCTGTTACCAATTTACCTCTGTCTACTGCTGTTACCGGCAGGCATCTCCTGTGCCGAGCAAAAACCGGCCCGTATCGTATCGCTCAACCTCTGTACCGATCAGCTCTTGATGCTGCTGGTTCCAGAGGAGAGGATCGCCTCAGTCAGCAGCCTCTCGCGTAAACCAAACAGCTCATTTATGGCCACGACCGCCCAGCGGCTAAGCGTCAACCATGGGCGTGCAGAGGAGCTGCTACCGCTGCAACCAGACCTGGTGCTGGCCGGTACCCATGCGGCTCAACCTGCGGTGCGGCTACTGCGCCGCCTCGGTTACCAGGTTGAGGTGTTTCCCATGGCCAACAGTGTTGCCTCTATCCGCCAGAATATCCGGCGCCTGGCCGCGTTGGTTGGAGAGGAGCCGAGGGGTGAGCAGCTGATAACCGATATGGATCGGCGCATTACCCGGGTGACAGCCAGCCTCGATAGGCCGCAAGAGGGGGCGCTGTTCTATCAACCCAGGGGTTATACCAGCGGCAGCGATACCCTGCAGGATGAGGCACTACGCCTGGCTGGATGGCGTAACCTTGCCGCAGAATCCGGCATAGTTGGATTTGGTACCATCGGCCTGGAGCGGTTGCTACAGACCCAGCCGCAAAGGATATTCACCTCGCGCTACGCCCCCGGAAGCGACTCTATCGCCCAGCGTCTGCTGCAACACCCTGCCCTGCGCCGGATTGCGGCAGAGGATAGGGTGACTGAGGTTGAGTATCGGCTCTGGATCTGTGGTGGACCGATGCTGGCGGAGGCGGTCGAGACCCTGGCCGCGGCACACCGCCCATGACTACGCTAGCCTACAGGGGTCTGCCGCAGCGCTGGCTGCTAATCATGCTCACCGCCCTGGTGCTGATTCTGTTTATGCTCTCACTTACCATCGGCGCCACCCCCCTGCCGCTGCTGCTTGCGGCCGGTGACGGCAGCACCGACGGCAGCTCTCTACTGGCGTTGATCTTTACCGAAATCCGCCTGCCGCGGACGCTGATCGCCGCGATCAGCGGCGCTACGCTGGGACTATGCGGGGCGGTGATGCAGGGACTCCTGCGCAACCCCCTGGCTAGCCCTGGACTGATAGGCAGCGCCAGCGGGGCCGCCCTTGGGGCCGTGGTGATGCTCTATTTTGGGATGGCCGGTGCCCTGCCGATAATGCTCCCGCTGGGCGGCATGGTGGGCGCCCTGGTTGCCACCCTGCTGGTCTACCTGCTGGCCGGTCGTGGTGCCAGCATCACTACCCTGATCCTGGCTGGGGTGGCTATAAACGCACTCGCCTTTGCGCTCATATCGCTGCTGCTCAATCTGGCCCCCAGCCCATATGCGGTGCAGGAGATCGTCTACTGGATGCTCGGCTCTCTGAGTAACCGCAGCATGGATGAGTTCTGGCTGCTCCTGCCCGCCTCTCTGCTGGGCTGGCTGCTACTCTGGGGCAGCGGGCGCTCGTTGGATGCCCTGACCCTGGGTGAGGCTACCGCCAGTTCGATGGGGGTGAACCTCAACCGCCTCCGCTGGAGGCTGCTGCTGGCCGTCTCTCTGGCCGTTGGCGCCGCGATATCTATCACCGGGACCATCGGTTTTATCGGCCTAGTGGTACCCCATATGCTGCGACCTCTGGTCGCCTACCAGCCGGGCCGCCTGCTCACGGTCAGTGCCCTGGGTGGCGCCGCCATGCTGCTGGCCGCCGATATTGCAGTACGGCTCTTTCCGGCTGGGATCGATATCAAGGTAGGGGTTTTGACTGCCCTAGTGGGCGCGCCATTTTTTCTCTATCTCATTGTGAAGACACGGCGGACGCAGTTATGACTCTGCTAAGCGCCAAAGATATCTCTCTGCAGATCGATGGCAAAGCCATCCTTCAGGATATCGACCTGGAGTTGCGGCCACGCGAGCTATTGGGGCTGATCGGCCCCAACGGTGCCGGCAAGAGCAGCCTGCTGCGTATTATCTGCGGACTGCAAGCGAGTAGCAGCGGCACTATCCAGCTGGAGGATACCCCCCTCGCCTCCATACCCCCGCGGCAGCGGGCGCAAAAGATGGCCTATCTGGCACAAGATGGGCCGGTCCACTGGCCATTGACGGTGGAGCGACTGGTAGAGCTGGGGCGCCACCCACACCTGGAGGGGTGGCAACATAGTGGGGAGCATGATCGCAGGATAGTCGACCGGATCATGCGGGAGGCCGATCTCCTGGAGCTGCGTGGACGTTCATTCGATACCCTCTCCGGCGGGGAGCGGATGCGGGTGCTGCTGGCCCGCGCACTGGCGGTTGAGCCGACGATTCTGCTGGCGGATGAGCCGATAGCCGCGCTTGATCCGGCCCATCAACTGGATCTGATGGCGCTCTTGCGTAACCACTGTGAACAGGGAGGTGCGGCCATAATAGTGTTGCATGATCTCTCTCTGGCCGCACACTTCTGCCACCGGCTACAACTGCTTGACAATGGTAAGACCATCGCCAATGGTGCCCCCAATGTGGTGCTGTCGGCAGAAAACCTTGAGCAAGTCTATAAGATCCGCGCCCCGCAGGGGCATGGTTCTGCCGCCACTCTTATCCCGGCACCCTGGGAGAGGGCTTTCCCAGAAGGTTAGATACTCCACTTTTTACTCCCCCTCCCCTCGGCAATGCTTTCGCTTCAGACTCCCCCTCCCCTCGGCAATGCTTTCGCTTCAGACCCCCCCTCCTAGCCTCCCCCACTAGTGGGGGAGGTAAACAACCCTGTTATCCCTCCCCACTGTGGGAGACCTACCATTCCCTCCCCACTAGTGGGGGAGGTAAACAACCCTGTTATCCCTCCCCACTGTGGGAGACCTACCATCCCCTCCCCACTAGTGGGGGAGGTAAACAACCCTGTTATCCCTCCCCACTGTGGGAGACCTACCATCCCCTCCCCACTAGTGGGGAGGGTTAGGGTGGGGAGTATAAGAGAACGCCTACAGGGATGTAGGAGAAGAGCGTGAGCTTGGAACGGAAGGTTAGGGTGGGGAGAAAAATAACTTATCCTTGACACGGTTCACAACAAAAAGTTACATTGCCCCCGCCTCGGGTGCTCCTAGGAGATCTCTCCAAAGAGTGAAACGAGAAGTCGGTGCGTTACGCCATACCTGGCTAACAATTCCGACGCTGCCCCCGCAACGGTAGGCGGATTAAGGCAGGCCATACAGCCACTGCGCATTAGCGTGGGAAGGCGGCCTGTTGGGATTGCAGTTTCTAATCCCGTCCGCAAGCCCGGAGACCGGCCCTAGGCACATTACTCGAGCGTAGCGGCGGGCTTCGTCAGGGCAGGATATCCAACCTCCCCTCTCTCCCCTCTGTACGCATTCACTTTCACTTTGCGCGCGGGTGTGCGCTCAGGAGAAAAATATGTGTTCATGTCTTAAGCGCAGGGCCGTATGGCTGCTCTGCGTATCAATAACTATATCAATCCCCTCTCTGGCAATTGCCTATGATCCGCTGGAGATCATCATTACATCTTCACGTATTGGCGAAGAGATAGAAAACTCTCCAGCCAACGTAACTGTCATTACGGCAGATGAGATCAACAACAGCCCAGCTACTACTCTGCCTGAACTGCTTGCCATGGAGGCTGGAATATTCAGCAATAGCTACTATGGTAATGGCGCTGCACGCAGCCAGATAGATATACGTGGTTTTGGTATGACCGGTGGCCAAAACACCCTTATCCTGCTGAATGGACGCAGGCTCAATGATATCGATCTGGCGGCAGTCGATTTTGCCGCCATACCTATCGCCAATATCGAACGGATTGAGGTGGTGCGTAGCGGCGGATCGGTACTCTATGGTGACGGTGCATCTGGTGGCACGGTAAATATAATCACTAAATCACATGGTGCGGCTGGCAACAGCGGTTCTTTCCAGGTTGGTGTTGGCTCTTTCGATTCCAGTGAGGCCGCCCTCTCGCTGACCCATAGCGGGGAGCATCTATCCCTTAATGTGGTGGCCAACCAGATCAAGTCTGATGGCTACCGCGACAACAACGAACTACGGCAACGCAATCTACAGGCCGATCTACGTTTTGCCCATGATGCTGGCGAACTGTTTCTACAATTTGGTGGAGATGAACAGAAGTTACGGCTACCGGGCCCGCGTACCGTTGACCCAACTATCTCGCTGGATGAGCTAGACGATGACCGCACCGGAACCAATACACCAAATGATTATGCCGATAAGCGCGGCCACTTTATCACTACAGGCTTTAGCCACAATCTTAGCGACAGTCTAGAGCTGGTAGTAGACGCCGGTTACCGCAAGAAAAATCAGCAGGCATTCTTTGATTACGGCTTTGGCTTCTCTGACTATCTGGATACAGATCTGGCTACCTGGTCTTTTACCCCGCGTCTGCGTATCGCCTATGGTGCACAAGGCGATAACCTGTTGACCCTGGGTCTTGATTATTACGACTCCCAGTACGACTCTGATCGCAAGCAGACAGAACATAGCGCGCCTATCCATCTGCTGGATATCTCACAGACCAGCATGGCACTCTATGCCCACACATCTAACGCTATCTCTGACGACACTACTCTGACCGCCGGTGCACGGCGCCAGTGGATCGATCTCAGGGCCAGGGATATATACGATGCCACAGCTCCAGGTGCCTTTGGTTCACAGGCCCCTGACTATGACAATAGTGAGCATGAGAATATGTTTGAGCTTGGGTTGAGGCACTACCTGAACCCCAACCTATCACTGTTTGGTAAGTACGAGCGCAGCGTCCGTTTTGGTACGGTGGATGAACTCTACGAGAGCAACAGCTTCTCCCATCTTGAGCCGCAGACCGCGAACCATATCGATCTTGGGGCTGAGTATCGCAGTAATGACCTGCTGCTGAAGGGTACCCTCTACGCCATGCGACTAAAGGATGAGATCCACTACCTTCCTACGGGGCCATTTTCGGGTGCAAATATAAACCTCGACCCGACCAAACGCTACGGCGCGGAGTTGACCTCCAGTTTTCATCTGTCGGACGATGTCACGCTAAAGGCAAACTATGCCCACACCGTTGCTAAATTCCGTAGCGGTGTTAACCAGGGCAATGATGTGCCGATGGTGCCAAGCAACACCGCCAGCCTTGGGTTGGAGGCTGAGATCATGCCTAATCTACTGTTTGCAACTACTGCCAACTATGTAGGATCAAAGCGGTTTGATAACGATCAGGAGAACACGCTGCATAAGATCCCGTCCTATTGGCTGGTAGATATCATGCTGAAGGGCAGCTTTAAGGATTGGAGCCTGATCACCAAGGTCAACAATCTGTTTGACCAGGAGGCCTATGACTACGGCATCAAAAGCAACGCTACTGTAGGAAGATACAACGCCTACCCCCTGCCGGAGCGCAACTATAGCGTGAACTTGATGTATGAGTGGTAGATTGGGGTTATGTTTTATACTCCCCCTCCTAGCCTCCCCCACTAGTGGGGGAGGTAAACAAACCTCTCACCCCTCCCCATTGTGGAAGACCTACCATCCCCTCCCCATTGTGGGAGAACTACCCCATCCCCTCTCCATTGGGGGAGACCTACCATCCCCTCCCCATTGTGGGAGAACTACCCCATCCCCTCTCCATTGGGGGAGACCTACCATCCCCTCCCCATTGTGGGAGAACTACCATCCCCTCCCCATTGTGGGAGACCTGCCATCCCCTCCCCACTAGTGGGGAGGGTTAGGGTGGGGAGTATAAGGGGACGCCTACAGGGATGTAGTCACTAGAGCAACGCAGGAGCAGGTGCCGAGGGTTAGGGTGGGGAGTGAAAATGCCAGGTGATTAAGGGGTGCAATAGTTCCCTTTTTGTTCTATTATGGTGGTCAGAGAACCACAACAGAACATGAGAGGCCGCCATGTCCGATACATTGACCCGTCGCCAGCAAGAGATATATGACTATCTGGTGGAGAATCTGGATGAGTTCTACCATCCACCAACCCTGGATGAGCTCTGCACTGAACTGGGGCTGAGCTCCAAGGGTTCACTGCATAAACAGATCCAGGCGCTGATAGATGCCGGGCTGGTAGAGCCGATGAATAACCAGCGCCGCGGCATCCGGCTTACCGAGGCCGCCCTCCAGGATGAGGGCGAACTCCCGATGCTGGGGTATATCGCCGCTGGCTCTCCGATCCAGGCGATTGAGCAGCAGGAGTACATGCAGGTGCCAGATTTTCTGCGGAGTAATAAGGAGTGTTATCTGCTGCAGGTCAGGGGGGACTCAATGATCGAAGAGGGTATCCTTGATGGCGACTACATCGTGGTTGAACAGCGCAACCGGGCGCGCAACGGAGAGATTGTAGTCGCCCTGGTAGAGGGAGAAGAGGCAACCCTGAAACGGATAGAGCAGAAGCCTAACCAGGTTGTACTGCACCCTGCCAACAGCAGCATGAAGCCTATGCGCTATCGACCGGATCAGATTGAGATCCAGGGGGTTTTAATCGGCCAGATGAGGCAGTACCACTAGTATCACCAACCGTAATCGAAGGTGATCTCTTCATCCTGTTCGATACTCCGCAGGGCGTACAGGTCTAGCCCATCGAACTCGGCGTTGTATTCGTCTGAGTGGTTGAGGAAACGGAGCAGGTTCTTGCCATCATGCCCTACCGGCTCGTCATCGTCATCCGACTCATACACCCACAGCACATGGTGACCATTCTCACTGACCTTAGGGCCATGAAAGGTACCGATATACTCACCCTTTTCGATCGCCCTACAGGCAAACAAGCCTCTGCCGTGGATCCCTGATGGTGCTTCATAGACGGTATCCTTAAGCTCACAATCGGCTACGCGCTTTGGTGAATTGTTAGGCTCGCTGCTGTCGCTCATAACTCACAATCACTATTAACATAGACAGCCATAATGCCCTCCAGCTCCTGCAGGAGCTCCTGCCTCTCTTCCACTGAGAGGGCAGCCGTCTCCGCCGGCTCTCTACCCTCTTTCAGCGCATCAATACAGGAGCGAACCGAGCGGCAGCCCTGGTTACAGATAGTCTCTAAACAGGCATCAAAACGCTGGTTTTTCATATTTTATTCATGATCATAGGGATTTTACAAAAAATATGTTCTATTTCTGTTCTCTATGTGCTAAAGTAGAACGCATGGAGAACGTTTTAAGGCTCATGGAGGTAGCTAATAGGCTGTTTTTCACCTTTTTACTCAAGGGGTAGGTAATGAATAATATCAATAATTATATTATGTGTGATCAGGTACAGAATCAAGTCACCACCATTATGGCCAGTGACACTGAGCATAGAAGAGCGCAACGCGAGAGACTTTCACTACTAATCTCTATCTGCTCCATCGGCTGTATCTATCTACTTTTTTAAGCTGCCCTGCAACATCTCCATGGTGGCGGCCGCCTTGTCCATGGTCTCCTGGTACTCATCCGCCATAACGGAGTCGGCAACAATACCGCCACCAACGGAGAAGTAGATTTCACCCTCTTGGTGCAGCATGGTACGTATGGTGATACTGCTATCCATGGAACCATCAAACCCAAGATAGCAGATGGAGCCACAGTAGATTCCACGTCGGTTTGGTTCCAGTTCTTCTATGATCTCCATCGCCCGTACCTTGGGGGCACCGGTGATGGAGCCACCGGGAAAGCAGCCCCGAAGTAGCGCAATGGCATCTTTGTCCGCTGCCAGCCGCCCCTTTATGGTGCTAACCAGATGGTGGACAGTAGCAAAGCTCTCTACAGCGAACATGTTCGGCACATGGACGGTGCCGGGCTCACAGCTCTTTCCCAGATCGTTCCTCAGCAGATCAACAATCATCAGGTTCTCAGAGCGATCCTTGGCACTATTGGCAAGTTCTTCAGCCAGCTGTCTATCTGCTGCCGGGTCTTCTGCTCTGGGGCGGGTTCCCTTTATTGGCTTGGTCTCTACCTCGTCTCCCCTTACCTTGAGAAATCGCTCTGGAGAGCAGCTTAGAATCTGCCCATCCGGTAGATTGAGGTAGCTGCTAAAGGGGGCAGGATTTATCTGCCGCAGAGATTGGTAGGCCATCCATGGATCGCCAGTGGCGGTCGCGCTAAAACGCTGCGCCAGGTTTACCTGATAGCAGTCGCCGTTGTGGATGTACTCTTTGATGCGTGAGAAGGCTGCAGCATATTGTTCTTTGGTCAGATTAGACTCTACTGCCCCATTCAGCTGAAAGTGCTGTCGTACCGTCTTCTCTGGTAGATGTGAAAACAGCTCTACCAACTCATCCCAACGTTGCTCGGTGGCTGGGTCACGCCCCTGCCCTACCAACCAACTCTGCTGCTGCTGGTGATCCACCACCACGGCCCAATCATAGATGCCGATGGCCATCTCCGGCATATCGATATCATCTATAGCAATAGAGGGAAGCCGCTCTAGGCAGTGGGCTAGATCGTACCCCAGGTAACCGATGGCACCACCGTAAAATGGCACCCCAGACACTGGTTGCGACCTCTCTCCCAACATCTCTCGCAGAAGCTGAAACGGATCATCGGTAGAGGACGAGATCTCTAATCCTGTTACCTCTGCCGAACCACAGCGGTAACGCAGTGTGGCCATAGGTTCGCAGGAGAGGATATCGTAACGTCCCTGAGGAGAGAGGGGCTGACCGCTATCCAGGAAGACTGCCCACGGCAGATCGGCTATCGCCGCAAATAGGTAGGCGCTGTCTGGATGGTAAGGAAGAGATTGCTGCAGAACTGGATTACTCTTGGGCACCTATAGTCTGTTCTGGACGCAACAGGTTGCCCTAACTTAACCTTGCAGCTGCCGCAAGAAACCATCATTAACCCGTTCACGTAACTCTTTACCAGGCTTGAAATGGGGGACATGTTTACCTGCCAAGGCAACAGAGACGCCGGTCTTTGGGTTGCGCCCCTGTCTTGGTGGACGGTAATGGAGGGAGAAACTACCAAAGCCACGAACCTCAACCCGCTCACCGGAGGCCAACGCCTGACTCATCTGTTCAAGGATGCATTTGACCGCTAGCTCTACGTCACGATACGCCAGCATGTTCTGCTTCTTTGCGATGACATCAATCAACTCAGACTTTGTCATTTCTTAAACACTCCCCCTAAACAACCGGCCGGGTTGCCAATCCGGCCATACCTTACAATATGTGTAATATCTAACCTACTCCCCATTATCCCCCATCTGCTCTTTCAGTAGGTCACCGAGTGTAGCAGCACCGGCTTTAGGGCTCGCCCCATAGCTCTTGATAGCTGCCTTTTCATCAGCCTCATCCTTCGCCTTGATAGAGAGTGATATGGTGCGATTCTTTCGGTCTACACCGAGAAACTTAGCTTCTATCTCATCACCCTCTTTCAGCATGGTACGTGCATCCTCTACCCGCTCACGCGATAGCTCAGAGGCGCGCAGATAACCCTCTACGCCTTCTTCCAGGGTGATTACTGCGCCCTTGGCATCTACCTCTTTGATGACACCGGTTACGATACTACCCTTGGAATTAGTTCCCACGTAGGCGGAGAACGGGTCTTGATCTAGATACTTAATTCCCAGAGAGATACGCTCACGCTCTGGATCTACAGATAGTACAACTGTCTCTAGCTCGTCGCCCTTCTTGTAGTTCCGCACTGCCTCTTCACCCGCCTCATCCCAAGATATATCTGAGAGGTGAACCAGGCCGTCGATACCGCCATCCAGGCCAATAAAGATACCAAAATCGGTAATCGACTTGATCTTACCAGTTACATGATCGCCCTTCTTGAAGTTCTCGGCAAACAGATCCCATGGATTGCTCTGACACTGCTTCATACCGAGAGAGATACGACGACGTTCCTCATCGATATCCAGGACCATGACCTCAACCTCATCCCCCAGTTGTACCAGTTTGGATGGGTGAATATTTTTGTTGGTCCAATCCATCTCAGAGACGTGGATTAGTCCCTCAACACCCTCTTCGATCTCGGCAAAACAGCCGTAATCAGCAAGGTTTGTAATCTTACCGAAGAGTCTGGTGCCCTCAGGATAGCGGCGTGACAGATTGACCCATGGATCCTCGCCCATCTGTTTCAGGCCAAGAGAGACTCGTTGCTTCTCACGGTCAAACTTAAGAATCTTGACCATAACCTCGGCCCCGATCTCAACCACCTCTGATGGGTGCTTAACCCGCTTCCATGCCATATCAGTGATATGTAGCAGTCCATCGATACCGCCAAGATCCACAAATGCACCATAGTCGGTCAGGTTCTTAACTACACCCTTGACCTCCATTCCCTCTTCCAGACCCTCTAGCAGGTTCTCGCGTTCGGCGCTGTACTCGGTCTCGACTACCGCGCGGCGTGATACCACTACGTTATTGCGGCGACGATCCAGCTTGATGACCTTGAACTCCAGCTCCTTACCCTCTAAATAGGAGGTATCACGAACCGGACGCACATCAACCAACGAACCTGGCAGGAAGGCACGGATCTCACCCAACTCTACGGTGAAGCCACCCTTTACCTTGCCATTGATTTTACCAATGACTGTCTCTTCGTCCTCAAAAGCTGTGTTCAGCACATGCCATGCATGGTTGCGCTTGGCTTTGTCACGAGAAAGACGGGTTGCACCAAAACCGTCTTCAACGGCATCCAGTGAAACTTCAACTTGATCACCGACGGTTACTTCAATCTCACCATCGCTGTCTAAAAACTGTTCTCTTGGGATAACTCCTTCGGACTTGAGCCCGGCATTCACTATTACTGAATCTGGAGTAATTTCTAGTACGGTACCTATAACGATGGAACCGGTTTTCAACTGGGTATTAGCGACGCTCTCTTCAAAGAGTTCTGCAAAGCTTTCGGTCATGAGAAAATTTTCCTGGGTACTGCCGCATCGACCGACATACAAAATAGAGCATGCCGACGGTTATTGTTAAAAAAAAAGTCCTACCACTCTGTGGTAAAACCACCTGATGGGCACCTGAATCTATTATTCAGATCCCGCCTAATATCCGAGTTCAGGAAAGGTGCTACGCACCAGTTCCATAACCCGTGCCAACACCTCTTCAATGGAGAGTGCTGTTGACTCCAATTCCAGTGCTGCGGCTGGTGCTGTCAATGGAGCCACCCTACGATTACGATCTCGCTCATCGCGTTGACGAATCTCTGCGGTGAGGTGCGCTAAATTAACATCTAATCCTTTTTCTTTCAACTGGTTATAGCGTCTTTTTGCCCTTTCTTCGGCGCTTGCGGTCAAAAACACCTTAATATCCGCCTCCGGGAATACCACGGTTCCCATATCACGGCCTTCTGCCACCAAACCAGGCATCTCGGCGAAGCCCCGCTGCCAATCCAGTAGGGCAATCCGAACCTCTGGCACCGTGGCCACAATAGAGGCCACATTCCCGGCGGTCTCGGTACGCATCTCAAGGGTGACATCCTCCCCATCCAGATAGACGGTATCACCCTTAAACTCAACATTCATGATACGTGCAACTTCTGCTAATTTATCTACCTGATCGACGCTAATGCCGGCACGTTCTGCAGACAAACCAACCAATCTGTATAAGGCCCCGCTATCTAGGCAGTGCCATCCAAGCCGTTGTGCTAACAACTTGGCGATGGTTCCTTTACCTGAGCCGCTTGGCCCGTCTATGGTTATGATTTTTGGCATAGATCAACTCCTGTCTGACCGAATAGCCAACCCAGTTGTCGTGGCCAGCTCGACAAAACCGGGAAACGAGGTGTCTACATTGGCACAATCATCTATTATAATCTTGCCTTCAGCACACAATCCAGCCATGGCAAAGGCCATAGCGATGCGGTGGTCGCCGTGGCTAGACACTGCTCCTCCGCCAAAACTCCCACCCTGAATGCGCATTCCATCCTGGCTAGTTGCTACATCAATACCAAGCGTAGCCAAACCATCTGCCATTACCTGGATACGATCACTCTCTTTGAGCCGCAGCTCTTCCGCCCCGGATAGTACGGTCTCGCCAGTGGCACAGGCGGCGGCAATAAATATGGCCGGAAACTCATCGATCGCCAAAGGTACCTGATCTACAGGTATATGGATACCTTTTAGTGGTGCCGATCTAACTCGCAGGTCGGCCACCGGCTCACCGCCCACATCACGCCTATTCAGTATTTCGATATCTGCCCCCATCAGACGCAGAATGGTGATCACGCCATCCCGAGTGGGGTTGATGCCCACATGCTCCAGCAGCAGATCAGATCCCTTGGCTATAGAAGCCCCCACCAGAAAAAAGGCGGCTGATGAGATATCGCTCGGTATATTTAGATCACAGGCGGTCAAACTACCGCCACCCTGTAGACAGATACGACTACCCTGGAGTTCCAGATTATACCCAAAACCCTGCAACATACGCTCGGTATGATCTCTTGTCGGGGCTGGTTCTGTGACGCAGGTCTGTCCTTGGGCATACAACCCAGCAAACAGGATGGATGATTTTACCTGGGCGCTGGCTACAGGCATCTGATAGTCAATGCCGTGCAACGAGGCCCCTCCCTCTATCCTCAGAGGTGCCGTGCCCTGCTCAGTGGTGCCTATATTTGCTCCCATCAACGCCAGCGGCTCGGTTACCCGACGCATCGGACGCCCGGATAGAGAGCTATCCCCAACTAGAGTAGTACTGAAATCCTGCGCTGCCAACAGACCGGAGAGCAACCGCATGGAGGTACCGGAATTACCCAGATCAAGCGCTGCCTCCGGCCTCTGCAGGCCATGCATACCAACACCATGCACCACTACCATCCCACCCTCTGGTCCTTCAATATCGACCCCCATCTGGCGGAAGGCATTGAGGGTAGCGAGGCTATCCTCTCCCTGCAGAAAACCGCTGACCCTGGTTACCCCTACCGCCAGTGAACCGAGCATGATAGAACGGTGAGAGATAGATTTATCCCCGGGCAGGCGTATGCTGCCGGAGAGGCTACCACCTGGCTGGACAATAAAACTAAGCTTCACAGATGAAGACACAAAGTACCCCAAGGTATATGGGCTGCAGTGCGCCCTAAAGAGATACTAAGCTTAAAGCTTATCACCCTGATTGTAAACCTAACCACCTGAAATACAGGGAATTATCAGCGAATAAACAGCGCGGCAAAATTATGATTGCGATTTATCTTTGATCCAGGAATACTCCAGGAATATTCTATGCATCTCTGGTCTCTTTTGGATAAAGTTGATTACATCACTAAGAGCACTAAGGTACGAGTTTATTAACATAGCAGAGATTTTTTTTGCATCCATAATTCATCGCCATCATAAATACCAAAGCGGAACAGCATAGTGGAACTACACGGCCTACTGATTTCTGACACCCTGCTGTGGGTTATAAACATCCTCTACGGAGTCATATTGATTACGGCCCTGCGGATGACTCCTTGGCGCACTTTTCTAAATGGCGAAAGACGACATGTATTCCTTGGTGCCTGTGTAGCACTGATTCTTCTCTGGCACATCCGTGGAGCTGCTATGGATGAGCTCTCTTTCCATTTTTTGGGGGTAACCACTATTACCCTGATGTTTGGCTGGTCCTTGGCTATTATCGCAACATCTATCGCAATGATTGGAGTGACTCTAAATGGCAGTGCCGATTGGTCAATATTTGCCATCAACGAATTGGTGGTAGGTATTATCCCAGTAACCATAACCCAGATATCACTCATTCTGGTGCGTACCTATCTGCCCAAAAACTTTTTTGTATATGTCCTGGGAAACGGCTTTCTAACCGCTGGTCTGGCGGCGACTATTGCCGGCTATGTGGCTGCCTGGATTCTAACCAGTAGTGGCACACTCTCCTACGAGGCGCTCTCCAGCACGATACTACCCTTCTTTCCCCTTATCTTCTTCCCTGAGGCCTTTATAAACGGCTGGGCAATGACCATTCTAGTCTGTTATCGACCGCATTGGGTCTACTCCTTCAGTGATAGCCTATATATCCAGGGTAAATAGCCAGCTAAATCAAGGAGAGGTTTGAGAAGTGATCTACATATATCAACAAAAAAATGGGTGAAATAGATATTTATTTCCCACTTTAATGGATATAATGGTTGCTTGGTCGGTTTGTACCGCATAAGGCTAATGCCTTCCGCCAGGAGAGTGCCGGCCTAGCTCTTGGTAAACTAATAACCGATGGAATTCTTAAAAAAGAGGGTCATGATGAAAAAACTACTTACTATCGTAGCCGCGACTGCGGCCCTGACCGCATGTAGTGGGGAAGCTCCAGAACAGGCTGCACCTGCACCAGCTGCCGAACCAACCGTTATGGAACAAGCAGCACCAGCAATGGCTGAAGAGGCCCCAGCAGCAGAAGCAATGACTGAAGAAGCCCCAGCAGCAGAGGCAATGGCTGAAGAGGCCCCAGCAGCAGAAGCAATGGCTGAAGAGGCAATGGCTGAAGAGGCCCCAGCAGCAGAAGCAATGGCTGAAGAGACAATGGCTGAAGAGGCACCAGCAGCAGAGGCAATGGCTGAAGAGGCCCCAGCAGCAGCTGAAGCCGCCGCGGAAGCAGTAGTTGAAGAGGCCGCTGCAGCAGGTGAAGCCGCAGCTGAAGCAGTAGTTGAAGAGGCCGCCAGCGAGATGGCCAAATAGCTCTAAACAGCTAGCGCCGCATGTTTAATGTGGCAACCTAAAAAAGCCCGCCTATATTGGCGGGCTTTTTTTGTCTCAGGTTATTCTTTATTGGCCTCTATATAGCGATCCCGTGCCTGTTTGGCGCGCTCAAATATCTCCAGTAGATGCTCACCATCTCCCTGACTGATGGTCTCCGCCAGCTCCTTCATCTCTGCGCTGTAGCTTTCCATTGCTGCACTCAGTGCCTTCTTGTTTGAGATACAGATATCCCTCCACATTTGCGGGTTGGACGAGGCAATCCGGGTGAAGTCACGGAAACCCCCAGCCGCATAACGAAATATCTCATCATTCCCCTGCATACGGGCGAGAGAGTCAACCAGACTAAAGGCCAGCATATGCGGTAGGTGGGAGGTAGCGGCCAGTACTTCATCATGGTGCTCAACCGTCATCTTGGTGACCTCTGATCCACACAGCCGCCACATTGCTTCGACTCTATCTTGCGCCTCGGTTGAGGTCTCTTCGATTGGGGTAAGGATTGTACGGCAGTTATGAAACAGTTCAGCAAAAGAGGCCTCTACACCACTGTTCTCCGTCCCTGCTATTGGGTGTCCAGGGACAAATCCTGTTAGGGAGTCGCCAAATATAGCTCGACAATCTGCTACCACGCTTCCCTTGGCACTACCTCCATCTGTTATGATGGCATCAGCAGACAGATGGCCCTGCATCGCCTTAAAGGTCTCTCTCATGGCACCTAAAGGAACTGCCATAAAGACCATATCGGCCCCGCTAACCGCATCGGCAACAGAGTGGCTGTAACGGTCGATAACCCCCAGCTCCACCGCCCTCTCTAGGTTTTGTTTACCGCGGCCACAGCCGACCACTTCACCGACCTCACCCGCCTCACGCAGGGCACGGGCCAGAGAGCCCCCAATCAGGCCAACCCCTATCACTGCTAGTCGTTTTATCATCATCTGGCTAGCACCTCTTGTAGCGCCTGTAAAAACCGATTGTTCTCCTCTGGCAGACCTATAGATACCCGTAGATGGTTGGGAAGACCATAGTTTGCCACTGGTCTGGTAATACAGCCAACAGACAATAGCTCACGGTCAATTTCTACTCCGGAACGTCCCATATCCACGCTGATAAAATTGCCCACCGATGTAATATACTCCAGATCCATAGCTCTTAGTCCAGCCACCATCTGCTCCATGCCGGCCCTGTTCAGGGCCACCGCTTTATCTAGAAACTCCTCGTCTTCGAGGGAGGCTGTGGCCGCTGCCAGTGCAATGGAGTTGACATTAAACGGCTGGCGGACCCGGTTTAACAGGTCAGCAATGTCTGGGTGCGATAAAGCATACCCTACACGCAGTCCAGCGAGGCCATAGGCCTTAGAAAAGGTGCGGGTAACGATCAGATTAGGAAATTCGCCCAACCAGCGAGATGCATCAGGATAGTCCGGCTCACTAACATACTCCAGGTAGGCCTCATCTACCACCACAATGATATCTTGCGGCACCTTGGTGATAAAGGCATGGAGCTCCCCATCGCGCAACCAGGTGCCGGTAGGGTTGTTGGGGTTGGCTATCCAGATGACACGGGTCTGGGCGCTGATCAGTGCGGCCATGGCATCCAGATCGTGACCATATTCTCTGGCTGGAGCCACCTTCAATTCAGCCCCAACTGCCTGACTGCTAAGAGGGTATACCGCAAAGGCGTGCTGAGAAAAAAGTGACTCGTAACCCGGGGCTAGAAACACCCGAGCAACCATATCCAGTACATCGTTAGAGCCGTTACCCAGGGTGATGCAGTTACCGGCGACACCATGTCTCTCTGCCAACTTTGCCCGCAGGGTAAAACCAGATCCATCTGGATAGCGAGCCACCTCTGCCAGCGCGCGTTCAGCTGCAGCCCTGGCATGCTCACTGCAACCTAATGGGTTTTCGTTCGAGGCAAGCTTAATAGAGTTGCTAATACCCAGCTCTCGCTCCAACTCAGAGATTGGTTTGCCTGGGACGTAGGGATTTAGCCCAGGGATACCTGGTGCAGTTAGATGTAAAAACTGGTTCTGTTCCGACCCCATCTACAGCACGGCTACCGGATATGATCCGAGAACCTTAAACAGCTGCGCCTCATCTTGCAAAGACTCCAGGGCCGTTGCAACATTTGGATCATCTCTATGTCCTTCAATATCAACAAAAAAGACATAGTCCCATGTCCCTCGACGTGAGGGACGGGATTCTATACGGGTCATGCTGATTTTATGTTCCGCCAATGGAGACAGCAGGTGGTTGAGACTGCCAGCCACATTACGGGCAGAGAGCAGTAGTGTGGTCTTGTCACTGCCGGTAGGCTGTAGCTGCTGCCTGCCAATCACCAGAAAACGGGTAGTGTTATCCGGTTCATCTTCAATATTCTCGGCCAGCCTAGGTAATGCGTAAAGTTCCGCAGCCATATCTCCGGCGATAGCCGCAGCATCTGGTTCACTGTTGGCCAAGCGTGCCGCTTCGGCATTACTGCCCACGGCAACCTGCTCTGCATGGTAAAGGTTGCGATCAAGCCAGAGTCGACACTGAGCAAGTGACTGCTGGTGAGAAAATACCTTTTTTACCGCCGCACTGTTCGGTTGTAGACTCAGCAGATGGTGATGAATGCGCAGAGTGACCTCCCCACTAATCTGCAAGGGGGAGTTTAGAAACATATCAAGGGTATGACTTATAACCCCCTCAGTAGAATTTTCCACCGGTACCACGCCATAATGACAGTTACCAGACTCAACCTCCTGAAACACTTCTGGAATGGAATTCAGGGGCAAGGTGGTTATAGAGTGGCCAAAGTGTTTTAGCGCAGCGCCTTGGGTAAAGGTACCTTCAGGTCCAAGAAAGGCGATCTTTAGAGGCTGTTCCAAGGCGAGACAGGCGGACATGATCTCTCGAAATAGACGGGCCATCTCTTCACTGCTCAATGGCCCCTGGTTCCGTTTTTTCACCTGCGACAAGATGGCGGCTTCCCGCTCAGGACGATAAAAGACTGTACCACTGTCGGCCGACAGCTTGATCGCCGCCACCTCTTGAGCCGCTTCTGCACGCTGGTTGATCAGATCCTGTATCTGAAGATCCAGCTGGTCGATACGATCTCGTATCCCCTGCAGCTTATTGTCGTCGCTCATCAACTCTCCTATTCACACCCCAGACAGCGTACTGATAATACACCATCAATCGCTTTAATCCGCTCAAGTGTTGCCTGATCCGGTGCCGCCTCTACATCCAGCAGGGTTACCGCAATGTTGTCCCGTGACCTGTTCAGCATATCTATAATGTTCAGGCCTGCATCCGCCAGATCGGTAGAGATCTGTCCCAACATATTAGGCACATTGGAGTTGACCACAGCGATACGGTATCCACCATTACGCGGCAGATCAATCTCGGGGAAATTGACCGAATTCTTGATGTTACCACTCTCCAGATAACTGCTTACCTGATCCGCCACCATGATGGCGCAATTCTCCTCGGCCTCTTTGGTGGAGGCACCAAGATGCGGCAGGGTTATGCAGCGTGGATGATCCTTCAGCAGGTTGCTGGGGAAATCACATACATAGCCGTAGAGATGACCAGCATCCAGTGCGGCTACGACATCTTCATCATTGATAATGCCATTGCGGGAGAAGTTAAGGATTATCGCGTTCTTCGGCATCAGCTTTATACGCTCGGCATTGAGCATGCCCTTGGTGGAATCCACTAGAGGCACATGAAAGGTGACGAAATCGGAACGTGAAAACAGGTCATCCACACTGCTAGCCATCTGCACATCAGATGAGAGCTTCCAAGCAGCCTTCACCGTCATGGCCGGCTCATAGGCAACCACATTCATCCCAAGAGAGCGGGCTGCGTTGGCAATCAGCACACCGATAGCACCTAGCCCAACCACCCCGAGGGTACGACCAGGCAGCTCAAAACCGACAAAATTTTTCTTGCCCGCCTCTACCGCTTTAAGGATCTCACTGTCTTCACCCTCCTGGCTTCGCGCAAAATCCCAGGCCGGCCCAAGATTACGACAGGCCATCAACATACCGGCCAACACCAACTCCTTGACCGCATTGGCATTGGCACCAGGGGCATTAAACACTGGCACACCAGCCTCAGTCATGCGCTCTACCGGGATGTTATTGACCCCGGCGCCAGCGCGACCGATTGCCTTTAGCGAATCTGGAATCTCCATATCATGCAGCTTCTGAGAGCGCAGTAGAATGGCATCTGGATTATCTATCTCAGCTGCTACTTCATATTTGTCGCGCGGCAGTCTATCCAGACCGGCTGCAGAGATGTTATTTAGAACCTGAATTTTGTGCATTTTATAAGCCTTTAACCGTTACGTTTTTCAAAATCCGCCATAAAGTCAATGAGTGCAGCTACACCCTCTTCTGGCATTGCGTTGTAGATACTGGCGCGCATTCCACCCACTGAGCGGTGCCCCTTGAGTGTCACTAGACCAGCTTCTTTAGCCTCTTCCAGGAAGGCGGCATCCAGTTCAGAATTAGCCAGAGTAAAGGGTACATTCATCCAGGAGCGGCTATTGTTGTCCACAGGGTTGGCATAAAAATCTGAATTGTCGATGGCCGCATACAGCTTGCTCGCCTTACGTTCATTCTTCTCTGCCATCGCGGCTAGACCACCATTGCGCTTTAGCCACTGAAACACCAACCCAGCCAGATACCAGCCATAGGTAGGTGGGGTGTTGTACATGGAACCGCCATCTGCCATGGTCGCATAGTTGAACATGGTAGGTGTGCTTGCAACTACTTCTCCAATAAGATCATCCCGTACGATAACAACCGTTAGCCCGGCAGGGCCAATATTCTTCTGCGCACCAGCGTAGATCAGTCCAAACCGGCTGACATCTACTGGACGCGACAAGATAGTAGATGACATATCTGCAACCAGCGGAACATCAGCACTCTCGGGTACGTAAGGAAACTCAACACCCTGGATGGTCTCATTCGGGGTGTAGTGCAAATAGGCAGCGCTACTGTCCAGTTGCAGACTTCTCTGCTCTGGTGTTGAGGTAAATTTAGATTCCTCAGTGTTGGCTACCACGTTTACATTGCAGTAACGTTTTGCCTCAGATATAGCCTTCTTCGACCAGGAACCAGTGCATATATAGTCTGCGCTCTCTTTACCTTTAAGCAGGTTCATCGGGATAGCGGTAAATTGGCTGGATGCGCCACCTTGTAGAAACAGCACCTTGTAGCCATCCGGGATCGCCAACAGCTCACGCAGATCGGCCTCCGCCTGCTCGGCAATGGAGCTGAACTCCTTACCGCGATGGCTCATCTCCATGACCGACATGCCGCTGCCATGCCAATCCATCATCTCTTCTCCTGCCTGCTGTAAAACCTCTTCCGGCAATACTGCAGGGCCAGCGCTAAAATTAAATACTCGTGACACTGTTTACTCCTCGTCTAACGCTATATCTAAATTCTGAATTAAAAAAACAGAGTGGTACCTGGGTATCCTCTCTAATCCTCTGCTCCATCCTTATCTTCCTCATCCAGCGCCTCAATGCGCTCAATCCCAATCAGGCGCTCACCTTCTCCTACCCGGATCATCATAACCCCTTGGGTATCGCGCCCCATAATGGAAACGTCGGCAACCGGGGTGCGGACCAGAGTGCCGCCGTTGGTAATCAGCATCACCTCATCTGACTCATCCACCAGCACGGCACCAACCTGTTCGCCGTTGCGTTCAGATGTCTTGATGGCGATCACGCCCATACCGCCGCGCCCTTTGGTGGGGTACTGATCCACCTCAGTACGTTTGCCATAACCGTTTTCAGTTACATTGAGGATAGTGCGTCCCTCCTCCTCAATGATCAATGATATAACTCTCTGCCCCGGCTGAAGTTTTACCCCCCGCACACCGCAGGCAGTACGCCCCATCATTCGTACTGTAGATTCATTAAAGCGTATAGCCTTGCCGGCAGAGGTAAAGAGCATTACATCCTGACTACCATCGGTAATTGCAACACCAACTAGTTGGTCATCCTCACGCAGATCAATCGCAATAATGCCGCTAGCACGGGGGCGTGAAAAGTCGACCAAACTACTCTTTTTAACCGTGCCGGAGCTAGTGGCCATAAAGACAAAGCGATCCTCCGTATACTCCCTCACCGGAAGTACTGCATTGATCCGCTCTCCCTCCTCCAACGGCAACAGGTTAATAATAGGCTTACCCCTGGCAGCACGACCCGCCTGGGGAAGCTGATATACCTTGAGCCAGTAGACCCTTCCACGGCTGGAAAAGCAGAGCACCGTGTCGTGGGTGCTGGCTACAAATAACCGTTCAACAAAATCCTCATCCTTGGTGGTGGTGGCAGATTTGCCCTTACCACCGCGCCGCTGTGCCTGATAGGCGTCCAGCGGCTGCGCCTTGGCATAGCCAGCATGAGAGAGGGTGACTACTACATCCTCTTCGGTAATGAGATCTTCCATAGTGAGATCAAGGTGATCTTGGATGATCTCAGTACGGCGCTCATCACCGTACTGCTCTATGATCGCTGCAAGCTCATCCCGGATAACCTGCATCAAGCATTCTGGACTAGACAATATCTCCAACAGTGCCTCAATCTGGCCCAGGATCTCGCCGTACTCGCTGATTATCTTGTCCTGTTCCAGTCCTGTTAGGCGGTGTAGTCGCAGCTCTAGAATGGCCTGGGCCTGGGTCTCAGTCAGACGATATCCCTTTTTGGTCAGGCCAAACTCTGCCCCTAAACCCTGTGGGCGCGAGGCCTCAGCCCCGGTCCGCTCCAGCATCGCCTCCACGGTGCCTGATTTCCAGTGACGCGCCAGCAGCCCTTGCTTGGCCTCGGCCGGACTAGCTGCCGCCTTGATCAGCGCTATCACCTCATCGATATTGGCCAGTGCTACCGCCAATCCCTCCAACACATGGGCCCGATCCCGTGCCTTGCGTAATTTGTAGAGGGTGCGTCTGGTGACCACTTCTCGTCGATGCTTTAGGAAATACTCCAGCATCTGCTTTAGATTCAACAACCGCGGCTGCCCATCCACCAAGGCCACCATATTGATGCCGAATACATTCTGCATCTGGGTATGTTGGTAGAGGTTATTCAAAACAACTTCTGCAACTTCGCCACGCCGAAGCTCTATCACTACCCGCATGCCATCCTTGTCCGACTCATCGCGGAGCTCTGTGATCCCTTCGATTCGTTTTTCTTTAACCAGCTCGGCAATCTTCTCTAGCAGGCGCGCCTTATTAACCTGATATGGGAGCTCGGTAATGATGATCCGCTGACGATTGTTAGACTCCTTGGTCTCAATCTCGCTGCGGGCCCGGATATAGATCCTGCCACGACCGGTCCGGTAAGCCTCACGGATACCACTAATGCCGTTAATATATGCAGCGGTTGGGAAATCCGGCCCCGGAATATACTGTGCCATCAACTCATCAATGGAGATCTCTGGATTATCGATAATGGCGATACAGCCTGAGATGGTCTCGCTAAGATTATGCGGGGGAATATTGGTTGCCATACCAACCGCAATACCAGATGATCCGTTGACCAACAGGTTAGGAAAGCGCGCCGGCATGACTGTCGGCTCATACTCAGATTCGTCATAGTTGGGGGAGAAATCGACCGTATCCTTGTCCAGATCGTCCAACAGTTCGTGGGCGATCTTAGCCATACGAATCTCTGTATAACGCATGGCGGCCGGTGAATCACCATCCACAGAGCCGAAGTTACCCTGACCATCCACCAGCATGTAACGCATAGAGAATGGCTGCGCCATACGCACGATAGTGTCATAGATGGCGCTGTCACCATGTGGATGGTACTTACCCATGATGTCACCGACGATACGGGCCGATTTCTTGTAGGGCTTGTTCCAGTCGTTATTCTGCTCGTGCATTGAGAAGAGTGAACGACGATGTACCGGTTTCAGACCGTCCCTCACATCCGGCAGAGCACGCCCCACGATCACGCTCATGGCGTAATCGAGGTAGGAGTTCTGCATCTCGTCTTCCAGATTTACTGGAATAATTTCTTTGGCAAACTCAGTCATTCTGGGTGGTAAATTCTCATCTTGATAACCGCTCCCTGGTCTCTTTTAAAAGGCAGATATAAAGGCCACTAATCCAGTGCGTAATCATACCATACTTGGGGTGCTGGTTAGAACAAAAAGGGCTGAAATCGGCTTTCAGCGGCTCTGAGAAGACGAGCATATAAAATATGCCATCTTTTCTAAATCTGGCAATAGGGTAAACCTAGTCTGCGGGCGATTTTCAATCCAGTGCCGCCCAGCGGGCTGAGATCCTGAGACCCAATCGACCTTGCAGGGCCCTAACTTAGCCGTATTGTTAATGATTTGAGCCGGACTAGCGCCGCCAGAATGCCGGGAAAAACAGGATCAAGAGTGTAAATACCTCCAGTCTTCCCATTAGCATGCTGATGATGCTGAGCCACTTGACCATCGGAGTGACTGACTTAAAGTTGACGGCAACCTCGCCGAGGCCGGGACCCAACAGATTTATGGTTGCAACCACGGCACCAAAGGCAGACTCAAGGTCAAGCCCGGCCGCCATCATTCCTGCAGTGAGTATTAGTGAAGCAATAATATACAGCACATAGAAGCCCCACACGGAAAAGAGCACACCCTCCGAAACCGCACGATTCCCAAGCTTTACGATAGTGATAGCCTTGGGGTGGGATAATTGGAACAGCTCCCTAAAGCCCAATTTGGCTAGCAGTGCAATACGCATCACTTTGATCCCACCTGCGGTTGAACCAACACAGCCGCCAATGAATGAAAGGATCACCAGGACTAGCGGAACGTGCAGAGGCCAGCTAGCAAAGGTGGCAGTGCTAAACCCGGTGCTGGTAAGCACTGAAGCAACCTGGAAGGTAGCATAGCGTAGAGATTCCCAGCTTCCTTCGTAGGTATGTGCCAAGAAGAGGCTGATGGCCACCAGCAGGGCTGAGAATATGAAGATCACTCCGTAAGACTTGACCTCATAATCAGATGCATATTGCCGAACTGATTTACGCCTCCAGACGGTAAAATGTACCGCAAAATTCACTCCACCAGCCAGCATGAACACAATTGCGATGATCTCTATGAGTGGGCTATTGTAAAACCCAATGCTTGTATCATGGGTCGAGAAGCCGCCGGTCGCTACGGTAGAGAACGCATGTCCAACCGCATCAAACAGGCTCATACCAGCGAGCCAATAAGCCAAGGCGCAGGCAAATGTTAAGGCCAGGTAAATCATCCATAACGAACGCGCTGTTTCAGCAATTCTGGGAGTGATTTTCTCCTCTTGTGACACCCCGGTTGCCTCTGCCCGATACAGCTGCATACCACCCACCCCCAATAGTGGAAGGATGGCGACGGCCAGGACGATAATACCCATACCACCGAGCCATTGGATCTGTTGCCGATGATAGAGAATGGATGCTGGCAGCTGATCCAAACCAACAATGACCGTAGAGCCGGCAGTGGTAAACCCTGATACAGACTCGAAAATTGCATCGGTCACATTGAGATGGAGGCCTAGAATAAATGGCAAGGCACCAATGACACCCAGTACCGCCCAAAACAGGGTGACAACAAGAAAGCCATCATGAACTGAGAGTTCACATCGCTGATGTCTGTTTGGAAGCCAGAGTACCAGGCCAGCTAGAAAGGTGATAAGTAGGGAGGCGACAAATATCAGCAACTGCCCATCATGGTACAGCATGGATATACCGATGGACGGCAAAAAGCCCAGACTGTAAAGCAATAGCAGGATGCCAAACATCTGTGTTATTGCGCGCCAGTGCATATGGATAGCTCGTTGTTACGGACGTCTCAAAGACAAGAGGCGACCGTGCTCAGTCTCGCCATACTGGTAGATTAGGGATAAGATCGAAGAAGGGAACGCAATACGCCCAGGACATCTTCCCCCATCCGCCAGATGGCTGATCAATATTGATGGAATCATATGGACTGGATGTGACCCGTTTTTAATTACACCTCGGTGGATTATCGGCGCTGAAATCATAGTGGTCACATAAAAAAAACATAAAAACTTTATATTATTTTTACGTCATGACTTACATTTTGCTTACACCCCCCCAGGCCATGGATATGGATTGAACTAAATATGCAGCACAAGTCACACAGCCTCATCTACAGCTTTGCAACTAACTTTCGCGCCTATGCCTATGTGGGGGCAATTGGCGTAGTCTTGGTTTCTGTAGCTCTGGCCTTTCCAGTACACCAGCTGATGCCCCACGCCAGTCTCTCACTGCTGTTTCTGACCGGGGTATTGATCGTGGCGGCCCAGACAGGGCTTGGACCCTCGTTATTCACCAGCGTACTTAGTTTTCTGGCTTTCAACTTTTTTTTCACGCCACCCTATTACACCCTGGAAGTGGCAGATGATGGCGACGTTGCGACCCTGGCGTTCTTTCTGCTAATGGCCGCTATTACGGGAAAACTGGCCGCACGCATGCATCAGGAGATGGACAAGAGACACACATCTTTGCAGCGTATCTTGAACCTGTACGATTTTAGTCGCCGCATGTCATCTGCTGCCGGCACTGATGCTGTATTGGATGCCCTGGCAGATCATTTGGCGCACTCCATCAACTCATCCGTTGCTGTGCTTATCGCAGAACCTGGAAAAATTCCGACAATAAGGGCTAAATCTGGCCAACCAAGGGAACTGCAGCAGGCAGAGATTGAGGCGGCTTGGTGCAATGGCGGAGCAGATATAATTGCGAGTGAAAACTGGCTGTTTTTAAAACTGGCCACTGACCAAGAGCCGATGGGAATGGTTGCAATTCAGCGACAGGCAGACAGCGAGCAAACAGATTTGGCCCGCAGTTTGTGTGATCAGGCCGCTATCGCTCTTGACAGAACCAAGCTGGTTGGTGATCTGGAACAGGCCAGATTAGTATCGGAAACAGAGCAATTGCGTTCGGCTTTGTTGTCTTCTGTTTCACATGACTTACGTACTCCTTTGGCATCTATCATTGGTTCAACTACCAGCCTGCTTGAGTATGGTGAATCTTTCAGTGGCGAAAATCGCAGAGAGCTGCTGGCAACCGTGTTAGAAGAGGCGCAGCGTCTGGATCGTCATATCCAGAATCTGCTGGATATGACTCGTCTCGGTCAGGGTAGTCTCACGCTGCAACGTGACTGGGTAGACCTGCATGATGTGGTTTTTAGTGCAGTAAGCAGGTTGCGGGATGCCATAAAAGAACTTCCAATCAAGGTGGACATTGCCGCGGACGTCCCACTTCTATGGGTGCATGGTATTCTGATTGAGCAGGCATTGGTAAATCTGTTAGATAACGCCGTATGTTTTTCGCCTGCTAATGGCGATATTACAATTACTGTCAGGCTGGATGAAAACATGGTTGTGCTTGATCTATGTGACTGTGGCCCTGGCATTCCCAAAGAAGAGAGAGAGAAGATATTTGACATGTTCTACACCATGCGTAAGGGTGATCGAGGTAACCTTCAGGGAACTGGATTGGGTTTGGCGATCTGCCGGGGGATGATTGCGGCCCATGGTGGCAACGTAATTGCCTGTGATGGAAGGAATGGTCGTGGTGCCTGTATGCGCATCGAATTACCAATCATTCAACCGGATGGGGAGAATGCAATATGAACTCCGCTGGAACCATTCTTATCGTTGAAGACGAAGCACAGATTCGCAAATTCCTGCGCATCAGCCTGGAGGCGCATGATTATGTTGTGCATGAGGCCCGTCTGGGTGAGGATGGCCTGCAGCTTTGTTCCGCTATACCGTCAGACCTGATTATCCTGGACCTTGGCCTACCGGATATGGACGGACAAATGTTTATTTCGCGTCTGCGCGAATGGTCTCAGACACCAATTATTGTGTTATCGGTACGCGCCAACGAAGCAGAAAAGGTCCAAGCACTTGATGCTGGGGCCAACGACTATGTAACCAAGCCGTTCGGGATCAGCGAGCTGATTGCTCGCATCCGGGTAGTACTGCGCAGTAACGAGGGGACAGCATCCACTCCTACCGTATTTGATTCTCAAGGACTGCGGATAGATCTGTCTCAGCGCGAAGTCAGTGTAGATGACAAGCCGGTTCACCTGTCGAAAAAAGAGTATGACCTGCTGCGACTGCTTATTGCCAATAATGGGCAGGTACTCACGCATAGACAAATCTTACGGGAAATATGGGGGCCCAACCGCCAGGATGATACCCACTATCTTCGGGTGCTGGTTGGACAGCTCAGGAGTAAATTGGGAGATAATCCGGCATCTCCAAGGTTTATCGTTACCGTGCAGGGTGTGGGATATAGGCTGGCCCTTGCGGCAACCTAGTGCGTTAAATCACCAAGTCCCGAAGAATAAGCTATGAGCCTTGCTCCTACGGGCAATACACAATCAGGTATTATCCCGCTACGGTTTAGAACTGCAGCTTCTGCTTCATCAGGGAGTGAGTAACAGGACGATCATCCTCCGTACCGTCTGGATGCCGTACTCTCTGCATACCGTAGAGTTGAAAGACCACCTCATCTGCGTCTGGATCAACGCGCAACATGGCGAAATTACTTTCGGTATAAAGGGCCAGCCGCTCAAACTCATAGCCGTCGTTTGATACTCCCTTGTCCGGCACGGTCTCTCCCAGAATCCAGCCCAGCAGGCGCGGCTTATTATAGGTAATGGCACTAGAGGTAAGTTGATACATCACCGCCCCACTCTGCTCGTCTACCATACGGAAGACCGCCGAGGTGTGTACGTCGCCACTTAGGATCGACACCTTGATACCACGCTGTGCAGTTTCAAACAGTGCCCGCACCAGTTGCTTGCGTTCTGCGTCGTGTAGTTCATGCTCCCAGGAGTCGCGCAGATCGTCCTGCAGGTCCGCCAGATCGGCTGCTAAAGTATCATCGGCATTTACCACCACGGAGCTCATATGCATCACTGGCACGGTTGAGACAACAAATAGATAGCGGGTCTGCTGTGGATCGAGATCCTGCAGCCACTGTAAGAAGCGACCTAACTGCTCGGTTCCCAGGATACGATTCTCGCTGCGGTTGATATCCCGATAACCGCGGGTATCAAGGAAGTAGATGGCGGTAGTGCCGTGGTTAATGGCGTAATCGAACTGCCCAGCGTCCTGGCTAGGCGGATTGTGAGAGTGCTGATATTCCTCGTAAACCTGCACTGCAGCATCGCGCATCCGATCAAGCAGTTCAAAACAGTCATCCCGTAGGAGTTCTTTCTCTGTGCGCCGAGGGAAGATCTCATTCAATTCATCCCCCCTGCCCTCCCGTCTCAGCTTAAAGGAGCCCCAGCCGTCAGCAATCTCATGGTCGTCCCACATCATATAGGTAGGATAATTGGAGAAGACCTTGCGTACGGTCGGAAAGCCCCAGTAGCCGCGATAGATATCCCGATACCAGCTCACCATATCATCCTTCGATGGATAGACCTTATCGCCTTTTTTGTGCATTACGCTATTGAGGTATTTCCAGATATCCAGAGAGCCAACACCGTCAACATAAACCTGATCACCACCGGCGATAAGAAAACGCAGATCCTCTTTGGCGTGCCGTTCTAGAGTCTCGTCTAAACACTCCCACATCTCCATGTTAACGAGATTGGTATTACCGAAAATCGACTGCACATATGGCATGTGGCAGGTATAAAACCCAAAGGAGAGGGATTGTTCCGTGTCTGGAAGGGTGCGGAAGGTATAGGGACGATCCTGCCCCAGCAGGATACGGCGGTTGCCGTCCTCCTCCCCATAGAGCGCGTACCGATACTCCGTAAGTGCGCTGAGGCCGTCGATATCTAGCACATGGGTTGAGTCGTCGGTGTAATCGGCAACAGTAAATTTGATCTTTCGCACGAATGCAGGCAGTCGATTCAGTGGTTGATACGGTACCTGTTTAAATCCTGCTGCCAGTGTCGCTGAATCCCGGTCGAGTGGATAAAGCAGCAGGGTGTAATCGCCTGGGCTGGCGGTACGAAACCAAAGCCGTACCGATTCAGCGGTGATGTGGCCGACGATGGCGGCCCGTTTTAGACGCGGGTTCGGCCAGGGACGGTCGTTCTTGAAAATGAATGAGTTTTGCATGTCCATCTCCTTGGAAGCGGCAAGCTAAGAGAGCTAATGACCGGTCTTTACACGACTTGCTGAGCGAGGTAGCGTGAAGAATAGGAATCTAAATCCATGATATCAACAAATCTTCATATCGCCCAGAGGGCTGGGCTGGTACAACCCGAGCGACCCTCGTGGCTCCTGCGGGCAATCTATACAGGCACTAACTTTAACCCATCATTGCGGCTATTTTCTCGCGGTCTGGTTTCAGCACAACGCCTCTCTCAGTGACGATGGCATCCACCAGCTCTGCCGGGGTGATATCGAACACCGGATTCCAGGCCGCAACCCCTGCCGCTGCTATCTGTTTTCCACCACAACAGAGGAGCTCTGCCGGATCACGCGATTCGATAGGGATATCCTTGCCGGAGGCAACCGCCATATCCACCGTAGAGGTGGGCGCTGCCACCATGACCTTTACCCCGTGGTACTTTGCCGCCACCGCCAGACTGTAGGTGCCTATCTTGTTTGCGACATCCCCGTTAGCAGCAATCCGGTCGGAACCTACAATCACCCAACCGATGTTGCCAGCGGCCATAAGACTAGCCGCCGCACCATCGGCCAGCAGGGTAACTGGGATATTGTCTTTGTGGAGTTCCCATGCAGTGAGGCGCGCGCCCTGCATCCAGGGACGGGTCTCATCGGCATAGGCCCGTTCTATCTTCCCGGCGGACCAAGCGCTGCGGATCACGCCCAGAGCTGTGCCGTAACCACCGGTAGCCAAAGCACCAGCATTGCAGTGGGTGATGACACTGGTCTTATGTTCGATCAGTGCCGCGCCCAGATCTCCTAGATGGTGGTTGGCAGCGATATCCTCTGCGTGTATCGCCTGTGCCTCTTGCAGCAGCGCCGGCTCAGGGTCACCCTCCCCCAAGGTATCGATAAGACCACGCATACGCTCCAGGGCCCAGAACAGGTTGATCGCGGTGGGCCTCGATGCCTCCAGTATAGCCAGCGGCTCGACTATATCCTGCTTCCATGAACCGGGAGAGGCAGCAAAGCAGTTGCGTGCTGCCAACACAACCCCAAAGGCGGCGGTAATGCCTATCGCCGGGGCACCACGAACCACCATGTCACTAATGGCCTCTGCGGTCTCTTCGGCGGTCTGGAGTTCCAGATAGCTCTCTTCAGCAGGGAGGGCCCGCTGATCCAACAGATAGAGTCGGTCGTTACGCCAGACTATTGCATGGTCAGCGGAGGCAACCATATCAAGAGGGGTGGATTTCATCTTTTACTGTCCCGTGGCAAAGCTGTATATTTTACTAAGAATCAACGCGTATAACATGAAGACTACGCTAAGGGCAGGAATAATTGCATATTTTTAAACATGGCGACAATATGTGCCGTTCATTCTCCGTAATAGCCTATCACTGAGATGAATTATGAAACTGACTAGCGAACTCCCAAACTGGATCTCGTGGCCGTTGCGTTTTATTTTTTACGGAATGGTTATCTTTATTCTGTATCACATCTCCATGACCATCATAGCAACCAGACTGAGTAATAACTTTGCGCAGTGCTCAGGAATCATGCACGCCCGCCAGGAAAACGATACACTTAGGTATTCGAAAGAGATGATCAGATGCCTGGAGAGTAAAAACAGTTTACCTGAGAATATATTGTTGTCTCCAGTAAGCAAAGCGGTCAAAGCCCTGCCTAATAATCCAGATGAATTTGTCGGCACCTGGAGATCATCGCAGCCACACTGCGACTATCTATTTGAGTTATATGCCGATGGTGAGTTCTTTGGAAAACCCATATCCTGTTCTATAACTTCACGCAACTTCCGTGGTGTTTGGGGAATATATGAAGACAAGATGGTGTGGCTATATGAACGCTTTGACAGGTGGCAACCAGACATCAACGATATTGATGTTGTCAGTAATGACACATTCCTTCTGCTGGAGAACGATGGTCAGCGTACCCTGTTTACCCGTGAACAAGAAGATGCAATACAGAATGAAATCGATATATTCTGATAACAACCAACGCACCATATAACAGATAGGCCACTACAAATTGAATATTGATACTCTGTTGCACCCCCGCTGGATAATCCCGGTAGTACCTGAAGGGCAGATCCTGGATTACTACTCCGTAGCCTTGCAGGGTGGAGACATTCTGGAGATCCTGCCAACTGGTGAGGCCAAGGCAAAATACTCGGCAGAGCAGGAGCATAATCTCCCGTCGCACGCCCTGATCCCCGGCATGATCAACGCACACACCCATGCTGCGATGAGTCTGTTTCGAGGTATGGCGGATGATCTGCCGCTGATGACCTGGCTCAATGAGCACATCTGGCCGGCGGAACAGCGCTGGATCAGCGAGGAGTTTGTCGCCGATGGCAGCCGTCTAGCCATTGCCGAAATGCTGCGTGGTGGTACCACCTGTTTCAACGATATGTATTTTTATCCCGACATAACCGCCAAGGTTGCCGCAGATGCTGGTATCCGTGCAGCCATTGGGCTAATCATGATCGATTTTCCATCGGCCTGGGCGGCAGATGCCGATGAGTATATCCAGCGCGGTCTTGAGGTACATGATAGCTACCGTAATCACCACCTCATCTCCACTGCCTTTGCACCCCACGCCCCCTACTCCGTCTCCGATGCCCCGCTGGAGCGGATTAGAACCCTGGCGGATGAGCTCAATATTCCCATCCATATCCACCTCTACGAGACCGATGATGAGGTAGAGCAGAGCCAACAAAACTATGGGTGCAGGCCACTGGATAGACTACAGAAACTGGGGCTGCTATCGCCTGCCCTACAGGCGGTTCACATGACCAAGGTGGATATTGATGAACTAGAGCTGTTTGCCCAGAGCGGGGCGCATGTAATCCACTGCCCAGAATCGAACCAGAAGCTGGCCAACGGCTTCTGCCCGGTAGACAAACTGCTGGAATCAGGAATTAACGTAGCTCTAGGCACCGATGGGGCCGCCAGCAACAATGACCTGAACATGTTTGGAGAGATGCGTACCGCCTCACTCCTGGCCAAGGGTATATCCCACAACCCAAGCACTATGCCGGCTGCCACCGCCCTGCGCATGGCCACCCTAAATGGCGCCATGGCTCTGGGTATAGCCGACAGGACCGGCTCTCTTGAGGCGGGCAAGGCCGCTGACATAGTGGCAGTCAACCTGGGAGATATCGAAACCCAACCGGTCTACAACCCCATCTCACAACTAGTCTACGCCACCGACCGCAGCAAGGTAACCGATGTTTGGGTTGCTGGAAGACAGCTACTGAAAGAGCGTGAATTAACAACCATGAACAGCCGCGAGATCCTTGCGGCCGCGGCCAAGTGGCAGCTCAATATCGATTCCTGATGGAACGCCTCGATTTTATTACCCAAAAACAGAGGCAAAGAAAAAAGGGTTAGAGAACAACTGTCCTCTAACCCTTTTTGTAATCTAACTACAGCGCTCTAGGCGTCAGATCCTGATCTCCGCCGGAGAAACCCCAGAGAGAACAGCCCACTTCCAAAAAGAAGGAGTGCACCTGGTAGCGGAACTTCGTTGACATGAACTGTATACAGTTCCATCTCACCCTGACCAAATTCACCTGTATCAAGATTCGGTACGGGGGCCAGCTTATCCCAGTTATCAGGTTGGCCAGGATAGCTCCCGCCTCCCAGATCTCTACTGCACATGACGCGGGCCAGAAGCTCAAAATCGCCAGCCTCAGTGAAGGTTACCTCTGTGAGGAATGATTTGGTGATATTGGCATAGTAGAGAGACCCATAAATATCTGCATCACTAGCTCCATCAGTGTACGTCCTGCCGGGGTTAGCATTCCAGTCATCATAGTTCCATTGATCTTGGATGATTAGATCAGCAGTTTCCGCCAAGGAAAATCCATTTTGATCAAAATCGATCCAGGCTCTCAGGGCATCAAACGTATGCGTGCCATAGAGGACCTTATGCATATCAAACTTGAACGTGACCGTATCCCCGACCTTAACTGCGTCATGGCCGTAGACTGTCTGACTGCTTGTCTTCCAAGAGACGCCGTCTGCGGCCCCCCAGGAGCCCCCCAGCATCTGCCATTGAGGATCAGTGGCCCAACCTATCTGACTTGCCTCTTGAATAAGAGGTTGACCAATCACCTGGCCTGTAGACCATGTAGCAGGCGGCACCCACGCTGCATGGGCCGAACCCACAAACATTGCACACGAGAGGGCTACGATTGAAGCAATTTTTCTGATAAGCACCATTTTCTCCTTTAATTCCATTATGTTAGTTAGTCCTTAAGTTCCTATATGACCCTCACATAGGCATATTTGACGCGATTTTGCGGAATAGTACTGCTAGTAGTGTGACCTAGCAAGCATTTTTTAAGATCAATCTCACGCCACCTCATTTCCACAAATTCATATGATTATGAGTATTACTTCCAATCTGAACATAGCTGTATAATCCCGTAATCATTTTATGAGGCGCCGTCATAATGGCTCAGAACAACCACAACGTAGATCCCGCAGAGATAGAGAAATTTGAAGAGCTCGCCTCCCGCTGGTGGGATGCAGCGAGCGAATTCAAACCGCTGCACGAGATCAATCCGCTACGGCTGGAGTATGTAAACAAGATCGCCCCACTCCAGGGCAAAAAGGTACTCGATGTTGGGTGCGGTGGTGGCATCCTGAGTGAGGGTATGGCGCAACTTGGGGCAGTAGTCTGCGGTATTGATATGGGCAAGACACCACTAGAGGTAGCCCGCCTGCACCTGCTGGAGTCAGAACTAGATATCGACTACCGCCAGGTACCTGTAGAACAACTGGCAGAGGAGCAACCTGGACACTACGATATAGTCACCTGCATGGAGATGTTGGAACATGTCCCTGATCCAGCCTCGGTCGTAAGCGCCTGCGCCAAACTTGTAAAACCAGGTGGTCAGCTCTTTTTCTCTACCCTCAATCGTAATCTAAAATCTTACATGTTTGCCATCGTCGGGGCCGAATACATCCTGAGCCTGCTACCCAGAGGCACCCACAACTTTGACAAATTTATCCGCCCCTCAGAGCTGGATAGCTGGATTCGCCAAGCAGGTCTTAGTAGTACCGATATCACCGGCCTGACATACAACCCCCTGACCTGCACCTATAAACTCGATCGTGATGTGGATGTAAATTATATGGTCGCCTGCCGCCGCGAAAGCGATGGCTAAACACACCCCAGGTGACCACTACCGGGCCGTCCTGTTTGACCTGGACGGCACCTTGGCCGATACCGCACCCGACCTGGCCACCGCGCTGAACCATACCCTGGAGCAGCACGGTCGCGAACCGTTGTCACTCGAACAGATCAAACCCGCTGTCTCCCATGGCGGCGCTGCCCTGATCCGCCTCGGCTTTGGCCTGGAATCGGATGATAGTGAGTTTGAACTACTACGTCAGGAGCTGCTCTCGTACTATAGTGCCAACGTCAGCCAGCACACTACCCTGTTCCCCGGCATGCCAGAACTGCTGGAGCAGCTGGAACAGCGCGGCCTGATTTGGGGCGTTGTCACCAACAAGCCAGCCTGGCTGACTGATCCCCTTATGCAGCAGTTGGGACTGACCCAACGCGCTGGCTCTATCGTCAGCGGTGATACCACTAGCCACAGCAAACCGCACCCGGAGCCGATCCTCCACGCCTGCCGCCAGATTGGTAGCAGCCCCGCAGAGTGCATCTTTGTAGGAGATGCCGAGCGGGACATTGAGGCAGGGAAAAGTGCTGGGACAGCCACCCTGATCGCTATGTTCGGCTATCTGAGCGAACATGACCGACCGGCTGAGTGGCAGGCCGATGGGACTGTTGAGCGGCCTGCGGATATTCTTCAGTGGGTCGGCATCGAACCGACATTGTGAAAGGGGTAAGATACCACCCTTCAGACTTATCCAAAGGCAGCATATACATGCACAATTACCAACCAACCAATGATCTGTTACAGAACCGCACCATACTGGTAACCGGGGCCGGTGATGGTATCGGCCGGGTTGCCGCAGAGACCTTTGCCGCGCACGGTGCGACAGTTATCCTACTGGGCCGTACCCTGGCCAAACTGGAACAGGTCTATGATGCCATCGAACGGGCTGGAGGGGCTCAACCAGCCATCTATCCAATGCGTCTGGAGGGGGCTACGCCGCAACACTACCTGGAGCTCGCGCAAAAGCTGGACGAGGAGTTTGGATCGCTGGAGGGGATACTGCATAATGCCGCCGAACTGGTAATACTAAGCCGCATTGATGACTACGACCCCCAGACCTGGTTCAAACTGCTACAGGTAAATCTAACCGCACCCTTCCTTATGACCCAGGCCTGCCTGCCACTACTGCGCAAGGCCAAAGATGCATCCATACTATTCACCTCTGACTCTATGGGAAGGCGTGGCAAGGCCTATTGGGGGGCCTACGGTGTCTCCAAGTTCGGGATTGAGGGGTTGATGCAGATTCTGGCAGACGAGACAGAGGGCAACAGCGCCATTCGGGTAAACAGCATAGATCCTGGCCCTGTCCGCACCAGCATGCGTGCCATTGCCTATCCAGGAGAGGACAGGATGACGGTAAAGACAGCAGATAGCATTATGCCACTCTACCTCTGGCTGATGGGGGCAGATAGCGTGGGTACCAGCGGACAGGCGTTTACTGCAGAGGAAAGCGACCAGTCTATGGGGCACCAAACCTCCTAAATAGCGTCAAAAATATGTCAATGCTCTCATATGACAGTAGCAACTAATTGTAACTCGCTGTTTTATATATAATATATTTTTTATGGCACACTTTTAGCAATGCGTATACTGCAAATGGTATGAAACTCGGAGAATGAGACCATGACCGGACAGACAGATAGACTCTCTAGTGGCCAGGAAAGTTTTCCTCCCATCTCGCCAGAGGTGCTAGAGGGCAAGGCAAAGGATAGCCATAAGCTCAAACCAAAGATGCTAGAGTTATCAGGTTTACTGCAGACTACTCTGGAGATCAATGAGCTGATCGCTTTGTTTTCCAGTGAGCTTGGCAGGCACCTAAAGTTTGATGGCCTGCACTACAGTTTTAACAACCTGGATATAGAGATAAAGCTTGGCAAGAAAGAGCTCCATAGCTGTGCCTATGAGCTAACGGTCGCCGGGGAGCATCTTGGCAGCGCGCAGTTTTTCCGTAATACCCCGTTTTCACGACAGGAGCTGATCACTGCGGAGAACCTGCTATCAGCCCTGCTCTATCCACTACGCAATACCCTGCTCTATCAAAAGGCGCTGCGCTCAGCCAGTATGGATCCTGTAACCGGAATCAAAAACCGGGTTGCAATGGAAAGTACGGTAAAGCGGGAGATCAACCTGGCCAGACGTAATCAGGCACCACTCTCCTTCATCATGATGGATATTGATCACTTCAAGAAGATTAACGACCGTTACGGGCACCTGTATGGTGATCAAGCTCTGTATGCCGCGGCACAGTGTGTGCAAGAGACAATTCGTGACTCCGATCTGGTCTTTCGCTTCGGTGGAGAGGAGTTTCTGGTAACACTAAGTGGTACCGACTTACCAGGCGCCACTCTGCTAGCAGAACGTATTCGTCAGGGGATAGAGCAACTTCAGCCTAAGCTGGATAAAGAAATCCGCATGACCGCAAGCTTTGGGGTCGTCACCCTACAGGATGAAGAGGATGCAGAGCAGGTATTCCAGCGTGTTGATGACGCCCTATATAAAGCGAAAAAGGGTGGGCGCAATCGGGTTGTAACCGCAGAATAACACCTCCAGTTGGAAGCACCCATCTTGGGGCACGATAATCGTGCCCCAAAACATCCCCTCTCTGTAATTATCGTTTTGCGCTATGAATCTCTATAATGTCTACCTGAATCCAGAACCGCTCACGGCAGAGGTATGTCATCGGTTCTGACGCCCCCTTGGAAGACAAATTATTGAGTGCAGTGATAAACCCTGAAATGACCAACTACAACCTAAAGGCCGTAGTCATCGCCATCTGGGCCCTATTGCCGGGGCCTTCCGTGGCTATAGATATTGTAAAGCCATACGACCCCCCCGGTGATACACCATCTCCACAACAGTTTGATGTCTGTTACAAATACACCTGTCAGGCCATTGCTGAGATCTCTATCACTGCCACCCAATGGGACGAGATACGCAATATATTCGAGCCAGCAGCAGCCAGCAGCGCTGAAGAGCGCCTACTTATCGCCAAGGCCGTGGCCAGAATGGAGCAGATCGTAGGCGAGAAGATCGATACCTCCAACGATAAGGGTGGCAACCTTCAGGGGTTGAGCATCGGTGGCAATCAGATGGACTGTGTCGATGAATCCACTAACACCACCACCTATCTGCGCATGATGGAACTGGATGGACTACTTCGATGGCACCGGGTGGAGGATCGTAAGACCCGTGGCTTCCTGCTGTTTGGTGGCTGGCCCCATACCACTGCGGTAATCAGCGAAAGGCAAAATAAAAACAAGAGGTGGGCCGTCGACTCATGGTTCTTCGATAACGGCGTACCTCCAGCCATCCTACCACTGGACAAATGGAGTGATGGCTGGAAGCCACCCGGGTTTAAAGGATAACCGACCCATACTCCATGCCAAACAAGATAATCATCGGAATGTCTGGTGGGGTCGACTCCTCAGTTGCCGCCCTGCTCCTGCAACGCCAGGGTTGGGAGGTAGAGGGGTTGTTCATGAAGAACTGGGAAGAGGACGACACAGAGCAGCACTGCTCCGCTGCTGAGGATCTGGCAGATGCGCAGAAAGTGGCCGACCAACTCAATATTCCTCTGCACCGCGTCAACTTCTCGGGCGAGTACTGGGAGCAAGTATTTGCACACTTTCTGGCTGAATACCGGGCCGGACGTACCCCTAATCCTGATGTCATCTGCAATCGGGAGATAAAATTCAAGGCGTTTCTTGAGCATGCCTTAGGGCTTGGCGCCAGTCATATTGCAACCGGCCACTACGCCAGGGTTAGCCGTGACAGTGATGGTTCCCACCTGTTGTTGTGCCTGGATGAGGATAAAGACCAGACCTACTTTCTCCACCTGTTACATCAGCAGCAGCTCGCCCATACCATCTTTCCTCTGGCCGATCTGCGGAAGAGTGAAGTACGACAGTTGGCGAAGGAGGCGAAGCTCCCAAACTATGACCGGAAGGACAGTACCGGTATATGTTTTATCGGTGAGCGTAAATTCAGCGAATTTCTCAGCCGTTATCTACCGGCCCAGCCTGGCCCGATAGAGACCACAGAGGGAGAGCGCATAGGTGAACATCAGGGGCTGATGTACTACACCTTGGGGCAGCGCAAGGGGTTGGGTATAGGCGGGGTGGCAGAACGACCAGAGATCCCATGGTTTGTGGTTGCCAAGGACCTAGATAACAACCGACTGATCGTCGCGCAACAACACGACCACCCACTACTGCTCAGCACAGAACTGCATGGCAACCAGCTACACTGGATATCGGGCACGCAACCAATGCTCCCGCTGCAGTGCCAGGCTCGTATCCGCCACCGCCAGCCACTACAAGAGTGCACCATTCAATCCATCCAGAATGGCCACTGCCAGGTGTCCTTTGAACAGCCCCAGCGGGCGATCACTCCGGGGCAATCAGTCGTCTTCTACCGTGCTGGCGAGTGCCTTGGTGGAGCCGTAATTAATTAGGCCGTCGGCGCGGCCTGGTGAGAAATCCGGGCTAGCAGCGCGCCAACCACCACAACCAACAGAGTGCCGCACACACCGATCATCATGGTATGTAGCGGAAACCCCATACCGCTATCTGTAAACCAGACCTTTGAGCTGGTCGCCCAGGCAACAAACAACACCCCGACAACGGTGGCAATGGCTGCCTGCCTAGATTGCATGGTTTTAAACATAAACGCGAGCAAAAATAGACCCAGCATACCTCCACCAAAAATAGCAGAGACCTTCCACCATACATCCAGCGCCGTCTTGGCATTGATCATGAGCAGACTGGCAAGGGTTGCAATGACTCCAATCAGTGCGGTAGCGCCACGAATGATCCTGACCTGCCTGGCATCAGATGCGTCCGCATTGAATAGACGCCTATAAAAATCTATCGTCCATACTGTGGCGGAACTATTCAGTGATGAATCGAGCGTGCTCATTCCGGCAGCCAGCACCCCGGCTATGACTAGACCAACTATCCCAGTAGGCAACTCATGCACAATAAAATAGGGAAAGACCTGATCGGCCTTAGTCGGAAGATCTGCAGCAGGGATGTTTAGATAATAGACAAACAGTGCCGTACCAATCATAAAGAATAGCGCCGACACAGGAATGTATAGCAGACCTCCCAACCAGAGCGATTTCTTTGCTTCGGCCTCACTTGGTGCAGAGAGAAAGCGTTGAACATAGTTCTGATCGACCGAAAAGTTTTTCAGGTTTTCTACAATGCCAAAGATAAAGATTACCCAAAAACCCTGGATCACCAAATCAAAATCCATACTGCCAAGAGCAAATTTATTCTCCCGCACTGCAGTCGCACTAAGCTGTTCCCAACCTCCGGGCATACCATTGATCAATACAAACAGACAGAGCAACCCGCCAAAAAACAGCACTACAGACTGCACTACATCTGTCCATATTACCGCCGCAAAACCACCCAACAGGGTGTAGATGATAGTCAACGCCCCAAGCAACAGTATGAGAGTGGTAATCTCTATATTTAGCAGTGCTGACAACGCCAGCGCAGTAAGATAGAGCACTACTGCAAAGCGGCCAATCTGTAGCAAGATGTAGGCGCTGCCCATATAGAGTCTGGCCCACAGACCGAAGCGCTGTTCTAGATACTCATAGGCGGTAGTGGTTACAACCCTGCGATAGTGTGGCACAAACCATCTGGCGGCGATCCAGACGGCAATAGGCAGGGTCAGCGAAAAGACAAATGGCCGCCAGTCAGAGGCATAACTCTTCCCGGGGTTGGCAAGAAAACTGATACTGCTGAGGTAGGTTGCAAGGAGCGAGAGACCAATCGCCCAGCCGGGGATACTCTTACCCGCCAGGGTGAATCCATCCATACTGCTGCTACGCTTTACAAACCATGCACCAAAGCCGGTCGTGGCTAGGATGTAGATCACAATAATAACGGCATCAATCAGGGATACAGTGCTAACACTCAAGGCGAGATTCCTGTTAATCAATCACTTCGCATAGTGTACAGCAGTGCCATACAGGATGGCCATTGCCGCTCATGTCTTCCCTCCCCCGCAAGCGGGGGACGATAGTAGGTGGAGTCTACGAGCTGTTCTGCTGCAGATAGCTGAGAAGATCGGCCATGACCTGGTTTATTTCCCGGTAGCTTTCCGGTCGGGCCGACAAGATCTCCTCCTCCGTCTGTATATATTGCGCAGGGACCAGCTCATCACGACAGTTGGAGACAATCGCTTGCGCTGACTCTGGTGTGGTTTCCAGATGAAACTGCAGACCGATAACAGATCTGCCGAGTTGAAACGCCTGGTTTTCGCAGCCCTCACTACTTGCCAGATGGGTCACCCCGGCTGGCAGATCGAATGTCTCGCCGTGCCAATGAAACACCAGCTGCGATGGTGGCAAACAAAAATGCGGGCCGTCAGTTGAGCACAGCCCCTCGACCGGAAACCAACCGATCTCCTTGACCCGGTTCTGGTACACCTTGGCCCCCATGGCAACGGCGATCAGTTGTGCCCCCAGACAGATACCCAGAACCGGCGTTCCACTGTGTATGACGTCACGGATAAAATCGATCTCATGTGACAGCCAGGGAAACTCATCCCTGTCATTAACACTCATAGGACCGCCCATCACTACCAAAAGATCTATGGAATCAACGGCCGGGAACTCAGTCGATTCAAATAGCGCCGTTCTGGTGATCTCGTATCCGGACAACCTCAGAGATGGCTCTATACTGCCAAGGCCTTCAAAAGGTACATGTTGTAGGTAGTGTGCCCGCATAGCGCTATTTTAATCACTAAATAGTGAGATGCGAAGCTAAATTCTTGTTGTTGTGATGGCCGCTACAAATAAAACAGGGTGTATAATGGGGCTATCTCTAAAACTGACCACCGGATATCGACCATGGAACTATCTCATCTCACCGCCATCTCCCCAGTGGATGGACGCTACGGCAATAAAACCACGGAACTACGTCAGATATTCAGTGAATTTGGCCTAATCCAGCAACGTGTGCTGGTAGAGGTGCGCTGGCTACAGACTATGTCACTGCATGATGAGATCAAAGAGGTTCCAACCTTAGGGAAAGACGCAAACAAGCTACTGGAAGAGATTATTAGCAACTTCAGCCTGGAAGATGCCCAGCGGATCAAGGATATCGAGCGCACCACCAACCATGATGTGAAGGCAGTAGAGTACTTTCTGAAAGAGAGGATAGTCGGCAACCAGGAGCTGGAGGCGATCAGCGAATTTATACATTTTGCCTGCACCTCTGAAGATATAAACAATCTTTCCCACGGCTTGATGCTACAGCAGGGGCGAAACCAACTGTTATCACAGATTGATGAGGTGATCACTGCTATCAAAGACCTGGCCCGGCAACATGCAGAGCAACCTATGCTCTCACGTACCCACGGACAACCTGCCTCCCCCACTACTCTAGGCAAGGAGATGGCCAATGTGGCCTACCGGCTACAGCGCCAGCGGGAACAGATTGCGGGCGTACCTATACTGGGCAAGATCAACGGTGCGGTTGGAAACTACAACGCCCATCTGTCCGCCTACCCACAGATTGACTGGCCAAAACTGGCGGAGTCTTTCGTCCACTCCCTTGGGCTTGAGTGGAACCCCTACACCACCCAGATAGAACCCCATGACTACATGGCGGAGGTATTTGATGCCACTGCACGCTGCAACACCATACTGCTCGATTTCTGCCGGGATATCTGGAGCTATATCTCTATCGGCCACTTCAAACAGAAGACCGTAGCGGGAGAGATCGGCTCCTCCACCATGCCGCACAAGGTCAACCCCATAGATTTTGAGAATGCTGAAGGTAATCTGGGGATAGCCAACGCCCTGTTTGGCCACCTGGCTGCAAAGTTACCCATCTCGCGCTGGCAGCGTGACCTGACCGACTCTACGGTCATCCGCAACCTGGGGGTGGGCTTTGCCCACACCAGCATCGCCCTGCAATCGCTGCTCAAGGGGATATCCAAACTTGAGGTGGACAGTACCAACCTGGCAGCCGATCTGGATGCAAACTGGGAGGTTCTGGCAGAACCGATACAGACCGTTATGCGACGCTACGGGATTGAGCAGCCCTATGAAAAACTGAAGGAGCTGACCCGCGGCCAACGTATCACCCAGGCCGCCCTACAGGAGTTTGTGGACAATCTGGAGCTGCCTGCAGAGGCAAAGCAGCAGCTACGTGAAATGACCCCAGCCAGCTATACCGGCAACGCCAAAGAGCAGGCCAAAGATATCTAAATGACTGCGGAGACCTTGGCTGCCATTCAACAGGGCATACTGGGTAAAACCTCCGGTAAAATAGCGCTGCATGGCCAGGAGGAGTGCCAACAGGCAGCCCTTACCATGCTGCAACAGGGTAGACAGCAGCTCGACATCCTGAGTTACGATCTGGATGCGCCCATCTACAACCGCGAACCATTCGTCGAAGCGCTGAAGCAGCTCGCCATCCGCAGCCGTTACAGCCGGGTGCGCATCCTGCTGCAGAATAACGAGCGAGTGCAACAAGAAGGTCACCGGATCATTAAGCTGTGGTGGCGTCTAACCAGCAGAATAGAGATCCGCAAACCCCACCCAGACTATATTGATCACCCTGAAAACTTCATATTGGTAGACAATAGCGGTTATCTTCACTGGAGTATCTATAACCGTTATGTAGGCACGGCCAACTTCAAGGGGGCACTGGATAGTGCGAAATATTCCGAATTATTTAACGAAATATGGGAACAGAGTGAACTAGACTCAGAGTTACGACATCTACATATATGACCCGTCGGGTTGAGACCAGTGCATGACTCCGACGTAGCTTGGAGTTCAGACAGATAATATATGGAAGCTATGATGAAAAGATTGCTTGTTGCCGTGATACTACTCCTCTCCGCCACTCCGCTACTGGCTGACTACCCACTGGAGATTATCGAGCTCCGTGGGCGCACAGTAGAGGAGATGGTACCTATCATCAAACCACTACTACCACCGTATGGCAGCGTTAGTGGAATGAATAACCAATTGATCATCCGCACCTCACCAGAAAATCTGGCAGAGATAAAACAACTGCTGGCGAAAGTTGACCATCCACCGCGCCAGCTGATTATCCGTGTACGCCAGGGCGCAGCTTCAACCGGTAGCAGCTACGGCAGCGATGTTGGGATAAATGCCGATGTAGGCAAGCACACCAGGATTATAGCTGGCGAAAACCCACCGGAAGATGGACTGCGATATCGCATCAACTCCAACAGAACCCGCAACGATCTGGATAGCAACCAGCATGTCCGCACTCTGGAAGGACGGCCGGTCTTTATCGCCACTGGACAATCGGTGCCCATCGCCGAGCAGACAACTACAATCTCTGGCAGCGTGGTACAACAGCAGCAGACCACCCGCTATAGGGATGTCACCACCGGCTTCTATGCAACCCCCAGAATACAGGGAGATAGGGTCATCCTGGTGATCAGTTCTCATATGGAGCGAGAGGGTCATGTACAGAGAACCTACGATATTCAGCAGACCGATACCACGGTCAGTGGCAGACTGGGTGAGTGGATCTCGGTCGGCGGCACTAGCAATAGTGGCAATGGAGAGAACCAGGGTATCCTCCATAGCAGATCCACCCGCGACAGCGACGAGCACTCTATTCAGCTCCTGGTGGAAGAGGTCAGATAGCGACCACATCGCTGTTCCATTGAATATATCTCCATTAACAGGCAGAATACGCGGCCAAGACTGACGGTCGAGAAACTTCTGTGCTGGCAAATCAATACGGCATTATATTTTATTTATCAACTAGTTAGGTGAAACAGATGAAACTGATTCTATTAGGCGCTCCAGGAGCGGGCAAGGGTACCGTGGCCAAACTACTGACCAAAATTGACGGTTCAGTGCAGATATCCACCGGTGATATTCTGCGTGGTGCGGTCAAGGATGGCTCCGAGTTGGGCAAACAGGCCAAGGCCTTTATGGATGCTGGCGATCTGGTGCCGGATGAGCTGATTATGGGCATCATGAAAGAGCGACTGAGAGAGGATGACTGCCAGGCAGGTTTTCTGCTGGATGGTTTCCCCCGCACCATTCCTCAGGCCGAACAGCTGAAGGTTCTTCTGGAGGATCTGGGCATCACCCTGCAGGCCGCGGTAAATCTGAATGTGCCACGTGAAGTGATCCTAGATCGCCTCACCACCCGTCGCACCTGTGTCGGTTGCGGTGCAATCTACAACGTAAAATCAATGCCACCCAAGGTGGATGGCGTATGTGATAAATGCGGTGCTGAAATCGTACAGCGTGATGATGAGACCGAAGAGGCCATCTCCAACCGCCTAGACGTATACAACGAGAAGACCGCTCCTCTGGAAGGCTTCTACCGCAATGAGGGGCTGCTGTTGGACGTGAATGCCACCTCAAGCGATGCCGTAGTTGCCGCTATCCAGGAGGGGATCAGCAACTAAACCCCTGGCAGGAGTTGTATTCAATGGCGCACCCATTGAGCTGATGGATATAGAGAGCAATTTTCTGGTTACCGGCCGGGTACAAGGGGTGATGTTTCGCCAAACCTTTATCCGCGCCGCAGAAAATTGTGGGCTCAAGGGTGCCGCCAGCAACATGCCGGACGGGACTGTCTGCTGTCTACTGTCCGGAGCCAAAGAGAAGATTGAAGAGATTCAACAGCGACTGCGCTCAGGTATGAAGCTAAACTCCTGGGGCGCCGTGGTGGAAGAGCTGATTATCATCTCACCAGAACTGGCCCTACCCTTCCAGCAGCATCAGGTTACCACTTCAAATGTTGATTCCTTTGGTTGGAGTAGTGGGGTGGAGATGTATCTGTAGCGTCCAGTCATCCCGCGGTTTGACCGAGGGATACAAAAAGTATTCTCTCCCCTAACCATCCCCTCTCCCCTGTGGGGGAGAGGGCTAGGGTGCTCGTCTGCGTCTAACAGGTCTTGAGGTGGCACAGTAAAACCCTCGTCCTGTCGCGACTTGTTCGCTGGGTCCAGGCAATTATGCCTACCTAAACCCATTTTTCTTTGATAACCTTGAATAAATATAGGAAATACCCTCTTGGCAGGATGTACCAAGCTCAAGCCCACATTTCTGCCCGCAGGGCGTTTCTATGCGGCATATTTCAATATCGGTGCCAGCGTGATAATTAACTGTTAGCGCTGAGAAGAATATGGAAGAAGAAATACTAAACAAACTACAAGATATTTACGTTCTGCTTTATGTGCTTAGCATAATGCTTGGCTTCGTTATGTTAATTTGGGTGATAAACTGGATCAGCAACATAAAGGGTAATTTCAATAATGCATGGGAAAACAATTTCATTCAGTTAGCTGATAAATATTACGAGAGTGGTAACTACGCGAGGTTAATCTCGCATTGTGAGGAAAAACTAAAAAAATATCCGAACCACTCTAATGCAACATGGTGGTTAGCAAGAGCGGAGCTAAAAACAGGTA
>JBNLDW010000013.1:0-20644 GCA_050304615.1 Sedimenticolaceae bacterium
TTTAGATCTTGAGTTGTGAAGACGGGGCCTTCGGGCCCCGTTTTTTTATGTACAGGATGTACGGTACGCCGCGGGCGCAGGGATGCGCAGGAGCGGCGCATGTATAGAGTAGGTGTTCGAAACTACCGGCCGTAGCGGCGATGCATAGGAAGGCCGCACTGGAAACTGCTCCTTGCGTTTCCAGTATACCCGCCATCCCTGGCGGTAGTACGCCGCGGGCGCAGGGATGCGCAGGAGCGGCGCATGTATAGAGTAGGTGTTCGAAACTACCGGCCGTAGCGGCGAATGTACAAAGGCCTCACTGGAAGCTGCTCCTGCGTTTCCAGCGCTTCCACCATCCCTGTCGGTAGTATGCTGTGGAGCACTATCTCTATTTGAGAGTACAAACCAACCATACGGTGGTGCCCGCAGGTTGGGGAAATGATATTATCTGCGTATTTGGCGGAGGCTTGGGCTATCTGCCGCATCAACATAAAAATAGGAGTTAGTTTGTGGATAATGCCATAAAGACTGCGCTACAGCAGGGGATGACCCTGTTTCAGGCAGGCCAACTGCCGAAGGCAGAGAAACTATTTCGCGATGTATTGGCGCGAGAGCCACGGGATGTAAATGCGCTGCAACTATTGGGGTTGACCATGTTTCAGCAGGGTAATCCGCAAGAGGGCGAGCGGCTGCTGCGTAAGGCTATTCGCCGCAGCCCTAAGATCGCCAAGCTCCATTTTAACCTTGGGCAAATGCTAGAGGTGCAGGGTAAGCTGAAGGAGGCAGTATTTGCCTTTCGTGAGGCCCGCCAGCTGGATTCTCAGGATGAGTGGATTCCGGTAAACCTGGGGGTAGCATATGGCAAACTGAATCGGCTGGATGAAGCGGTGTCCTCCTGTCGGGCAGCACTGAAGTTAAATCCAGAGAACGTATATGCCCTCTCCAATATGGGACACATGTTGTGGCGAAACGGCAAGCAGGACGAGGCGGTGGTGACCTTGGAGAAGGCGTTGGAGATCAATCCTGATTCTATCGAGGCACTCTCTAACCTCGGCACTATCTGGTTTGGGGAGAAACAGTTGGAAAAGGCTGAGAAGTTACTGCGCCGCGCCTATGAACTGAACTCTAACCACCCTGATGTACTTAATAACCTGGCCGGGGTGTTGACGGCACAGGGTGACTTGGAAGAGGCTCTACAGCTATGCCGCAGGGCTTTACAGATGAATCCCCGCTCAGCTGAGCTATATTTCAACCTGGGACGGGTGGCGCATAAGAGCGAGCAGTGGGAGGAGGTTATAAATGCCTACTCTAGAGGGTTGGAACTGCAACCCAATGTGGCCGATGCCATATCAGGATTGGCCGATGCGTGCAGCATCATGGGGAGGTTCGATGAGGCGAAACGGCTTTACTACCAGGCATTAGATCTGGATCCGGATAGGCCAACTGTCTATGCCGGACTGCTTGGGCTTGAAGATAGCGCTATCATGCTGGATCGGCTGGATCGGATCGAGGAAGTTTACGCGGCGCCAGATATCGACGAGGAGGAAAAGCTTGCACTTGCCTTTGCCCTGGCTAAATTTCTGGAGAGGGAGGGGGAGTATGAGAGAGCCTTTAACTACCTGGCAGAGGGGAACCAGCTGAAGCGGTCCAGCTATGAGTATGACCGGGAGGAGGAGCAGGCATCCTTCGAACTGGTAAAGTCCACCTTTACCAAAGATTTTTTTGTGCAGAGATCTGAATATGGGGTGGCTAGTGATATGCCCATATTTATCCTCGGCATGCCGCGCTCCGGTACTACCCTGACCGAGCAGATATTGGCCAGCCATCCGCAGGTGTTTGGGGCCGGTGAGCTTACTATATTGCGCCGGGCGATAACCAATAGATGTGCTCCGGTCAAGTTTGCGCACTATCCAGAGACGGTGGCCGAGTGGAGTGAGGATGATTTTTCAGCTCTGGGGGAGGAGTATCTGAAGAAGTTGCAAGAGTACCCGGATGGTGAGAAGCGGGCGACCGACAAGTTACCGCACAACTTCTTCCTGCTTGGTATGATCCATTTGGCTATGCCAAATGCCAAGGTGATTCATTGCAGGCGTGATCCGGTGGACAACTGTCTCTCCATCTTCAAGCAGAACTTCAAATCAATACACAAATACGCCTACGATCTGGAGGAGCTGGGTGGGTATTATCGGCTCTATGCCGACCTGATGCAGCACTGGCATAAGGTATTGCCTGAGGGGGCCATATTTGATCTTCAGTACGAAGATATGGTGGCAGATCAGGAGGGTGTGAGCCGCAAGTTGCTGGAGTTCTGTGGGCTGCCATGGGATGACAACTGCCTGCGTTTTCATGAGACCAAGCGGGCGGTACGAACTGCCAGTCAATCCCAGGTACGTAAAAAGATCTACAGCGATTCTGTGGAGCTGTGGCGGCGTTATGAGGAGCAGTTGCAACCGTTGATTAAGGTGCTGGGGTAAGAGAGGCGCAATAAACTGATGGAACAGCAGCGCAACAACATATGAGCAACACGCAGGAGCATTCCACGGTCGATGTGATGGTACTGGGCGGTGGCCCGGGCGGTTACACTGCGGCCTTTCGTGCTGCCGATCTCGGCCTGAAGGTGGCGTTGGTTGAGCGTTATTCTGCTCTTGGTGGGGTCTGTCTCAATGTCGGTTGCATCCCGTCTAAGGCGCTGCTGCATGCGGTAGCGACCATGAATGAAGCTGCCGGTATGGAGCGTATGGGGCTTCACTTTCAACCGCCACAGGTGGATCTGGAAGCCCTGCGAGCCGGTAAGGAGAGGGTGGTAAAGCGTCTTACCAGTGGTCTCTCCGCGCTGGCCAAGCAGCGTGAGGTGGAGGTGGTACAGGGGGTTGGGCGGTTTGTGGATAGTCACCAGATAGAGGTGGATGGCGGCGCTGGGGTGCGCACCATCCGTTTTGATAGTGCCATTATCGCCTGCGGCTCCTCTCCGACCAGGATTCCGGGGCTGCCATACGATGATACCCGGCTGATAGACTCCACCGGCGCGTTGGCGCTGACAGATCTGCCACAGCGGATGCTGATTATAGGTGGCGGCATCATCGGCTTGGAGATGGCGGCCATATATTCTGCCCTCGGCTCCAAGATAGATATTGTGGAGCTGTCGCCGGGACTGATCCCAGGGTGTGACCGTGACCTGGTGCGGCCACTCCAGAAGTCGATAGCTGGGCGCTATAACCGGATCATGTTGCAGACCAGGGTCGGTGAGATACATCCTGACAAGGATGGTCTGGAGGTGTTGTTTGAGAGTGAAGACGCCCCTGAGCCAGCACAATATGACAAGATCCTGGTTGCGGTAGGGCGTAGCCCCAATGGTCTCCAGATCGGAGCGGAGCAGGCTGGAGTCACGGTAGACCAGCACGGCTTTATCGCGGTGAATGGTAAACAACAGACCAATGTGCCACATATCTATGCCATCGGGGATGTCACCGGAGGTCCTATGCTGGCCCATAAGGCAACCCATGAGGCCAAGCTGGTGGCAGAACTGATTGCCGGTCTGGAGCCTGATTGCAGCCCGACGGCAATCCCTGCGGTCGCCTATACAGAGCCAGAGATAGCCTGGGTCGGGCTGACCGAAACAGCGGCTAAAGGGCAGGGGATCGAGTATGAGAAGGGGGCGTTTCCATGGGCCGCCAGCGGTCGTGCCATAGGTATTGGACACGATAATGGACTGACCAAGTTGTTGCTGGAGCCGCAGAGTAGACGACTTTTGGGTGCTGGTATTGTCGGGCATGGTGCCGGAGAGTTAATCGGTGAGGCTGCCCTGGCGCTGGAGATGGGGGCAACGGAAGAGCAACTGGGACATATCATCCATCCTCACCCATCTCTCAATGAGACCATCGGGTTAGCGGCAGAGGTGGCAGCGGGGAGTATCACCGACATCATGCCGCCACGTAGGCGTAGATAGATAGCAACACATGGCCGTTTTTGCGACCTACTCACTCCTTATGGCTGTAAAATCGGGTATTCTCTACTAAAGTACCTATCCAAGAAGATTAAAAACATATTTCGGCTTGGGTCGGAAAGTTGGTTAATAAAGATGCCTACTATTATATATCTCTCCACCCGGCGTTGTGTAAGGAGTGCTGCATGAGCATAGATAGAGTAACCCTGGTCGGTAAGCTTACCGAGGTGCGTGAAAACGAACTTAATGCCATGTTGACAGTGGATTACTCGAACGGGTTTCCCCTGCTTACAGTAGATGGTGAGGAGTTGCTGGTGGGGCAGGTAGGCTCTTATATGCGAATCGTTCAGGGTGATATCGCGGTTATTGGAATGGTTAGCAGGGCAGAGGATGAGCCGTTCTCATCCCGCGCCGTAATCAAGATGATACCGGTTGGCGAACTGGACGCGAGTGGGCGCTTTGCACGCGGTATTAGCCGCTACCCCGCACCAGGTGCCGAAGTGCATCTCATGGCGAGCAGTGATATCGGGGTAATGTTTGAAAAGTATCGCGCCATGGGGTTTGATCTTGGGCATCTCCCAGCCAATCCATCGATGCGGGTATGTCTAGATCCGGCGGTGATGTTTGGGCGGCATGTGGCCATTCTTGGTCAGTCTGGTGCAGGTAAATCATGGGGTGTGGCCAATGTCATTCAGAGTGCTGTGGCGGTTATGCCCAAGGCTCATATAATCATACTCGACCTGCACGGGGAGTATGTCTGGACTGATCAGAATGGGGTAAAGCAGGCGTCCTTTAAGGAGGATCAGGTGCAGGCGATTGATGCCCGTGACCTGGAGATACCATACTGGCTGCTGACCTATAGTGAACTTACTGATCTGTTGATCGACCGCAGCGACACGAATGCCACTGTGCAGTTGGCCTTTCTGCGGGAGGTGGTTCAGACCCTCCGTAAAAGCGCGAATAAGGAGATGGATCCGAGCACTATTTCGATTGACTCACCACTCTATTTTCCACTGCCAGAGCTATTTCATCAGTTCAAACGGGCCAATGAACAGACTAGTGACTTTGGTAAGGTGAAGGGGCCTCTGTTTGGACAGTTTGACGATTTTCTGATCAGGTTGCAGAGCCGCCTGAACGATGTACGGTACAACTTTTTATTTAAACCGAAGAGACGTAAATCATCGGATACACTGCCTGATTTGTTGCGTGAATTTATGGGACTGGGCGAACTGAAAAAACAGATTACAGTAATCGATTTCAGCTCAGTCCCATTTGATGTGCGGCCCACAGTATCGGCCCAGATTGGCCGTCTTGCCTTTGAGTTTAACTATTGGAACCCGCACTCACGGCAGTTTCCTATCCTGCTTGTATGTGAGGAGGCACACGCCTATATCCCCCGCGAGGGAGGCACTCAGTACGAGGGAACCCGTCGCTCCATGGAGAGGATCGCAAAAGAGGGTAGAAAGTATGGTGTTGGTTTGATGGTGGTCAGTCAGCGTCCGCATGAGCTTTCGGAGACGGTGTTGGCACAGTGTAGCAGCTTCCTCTGTTTTCGGATAAGCAACCCGGATGACCAGGCATATATTCGTGAGTTGGTTCCAGATTCTGAGGGCGAGCTGATCGATATACTGGCATCGCTTGGACGGGGTGAGGCGGTGGCCTTGGGCGAGTCTTCACCAGTATTGACCAGGTTTCAGATGCGAGCGCCAGATCCCACGCCAAACAGTGATGATATCGACTTCTATACCCAGTGGCGTGAAGGGCTAGATGATCTGAATGTGGATGATATAGTTACGCGGTGGCGGCGTCAGGGACAGTAGACAGTAGACAGTAGTATGGAGCCACCGGGGAGATTCGAACTCCCGACCTACGCATTACGAATGCGTTGCTCTACCGACTGAGCTACGGTGGCATAAGAAATCAGCGGCAGTATACATTATAGAGACGGACTACCGAAGGGGGTATCTCCGCTTTAGCTTGATTACAAGCGGTAAAGCTAAGGCTATAAAGTGGAGCTAGTCACTCGGCCGCAGGTGGATAATAACATCTACATCAGAGATCTCAGTACCTGGCGGCAGAGTTGTCGGCAGGGTAACCTCCACCTCATCAGGGAAGACGTCTGAGAGTTCCTGGGTTGTTCTATTATAGAAGTGGTAATGGGGGTGGGTGCTGGAGTCATAGAAGATACGTGATGGATCTACCACCAACTCCCTGATCAGACCCTTACGTGCAAACAGGCCAAGCGTGTTGTACACAGTCGCCTTGGATACCGGTTGACCATCTTCATTAGCTATTACCATCACCTGATCTGCCGACACATGCTGTGGGCGAGAGAGCATGGCGGAGGCAATCTTCACCCGCTGTGCGGTAGGGATGATGTCATGCTCCCGCAGAAGACGGGAGAGGCTAAATGTTGAGTTGTCCGTGCTTTTCATATCTAGAGTGTAAGATATCAGGAGGTAAAAAGTCCAGTAAAAAGGTCTGTATTTATAGGTTATTAATTTTAAAAACAGCTATATATCATATAGTTACCAGTTTTCACTGGTCGTCGCCAGCTGTCAGACTTCGACTCCACAACCCTGTTGTACTGTAGCCTGCTTACCCTTTCTGGCATCGATTATATTCTTGATTGCGATCATAAATCCCATGCCGATAAAGGCACCAGGTGGAAGAATGGCCAGCAGCATGCCCTTGAAACCATCGCCCAGGCTCATGGTGAGCCCAGCCGCCGCTTCACCAAACATCAGATCGGCCTGGGAAAAGAGTGTGCCCATGCCGATGATCTCGCGCATACCACCGAGTACCACCAAGGCCAGGGTGAAACCCAGTCCCATAGCAAGGCCATCAACGGCCGAGCGGGGGATGCTGTTTTTGGAGGCAAAGGCCTCGGCCCGGCCTATGATGGCGCAGTTAGTCACGATCAGCGGGATGAATATACCCAGTACCTTAAATAGGTCATAGAACCAGGCGTTCATGCTCAATTCTACTGCAGTTACGAATGAGGCGATTACCAGGACGAATACCGGCAGACGAATCTCCTGGCGTACGATATTACGGATAAGGGAGATGGTGATGTTGGAGAGGGTTAGTACTACTGCGGTAGCGATACCAAGCCCCAGGCCGTTTATGGCGGTGTTGGTTACGGCCAGCAGGGGGCAGAGTCCCAATAGCGCGACTATCGCCTGGTTGTTGTCCCACAACCCGTCACGGATCATCTTGCCATAGGTGATTTCAGCCATTTTAGTCGCCTTTTGTCTCTGCTTGCCCGTCAAGTGGAGCACTTGTCTCGTTCTCTGCGAAGATTGCATCCTGGTGGCCCTTGAAATAGAGCAGGGTATTCTTTACCGCCTTGACGATGGCCCTTGGGGTTATGGTCGCACCGGTAAACTGATCAAAAACACCGCCATCACGCTTTACCCCCCACTGGTCGGGAGTAGGGTTGGATAGGGATTTGCCGTTGAAGCCCAGGATCCAGTCACTCTTTGCGGTCTCTACCTTATCTCCCAGTCCCGGGGTCTCCTTGTGGGCAACTACCCGGACACCGGCCAGGGAGCCATCGGCCTTGACCGCTACCAATAGTTTGATATTACCGCTATAACCGCCGGGCGCTATAGAGGTGAAGACGGCGGCAACCGCCTTTCCACTTTTGCGTCCACGGTACACTATGGTCTCTTTACCGCCCAGCATATCTGGCTCTACAACGCTTAGTTTGTCGTTGATGATGTCGTTATCTATGTCTTCCGCTGGAACCATAGCGCTGAGGCTCTGCAGTAGTGCCTGACGCTCGTTCTCGGCGATCTGATCCTTGGTCACCTGGTGGGTAAACGCCACTAGCCCTGTCCCAAGTACGGCAAACATGGCCAGCAGTAGACCGGCAACTGTGATCTTGTGCTTAATCATGCTCTGACTCCCGATGGCCAAAGGTCCGTGGTCGGGTAAAGTGGCCCAGAGATGGGGCGGCCGAGTTCATCAGCAGCACCGAGAAGGCAACGGCATCCGGGTAACCGCCCCAGGTACGAATGGTATAGATCAATATGCCGATACAGACTCCGTAAATCAGTTGGCCTCTGTGGGTACCGGGAGCGGTGACCGGATCGGTGGCGATAAAGAAAGCCCCAAGCATGGTGGCACCACTGAATATATGAAACAGGGCGCCAGGGTAGGCATCTGGATCTATTAGTTGGAACATGGTGGCCATGACAGCAACGCCAGCGAGCACGGCAACAGGGATGTGCCAGCTGATTGCCTGTTTGTAGAGCATGAACAGACCGCCAAGCAGGTAAAGTACAAATATCGCTTCCCAGCCAGTGCCGCCCAGGTTTCCCAGCAGCGGGTTCGCGTTTATCTCGGTTACGGTGCTGTTCAGCGAGAGCTGTGTCTTCATGGTGTCCAGAGGGGTCGCCATGGTCACTGCATCCCACTCCAGCCCGGCCGGCAGGGTGCTGCTGAATATGGCGGTCAGGGTGTCGATAAAACCAAGCGGGTTCTCATTTAGCATGAGAGGAGGTAGCCAGGATGTCATCTGTACCGGATATGAGACCAGCAACAGGACGTAGGCGGCCATCGCCGGGTTGAAGATATTGTACCCGAGCCCGCCGTATATCTGCTTCACCACCAGGATGGCAAATGCAACCCCGAGGACGGTGAGCCACCAAGGGAGCAGCGGGGGAACGGCAAGGGCAAACAGCAGCGCCGTCAGGACTGCACTGAAGTCGCCTATGACTGGCAGCACCGGGCGTTTGCGTAGCTTCATGGCCAGCGCATCACAGGCCGTGGCGGTAATGACGGCCAGCACTATATTTATCAGGATGCCCCAGCCAAAGTACCAGATCATACCAATGGCGCCTGGTATCAGTGCCACGATCACCCACAGCATGGCCATCGTGACGCTGTTTGGGCGGTTGGTAAAGGGGGATGTTAGGGTTGGAAATTGCATCGTTTATCCATCCTGTCCGTCGGTGGCTGGAGCGGCACTTTCTGTTGCCTCTACATTGGTTTTGGCCGCCGCTTTTTCTGCTGCGGCCGCTTTTTTTGCCGCCATCATGGCCTTTTTTTCGGCATCCAGCCGTTCCAGCCTTGCGTTGCGTGCCTCGGTGCGCAGGCGTGCCGCTTCACTTTTCTGGTTATCCAGCTCTTCGCTATTGCAGGCCGCCTTGCCGTGGCGGAAATACTGCACCAGTGGGATGCGTGACGGACAGACATGAGAACAGCAGCCGCACTCGATGCAGTCGAACAGGTTGTAGTGTCTGGCTCTATCCATGGCGCTAGAGCGGACATGCCAGTACATCTTGTTTGGTAGCAGATTCATGGGGCAGGCGCTGACACAGCGCAGACAGCGGATACATGCGCTGGCACTGCCCGGATGGGGTAGCTCGGCAGCACTGGGGGAGAGTATGCAGTTGGTCGCCTTGACTACAGGAACACCATCATGCGCTACGGATACGCCCATCATAGGGCCGCCCATAATCAGCCGGGATGCCTTCTCGGTGTAGCCGCCAGCATGTGCGACTAGTTCATCCACCTGGGTGCCCACTAGCACCTCAAGATTCTGTGGTTCTACTATCCCTTCGCCGGTGACGGTGAGGTAGCGGGAGATCAGGGGACGACCATCCAGTACCGCATCGGCTACTGCTGCCGCAGTTCCGACGTTGTGGCAGACGAAGCCGATATTGGCCGGGATGCCTCCGGACGGGACCTCTTTGCCGGTAAGGATGTAGATCAACTGCTTTTCGCCACCACTGGGGTAGCGGGTAGGTATGACCACTACCTCAGTATTACTCTCCAGCCCGGCATCTACTACCGCTTGACGCATGGCGGCTGCAGCTGCCGGTTTATTGTCCTCAATTCCGATCAGACAGTTCTCAATCTCCAGCATGTGACACATGATTTTGATGCCGGTCATAACGCGGTCGGCACGAGTCTGCATAAGCAGGTCGTCACAGGTTATGAATGGCTCACACTCTACCCCATTAATCACCAGGGTGTGGATATCCTGGCCAGGAGGAGGGTTAAGTTTGACACTGGCCGGGAAGCTGGCGCCGCCCATACCGACCACTCCGGCATCACGTACCCGTCGGGTAATCTCTTCTCGGCTGAGAGTGGTGAAGTCGGTTACGGTCTCCGGTAGTTCGATCCACTCATCCTTACCATCGGTCTCGATGACGACGCAGGGGCCGCTGAGGCCTGAGGGGTGGATGACGGGAAAATCTCCGATCTCTACCACGGTGCCAGAGCTTGAGGCGTGAACCGAGGCGCTGATAAAACCGCCTGGTTCGCCGATCATCTGTCCTTTGAGAACCCTATCTCCCATGGCGACCAGCGGCTTGGCAGGTACGCCAAGATGCTGCCGTAGCGGGATGGTCAAACGTTTTGGCAGGGTCGCCTTTTTCAGCTCACGAGTTAGCGATTGTGCCTTGTTGTCTGCCGGATGGATGCCGCCGCTGATCTTCCAGAGCTTACGAGTAGATGCCTGCTGCATAGCTATGCCACCCCGCTCTGTAGTATTGCCGGGGTTGTTGGTTCATCCGGTTCATCGCCTGGGAGTGGCCAGGCCCAGTTGTTAATAGTGACAGGGATCGGCTGCATGCTGATACAGTCCACCGGACACGGCTTTACACAGGCCTCACAGCCGATACACTCGGTGGAGATCACTGTGTGCACCTGTTTGGTGGTACCGAGGATGGCGTCTACCGGACAGTGTTTAAGGCAGACGGCACAACCGATACAGTCCTGTTCATTTATGACTGCCACCACTGGACCAGTGGTTCCCGAGCCGTCTTCACCCATAGGCATGGGGTCTATACCCAGCAGTTCTGCCATGCTCAGCATTGTCGCTTCGCCGCCCGGAGGGCAACCGTTGATCGGGGCGGTGCCCTCGGCTACCGCCTCGGCGTATGAGGCGCATCCGGGAAAGCCACACTGTCCACACTGGCTCTGGGGAAGTATTGCACTGATCTTCTCGGCTATTGGGTTCTCTTCTACGTGAAAACGGATAGATGAGAAGCCCAATAGCAGCCCAAAAAAAAGGGCGAGCAGGGATATGGCAATAATTGCGATTAGCATATCTGGTCGCCCCTTAACTGGAAACCAGTCCGGCAAAACCGAGGAATGCCATAGACATCAACCCGGCGGTAATCATGCCGATGGCACTCCCTTTGAATGGTTGCGGCACATCAGACACGTTGATCCGCTCACGTACTGAGGCGAACAGGATCAATACCAGAGAGAAACCGGCTGCGGCGCCAAAACCGTACAGGCCTGATTCGATGAAATTGTGTCCTTCCTGGATGTTGAGCAGGGCTACACCGAGTACCGCGCAGTTAGTGGTGATCAGTGGTAGAAATATCCCCAGAGTCTGATATAACACTGGGCTGGTCTTGTGCATCACCATCTCGGTAAACTGGACCAGTACCGCGATAATCAGGATAAAGGCGATAGTGCGCAGATACTCCAGGCCTAGGGGGATCAGCATATATTCGTTGGCTAGGTAGCTTATGATTGATGCCAGGGTCAAGACGAAACTGGTTGCCATGCTCATTCCAACAGCCGTGTCAATCTTGCTGGAGACGCCCATGAAGGGGCAGATTCCAAGGAACTTCACCAGTACAAAGTTATTTACCAGTACGGTGCTGATCAGAATTAGGATGTACTCTTGCATCTGGTGTCTCGTCTAATTAGTTGCGTTTCAGGCCACAGCGAAGGTTAGCAGGTTTTCACTGCGCACAGCATTGATTATTCTAATGCATTTATTAGTAGACTTTCCTATAACCATATCTTTCGCCTGGATTTCTCGTCACCACAATCCTCCTACCCTCCTGCCGTCCTAGTGCCTTCCTCACAGTAGGTGTCATTCGTAAGCAGAAGGGATACCCACTAGTTGAGGAAGGTTAGTTAGGGTGGAGAGTCCGACAGATCATCTCTGGAGGCCGCCACCATAGCCTCGATCTGTTGCGGCTCCACCCGGGTCATTAGTGGCTTGAATTCCGCAATCTCGTGATCCAGCAGGGGGGTTGCCAGTTGCTCCCAGGTTAGGGGATCTATTAGCAGAAAGGCCTCTGCCTGTTCGACGGTAGCTGGCAGAACCGGGCGCAGATATCCGATCAGCAAGCGAAACAGGTTTATCCCCATAGAGCAGATATCTTGTAGCTCTTGCTCCCGGCCATCCTCTTTGGCGATAACCCATGGTTTTTGCTCATCAATATAACGGTTGGCGCGGTCGGCCAGGGTCATGATCTCGCGTATGGCGCGGCTAAATTCACGCTGCTGGTAGCACTCTGCGATGTTGTCGCCAGCTGTAACGAAATCCTGGAACAGCTCCGGTTCAGCCAGCTCTGCCGCCAGTCTGTTGGCAAATTGCTTGCGGATAAAGCCGGAGCAGCGGCTGGCGATATTTACCACCTTGCCGACCAGATCAGAATTTACCCGGGCAGCAAAATCCTCCAGATTAAGGTCGATATCCTCTATTCCGCTCCCCAGTTTGGCCGCAAAGTAGTAGCGCAGATACTCCGGGTTGAGATGATCCAGGTAGGTGCGGGCCTTGATAAAGGTACCGCGTGACTTGGACATCTTCTGTCCATCCACGGTTAGAAAGCCGTGGGCAAAGATCGCAGTCGGCGCGCGAAATCCGGCACCATGCAGCATGGCTGGCCAGAACAGGGCATGGAAATAGATAATGTCCTTGCCGATAAAGTGGTACAGCTCTGCGCTGGAGTCCTGATTCCAGAACTGCTCGAAATCCAGCCCATCGGTACGTTCTGAAAGGTTTTTAAAGCTGGCCATGTAGCCGATGGGGGCATCTAGCCAGACATAGAAGTACTTGCCCGGATGGTCGGGGATCTCAAAGCCAAAGTAGGGGGCGTCGCGGGAGATGTCCCACTCCCTCAGGCCAGCCTCGAACCACTCGTCTAGCTTATTTGCCACCTCATCCTGCAGATGTCCTTCCCGGGTCCACTCTTTCAGCATGGCCTCAAAATCGCCCAGCTTAAAAAAGTAGTGTTCGGAATCTCTATCCACAGGGACAGAACCAGATATGGCAGAGACCGGGTTGCGCAGTTCACTGGGGGAGTAGCTGGCGCCACAGGCCTCACAGTTGTCGCCGTACTGATCTCCTGCGCCGCACTTGGGGCACTCACCACGGATGAAGCGGTCTGGCAGGAACATCTCCTCTACCGGATCGTAGGCCTGGGTTATGTTGCGGCTGGCAATATGGCCGCCGTCGCGCAGTCGCTCATATATAAGGGTGGAGAACTCTCGGTTCTCTTCAGAGTGAGTAGAGTGGTAGTTATCAAAGTCGACCCTGAAGGCGGCAAAATCTGCCTGATGCTCCTCGGTAATACGGGCGATCAGTTTCTCAGGTTCGATTCCCTCCTGCCGCGCGCGCAGCATGATAGGGGTGCCGTGGGCATCATCGGCACAGACATAGATACAGCGCTGCCCTTGCATTTTTTGGAATCGGACCCAGATATCTGTCTGGATATATTCCACCAGATGGCCAATATGGATCGGGCCGTTGGCATAGGGCAGGGCGCTGGTTACCAGGATATTGCGTGGTCTATTGCTCATCTCTACTACTATTCATTATGCTCGTGGGCTGTAAACAACCCATTATGCCATGAAATCGTGGTGGTGGGTGTCCATATGGTGTGGTTGCGGTAGAATGCGCAATCAGTTTTTTTCGGTTGGCAGGAGAGACGACGATGGCAGAGTTGGCACAAGAGCAGATTGAGGCGGCGATTGGTGAGTATATAGAGCCACATCTGGAGCAGGACCTGATTACGGCAAAGACGGTTAAGGGGATCGAGATCGCAGGGGACAAGGTCAAGGTTGAGATCGAACTGGGCTTTCCTGCCGGGAGTATCCTTGATGAGTTGGCCGGCAAGATAAAAGGTTTAGTAGAACAGGTAGATGGAGTTTCCTCTGCCGAGGTGAATGTGGTCTGCAAGGTGGTTGCCCACTCGGTACAAAAATCATTAACACCGATCGACAACGTAAAAAACATCATAGCCGTTGCCTCTGGTAAGGGTGGGGTAGGTAAATCCACCGTGGCAGTAAATCTGGCCCTCTCGCTGGTGGCAGAGGGTGCCAAGGTGGGGGTGCTGGATGCAGATATCTATGGCCCCTCACAGCCGCGTATGTTGGGGGTATCTGGCCAGCCTGAGTCAAAAGATGGTAAGAGCCTGGAGCCGATGGAGGCCCACGGCCTGCAGGTGATGTCCATCGGTTTTCTGGTAGAAGAGGATACCCCGATGATCTGGCGTGGGCCGATGGTCACGCAGGCCCTGGAACAACTACTGAATGATACCAACTGGGATAGTCTGGACTACCTGATCATTGATCTGCCCCCGGGTACCGGTGACGCCCAGTTGACCCTGGCACAAAAGGTACCGGTCTCCGGTGCAATCATCGTTACCACACCGCAGGATATAGCCCTGCTGGATGCCCGCAAGGGGTTCAAGATGTTCGAAAAGGTTGAGGTGCCGGTGCTGGGTATCGTCGAGAATATGAGTACCCACATCTGCTCAAACTGTAACCATGAAGAGCATATCTTCGGGCAGGGCGGTGGCGCCAGTATGGCCGAACAGTATGGGGTAGATTTTCTTGGTGCCCTACCACTGGATATCAGGATTCGCCAGGAGACCGACGGTGGTAAACCGACCGTCGCGGCCGACCCGGATGCTGCTATCTCCTTGATATACCGCGATATTGCCCGTAAGACAGCGGCCAAGCTATCGCTCAAGGCGAAGAGCTATGCGGCCAAGTTTCCCAGTATTGTGATCCAGAATAACTGATAGATATGAGCAGCAGATGGGACACGCGATTTCTCGGTCTGGCGGCCCACATATCGGCCTGGAGTAAAGACCCATCGTCCCAGGTTGGGGCCGTCATTACCGATGGCAACCGTATTGTCTCTCTCGGCTACAACGGGTTTGCCAGTGGTGTGGTGGATGCCCCTGAGCGCCTTAATGACCGCAACTGTAAGCTCAATCTGACCATTCATGCCGAAGAGAATGCGATGATTTTTGCTAAACGGGATATCAGTGGTTGTACGGTCTATGTCACTCATCCGCCATGTCCACGTTGTGCCTCCAAGCTAATTCAAGAGGAGGTTAGGCGCATTGTCTATATATCACCCAGTGCTGACTTCCTCTCCCGCTGGGCCGATGACCTGGAGCTCTCACTTGAGATGTACAGTGAGGCCGGTATCGAGGTGACCGAGTACGCTGTTGATCAGATTAATGTTGAGAACGCCGGTATCACTATAGCGCCTGGCGGTTTTTTTCAGAAGGTGTTGTCCCTGTTGCTACGTCCCTCCCACCACTAGCGAGGTATCTACCACACCTCCTCCTCCATTAGTGGGGGACGCCTACAGGGAAGTAGGCGGTAGAGCAATGCAGGAGCAGTTGTCGAGGCTAGGAGGGGGGAGTATTAAGCTTCTCTTGACTCATACCCAGATATTTTTCGTGTAGTCGTTGCACCTGTGCCTGCAACTGCTCGGGTGAACCAGAGTTATCGATGATGTCATCGGCCATGGCTAGTCGCTCCTGCCGGCTACATTGGGCGGCCATGGCGGTATCTATCTGCTCCACAGTAGTCTCATCCCGGGACGAGGCACGCTCCAACTGCTGCTGTTCGCTAACATCAACCACCACTGTCCGATTCAAACGGTAGTCATGCCCAGACTCTACCAGTAGGGGTATAGAGAGTATGACATAGGGTGCATCGATGGCATCTAACTGTTGCAGCATGCGCTCCCGGATGCGGGGGTGTAGGATCTGCTCAAGGTCATGGCGTGCATCCGGATCGCTGAATATAAGTGCCTTCAGCCGCTGTCGGTCGAGCTGCCCACTAGCATCGAGAATCTCTGTGCCAAAGCGGGCGGTTATCTCACTGAGTGCCGGCTCTCCAGGGGCGACCACCTCACGGGCGACCAGATCGGCATCAATAACTGGGGCACCAAGCGCGGCAAAAATGGCGGTGACACTACTCTTGCCGCTACCGATACCGCCAGTTAGGCCGATAATCAATGGTGTCGCACTAGATGGATTCCTATTTGACATATCTTATTGTTCTACAGTGGGACATATTTAGCAAAGCAGGGTTAAACCCCCATCTATTCTTGTGCTCTTAGGCCAACCCGGCCCACTGTAGATAGATGTTATTGATCTGCGCGCCCCATAGCAGGCTGATCCAGCCTGCGGCGGCTAGGTAGGGGCCAAACGGGATGGGCAGTGTACGGTCACGGCCACGGAACAGGATCATAGCGATGCCGAATAGCGCGCCTACCAGGGAGGATAGCAGAACGATCTGCAACAGAAACTGCCACCCCTGCCAGGCTCCGAACAGTGCCAGTAGCTTGAAGTCACCGTATCCCATTCCCTCCTTACCGGTAACCAACTTAAATAGTTTAAAGATAGACCAGAGGGAGAGATAACCGCCGACAGCGCCGAGGATGGCCGATTCCGGATCGGTAAAAACGGTGAACAGGCTAAGTAGCAGACCCACCCAGATGGTTGGTAGTACAATATTGTCTGGCAGTAGTTGGTGGTCTATGTCGATCAGACTGAGTGCAATCAGCACCCAGGTTAGTAAGAGGGCGGTAGCGGCCTGCCAGGTGGGGCCAAAGTGCCAGGCCACCACAACCGAGAGCAGGGCAGTGAGTAGCTCTACTACTGGGTAGCGTATGGAGATGGCACAGTTACACTCTGAGCAGCGTCCACGCAGGAACAGGTAACTGAGAACAGGGATATTTTCTAGCGCAGTGATTTTATGGTTGCAGTTGGGGCAGCGAGAGCGGGGGCGGGAGAGGTCGAATGGTGCGGTTGGCTCCTGCTCAGTCGGGAGCTGCAACAGCTCTCTGCACTGCCCCTTCCAGTCACGCTCCAGCATGATCGGTAGGCGGTGGGCTACCACATTGAGAAAACTGCCCACTGCCAACCCCAGCAGGGCAGCAGCGGGCAGAAATATGATTGGGCACTGTTGCAGTGCGTCAACAAAACACACTGGGTTTAGAAGGCCTCAGCCATATGGAAGATAGGCAGATACATGGCTACAACCAGACCGCCCACCAAGGTGCCGAGAACTACCATAATGAGCGGTTCTAGCAGGCTACTGAGGGCATCTACCATGTTGTCCACCTCCTCATCATAGAAGTCGGCTACCTTGGTCAGCATATCATCTAGCGAGCCTGACTCCTCACCGATGGCGATCATCTGGACCACCATATGGGGGAAGAGGTTCTGCTGCTTCATGGTTAGCTGTAGCGTCTGTCCGGTGGCCACATCCTCCCGCATCCGCAATACTGCATTGGAGTAGACGATATTACCGGTGGCACCGGCCACCGACTCCATCGCCTCAACTAAGGGCACACCAGCCGCAAACATTGTGGCAGTAGTACGGGCAAAGCGTGCTATTGAGGCCTTATGCACTATAACGCCGAGAATCGGGGTCTTGAGCAGGGCTTTATCGACAACCTCTCTGAACTTGCGGGACCGTTTGAAAAAATATCCAGTGATAAATATGGCAGCAAGCAGTATAAGTAACAGCAGGAACCACCACTCCTGCAAAAAGCGAGACATAGATACAACCATCTTGGTGAATGCAGGTAGCTCTGAGCCAAAGCCCTCAAATAGGCTCTCGAACATCGGTATCACAAATATCATAATCAGAGATACCACCAGCACTGCTACTACTATAACGGCAGCGGGGTAGAATAGCGCCTTCTTGATCTTTCCTTTGATCGACTCGGTTTTCTCTTTATAGGTGGCGATCTTGTCCAGTAGCTCTTCCAGCACACCGGCTGCCTCGCCGGCCTTTACCAGGTTGCAGAAGAGATCATCGAAATACAGGGGGTGCTTGCCTAGCGCAGAGGCCAGGGCCGTACCACCCTCTATGTCTGCCTTGATCGCTAGCAGCATATCCTGCATCGCCGGGTTCTCGTTGCCACGCCCAACGATATCGAAGGCCTGAACCAGTGGAACCCCGGCGCTCATCATGGTGGCAAGTTGGCGGGCAAATACAGCGATATCGCCGGACGTAATCTTTTGCTTCCGATCAGTGAACAGGGAGGCGGGTTTTTTCTTTACCTTCAGTGGGTTGATCCCCAGGCGCCGCAGTTCGGCCCGTACCGCGTTAAGGTTGGATGCGCGGGTCTCGCCATTTAGCCGTTTACCTTGTTTGTCGGTACCTTCCCATTTATAGACCACGGCCTTTGGCTGCGATTTTTTTGGCGCCGGTTTTTTGCGTACGGCCCTTTTTTGTGCTGGCTTTGCCATAATTCTAGAATCCTCAGTTGGACGAGTGGGAGTGTGCGCCTGGGGTGGTATAGGGCAAGGCGTAACGAAGAGGAATAGTTATTCTATTCCAAGGAGTTGCAAAGCTTACCGCTCCATGCTCACGCCCCTCACCTACCTCCATGTAGGCGACGCCGTTATGTGCCGCTACAGTCGTGCAATCCGACACGTAGCGTCCTTCACCTAGCAGATGAACTATGGTGTACATAATTAAAGTCCAATATTCGCATGGCATTATACATACCTGTAAGCGGTCAACTGAGGAATCTAGGATTATGGTTAATCCTTGGTTACCCGGTTGATTTCATCAAGGCAGGTAATGCCGGCCTTTACCTTTGCCAGTCCGGAGGCCCGCAGGTTCTGCACTCCCTCCTTAATGGCCTGCTTCTCCAGATCTATAGAGCTGCCACCTGCCATGATTATGTGTCCCATCTCATCTGAGATAGGCATCACCTGAAATATACCAACTCTCCCCTTGTATCCGTCAGTGCAGCGATCACATCCTGATGCCTTATAGATCTTCATGCCACTAGATACATCGCTTTCCGAAAAACCCTCATCCAGCAGGGCCTGTTTTGGCACGTCATGTACCTTTTTGCAGTGTTCACAGAGTCGGCGGGCCAGACGTTGCGCTATGATCAGCAGCACTGATGAGGCGATGTTGTATGTTGGTATACCCATATTTGCGAGACGGGTCAGGGTCTGAGGACCATCATTGGTGTGCAGGGTGGAGAGTAGCAGGTGCCCTGTCTGGGCGGCCTTGACGGCAATCTCAGCCGTCTCCAGATCACGGATCTCACCGACCATTATGATATCAGGGTCCTGCCGCAGAAATGCCCTTAGGGCCAGGGCAAAGGTGAATCCTGTCATGGTATTGGTGTTGACCTGGTTGATCCCAGCAACCTGGATTTCCACCGGATCCTCTACCGTAGATATATTGGTGTCGACCTCATTGAGCAGGTTAAGGGCGGTGTACAGGGTCACCGTCTTACCGCTGCCGGTAGGGCCGGTTACCAGGATCATGCCGTAGGGCTTTTTGATCGCCTGCTCAAACATCGCGCGTTGCTTTTCGTCAAATCCGAGGGCATCTATGCCGAGCTTGGCCGAAGCTGGGTCGAGAATACGTAGCACGATTTTTTCGCCATACAGGGTAGGGCAGGTGTTTACACGGAAGTCGATTGAGCGGTTTCGTGACAGCACCATCTTGATGCGCCCATCCTGGGGGATACGTCTCTCGGCGATATTCATACGGGACATAACCTTGAGTCGTGCAGTCAAGCGGGAGGCAATATTGATCGGGGGAGAGGCGACCTCATGCAGCATGCCGTCCTGGCGGTAGCGGATACGGAAACTCTTCTCATAGGGCTCAAAGTGAATATCCGAGGCACCCAGTTTAATGGCATCCAGCAGCATCTTATTGACAAAACGGACTACCGGGGCGTCATCGACGTCCAGGTCCGTCTCTTTGGACGGTTCATCTTCACCGGTAGATATATTCAGGCTATCCAGGTCATCATCGATGAGTGCTGAGAGGCTGGTCTCATTTGACTCCATGACCTTCTCTATAAACTGGGATAGTTTGTTCTCCTCAACCACCACTGCCTCAGTGGTCAGCCCGGTGTGGAATTTAATCTCATCTAGTCCAGCTATATTCGTAGGGTCGGCTACACCGAGAAAGAGGCGGCTGCCGCGTTTGAATAGCGGTAGTGCACGGTGTTTACGGATCAGCTTCTCCGCTACCAGGGAGACTGGTGCCAGCTCCAGGCTAAGAGACTGGAGGTCAAACAGGGGGACCCCAAACTCATGTGCGGCAGCATTGGCGATCTTGCCGCTGCCAAGGATCTTCTGCTCCACCAGATAGGTGACAAAGGGTGTGTGCTGGATGGCGGCCTGCTTCAGCGCCTTCTCTGCTGCCTGTTCTGACAGCAGGCCATCCTGAACTAGGCGATATGCCAGTCCACTGGTCTTTAGCTGTGATTGTGCGGTGGCCATCTGTTGCTAACCGTGATCCCCGGAATCCATATGTTTTAATATAAAGTAGATTGTAGTCTGATATCCACAACTATTTGTGAAATAAGACAATAACTGAGAATGTTGAGTAGTGCAATTGAAGTTACAGGCGAGTGGCTCTGTTTGACCGTAATCCCGGAGTAGGCATGGATCCTAGGGTCGTGTTACAGCATCTATGCCTCATGGCCCCATCCTGGGTTCGCAAAAGGTACATTCATGCACTCCTGCGCCGACCGCGAATAGCAAGGGTCACTAATCTTTTCCTGAAGCGATAAAAACCCCACATAAGCGGGGCTTTTTATCGGACATTATGACCGTACTAATACGGTCTCTATGGTCTACGCCCTATTTGCAATCACCAGGTGCATATCTGGCCGCGAGTGTACCGGGAGTGGTTGGTGCCAGACCGCGGCCAGTTGCA
>JBNLDW010000014.1:0-30226 GCA_050304615.1 Sedimenticolaceae bacterium
GAGGGTCATGTCGCTCACTTCGTTCGCTGGGACGCTTCGCCTACGGCTCCGCGCTCCATACCCAGTACGTTATGTTTGTTAGGTCAATTAGACATGGACTTTGAAATCCTGGAGATAAAACACTCTTGGCTTAAAGATTTGTATTTAAGTCAGGTGGATTTTGATAGGGAAAGACTGCGTAGTTTGAGTGAGAATAGTCTTTGTACTGTTAATAGAAGAAATAAAATATTACTTCTTAGTCTCGATCCACTAGGTACAGAACAAGTACATGGTAGTCCTTACTATTTCTTTTCTATAGAAAATGCGTTCTTTTTTCTTGGGGCAGGTGAATCAAACCGAATGTTTTTTCCAAAATGGGGAATTGAAGGAAAAATTATGAATGCTTATGGTTTAGAAAAATATAATAAATCAGAAGTAATTAAAGTCGCTTCAATGGCTCTTCTGGCAACCAATGATTATCAAAAGTCAGGAAAGTCTAAAAAACAGGTAATTCTAGATAAATATGGAAAACCCATTACATAATCATCTCTACATAACCATGGGCTCTAAGGGACGCTTCGCTGCGCTACGCCCCCTTAAGCCCAGCCGTTATGCGCTAAATATATTTCGAAGCTATGTAGTTCAATAACTACCGAATGTCTTAAGGAGGAATCATGGGAAATAGAAAGGACAAACCAATTGGCATAAGGTTACTGTCATCTGTTGCTGCTTTCCTACTAATAGGTTCGGTGATTTACATGTTGGTTGTTGCAATCGACCTTTATGTAGGGGCAGTGTTAGTAGCTGCCGTTCTTGGGTTGGGAGTACCAAGCGCTATAGCTGGTGAGGGCATCTTAGAGGTAATAGCAGGGTTCTTCGAAGCCTTAATTGATGGTGTCATGGAGGTAATTGGTGGAATATTTGAGGCAATATCATCAATATTTGGCTAGGCGCATAACAAGCCGGTCAAGTATGCTCCGGGCCTACGTCCCTGCGCGGGACCTCGGCTTCGCCTAGGCCCCTTACCGTAAACGTTAGTGGTATAGAAAATGGTAATTACTTGGCTCATCTCAACAATAGCTACTAGCGTTCTAGTTATTTTGGTTGAATATACAAATCATTCCTCAATCACTATAGATGACGCGGTAATATATATTCCACCTAGCTATCTGAAACTATTTCTAGCAGTAATTGCAATAAATATGTTTTTCTGGCTTCCCGCTATTATTTACCTACATAAAAATAAAAAACTTTCTCTCATCTCGTCCATAATCTCCAGCATTGCTGCAGCCGTTATTGGTACTGCGTGCGTTATTGGTCTGGGTATTTTGTATTTTTATGCTGTGGAGCAATTTCAACAAACCGCTGAACTCTCAAGGTTTACGGACTGGACGGTCGGCCATGTTCATTACTGGCCAGGAGTTGTAAGCAATATTGTATTGTGGGGAATTAATGGAATTATCTTTTGGAAGTTATATGGTAAGTTTACCACTAACAAGTAGCTCTAGTCGTTCGTCACTTTGCTCCTCACAGGGACGACCGGCTTCGCCGGCTGCTCCTAAGCTAAAACGTTACATGCCATGAAATTAAAGACAGCGATTATCTTTTTATTGTTTATCGGGATCCCACTAGTTGCGGAAGGTGCCGAATGGTTCCAGGTAAAGAGCAAGCATGCCCCCGTTAAATTACATACGCCAAGCATGGAGAAACAACTCTGGGCTTTTATATCACAAAATACAGAAAGGAAATTCCCATCTAAAGAAAGCTATACATATCAATACAAGTCTATAGGTGAAGGGAAAATATATATAAATGCACTATGTAGTAGACATGAATATTCTGAGCTCCAGAAAGAATTAATAATGGTTTTTGATGGTGGATCTTGCTATTTTCAAGCGGTCTATGATTTAAATACGCACAGCTTTATAAGCTTAAATGTAAATGGTGAAGCATAGGCGTGTAACAAGTTGTTTGTGCGGGACCGTCGCTTCGCGCCGGCCCCACAACTCAAGCGTTATAAGCTATGAGGAATCAAGTGAGCAGATACTTTATCTTAATATCACTTCTACTAATGTCATGTTCTAGTTCTATTGCTGATGTGGTGGTAGTGGAAAATGATTCGCCAATTATCCAAGGCGGTGTTTTATCCGAAAATGTTGGCATTAAAACGCTTGGTGGAGTATTAACCCCTATACTCGAATCTGGTTGCAAATTGCCATGCAAGCGCTCTCAAATATTTAGCACGGCCGAGGACAATCAAAATCAAATCACAATCACGCTCGTTCGAGGCTTGTCAAAACTGACCCAAGATGGGGTAAAGCTAGGCAAATATCAAATTACAGGGATTATGCCGGCTCCAAGAGGCACCCCGCAAATCAAAGTAGTATTTGGTGCATCTAGAGGTCAAATATGGCTTTCAGCATCAGATGTTTCAGGCAAATCTAATATTCAAATAACAAAAGTAAAATAAATGGCTTATAACACGTCACTCCAGCCGACCAAAAACCGCTACGCGCTTTTTGGTCGGCTGAGTTCGGCCGTTAGGCAATAAATATGGATAGATTTGCAATAGGTATTTGGTGCTTTATTAGTTTTACTGTTTCTGGATTTTTCATATATCACGGAATAGTTCTGTTCAGTCATGAGAAGCTAAGTGCAGCACAAGCATTTTACGCAACATCCGGAACGATATATGGAGTTTACTCCGCGGGTTTATTGGCATTAGCGCTGCTTGAAGCGAAAAAACTCTATGAGAAATTAGCAAGGCATGGGGTAATAGTAATGTTTCTAACACAAATAGCATTTGGTTTAATAAATGATGATGTAAGTATTAACATTACAAACATTATTCTAACACTGGTAGTTATTTTGCTTATGCTCAGTGCTAATTGGCTATCTGTAAAATACGTGGTTAAGAGCAAGCTATATGCCTAACCGGTCACACCAGAGGGGCGTCGCGTTCCGCCCCGCCCCTGTGCTCAGACGTTAGGCTTAAAGTGGGAGTAGTTAATTGAAAGAAACGCTGTGGATTACATTGATTATAATCGCATCCATTATTTTTACGTTTGGATTAACTCTGTACTTATCCCGAAAATATAAAGTCAACAAATCGCTTCCCTATCCAGAAAAATTCAATGAAGAGCTTGAAAAAGCAAACTGGTATAAGAAGCTTAATTATGGGGCGTTAGTATTTACTAACATTTGGTTGGTTATCAATGGTTTTTGGCTTTCTGCAGTTCTATATTTTGTTTTATTTCTCACATTTCCACCTATTGCCATCCTGATATCTATCGTATTATTTTTCAAAGGCACTAGTTTATCTTGGGGTACTGGTGAGCGCTGGGGAAATGATTGCGAGGCATTTTTAGATGAACAAGTATTTTGGAATGCTCTAAGTATTATTCCAATTGGAGGTGGTATATTACTCCTTATATCTATGGTATTTTCCGCCTAACAATTTGGTCAAGATCGCCCGCAAACAGCGCGGGCTGGGACCTCGGCTTCGCCTCGGCCCCTTACCGTAAACGTTATGCGTACTTACAAAGATGAATACTGAAGCATTAATTGTTATTGGCGTTTTTACGCTAGTGTTAGGGGTTATTTTCCTTGTTCCAGGGTTATGGTGGGCTCGCCGCAGAGCTAAAAAGCTACCTGAAAATTCTCCAGGAAGAAAAAAAGTTACATTGCTAGGCTTTGCCTACTATACGATCTTTATAACCCTTCTAATGCTTGCGTTTAGTCTCATACACCTCGCCCCAGAGCTTTCTTGGGTACAACTAATAGCTATACAAGCTACTGTAGTTGTAGTTGGTATAGCAGTTGAGATAATTGCATATAAATTAGGGTTTAGATTTGTTGAATAATTTAATGGTTGAAATGTATAACAATCCGGTCAAGTTAGCACCGCCCCTTCGGGACTACGCGGGACCTCGGCTTTGCCTCGGTACCTTACCGTAAACGTTATGATAATGGGCTTATAGTGTGAATGGCATATTACAAAAATTGGGTCTTGTTCCCTTCTTTACTCAGCAACTAGAATGCGCAACCTTATTACAGGAGCGTCTCGGGCGCGTAATGACAGTGCAGCGGTCGAGAAGCACAGTTGCCTGTGGTTCGGGAGATCGGGTTGTAGAGCTCTCGCCTGCTTTACGCCGGCAGGTCGCCATTAACCGACCGACTGTCGGTGACTGGGTCGTACTGGATGAGTCACTTACGAAAATTGAAAAAATCCTTGAGCGGAAAAGTTTATTCAAGCGCTTAGGTGCTGGGGAAAGCAATGAGCTTCAACCCATAGCTGCGAATATCGATACCCTTTTTATAGTTACATCCTGCAATGAAGAGTTTAAAGAGTCACGACTAGAACGTTACCTTGCACTGTGCACGGAGGCCGGAGCAATGCCCGTCATTGTTCTCACCAAGGCTGACCTCATTGAAGATGCAGATTCTTATGTCCGTCGTGCCCGAAAAACCAAAGCAGGAGTTCCAGTTGAGGCAATCAATGCTCTTGACCCTGAATCAATCAATGGGCTTTCTTCCTGGATTGATAACGCCTCTACCGTTGCGCTTGTTGGGTCATCTGGTGTAGGAAAGTCGACAATTCTGAATACATTGGCAGGACGCTCGTTAGCTTCTACGGGAGAAATTCGAGACGATGACAAAAAGGGCCGCCATACGACGACGCACCGTGAATTGCACATCCTGCCATCCGGCGGACTTCTTATTGATGTCCCAGGTATGCGAGAGCTAAGAGTCGCAGAAATCAATGGTTCGATTGATGTCGTTTTCGATGATATCGATACGCTTGCGGCACAGTGCAAGTTTGCTGACTGTAACCACGAAACAGAGCCAGGTTGCGCGGTGCTTCGAGCGATAGAAGAAGCTGAGCTTGATAGTCGCCGACTATCCAATTATAAAAAGTTGCTGCGAGAAAATGCTCTAGCGACAGCAAGCTTAGCTGAGAAGCGCGCCCAAGGGCGGGATTTCGCGAAAATGGTCAAAGAAGTTAAAGCCATAAAACAAAACAAGGGCAAAACTTGAGTGATCATAACAAGCGCAAGCAGGCATGGACCACTTTTCCATTGGCACTCTGATAAGTGTGGTCAGATGAAACTTTTGCCATTTAATTTGTACCTGACCCCAGTTATTCACCAGTTATTCAAGCTCCACGTAAAGAATTTAGTGCTATTATTTCCCCGTCCACGACTGAAAGTACAGGTGGTATGTGCATGCATGTAAGCAAGGGACAAGAGAGAGTAGAGAAAAATAGAATGAATTCTATAATAAATAAATAGACTTATTAGTGATGAAAAATCGAACAAAAATAGAAGATATAATTGGGGAGCTTGTTAAATCCATTTCAGATTCTGACCTTCCCGAGGGGTTTGTAGACACTCTAGAAGACATATGTAAAAGACATGACTTTGCCCCAAAGGTTGTTTATTCATACTTTGAAGAAGAAAAGGACATAGAGGTAAAGCACCTATTAGCGATCACCTTAATAACGTTCATGAACAAAGATATAAGCCTACGTCAATTTTTAAAGGACAGAGGGTGGACGCAAGAGGAATTAGATGATGCTGTGGAATATTGAACTAATCACAAATGCCCCTGACCCTATTGATCCCTTTTAACGCTCTCTGGCACCTGCCTGTTTGAGAAGTTTCACCACCTCCCGGTGGCCGTTGCCCGCCGCGTGTCTCAACGCCGTCATGCCATTGAACTCCTCTGCATTCACGTCGGCATTCGCGACAAGCAGCGCCTGCACTACCCCCAGGTGGCCGTTTTTCGACGCCAGTATCAACGCTGTGGAGCCATACTCATCCTCCTGGACATCCACGTCGGCATTCGCAGCAAGCAGCTCCTGTACCACCCGCAGGTGGCCGTTCTGCGATGCCAGTATCAACGCCGTGACCTCATCTGACACCTTCCAGGCTTCAACGTCTGCATTCGCGGCAAGCAGCGCCTGCACCACCTCGAGGTGGCCGTTCTGCGACGCCAGTATCAACGCCGTGGCGCCATCGTCCTCCTTGGCATTCTCGACAACCAGCCCGTGCTCCACCCCCAAGCGTAGGGGGCCGTTCCGTTTCAGCGACGCTAGCATCAACGCCGTGGTGCCATCGTCCTTCTCGGCATTCACGTCTGCATTCGCGGCAAGCAGCACCTGAACCACCTCGAGGTGGCCGTTCTGCGATGCCAGTATCAACGCCGTGTAGCCATCGCCACTCTTGGCATTCACGTCGGCATTCGCGGCAAGCAGCGCCTGCACCACCCCGAGGTGGCCGTTCTTCGACGCCAGTATCAACGCCGTGGTGCCATCGTCATCCTTGGCATTCACGTCGGCATTCGCGGCAAGCAGCGCCTTAACCTGGTCAAGATTGCCCATATAAGCTGCCTTAAAGAGGGCACTATCTTCAGCCGCCTCTGCTGTGCCGACTGAAGCAATCACCACGACCAGTAGCAACACCAATAATCTCGTTTGAGCCAGCCCTCTACACATGTACTGTCGGCCCCACAGGTTGCAATTTGAAAGCCCTGCTAGGATAGGGACAAAGATGGAAGCAAAGCGGTCTTCACGGAAAATAGTGCTCATTATGAACCTCACTGTTAACTTTGTATGTTTAAACCACCGAACCCATAAGAGCATCGGACGTTGAGAAGGACTATAAGGGACAGACCAGATTAACTAGCCTGTGTAAAGAATGTACGGTGAGATTTGCAATCAAGTGCTTCCCCTTTATTGAACCATTGTGCCGCAGGCGATGCCGTGGCTTATAAAAACTCGAGTTAGGTAGAAGGCTTATACTGTTATTAATCTATTTAGGTCTATAGGGCGCAATAACCTGCGAGCATTGCGCCGAACGATTCAATCCGCAGTTGCTTGTTCAGCTACCTCAAGCTTGGGATAAAACATTCGGCGTATTACGCTTCGCTAATCCGCCCTACGGTCCTTTGGTAAAAGTCAGCCGTGGCGGTACGCCAAGCGATGGTGATCCGATGGCTACTGCACTACCCCAATTTGAATTTTTAGTCGAAGAGACCAAATGACTCCGCCCCCTTTTAACGCTATCTAGCACCTGCCTGCTTGAGAAGTTCCACTACCCCCGGGTGGCGGTTCTTCGATGCCATCATAAACGCCGTGGCACCATCCCTCCTCTTAGCATTCACGTCGGCATTCGCGGCAAGCAGCGCCTGCACCACCTCGAGGTGGCCGTCCGCCGCCGCCCACATCAACGCCGTCCTGCCAGCGTCATCCTTGGTATTCACGTCGGCATTAGCGGCAAGCAGCGCCTGCACCATCTTGAGGTGGCCGTCCTCCGCCGCTGCCATCAACGCCGTCATGCCAGTGAACTTCGCTGCATTCACGTCGGCATTCGCGACAAGCAGCGCCTGCACCACCTTGAGTTGGCCGTTCTCCGCTGCCAGTATCAACGCTGTGGCGCCTAACTCATACTTCTGGACATCCACGTCGGCATTCGCGGCAAGCAGCGCCTGCACCACCTTGAGGTGGCCGTACCTCGCCGCCAGCATCAACGCCGTGGAGTCATCGGCATCCTTGGCATTCACGTCGGCATTCGCGGCAAGCAGTGCCTGCACCACCTCGAGGTGACCTTGCCACGACGCCAGCATCAACGCCGTTGAGCCATATTTCATCTTGGCATTCACGTTGGCATTCGCGGCAAGCAGCGCCTGCACCACCTCGAGGTGGCCATTCCCCGCCGCCAGCATCAACGCCGTGGAGTCATCGTCATCCTTGGCATTCACGTCGGCATTCGCGGCAAGCAGCGCCTGCACCACCTCCTGGTGGCCGTTCTTCGCTGCCAGCATCAACGCGGTGGCGCCATCTTTCATCTTGGCATTCACGTTGGCATTCGCGGCAAGCAGCGCCTGCACCACCTCGAGGTGACCTTTATACGACGCCAGTATAAACGCCGTGTAGCCAAAGAACGTCTTGGCATTCACGTCGGCATTTGCGGCAAGCAGCACCTGAACCACCTCGAGGTGACCTTGCAACGATGCACGCATCAACGCCGTGTAGCCATCGTCAACCTTGGCATTCACGTCGGCATTAGCGGCAAGCAGCGCCTTAACCTGGTCAAGATTGCCCACATAAGCTGCCTTGAAGAGGGCACTATCTTCTGCCGCCTCTGCCGTGACCTTCGCGGCAAGGAGCGCCTGCACCACCTCGAGGTGACCTTTAATCGACGCCAGTATAAACGCCGTGTAGCCATCGCTACTCCTGGCATTCACGTCGGCATTCGCGGCAAGGAGCGCCTGCACCACCTTGAGGCGACCTTTATGCGACGCCGCCATCAATGCCGTCATGCCATCGCCATCCTTGGCATTCACGTCGGCATTCGCGGCAAGCAGCGCCTTAACCTGGTCAAGATTGCCCGCATAAGCTGCCTGGAGGAGGGTACTATCTTTTGCCGCCTCTGCCGTGCCAGCTGAAGCAATCACTACGACCAATAGCAACATCCATAATCTCATTTGAGCCAGCCCTCTACACATGTACTGTCGGCCCCACAGGTTGCAATTTGAAAGCCCTGCTAGGATAGGGACAAAGACGGAAGCAAAGCGGTCTTCACGGAAAATAGTGCTCATTATGGACCTCACTGTTAACTTTGTATGTTTAAACCACCGAACCCATAAGAGCATCGGACGTTGAGAAGGACAATAAGGGACAGATTGAAGCACCCCGTCTTTCATAGACACTAAGATAAGGGGATACTACCCTAAGGAGTGATCTATGACTATCAAACGCAAACGGTATACGAAAGAATTTAAGCTGGAAGCGGTGCGGCTAATGGAGGAAGGTGATAAGCCTGCATCTGATTTAGCCCGAGAGCTAGGAGTTCAGCGGAACCAACTCTACAAATGGCAAGAACAGCTATCCAAGCACCAAGAGGCTGTCAGTCCCGGCCATGGTAACCGTATCAGGAGCGAATAAGTGAATAATTGGGAGTAATTGGGGTCAGGTACAAATTAATTGGCATCCTTGTGCATGCTGTTTATTATTAATGTGTATCTGGCCCTAATAATTTTCAATCAAAATCGCATGTGTTATGAAAATTAAAATACTGATATTTACAGCACTAGTTGCATGCTCTGCCTCAATTCAAGTTATGGCAGAGTCGTTAATGGAGGTTGACAGGGGCAACACTCCGGGCAGGGTGTATATAGATACTGACTCCATTGAACGCACTGGTGATGAGGTCTATTTCTTTTACGTTTTGGATGTATATGCTGCGCATCGTAATAAAAACGGGAACAGGGTGTATGGGCATCACGAGCTCAGACCGATCGAATACTACAAATCAAACAAGGTTGAGTTGATTTTTAACTGCCGAACCAGGCAGTCTATGATTTTGAGTGTGCAGGCCTATAGTAATGCAGCCGCTCAGGGCGGTCGAGTTGGTTATTACACGGCATTATCTAAAGATCGAAAATGGGAAAGAATAGTTAAAGGGAGCACCTTTAGCTTGTTGATTCCGCATGTATGCGGTGTGGAATAAAGCTAAATCCTGTTTGTTGGATGGCTAATGATAGGGTCGCGATAACAAGCCGTAACAAACCTGGTCAGGGAGCAGCTATCTTTAATATTGGAGCCCATGAATATCAATGTTAATTGCTCACTGAATCTATTTGGTGTGTGTGAATAGGAGCATGAATGGGGCAGGCAATCTTAGCGCCAGATGAGGAGTGGATAGACTATATCGCCAAGATGTGGCTGCTTGGGAGTCAAATATCAAAAGATGTTACTGGCGTGGAGATGGATGGGAGTCTAGACGACTTAAAGCGTTTACAGGAGATTGTAGATTCGAATCAGATATCTGTTGATAACACTCAAGAGCTGCAGTCGCTTGGCATTGTATTTGGCAAGGTGTTAGTCAAAGAAACACCTGATTATGATTGGTGGGTGGTCGAAGATGAGTATGGCAAAGACGCATGTGTGCGCTATAAAGAGACAACTCTCCTGGTCTTTCCGCAAACAATGATTTCCAAGCGTGTAGAAGATGGCGAAAAAATTGATGTTTCTGAGCTGTTCTCTGTCTTAAAAGAAGATCTTGAGCGCATTAAGAATGAAAACTATACAGATTAGAGAGATTTGAAATTATGATTATTGATACGTTAGAGAATTGGCAGCATTACCATTATGGGGCGGGATGGGGGCACGCCTTTGAGTTCTTGCAATCATTGACTGCTAATTCAGAAGAGAGGAGGTACGACATTCAAGGGGATGAAATTTATGCGCAGGTTATGAGTTATGAGACGCGTGCGCCACAAACAGCCGTGCTGGAGACGCACCGCAAATATGTAGATATCCAGGCTGTGCTAAATGGTGGCGAGCGGATTGAATGCTTTGCAAGAGAGGGGCTGGAGATTGATCAGCCATATAACGAGGCCAAAGATGCCGAGTTTTATCGACGCATCTCTCCTGGCCCGACTCGTGTGGATCTATTCCCTGGATCATTTATTACGTTTTTTCCGCATGACGCGCATATGCCTGGCCTGATAATCGGGGAAGAGTCGGAGATGGTTAAAAAAGTGGTTATAAAGATCAGGGTAGAGCTGCTGGCCTCCGGGGCAGACTGATCATGCAGTTGATGCGCGCTCTCAGGTATCTAACTGCAAATATCTATACCAAATGGATATTGATTGTTAGCCTGAATGCGGTATTGGGTTTTATCCTGGGATATGAGGATGGTGGTTATGTGCATCTCATCGGAATGATATCTGGTGTTGTTACCTGGTTTCTAGCCTATCTGTTTCTGGATAAATATCTGCAAAAAACAGGACGTAAAAACATGAGCCGCAAGCTCTCTCTTAGTGCTGCACTTAGGATTCCCCTGCAGTTGTTGGCTATTCCAGATGTGTATGCTGGTATGGCTGCGATTTGGACAATTGAAATGCTAGGTTTGGGTGGGGTGGGGGTTGGAGGGGGCTTCATTGAATCTTATTGTGCCACCGTATTTACAGGCCTGTATTTGAGTTTTATCTGTTCATTCATTTACCTTGGCATATCAGGTGTGGAAGCAGTTAAGGGCTTGAGGGCAAATGCCAGCAAAAAAGCTAACTAGCGGTCAGGGCTCTTCTTGAATAGGCTCTTCTGCGTGGTGCTCTTTAGCCAACAGGACGTAGATCGAAGGCAACACGAACAGGGTGAAGATGGTGCCAACTGTCATGCCACCCACTAGCACCAGGCCGATGGAGTTACGGGCCGCCGCGCCTGCACCAGTTACCAGGGTTAGAGGAAAGTGTCCGGCAACCGTGGCTACAGTGGTCATTAGCACCGGGCGCAGTCTGGTCATGGACGCCTCGCGGATCGCCTCCACCTTCGAATGCCCTTGTTCTTGTAGCTTGTTGGCAAACTCTACAATGAGAATACCGTTCTTCGCGATAAGCCCAACCAGGGTGACCATACCGACCTGAGCGTAGATATTGAGGGTAGTGGTCCAACTGCTGGTCCAGAAGGGCATGTTTGGGTTTGGCATCTTCAGGAAGGTGAATAGCAGGGCGCCAAACATTGCCAGGGGCACAGAACCCATCAGGATGATCAGAGGATCACGGAAGGAGTTGAACTGTACTGCCAGTGCCAGGAAGATCAGGACGATGGCCAATGCAAAGGCCGGTAGAAACTTGTTGCCTTCCTGCCGCAGTTGGCGCGACTCACCGGTATAGTCTACGGTGTATCCCGGCGGCAGTATCTCCCGTGCTGCCTCTTCAAGTACCGTGAGAGCCTGGTCGAGGGTGCGGTTGGTCATGCCAGACAGCTTGACCGAGTTAAGCTGCTGGAAGCGGTTGAGAGAGCGTGGCACTGTCTTGTGCTCGATATGCGCCACGGTGCTCAACGGAATAAGCTGGCCTGCGGGGCCACTGATATGGATATCTGTGAGCTGTTCCGGATTGAGGCGCTGGCTACGTTCGATCTGTGGAATCACCTTGTAGCTACGACCGGCGATATTGAAGCGGTTGACGAAATTCCCTCCCAACGCGGCGGCCATATCTCTACCTACCTGATTGAGATTGAGTCCGAGCGAGCCGATCTTGTCACGATCAAGTACTACTTGAGCCTCTGGCTGATCGTACTTTAGATCAATCTGCGGCGGAAAATGGAACATGCCGCTCATGGTCGCCTTCATCTGAATCTGTTGGGCAAAGTCGAGCAGCTGTTTGGCATCCGCGGTAGAGGCGATGATGAACTCAACAGGGAAGTTGCTGCCACCAGGCAGTGCGGGTGGTGTGGTCGCAAAGATCTGAAATCCCGGAATCTGCGAGAGCTTACCCTGGATTTCCGGCACTATCTCAAAAACGGTACGTTCGCGCGGTGCATGCCAGGGCTTAACTACCATACCGGAGAAGCCATCGGTGTCGAACGCGGCACCGACGGAGGGCGCAAACAGTATCTGAAAGGTTAGATCCGCCTCTGGCGTGCTGAGGAAGGCCTTTTCGACCGCGCGACCGAAAAATTCCTTCTGGTCTGCGGTGGCGTTGGCTGGCGCGTTGATGATGCCGAAGATTACGCTTTGATCCTCGCCCGGAGCCAGCTCCTTTGGCGACATACTATATAGAGGGAATGCCATCAGTGAGACGCCCAGCCAGATTGCGTAGACGTAGGGCCGCACCTCAAGGGTTTTGCCGATCAGGTGGCCGTAGGTCTGACGCAGGCGGTCGAAGTGGTGGTTGATCCAGCCGGTGAAACCGCGCTCTTCGGCCTTGGCATCACGCAGCATGTGGGAGGACATCATCGGCGACAGGGTCAGTGCGACAATACCGGAGATGGTCACGGTACCTGCCAGGGTGAGGGCAAACTCGCGAAACAGGGCGCCGGTCAGTCCGCCTTGTAGTGCCACCGGCATGTAGACTGCAGCCAGGGTGATAGTCATGGCGATGACTGGTCCCACAAGTTCGCGGGCACCGAGCAGCGAGGCCTCCAGCTTGCTGCGCCCCTCGCGCAGGTGGCGCTCAATGTTCTCCACCACCACTATGGCGTCGTCTACCACCAGACCAACCGAGAGCACAATCGCCAGCAGAGTAAGCAGGTTCAGGGTAAACCCAAAGACCTGCATCAGAAAGATGCTGCCGATTAGTGAAACCGGTATCGCGATAGTCGGTACCATGGCTGAACGCAGGGAGCCGAGAAACAGAAAGATAACAATGATAACGATTATCAGAGTATCGGCCAGGGTCTTGGTCACCTCGGTGATAGCAGTAGATATATATTCCGATGCGTCGTAACCGATATTGACATCAAGGCCCGTCGGCAGGTCGCGAGCGATGGCGTCTATCTCGGTGCGCACCAGTCTGACCACGTCGATGGTGTTAGCGTTCGGCAATGGAAAGATCCCCATGAAGACCGCAGTCTGACCGGAGTAGCGCACCGAGGTGTCGTAGTCCTCGGAGCCCAGAACGATATCTGCGATATCCTGCAGGTGCACGACGCTGTCATCTTTCTGGTAGATCACCATGCGTTTAAACTCATCCACCGAGTGGAGATCTGTATTGGCGGTAAGATTGACCTGGACCAGTGAGCCCTTGGTGCTGCCCACTGCAGCAAGGAAGTTGTTGGCGGCTAGCACCTGCCGCACCTGGGTCGGGCTGATCTGCAGTGCTGCCATCTTGTCTGGTTTGAGCCAGATGCGCATGGCGAAGGTGCGTGCGCCAAGCACGGCCGCCCGTTGTACCCCTGCAACTGCTGACAGGCGTGGCTGTACCACGCGAATTAGATAGTCGGTGATCTCTGCCTGAGAGAGGATGTCGGAGGCAAAGCTTATATAGGCAGAGGCAAATCTGGAATCTGCCGACTGCACTGAGATTGCTGGCACCTGAGCCTCGGTGGGAAGATCGTTGCGCACCTGGTTCACCTTGGCAGTGATCTCAGCTAGTGCCTTGGTGGGTTCGTAGTTTAGTTTGAGCCGCGCGTTAACCGTAGAGAAGCCCTGTAGACTCTTCGATTCAATATAGTCGATACCGTCGGCCGAGGCGATGGCCTGCTCCAAAGGCGTGGTAATAAAGCCGCGCACCAGTTCCGCGCTGGCGCCAACATAGACTGTCGAAATATTGATCGAGGCGTTTTCACTGCGTGGGTATTGACGGATGTTGAGGGAGTTCCAGGCCTGAATGCCAGCGATGACTATCAACAGGTTGATCACGATCGCGAGCACCGGACGCTGAATAAACAGATCGGTAAAGGCCTTTTTCATACTGTGCATTGCAGCGGCCACTGTTTACTTGTTGGGTGGGTTCGGTGCCAACTGAGCATCTGGTGCCAGGGTGTTGTCGATTACTACCGGCATATTGGGCCTCATTTTGAAGACACCGCTGGTCACTACAGTGTCGCCCTCTTTCAGTCCATCTGTCACGGCGACAAAATCGCCACGGGCCCGGCCCAGGCGGATGATTTGCTGGCGCAGCAACTTCTGTTCTTTGCCGCTCTTCTCGTCTTTTTTGGTGTCGATTACAAACACCGTGTCGCCGTAAGGGGCATAGAGCACCGCCGTCGCCGGGATAGAGAGCACATCTTGTTTATGCGGTAGCATAACCTCCACATTGGCAAACATGCCGGGGCGTAACTGCTCCCCCTTATTGGAGAGGGTTGCTCTGACCCTAACGCTACGCGTCACTTGATCAACTTCTGGATTTACAGCGATGATGTGGCCTGAGAAGATTTCACCCGGTGCTGCATCGGTGACAACTCTGACCTCGGCGCCTGGAGTCAAAACGGAAAATTGCTGTTGTGGAAGCGAGAAGTCAACATAGATTGGATCAATGGTCTGGAGGGTCACAACGGCAGTACCTTGCTGGACGATCTCTCCAATATTGACCTGACGCAGCCCTAGTTGGCCGGCAAAGGGTGCGCGTATGGTTTTTTTGGCAATGGCTGCACGCACATTGTCTACCTGAGCGGTGGCCTGCTTGTAGCTAGCGTCGGCGGTGTCGAGGTCGGCTTGGGAGACGGTCTTATTTTTGCGCAGATTACGGATGCGATTTAGGTTAATCTGCGCCAGCTTGGCTGCGGCCTCGGCCGAGCGTAGCTGCGCCTCTTCGGCGGACGCATCGATACGAACCAGTAGGTCACCGGTGGTGACTCTAGCGCCTGACTCGAAGGCGATCTCCGCAACCTTGCCGCTCAACTCGGCACTGACAGTCACGCCCTGCACGGCAACCAGTGAGCCCGTGGCTCTAACAGTGTTCGGCCAGCTCTTTCTGCGCGCGGTATCGGCGGTCACTGTCTGCGGCGGCATATGCATCTGCGCCGTACCCATGATATAGAATTGTGTCATTTTAATGATGACCGGCAGGCCGATCAGGACAGCCAATCCTATCAGCGTAATACCTAGCTTTCTGGATATACGGCTAGATATATAGTTGAATGCCTTGGATGTATAAATGGATATATAACTGGTTATCTTGGTTATATAGTCAGATATTTGGATAGGAATCTTCATTTAGCCAATGCCGTAAATAGTGCCAAGGGATAGGTATCTGCCTTTAGCAGCATCGTATTGTGCCACAAATTGGCGAAGAACACCGCCCAGCGCTCATGTTTAAACCGGGCAATATTGTTCGCGCTGATAACCTCGTCCCGCTCTTCGCAGGGCAAGCACTGCTGTTTAATGGAATCGTGAATTGCGTGGCAGATTGAGTAAGCAGTGTCGCAACCGGCTGACTAATCCAACCGTTTATGGAAGCGCTTGGTGGCCAGAATGAGAGTGATAGCTGAGAAGGCGAATAGGGCGTAGATCTCTGACATCAGTTCGCCGATGCTGGCGCCACGCAGTATGATGCCGTGGATCAGGCGGGTAAAGTGGGTTAGGGGTAGTAGTTCGGCGATGTACTGGGCAGCCTTGGGCATGCCATCAAATGGGAACATGAAGCCGGATAGTAGGATAGATGGCAGGAAAAAGAAGAATGTAATCTGCATGGCCTGGAACTGACTCTGGGCCACTGTTGAGATGACCAGTCCCAAGGTGAGGTTGGCAGCGATGAAGATCAGCGATGCCAGATAGACGTCGATAAGACTGCCCTCCACCGGCACATTAAACAGGAGGCTACCCAACAGCAATATCAGGGTTACCTGAACCAGCCCGATAAAGATATATGGCAGTATCTTGCCCACCATCAATTCACTGTTGCGTACCGGGGTATTTATCAGCAGCTCCAGGTTGCCGCGTTCACGCTCGCGTACGATAGCCATGGCGGTAAACATCACCATGGTCATAGTCAAGATCACCCCGATCAACCCAGGAACTATATTCACTGCCGAGCGTCGCTCCGGATTGTATGAGTTGTAGATCTCGAACAGCTCACCTGTGCGCTTATTCTTGGGCGCACTATCCTGACTTAGCTGCATCCGGCTTAGCTGGCGTGCGGCACTGAGTACCAGTGGATCAGAGCCGTCCACCAGAAGTTGCGCTGCGGCACGTTCTGGCTGTTGCAGGCGGCGTTCGAAGTCTGGTGGAATGTAGATGCCGACGGCGATCTCGCCTTTGCGTAGCATTACCTGTAATTCTTCGGAGGTGCGCGCCGTGCGTATTGGCTCTAATACCTGAGAGGCACGAGCTTGGGATACCAATTGACGAGATAGCTCGGTACCGGCCTGGTCTGCTACCCCGGTGCGTAGATGGCGCACATCGGTGTTGATGGCGTAACCAAACAACATGATCTGCAATAGAGGAATGCCGACGATCATGCCAAAGGTGAGCCGGTCTCGGCCCAACTGCCGCACCTCCTTGCGTGCAACCGCTATCAATCGGGTTGCGCAGTTCATCTCCTGTCCTCCTGATAACGCCCTTGAGTAGCCGCGACAAAAACATCCTCCAGACTCGGTGGGGCAAGGCGAGCCTCACCCGCTACTCCGGCGTCCTTCATGGCTGTCTGTACCTGTCCCGCTGGCTCTTTACAGCCTTTCTCCAGCAGAACTCGCAGCCGCGCCCCCAACTGGGTCACGCTGAACACGCCGGGATGCCCCTCCAGGGCATGGCGGGCCGCACTTGGGTCGGGTGCTTCCACCTCCACCACCAAGGCATCTATCCGCTCTTCAAGTTCGGCCGGACTGCCGTCGGCCACTATCACCCCCCGATCCAGGATCGCCAGGCCGTGGCAGCGCTCTGCTTCATCCATATAGTGGGTGGAGACCAGGATGGTGGTGCCGTTGCTGGCCAGTTCGAACAGACTCTCCCAGAAGTCGCGGCGGCTCTTGGGGTCTACCGCCGAGGTTGGCTCATCCAGGAACAGTAGTTCCGGTTTGTGTAGAACTGCCGCGGCCAGGGCCAAACGCTGGCGCTGGCCACCGCTCATGTTGCCGGCGCGTCGGTCGCGCAACTCCTCCAGACGGTAGTCATGCAGCAGTTCACCAATGCGGCGACGGTGTTGGTTGCTTGGCAAGCAGTAGATCTCGGCAATAAATTGCAGATTCTCCCAAGTGGTCAGGTCTTCATAGAGGGAGAAGCGCTGGGTCATGTAACCGATCTTGTGTTTCAGCTCTTCGGCCTGGCCCGGTACCCGCAGGCCAAGCACCTCGGCCTCTCCATCGCTGGGGATGAGTAGACCGCATAGCATGCGAATGGTGGTAGATTTGCCGGAACCGTTGGGACCGAGAAAACCGTATATTTTGGCTGGAGGAATATGCAGGTCGATATGATCCACTGCCACTAGGTCACCGAAACGGCGGGTTAGGTCACGGGTGACAATGGCGGCATCGGTCACTCATCATCCTCCGCCAACTCGGCCTCTGCCGGCAGCCCGGCTGGTAGGTCAGCAGCATTGCGTAGGATCACTTCGGTCAGATATGCCAACTGGCTACGGTCGTTCTCGCTGAGGGTAAAGAAGGGGGTAAAGACCGGGTCGCTGGATATGCGCCTAACCTGGCCTGCGAACTCATCATCTCGTCCATCCACCCACACCCGTACAGCGTCGCCCACCGCAACCCGACTGCGCAACTGTTCTGGGACATAGAGCCGTGCATATGGCGCTTCGCCCACCAGCAGTACCGCCAGCACTGAACCCGCCGGTGGCTGCTCGCCCAGTTCGAATGGTAGTGCGTCCACCCGTCCTGCACTGGGTGCACGTATGCTAAGGCGCTCAAGGGCGAGGCGTGCCTTCTGTTCTTCAGCCTTGGCCTGCTCCCAGGCGCTTTTGGCCCTATCCACTTGTTCAGGACTGGTAAGACGCTGTTTGATCAGTTGCTGTTGGCGATCCAATTCAAGCTTGGTCTCAATGACGCGGGCCAGAATACCAGCAAGATTTGCCTCGGCGCGGCGAGGATCAAGCTGTACTAGCGATGTGCCGGCAACTACTTGTTGCCCCTCCCGGACATGGATCTCACTGATCGGTTCGGCTGCCTCGTTGGTCAGCTCTACCCGATCCCAGGCAAGCTCACCGACCATGCGTCCATCGCTGTCATAACCGCAGCCGACAAGCAAAATGGAGATGGTGCTGATAAATAGAATTGGCAGTCGCTTCATGGCTTCGTCCCATCGGCATTATTGTTCAGCATACGCAGTGCGCGTGACCAGCAACCCGAGAACTCTTTCATGGGTTTTGCTTCATCATTGTACAGGCTCACCCATTTTCAACACATTATCAAGCATACCGCTGTCGTGGTATTGTGCTTTGTAGTTCAAACAATAGGAGATGTGCCACGTTTTTCAATCCACCATTCGGTAAATACGGTCTGTCAGCCTGTTATACTCATCCTGTGTGATGTGACTAATCAGCTAAATTGAGGGGTTGGTGCGATGCAGGATTTCAGAGGTAGTTGCCACTGTGGGGCGGTGCGCTTTTCCTATACGGGTGAGGCGATTACCAAGGGGGTGCGCTGTAACTGTTCCATCTGCTCGCGCAAGGGTGCGATGATGTCTGCGGAGATGATCCCTGAGGCTGAGCTGAAGATCGAAGCGGATCCGGCAGTGCTAGGTCTGTATCAGTTTGGGGCAGAGACGGCCAAGCACTTTTTTTGCACAAACTGTGGTATCTATACCTTTCATGAGACCGCCAGAAAGGCCGGGCACTATCGGGTTAATCTTGCCTGTATTGAGGGGGTTGATATCTTCTCTCTTGAGTTCGAGCTGTTTGACGGCAAGCATCTGCTGTAAAAATACTATATATCCAGATCAGGCAAACCCCTGAGTCAGCTTCACCAACTACTCCAACCGACCGCGCGCCTCGCTGTTGCCCACCTCATTGCTCTACTCTATGGCAGGGCGACGCGCTACGAATTGTTTATTGTGACTCCTTATCGAGTTTTATTCTATCCAGTGCCGCAAAGACTTTACTACTGGCATCCTCCATAACCTTAAATGATTCCATCAGGTCTGTGTAATTCAGCTGCTGATCACGTTCGATAATATGAAATATCGCTTTTGTTTCATCGTGTACTGCTGAGTGTGGATGCTCCATAACGCTGTAATGACTTGACTTGGAAAAGAACTCTTTGCCTTCGCCATTGTAATACCATTTACCAAGGCGGCAGTTGTGATGATCGACAAAATCAAATGCTGCTTCGCCCATATTTACCGAAAGATAGGTATTTACCTTCCACAGCACATGGTCCAGTTTGGCGAGGCTCATGAACACACTATCCGTAGTTGTGGAGATCCCTTCAAGGTGGCCGTCAACTCTGTTGTTCATGGCAACAAGGCCATCCTGAAAACCATGAACCGTCTCACTAACTTCCTCGATCTTTTCGGTTAGTTGTGAAGAGGCAGAGCTTACGGAACTCACATTATCATGCAGAGACTTAATCGCCCCGTTAGTCTCTTCAATAGCCGCTTGCGTCTTATCCGCCAGCCCCCGTACTTCATCGGCAACGACAGCAAATCCTCTGCCCTGCTCACCGGCCCTTGCGGCCTCAATCGCGGCATTGAGCGCCAACAGGTTGGTTTGCTCGGCTATGCCCCTGATCAGAGCAAGAATGGAGCTGATCTCTTCGGCTCGCGACGACATTCCATTCACGGCATCCGCAGAGTGTTTGGATATTTCTGTCAAGTTCCCTAAGTCATTTGTGATGCCTTGAATCTCTGATGATAACCCTGAGAAATCTCTATCGATATCACTAATCGCATTGATTGTATCCTTGGCCTGGTCCACAGATCAGGCAAGATTTGACTGAATATCCTGCAAGCTGGACTTGATATGCTCATTCTCAAACTCCATAAGCCTTCCAAGCTGTTGCTCTCTGTCGGCGCCATGTTTAAGGCTATCCAATTCAGATGTAACTAAACTCAATTTGTTCTGTGTTAGTTCAAGCTCTTGCTTTAACTGCTCGTTCTCCTCTTCCTTTATCACGTTTTCCAGGCGCATATGTGAGTTCATATTAAACCAAAGCATGCTCTCTCCTTTGAGGGATAATCTCTATCTTATTATGTGTAAATACTTGGTACAGAGATGGTAATCGGCATGTATATACATAACTTTAACAAAGAAAAACATAGTGATTCGATGGGTAATTATGGGGTCTAAATAACATCTATTTTGATTGAGGTTTTTATATCTAGCGCAGCTTAGCGCGATAATTAGTGGGGCAGGGAGAGGGGGAATAGTAGTGGTAGCAGTGCGTTAGACTCCACTGCTAGTGGGGTTTGGTAATCTTATGGTTCAGAATGCGGGGTCCAATCAGGCAAACCCCTGAGTCAGCTTCACCAACTGCTCCAACCGACTGCGCGCCTCGCCGCTGGCTATCACTTCGCCTGCTTTGTTGACCCCCTCTGCCATAGTGGTGGCCAGGCCGGCAGTGTAGATGGCAGCGCCGGCATTGAGTTGCACGATGTCACGGGCCGGGCCTGGGTTGTTGTCCAGCAGCGAGCGGATAATGGCGAGGCTCTCTGCTGCACTGCTGACAGTGATCTTGGAGATGGGGGTGCGTTGTAGACCAAAATCCTCCGGCTGTATGCTATAGCGGCGAATACTACCATCCTTCAATTCTGCCACCTCAGTCTGCTCACCGATGGATATCTCATCCAGACCATCTTTGGCATGTACCACCATCACGTGATGGCTGCCAAGTTCCTGCATCACGTTGGCGATGGGTTCGATCAGCTCTTCGCTGAACACACCCAGCATCAGGTTGGGCACCCCGGCCGGGTTGGTGAGAGGGCCGAGTACATTGAATATGGTGCGCGCCCCCAACTCTTTCCGCGGGCCGATGGCATGTTTCATCGCGCTGTGGTGGCCCGGCGCAAACATGAAGCCTACACCCACTTCACGCACACACTGCGCTACTTGATCGGCGGTCAGATCCAGACGGACACCAGCCGCCTCCAGTACATCGGCACTACCAGATTTGCTCGATATAGAGCGGTTGCCGTGCTTAGCGACATGGCAGCCGGCAGCGGCCGCAACAAATATGGAGGCGGTGGAGATGTTGAAGGTGCTGGATGAGTCACCACCGGTGCCGACGATATCTACTGTGTGGTCGAGTCCGCTAATATCTACACCAGTGGCCAGCTCCCGCATTACGGCAGCGGCAGCGGCGATCTCCTGGATGGTCTCACCCTTCATCCGCAGGCCAATGAGAAAGCCGCCGATCTGGGCTGCAGTGGCGCCGCCGGTCATAATGGTGCGCATCACTGCGGTCATATCGTCTGAGCTAAGGTCATGACGGCCGAGTACATGGTTGATGGCTTGCTGCATGTTCATCTTGTTAGGCTCCGGAATTAGACGCAGAGGTTTTGTAGATTATGTATACGGAACGAAAAGCAATAATGCAATTGCTAACCCTTTGCGACTTGGTGTTGATCAGCGCTGCTCGATAAAGTTTCGCAGCAGGTCATGTCCATGTTCGGTCAGAATTGATTCCGGATGAAACTGTACCCCCTGTACATCCAGCTCCTTGTGGCGTACCCCCATGATCTCATCCATAGAGCCATCATCCAACTGTGTCCAGGCGGTGATCTCGAGACACTCTGGAAGGCTCTCTCTCTCGATCACCAGAGAGTGATAGCGGGTTGCGGTATAGGGGTTGTCGAGACCGGTGAAGACGCCACTGTTGGAGTGGTAGATGGGTGATGTCTTGCCGTGCATCACTTGGCGCGCATGGACGATGTTGCCACCAAATGCTTGACCGATAGACTGATGTCCCAGGCAAACCCCGAGGATCGGGATATGTCCGGCAAATTGCTTGATTACATCCACCGAGATACCGGCCTCACTGGGAGTGCACGGCCCGGGGGAGATAACGATCTGGTCCGGTTGCAGCTCACTGATTTGAGCAAGGCTTATCTCATCGTTGCGGTATACCCGCACATCCACCCCCAACTCACCTAGATATTGCACCAGGTTGTAGGTGAAGGAGTCATAGTTGTCTATCATCAAGAGCATAGCTGTTTTCTCAACGCAAAGGCGCAAAGGCGCAAAGCGCGCAAAGAGGGTTAAAGATTGTGTACGATACGTTTGATGCCATTTTTTATCAGGGGTACGTGAAAATTGATCAATATACCAAGTTTAAGATCGGTTAATTTCAGATACGAGAGTAACTGCGCTTTATGAACTGGTAATATTGTCTCTACCGCTTTTACCTCTATAATCACCTTGTCCTCAACCAGTAAGTCTACCCTGTATGCTGATCCAAGACTTAGACCTTTATAATTTGCCTCTATCGCTATTTCTGTGTCACAGCGCATGCTCCTAAGTTTGAGTTCGTGGGCCAAGCTCTGTTGATAAATTGACTCCAGGAGCCCTGGCCCCAGCTCTTTATGTACCTCAAGTGCCGCGTCTACAATTTCTCTAGAAAGTGTATTTTCATCCATGATTTTCTTTGCGTCCTTTGAGTCTTAGCGTCTTTGCATTGAGGGAGGGTTTTCCAGTCCCACCTCGGCCAATGCTACCGCAGGAAATATAGCACGCCCCTTTGAACCCACTTCACCACAAGTCAATCCGCACTCATCCAGAAATAATATTCTTTGCGTCCTTTGAGTCTTAGCGTCTTTGCGTTGAAGGAGGATTCTCCAGCCCCGCTTCGGCCAATTCTACGGCACGAAAGATGGCGCGTCCCTTGTTCATGGTCTCTTTCCACTCTAGCCTGGGGATGGAGTCGGCAACAATTCCGGCCCCGGCCTGGATGTGTAGGGTGTTGTCTTTGATCACAGCGGTACGGATGGCGATAGCGGTGTCCATGTTTCCGCTCCATGAGATATAACCCACCGCCCCGGAGTAGACCCCACGCTTTACCGGTTCCAGCTCGTCGATGATCTCCATGGCGCGTATCTTCGGTGCGCCGCTGACGGTGCCAGCGGGGAAGGTGGCGCGCAGTACGTCGATGGCGCTCATTCCGTCGTTCAGTTCACCGGTGACATTGGAGACGATGTGCATGACGTGGGAGTAACGCTCTACGATCATATTCTCGGTCAGTTTCACGCTGCCGATCTTGGCCACCCGGCCGGCATCGTTACGCCCCAGGTCGATCAACATCAGGTGTTCCGCCAGCTCCTTGGGGTCGGCCAGTAGCTCTTGCTCCAGGGCGCTGTCCTCCTCTTCGCTGTGGCCGCGGCGGCGGGTCCCGGCGATAGGGCGTACTGTTACCTTGTTATCCTCCAGCCGCACCAGGATCTCCGGGGAGGAGCCGACGATATAGAAATCATCCAGATTCAAAAAATACATATAAGGAGATGGATTTAGCCCCCGTAGCGCCCGGTATAGGTTCAGTGGTGGGGCGCTGAATGGTATAGAGAGGCGTTGTGATAACACCACCTGCATGCAGTCACCATCCAGGATGTACTGCTTGCCCTTCTCCACCGCCTGTTGGAATCCATCCTCGGTAAAGCCGGAGACAAAGTGCGACTCATCCACCTGGTGCGGTGTCCCGTGGTGTTGCCTGGGTGCGCCTCCAGCCATCTTGTCGATCAGCTCGGTGATGCGCGCTTCACCACTCTCCAGGGTGCCGCCCAGAGAGGGGTCCACGTAGACCACTACGTACATGCAGCCACGCAGGTTGTCGAATACCACCACCTCATCAGAGACCATCAGTAAGATGTCGGGATTGCCTATATTGTCCGGATTAGGACAGGCGGCTAGCTTGGGCTCGATATAGCGGATGGTGTCATAGCCGAAGTAGCCTACCAGACCACCGCTGAAGCGGGGCAGGCCATCTATTTCGGCTGCGTTATAGCGTGCCTGGAACTCCTCAATATAGGCTAGCGGGTCTGCTGCTGTGTGCTTCTCCACCACCTTGCCATCGGTCTCTATGTCGATCTCATTGCCGTTTACTCGCAGCAGGGTGCGACACGGCAGACCGATGATGGAGTAACGACCCCATTTTTCACCCCCATGTACCGATTCAAATAGGTAGGAGTAGGGGCCATTGGCCAGCTTGAGGTAGATGCTCAGCGGGGTATCGAGATCCGCCAGGACCTCGCGCATTACGGGGATACGGTTATAGCCCTCTGCTTTCAGGGCGGTGAATTGTTCGGGGGTCATACTGCTCTCCACAAAAAGATTATACACAAACGGGTACTACAGGCCGGAGCTACCGGCGCCATCGTCCACCTGTCTGCAATATCTTGTTGTGTAGTGAGAGTCTCATGTTATGTCCATTTTAGTTGAGGCGGGCACGATAATCCAATTTACGTTGTTATTCCAGTCAAACTGTGGCCAGAGAGTCGCGCATTGCCTGGATGATACTGTCATAGTGGTTGGGATCACTCTCCTGGCCCTGACCAAAGATCCCGGAGCCAGCGACAAAGGTATCGGCCCCGGCCGCGGCTATCATGGCAATGTTATCTGCCTTGATGCCACCATCGACCTCAAGACGGATAGTATAGTCGGAGGAGTCAATCATCTTACGAATCTGGCGGATCTTATCTAAGGCTGAGGGGATGAAACTCTGTCCGCCAAAGCCTGGATTGACCGACATGACCAGTACCATATCTACCAGATCCAGCACGTGATCCAGATGGGAGAGCGGGGTGGCTGGATTGAATACCAGTCCCGCCTTGCAGCCGTGGTCACGGATCAGTTGCAGGGTGCGATGGGGGTGACGGCTCGCCTCCGGGTGGAAGGTGATATAGCTGGCCCCGGCAGCGGCAAAGTCCGGGACGATGCGATCCACCGGCTCCACCATCAGGTGGACATCTATCGGTGCGTCTACCCCATGCTTGCGCAGCGCCTCACACACCAGCGGGCCAATGGTGAGGTTGGGTACATAGTGGTTGTCCATTACATCAAAGTGGACAATGTCGGCACCAGCGGCCAGGACCCGATCCACCTCTATTCCCAGTTGGGCGAAGTCTGCGGAGAGGATAGACGGGGCAAGCAGGTAGTCAGCCATAGTGGTTCCCTTGCATACGCGAATTTTCTGGTTGCCACTGTAACGCAAGCGCTACGGTTTTTCACCCAGTGGCGAAGAAAAACTAGCTATACTTTGAGCCATTGATGTACGGGAATAAGGGAGATGTCCGCATGCCAAGGCCGTTCGCACTGCTGTTATGTTTTAGCGCGTTGATATCAAACGCAACAGCTGCAGATCTGGAGCGGGAGAAGCGTATTGCAACGGAGCTGGCGGGGGCACCGCTGGTGGGGGAGGGCGTCACCCTTAAGGCGGGGAGCGATGAGCTGTTTGCCATTCATATGGAGGCCGAAGGTGACCTGCGGGGCGGCGCCATTTTGCTCCATGGACGAGGTGCTTACCCTGACACTCCTACAGTGATCGGGCCCCTGCGGAGATATCTATCCCAACACGGCTGGGAGACTATTGCGATACAGATGCCGCTGGCCGCTGCTGGTAGCGGCGGTGCCGAATATGAGCCGTTTATCCCAGAGGCAGCAGCCAGGATCAGCGCTGCAGTAGAATTTCTACGTCAGCGTGAGATTAGCAAGATAGTAATAATCGGGCATTCACTCGGTGCCCGTATGGCGGCGCACTATCTAGCGGCAGAGAAGCCAGCAAAAGAGATAATCGCCTGGGTGGCGGTGGGCATAATGCTGGAACCTGAGGGATCGGAGAACAAGACCAGCGAAGCGTTGAGCAAGATCAAGCTGCCAACCCTGGATATCTACGGCAGCCGTGATCTTGGGGCGATACGCAACAGCGCAAAACAGCGCACGGCCGCAGCACGGAAGGCGGAGAACAACAGCTATCGCCAGACTGTGGTGTCAGGCGCCACCCACTCATTCGCTGGGCTGGAGGAGGCGCTTGCCAGTCAGGTGGGGGCGTGGATGGCGAAGATAGAGCAGCAATCGCCAGCCGAGCCCGAAGCTAACGCAGAGACTAAACCAGAGGTGGAGGCGGGGCAGCAGTAGGTGTCTTAGCTATTATATTGCCCCAGCCTCTCATGTAGAGGGCTGGTGCGGGGGAAATGCGAGCGCAAAAACTCCATCTGGTCGGCCAGAATATTACGTCCCTGTAGATAGATATACTCTGCATGGGTGGGCGTGAAGGGGATAGCCAGCAGCTCCATACCGGCCATCTCTGGGGTGCGTCCCGCCTTGTAATTGTTGCAGCGGGCGCAGGCGGTTACCACATTGTTCCAGTGATCTGGGCCACCCCGGCTTATGGGACGCACATGATCACGCGAAAGCTGTCTGGGGGAGAATTCATTACCGCAGTAGAGGCAGATATGGCCATCGCGCTGAAATAGCGTCTCATTATTCAGCGGCGGGGTGTAGCTGGTACGTATCTTCTCCAGCATCTGGTTGTTGCCGCGGGTGGCGATGATGGTATTGACCTCAACCGTGCTGCGCAAGCGGGAGTGGGCGTTGATCCCACCATGGAGACGATATAGCACTTGACCGCAGCTATATGCTATCTGGTCAAGGAAGTGGAGCCGCACGGCATCCCGGTAATCGATCCATCCTAGGGGCATACCAGCAATGTCAGTGCGCAGAATCAGTTGTTGTAGATTCACTGCCATTTCTCTCCTGCCAATGGAGGGCAACACTAAAGAGACCCTCCTTCAGTGCTGGGGATCATACACTGATTGAGCGCAGAATTTCTACCGGGGTCAGCCTACTCTCTATTATTGATCGACTGCAAAGAGATCGGCCCATGGACATTCCCGGTTCCGGTTTTATTCCAAAGGCATGTTGTCTAGTCTCTCCATTGGCAGCCGAGCAGGACTAAATCCGACAGGCTTTTGGCTGGCAATGCATCTATATCATCGCCCCATATCCACCGCTTACGGCTGTTAACATCTGCGATGCATCAAAGTCGATAAGAATAAAAATCTCTATTATTACCGTGGGTTATGCACAACGGCCCCAGCCGCCGCCAAAAACATGTGACGCACGTCACGTCTCCCCCGAGAGTGCCGGCCATCTTCTGTTAACCTATTGATTTACAATAATTATTACAAAATGGTAACAAATTTACCAATCTAAGGATGGGGTAGGCCTGTACCTATCTGGAGTGAAATCTGTGGATTCTATACACAGGGTTATCCACAGATATTGTGGAAAAGATTTTTCTTGCAACAGGAATAATGGGTTAAAGGCTTTTATTGCTTAAGAAATTATTCTAACTCGGGTAGAGTCTCTCCATGTCCAGAGAGGCCCTATTGCGGATTGCCGTGCCGGCACCGCTCCATTCCAGTTTTGACTATCTGCCACCACAGGGGGTCGATCCCGCATGCCTGCAGCCAGGTGAGCGGTTGTTGGTGCCGTTTGGTCGGGGAGAGCGCTGCGGGATTTTACTGGAGGTGGTGGCAGAGAGCCATATCCCGGCGGGGCGGTTAAAGCGTGTGCTGCAACGACTAGATCCTGAGCCTCTGCTGGGTCCGCAGGAGTTGGGGCTGCTGCAGTGGGCTGCAGACTACTATCACCACCCCATTGGGGAGGTGATCGCCGCCGCGCTACCGCTACGTCTGCGCGCGGGGAAGCCGCTGCTAGTTGGCACCCGTCCCGGCTGGAGGCTGACACCACTGGGGAGTGATCAGTCAGCGGATGACCTGACTCGCGCACCGCGCCAGGCCGCGGTGCTCCGACTCTTACAGCAGGCGGAGGAGGGCCGCCTGGGGCAGCAGGAGATCTACGCTGTTTGCGGTGAGTGTCGGGACATACTGCGCGCCCTGCAACAGAAGGGGTGGATAGAGCCGTGGGCGCTAGAGAGCTGTTGCCTGCTACCGATAGCAGAACCTGAAGAGATGGCGCATGCGCTGAACCAGGCCCAGCAGGAGGCGGTAGATGCAGTGCTGGCAAGCTTGCAGCAGTTTCACCCCTTTCTGTTGGACGGAATTACCGGCAGCGGTAAGACAGAGGTCTACCTACGGCTGGTTGAGCAGGTGGTAGCGCGGGGTCGACAAGTGCTGATCCTGGTGCCGGAGATCGGTCTTACCCCACAGCTTATGCGGCGCTTTCAGCGGCGTATTGCCGCCCCTGTTGCACTGCTGCATTCGGGCCTCTCTGACCTGGAGCGGGAGAGCGGCTGGTTGGCAGCATCCCGGGGTGAGGCGGCCGTATTAATAGGTACCCGTTCTGCTATCTTCACTCCGATCCCCAGGCTAGGGCTGGTGGTGGTAGATGAGGAGCATGACCTCTCGTTTAAACAGCAAGAGGGGTTTCGCTACTCGGCACGGGATCTGGCATTGGTGCTGGCGCAGCGGCGCAACTGTCCGGTGCTACTTGGTTCAGCCACCCCATCTTTGGAGAGTATCAATAATGCGCTGACCGATCGCTATCGCCATCTGTTGCTGCCGGAGCGTGCCGGTAGCGCTATCCCCCCCAGGCTGGATCTACTGGATATCCGTTCGGCCAATCTGGATGGTGGCCTCTCCCCCCACCTGTTGCAGCTGGTGGAAAAGCAACTCGAGGCAGGCAACCAGGTGCTGCTGTTTCTCAACCGGCGCGGTTATGCACCCCAACTCAGCTGTTACAGTTGCGGCTGGATTGCCCAGTGCCGCCGCTGTGATGCCCGCCTTACCATGCACCTGGGGAGCAACATCCTCTGGTGTCACCACTGCGGTTCGCAGCGGCGAACCGACCGGCAGTGTCCCGATTGTGCTGGGACGGAACTGTACCCGTTGGGCCAGGGTACCGAGCGGCTGGAAGAGACGCTGGCTAGACGTTTTCCCGCTGTTTCCACTGTCCGCATAGACCGTGACACCACCCGCCGCAAGGGGAGTCTGGAGCGGCTGCTGGCGGAGGTCGATGATGGCGTCTACTCTCTTCTGTTGGGGACCCAGATGCTGGCTAAGGGACACCACTTTCCTAATGTCACCCTGGTCGGAATCCTGGATATCGATCAGGGGCTGTTTGGTGCCGACTACCGGGCCGCAGAGCGGATGGCGCAACTGGTGACCCAGGTGGCTGGCCGAGCGGGACGGGCAGATAAGCCGGGGCGGGTGGTCATTCAGACCCGTCATCCCGATCACCCACTACTGCAGACCCTGATCCATAAGGGGTATACCCACTTTGCCCGTGAGGCACTGCACGAGCGCCAGAGTGCCACACTGCCTCCGTACAGTCATCAGGTGCTGATCCGGGCGGAGGCTCACGATGATGGACTACCCAAACAGTTTCTAGAGCAGGCGCTGGAGTTGGCAGCGGGCTCGGCTGGTCGAGGGCTAGAGTTGTGGGGGCCGGTTCCAGCGCCTATGGAGCGCCGTGCCGGGCGCTATCGGGCACATCTATTAGTACAGGCGCCGCGCCGCGCCGAGCTGCAACAATTTCTCCGGGGGTGGCTGCCCGAAATCCGCAAGCTGAAACTGAGTCGAAAGGTACGCTGGTCGGTTGATGTGGATCCGCAGGAGATGTTCTAGTCATATGCTGCGGGCATTTATCGGTAATTAATTTCGTAGCCCTTTACTGTTATTCATTCTCCCCCTTGGGGGGCCTCGGTACCCCCTTGAGTGGGTATTATCATATCGGTAATCAGTTCCGCAGCTTATATACGCAGAAACCTTTTTCTTACTTCTGTGCGTTAGATGCGAGCCCATTTCTTTTACTTGTCTAAAAGAAATGGGCGAAAGAAAAAGACATTCCACCACTTGCCCTACGGGTACCCTCCGTTCCTCACCGCTCCAGGGGCTCTAGCGAAAGGATATCCCTATCCCTCGCTGCAGGCGCCACATCCCTGTGGCGCCCTTTCAGGCCTTGTCCTGTATCGGTTCCGGTACTCGGCTGCGTCGGAGGAGGTAAGGGGAGGCCACCCTTAACCCCTTCGGATCCGTTGAGCATCGCAATCCCGCGAGGAAAAGGCCTGCAAGGGGTCGGCAGGGATGCCGACCCTCTTCCGTCGGGACAGGGATGTCACGTCGGAAGAGCCCCGAGTGGGATGAGAAGCGCAAAGTACCCGCGTAGCGGGCGGAGCCGTGGGGTGTCA
>JBNLDW010000015.1:0-69353 GCA_050304615.1 Sedimenticolaceae bacterium
AATCAACTCAAAAAGCGCTCTGTTAATGCTGTTGTCACATATGGGGATCCATCGTTTTATTCAAAGGTGGGATTTCAGGCGCTTTCGGAAAATGTAATTCAGGCTCCGCTAAAGCTTTCAATGCCTTTTGGCTGGCTCGGCAAATCTTTAACGGAAGAGCCTATTCCAACTATTAACGAACGCCCCATGTGTGTTAAGGAATTCAATGACCCTGTTTATTGGTAAACAAAAGAACATAACAATCACATGCACTCGGACAGTAATAAGCGCCGCTCGTTCCTCGCTCTGCTTTTTACTGCCGGTGATGTGAAGCGTTAGCTGTCAAAAGGAAATGGAAGATACTGTCTTAATACATGGTGATCACTGGAAAGTCAGTGATGTGAAAGAAGAGGTTGAATGGTGCAGGAACCAAAAATGGGAGAAGGCAACGTTCGTACCTCGCGATGCGATAAAGCAAAAACATTCATGGACTGAGCATAAAGAAGGAAACGCTGTTCCTGTAGGTGGTGAGGTAATCGAAGGCGGCTGGGAACATGAGCATTGCCAGGTATGTTGGTGGAAAATACGAGAATCTGATAACCCAGAGATTGGTGTTGGGTACACCAATGGCAATCAGTGGCTATGTGCCGAGTGCTACCGGCAATTTGTCGAGAGCAATATTCTTGAAATCAGCAGCTAACAAGGCAATTTCACACGGACGGCAAAAAGCGCCGCTCGTTCCTCGCTATGCTTTTTGCCTCCGGTGAATTGCGGCGTTATACGCAATAAATGATAGAAAACATTATCTTTTACTCTATTTGTCTATTCTTTGCTCTTATAGGCTTAGGCGCATCGTGGAGTGCAAGGCATAGATATCAATTAAGGCTAAAAGCTATATTTTTTATTGTGCCTATTTTAGTTTCAATTATTTACATTACTGAACCGGCATTCCTAAAGGTATTTGATATTAGAGTAATATTTAATTATCTAGATTATGACGAGAATGCCTTACCCGCTAGACTACGAATGTTTTTTGTTACTATTCTATGGTTTAGTATTATTGGTTACTTAATAATTACGCTCATATTATTAACAAATACAATACAGCGTATAACAAGGCATTCAAGCGGGACAAGCTAAACTACAGCTTGCCCCTTAATTTTGACGTTAGATGCTAAATAAAATAATGAGGACGTTTGTATTTTCAATTCTACTTTTGGCGTCACATTCAATAATTGCATGTGATTGCGCTTCTATGGGGCCATTTATTGAATCTCAAGTAAGCGAAGATTATGTGATTGTTGGAACTGTAAAATCATACGATTCTAAAAAGACAAGTATGAACATAAGGGTTGATGATGTTATTAAGGGCGACATAAAAGAAATAAATATTAGAGTGTGGGGTGATAATGGTTATTTGTGCAGGCCTTATGTAACAGAATTTATAATAAACAAACAATATGTGTTTAGTATTTATACGCCAAAAGAGACTTTCGACAACGCGGGTAAAGAAAAATATGCCATATCAATTTGTGGAACAAATTGGCTCGAAAAGGAGGGTTCAACTGTAAGAGGTAATATCTTTAATGAGAAGGAAAATCACTCATTAGAATTATCCAAGTTAAAGGAGTTAATTAATGGCATCTAACAAGCCGGTCAAGTTCACTCCGGGCCTACGGCCCTGCGCGGGACCTCGGCTTCGCCTCGGCCCCTTACCGTAAACGTTAGGCATAGCAAATCATGGAACAAATATTTGAGTGGCAAATGTCGTTACTAAACAATCCAGTATATTTTGGAATTTTCCTTGTTGTAATGTGGTGTCTTACTTTAGTTGCTCTTTCTAAAATTACAGGTTGGTCGCGTCTTGCGGAAAAATATAAAACCAGAATCAAACCAGAATCAAAGCTAATGTATGCAGTTCAGGCATTTTGGGGCTCAATAATGTTGGCAGGTAATATCTATACTATTGGCACCGATAGAAACGGCCTCTTTTTGGGGGTTTTACTCCCATTTAGAATTGGGCATCCTCCTTTATTGATACCATGGCATGAGATTAGAGCAAAGAAAGTAGATGGTTTTATAAAGCCGCGGGTGCAGTTGATATTTGGTAATGGTATATCCAGGCCGTTTGAAGTATATGAAAAAACTGCGAAAAAGATTGAAGAAGGTAGTAATGGTAAATTTAGTTACTAGTACACGCCTAATAAAATAACCGGATCAGAGAGCAATTGTTTCTAATATTAAGAGATCCCGAATATTAGCGTTAATTGCTCTCTGACCACATTTATTCATTATGGGTGGGCGGCAGTATGAATACATTTAAATTATTGCCACTGTCTCTGGCTGCCATGTTCCTATATGGTTGTGGCTCATGTCCAGAACTTATGAACATAGCCTGCACGGAAGCAGATGGGGTCGAATATAACGGAGAGTTACAGGACCACATTGAAACACCCAATGCAGAAACTATTTATTGGAAAGTTGACAACCAATTCAGACTGTTTGAAGACGAAAATGATTTCCATCGTGTTTACAGTAGATTAAAAGATGTGCCAACTGCTGCTGCCAAAGGGAAATCCAAAATACATCCATCTCCGATCAAAGGACCGGACTTACTTCGTTGCAGAGAGCTACCTAAAACCAAATGGGATTCTTCTGAACATGAATATGTAAGTGAATATCTCCCCCCCGAAGAGTGGCCTATAACAGCATGGGTTAAGGCAGAAGAGAGTGACCACTGCTCATGGGAGATAGAATCTACTGGTCAAGCAATAGATGGGTGCATAGCGAAGTTAACACTACCCTCTACTGAAGAGACATTGATAGTTAATATTTCCAGGGAAAATGGCTCAATACTCACTTTGAACCAAGAGGTCAAAATCGATCATAAGGTTATTGTTGTACTGGGAGATTCATATGCATCAGGCGAAGGTGTGCCAGATGTTAACCAGCAAATTGAGCAATACATGATACCCCCAGTCACGCATCTTAACGACACCCACTGGTGGGATAAAAAATGCCATAGATCACTACCCACATCTGCACTGTATGCGGCAATGGAGTGGATATCGCTCCCTAAAAAGACAAAGCATAGGGCAGTCTCGTTTCTTTCATATGCATGCTCTGGCGCAGAAATCGGAGATTTAATAATAGAAGGCAAAATGGTTTCACTAAACAATCCACCAATACCAGAGTTTGGTGGGATATTAACTCCATATAGTGGCAGAGAGACAAAAGAGCAACTCAAGTATCATCAAAAAAACCCCTCCTGGAATTGTAGAGACAAATGTATACAAGATGTATATAAGGGGGATTACATAGAGCCACAACTCAATCAAGCCATAAGAGACCTGTGCCCTGGAACAATCACCAAGACCCTACCTTTTTGGACATGCAGTGAGGAGATCATACAGCCTGACCTTTTGGTTCTAAGCGTTGGAGGTAATGATGTAGGCTTTGGTGAACTGATTACGTCTGCACTTATACCTGAATGTGAGAGAAATTGCCTGGGCGATGTGGATCGGACAATTTTCAACGAGCTGAAAAAAAAGTATGCCTTTATGGCAACCACAATCAACCAACACCTTTCTCCCAAGAATGTTATTGTTTTAGATTATGGCGATCCCACAAAAGATGAAAATGGAGATTATTGCAAGTACGATGGCAGTATCTTTGAAGGAGGTGTTGGCATCGGCCCCTTCAGGATCTCAGAAAGGGAGTATAAAAAAGCATACACAAAGATCGTGCGCCCCCTCAACAGTACGATAAAAAAAGTAGTCCGAGAATATAAGCCTTACAACTGGCATTGGGTTGGGGGCATGCAAGAAGCCACCAAAACCAAAGGCATTTGCTCAAAGAAAAGCTGGTTTAATACAACTTACATCTCTTATAAGAAACAGAATATCATTCCGCGTACTGTATATCTAACATCCGGTGTACTGCACCCAAACATAATCTATCACTACAACCAGAAAAATTTCATTGTGAGGTGGATGCTAGATAATGGGTTTTAGGCATTTAGCTGCGTTTGATAACACTGACTCCATATTATGACTACGGATTATCAAATAATGAACATCATCTACACCCCTATCGGCATCATCCACAGTCCGTTTCAGAAACTGAACGACATGCCTATTCAACCCACAGGTGCCACTGGCGTTGAGGGCTCTATCGAAGTGTTAGATGAGTTCCAAGATGGACTAGCCGATCTCGATGGCTTCTCACACATCATCCTGCTGTACCATTTCCACCGCAGTGATAGCTTTAACCTACAGGTTGTACCGTTCATGGATTCAGAGGAGCGAGGGCTCTTCTCCACCCGCGCGCCGAAACGACCCAATTCTATCGGGCTCTCTATCGTTAAGTTGGATCGGGTAGAGGACAATATCCTCTATGTTAAGAATATTGATGTGCTGGATGGCACTCCCCTGCTCGATATTAAGCCCTACATCCCGGAGTTCGATGCCCAGGAAGGTGTCCGCACCGGTTGGTTCAGACAGTCACGTGAGACCGTCTCCAGTCACAGGTCTGATGAGCGGTTTAAATAGCGTTAACTCCTAACCTCCTGGCTCTCTCACAGGCCGCTATTCATGGTGACCCCTGGCATGCACTCAGGTGACAGACTTATCCAATGGCTTGCGCCAGATGAGTGGCTATATATTGGCCCTTCAACATAGACCCATATCACAAATTTTATATTCCACCGAAAAACCAACAGAACTAAATTTAAATAATTTGTGTCGCAATAGTGCTGGCAAAATAGTTCACTATCTACACCATTTGGATAATTAGCTGTTATGCGATAACTCTCAAGGTAGTAGGTAATAACTGAAAATGGAAGATTCGTACGATACTGAATGCAAACAGAGCTATAGCATGGATTAATCGCCCATTTAGCATTATGGGCATACTGCTATTTGACTATAGCTGTTAATACTTATGGAGGATTAATATGAAACACAACACAAAAGTACTTTTTGTCAGTTCTGTATTAATGCTGGCATCTTCAATGGCAAATGCAGAGACATGCTGTATTGCAGGAGCCTATACAGGGACTGCTGTTGACGATGAAACGAGCTGCCAAACAGGGGAAACGAGACATTTCACCATGGTGATTAATCAACGTAAGTGCCAACAGAAAATAACTGGACAAGTCGCCACAGATTCTAGCGGTGAAACATCTACTCTAGAAGGTGGTGTATTAGTAACCGGTGATAGCTGTGCAATCAAGGGAACGATAACCAAATCCTCAACTCCCGCACTTTCGGGACCACGTATACCTGCCACCTCAACTCCCCGGTCAGCTGAGACAACAGAATTTAGAGGGATGTTAAACCGGAGAAGCGCGTCTAAACCATGGGTACTGAAAGATGGAGCATATATAAGCAGTGACGGCTGCAAAGGACACTTCAGTATGGCTCAGCAGCAGCAGGGAACGCTACGCTGAACAACTTCTATCTGTCGCCCTTAACCACAGAGCCTGGTCAGAGAACAATTATTTGTCTTGATCTCTGATCCAGGCTCTCACTCTTCCAGAACCGCATTTTCTCGCCAAATGGCACTTTGGCCTGATCCAATACCACCTCTCAATACAGATCAGACATACCACTCAAATCTGAGTATCCTCTTCACCCCATATGCACAGGCAGCCGCCGCCGTCCCCAATCTCCCGGTTCAGGCGCAAACACCCCGGCGCAGCGGGTTCCACAAGAGCGACACTCCCCTTCTGGTGTGAGGTTCCACTTACCCAGTTGGTACCAATCGCGCTCTATCAGCAGTTCACCACAGTGGTGACACCAGGTGCTATCACCCTCTGGATCATGCACGTTGCCACAGTAGGCGTAGTGCAGGCCGCTAGCCAGGGCGATCTTCCGGGCACGTACAAGGGTGCTGGCCGGGGTCGCCGCTACATCTTGCATCTTCCAGTCTGGATGGAAGGCCGAGAAGTGCATCGGTACATCGGGGCCAAGCTGCTCTACTACCCAGTTGGTCATCTCCTTCAACTCTTGGTCGGAATCATTCTCTCCCGGGATCAGTAGTGTGGTCAGCTCCAGCCAGACATCGGTCTCTGTTTTAAGGTAGAGCAGTGTATCCAATACGGTCTGTAGATCGCCGCTACAGTGGCGCCGGTAAAACTCACTGTTAAACGACTTCAGATCGACATTGGCCGCATCGATATGGCGAAACAACTGCTCCCGTGGCTCCCCTGGAGAGATATATCCGGCCGTTACCGCTACCGTTTTTATCCCCAGTTCATGGCTGGCTTGGGCGGTCGCATCCGCATACTCCAGAAAGATCACCGGATCATTGTAGGTGAAGGCGACACTACTACATCCCAACTCCAGCGCCTTGCTGGCGATCTCCTCCGGGGATGCACTGGCGGCCAGGACATCGATCTCACGCGATTTACTCATATCCCAGTTCTGACAGAAGCCACAAGTGAGATTGCACCCGGCAGTACCAAAGGAGAGTACCGCGGTCCCCGGAAGGAAATGGTTTAGTGGTTTTTTCTCTATGGGATCAACACAGAACCCGCTGGAGCGTCCATAGGTGGTGAGAACTATCTCTCCAGCGTGGCAGGCGCGGACAAAACAGAGCCCCTGTTGACCCTCACGCAGCTTGCAGTAATGAGGACAGACATCACACTGCACCCGCCCACCCTCAACCTGGTGCCAATATTTTGTGGGGAATGGAGTATCGTTCCGTGCCATCTGTCGCGCTCCTTAGTACCTAGATAATAGCGCAATCTGTGAGCTAAGGCTTTGCGCCGCAGCCTGCATTGCGCTACAACATAGGTTAACTGGATAGCACTAGGGGTGTCCATTATGCCAAATATCCAACTGCCGGTAGTTGCTGGTAGCTTTTATCCAGCAGACCCTACTGAACTGCGAGCCCAACTGCGCTCCTTTCTGGAATCAGCCCAGCCTGAAACCATAGCCGCTCCCAAGGCGCTGATAGCCCCCCACGCTGGCTATATATACTCTGGGCCTATTGCCGCCAGCGCCTATATCCAACTGACCTCCAGCGCAAACAAGATTAGCCGGGTGGTTATCTTGGCGCCCTCACACCGGGTGCACTTCTATGGTATCGCCTGCTCTAGTGCAGAGTTCTTTCAGACCCCTCTGGGGTTGCTTGAGGTAGACCATTCGGCCACTGCAGAACTACAGGATCTACCCCAGGTCGCGCTACTGGACGCTGCCTTTGAGCAGGAGCACAGCCTGGAGGTACATCTACCCTTTCTGCAGGAGACCCTTGGCGAATTCAAGATTGTCCCCCTGATCGTCGGAGATACAGATCCTGCAGCGGTGGATGAGGTGCTGGAGCGGCTGTGGGGCGGAGCTGAGACCCTGATAGTTATCAGCTCTGATCTGAGCCACTATCTGGAGTACGAAGAGGCCAATAGGATCGATACAGAAACCTCCAGGGATATTGAGAGACTGCAGCCGGAGGCGATCAGCCATGACCAGGCGTGTGGCCGTCTCCCGATCAGCGGACTGCTGCTGGCAGCACGGCGCCACCAGCTACACCCAACTACCCTGGATCTACGCAACTCCGGAGATACTGCCGGTTCCAAAGATAGAGTAGTCGGCTATGGAGCCTACGCCTTTGCCTGACACCACCCTAAACTCTACGCTACGGCAAACACTACTTGAGACTGCCATCGCTTCTATCCGGCATGGGCTGGAACACGGCTCACCACTGAAGCCAGTCCTGGATGAACAGCCAGCGGAGTTGCAGCTGGAGAGGGCCACCTTTGTAACCCTCAACCTGCAGGGCCAGCTACGTGGCTGCATCGGTCATCTGGAGGCAATCCAGCCGCTGATAACAGATGTAGCGGAGAACGCCTTTGCCGCCGCATTTCGCGATCCCCGTTTCCCGCCTCTTACCCAACCGGAACTACAGGGACTGGAGATCCACCTGTCTATACTGACCCCGTCCCAGCCGCTTGAGTTCTCCTCCGAAGATGAGCTGATAGCACAGCTGCGCCCAGGAGTAGACGGTTTGATCCTGGAGGAGAAGGGACAGCGTGGCACCTTTCTGCCTGCAGTATGGGAGTCGCTACCTGAACCGACATCTTTCTTGAGTCACCTGAAGATGAAGGCTGGCCTGCCAGCTGACTACTGGTCCCCGTCGCTGCGGGTCTATCGCTACACTACGGAGTCATTCTCTGCGGACGCGGAATGACACTCTGCTACCCACCCTTGTTTATCTTCTCTTTTTATTGCCCCACAACACAGCAGCCAACGCCCCAAAGAAGGCGATGATGAATATATAGTTTTGCTCCAGACCAAACCAACGTGCGGTATAACCGGCCACCCCTCCACCGATGGCGCTAAATGCGAAGGCTCGCATCACGCGACAGAGGGAGCAGTCTTGGTATGGATCAGATCGGCTCATGCTATCTAGTGTAGCCCTTATGCACTTCTGTTACACACCATCAATCACCCTAAACCTTGCATCAAGATCCGGCAGGTCTACCTCTCTTACCGCAACTTGCAGTTCGGTATTTAGCTCCACCTCCCGCTCCAATCTTATTCTTGTCTCCATGGCCAACTCTGGGATCAACACAGTGGCCCGACGCTCGGTCATCGCCACTACAACACCCCTACCCTGCCACTTGGGGTTCTGCTGGAGATATACCATCTTCCAGTGGTTGTTAGACATCCTCTCTGCTCGCCGAGTGGTGCGTGCGGCGCTAACCGCCGCAACTATACGCTCCGCTATCGCCTCTGGTGACAACCCCTCTGCGCCCCGCAGGTGAGCGCGTATCTGCTGCTGGCTTACCAGGTCAAGATAACGCCGCAGGGGGCTGGTAGCACGACTGTAGGCCTCTAGCCCCAAACCTGAGTGGGGTGACTGCTGGGTGGTGAACTGGCTCGGTTTGAACTGCCTACGATAGGCGTACATGGCAGCCATCCCCTCTGGCTGCTGCTGGCTGTCCGGAGGGGGCTGAGCGGCGAATGGTAGGGAGATGTTATGCTCCAGCGCATAGCGTGCGGTCGCCTCACCTGCCATGATCATGGCTGCGGCCACCATCTGACGGCTGGCCGAGCGCACCATGGGACTGATCACCACGCTCCCCTCAATGAGCCTGACATTCACCTCCGGCAGATCTATACTGGACGCTCCTGCATCTTCACGCCGCTGCTGGTTGCGCTTGGCCATCTGCAACATGCTGGAAAATGGCTCCTGCCCCAACCTCTCATCTATCCCTCCATAGCTCTCCCTGCTCGCCTTGATCCAGCTTGGGGTGATGGTGATATCGACCAGCTCTCCCTGTGCATCTATACAAAAACCGATTGAGAAGGCGGGTGATACCTCTTGCAGACCCAGCCCTAATTTTGCGGTTATGTCGGTTGGCAGCATATGGATGATCTGCTCCGGCAGATAGAGGTTTGCCGCCCTGGCACGTGCCTCCAGATCCAGCTCCGAGTCCGGTACCACCAGTGCCGCCACGTCCGCCACATGCACCCACAGGCGGTCACCATCCAGGCTCAGGGCATCATCCGGGTCTGCCGTCTGCTCGTCATCGATGGCATAGGCGGCCAGATGGGTGAGGTCGAGCCGCTCCTCCTCCGGTAGCTCCGGGACCGCTATATCAGGATTATCCTGTGGTAGCAAAAGCCGCTGCGGATAGGGGTTGAAGTCACCCTGCCAATAGCCTGTACTGAGCAACAGGCGGTGAGCGTTTTCCGGACTCTCCTGATGCCCCAGGGCCTGTAGAATGGTGCTGCGTTCGCTCTGCCCGAAGGAGAGTCGCTCTACCTCCGCCAAACGCTTGCGATCCTCCTCGAGGATCTCCCCGCACTTAACCCTGTCAAGAAACTCTCCCCACTCCAGTTCGGCTTTAGCCTTGGCCTCCTGCTCCTTAATATCTGTTTCGATCTGCTCTCTGCTACGCGCCCTGATGCTATCCAGGTCACCCTCAAAGTAGAGCCCTGCGTGCAGTAGTTGCCACGTCGCCCAGGCAGCCGCCGGAGTAAATTCGCCATAGATCAGCTCTGCCAGTTCGGCCAGATTGGTCTCACCACCCACCAGAAGCTCCCGCGCCTCATCGACATCACCCTGCTGCTGCGTCAATTCAGCTAGGCTGGCAATAGGGCCAGGGTGAAGCAGCGATATATCCTTGGGCCGTACCCGCTTGCCCTTACCGCCCTCCAGCTCAATATCTATCTTGTCGCTGATAGCACTAACACGGGCAGGGTGAATTTTGTACAGCACTAGGCTGCCAGTTTTAGGTTGCATTACTTGGGATCAGTGGCGTCTGTAAGAGCCAGTATGATACCTTCTCTAGAACAATAATTGGAGATTAGTAGTATGAATCAGCAGTGGAAGAGGCTCCTTGAATCCTGGTCTGCATCCATCAGTGATCAGGGTATAGTGGAATTCGCCGATGCAACTCCGTTTCCGCCATGCGCCCTTAGCGAGCTCTCCTATATGGGGCTTATCCGGGTCAAAGGTGACGATGCAGCCAGCTTTCTCCAGGGACAGCTCACAAATGATATCCACGCCCTGACCGAGCAACACAGCCAGATCAGCGGTTACTGCACCCCACAGGGAAGAATGCTGGCCATCTTTCGTATCTTTATGCGGGATGGTGATTATTTTCTGCAGCTACCACGAGAGCTCCTGGCGGCCATCCTAAAGCGGCTCTCCATGTATGTCTTGCTCTCCAAGGTGGAGCTTACAGACATCTCTGATCAACTGGTACGTATCGGTCTATCCGGCAACTGTGCCACAGATCTCCTGGCTGCTCACTTTGGTCCCATACCTGACGATGAGAGTGTTGTCTGCCACGCGGATGAGCTGACCCTACTGCGTCTACCTGCCGATCGTCCCAGATTTGAACTGCTCGGGCCGGTGGAACAGATCACCCCTATGTGGCAGCAATTACGCGAGGAGGCAGAGCTGTCTGAACCAGACCTCTGGCCTCTACTGGATATACAGGCCGGGATCGCAACGATCTACAGCAATACCAGTGAGACATTCGTTCCCCAGATGACCAATATGCAGCTGGTAGATGGAGTGAGTTTTACCAAGGGGTGTTATGTCGGCCAAGAGGTAGTGGCCAGAATGAAGTTTCTGGGCAAACTAAAACGGCGTATGTATCGCGCCCATGTGAATGCTGAGCAGCGTCCATCTCCCGGCGATGAGCTGTTCTCTCCGCAAGAAAATGATTCCAGCCAGGGTGTAGGCAAGATAGTAGACGCCAGACCCTCTCCAGATGGTGGCTATGAGCTGCTGGCAGTGATAGCCGATAGTGCATACGTGCAGGGCGATCTGCATCTGCAGGATACCACCGGCCCACGACTCGATTTCCTGAGCCTACCCTATACATTTGAGCCAGAGTAGGTTCCATTTTCCCGCTAATCTGCCAGACTTCATGCAATATCTATTAAATTGAGACCACTATGATTAGCACAGAAGAATTTCAGGAAAAACTCCAGGCCGCCATCCACGACAACACCATCACCCTACCTACCCTACCGGAGGTAGCACTGCGTGCACGCGAGGTTATGGAAAAGGAGAACAGCACTGCCAACGAGGTTGCAGAGATCGTAGCTACCGATGCCGCCCTCGCCGCACGGCTACTACAGGTAGCCAACAGTGTCCTCTACCGTGGCGTAGTTCATATAGATAGCATTCAGATGGCCATTACCCGCCTGGGGAACACCCTTGTACGCAACCTTATAATTAGTATCGCAATGAAGCAGATATTCCAGGCCACCTCTGATGCCCTGGACAGGCAGTTGCGTTCTACCTGGGAAGAGGGGGTACAGGTGGCCGCGATCTCGCGCGTATTGGCACACCCTCTACCCCATATAGACAATGATCAGGCGATGCTGGCCGGTCTAATTCACAATATTGGCAATCTACCGGTCCTTATGATGGCGGATCGCTATCCTGAACTGGTGGAGAATTCAGAGCATCTCGCCCAGATGGTTACCGCCCTAGGCCCCACTATGGGTCATCAGATCCTAGAGGAGTGGGACTTTCCGGAGAGTCTGGTGAAGGTACCGAATAACTACCAGAACTTGGACTATGATGGCGGACCAGAGGTTGATTATGTGGATGTAGTCCTGGTAGCGCTACTCCAGACCCTGCCTCCAGAGCATCCATCAACGTGGGTAGACTGGAGCAAGATACCATCCTTCGCCAAGATCGGCCTGGAGCCTGATGTAGAGGTGGTCAATATAGATGGGGTGGCAGAGGAGCTGCGAGAGGTGGAGAACATGTTTCTTAGTTAGGACCGGTTAACACTAAACTCTCTAGCCCACAATCACACCGTCATCCCGTGGCATATTGTACATCCTGCCATTCGCCACTCCTGCGCGTCCATGCGCCCGCGGTATACTGGGCATTCGCTGCTCTCGCACATCCCTGTGCTTCGCAGCATACGTACATCCTGTACATTCGCTGCTCTCGCACATCCCTGTGCTTCGCAGCATACGTACATCCTGTACATAAAAAAGGGGTTACGCGTTAACGTAACCCCTCTCTATTCCGTTGGTCGGAGCGCGGAGATTCGAACTCCGGACCCCCACAACCCCATTGTGGTGCGCTACCAAGCTGCGCTACGCTCCGCAGGAGCGCGCATACTAGGCGTAGCGGCCCGCTGTGTCAAATGCCAACCAAACTCAACGCTTCAGAATCTGTAAGACCTCTTCCAGTTCAACCCGCAGCTGCCGTGTAATCTGCTGGCTCTGACTGCTATCCTCTTTGGCATCATCACTGGTCAACTGCTGTCTGGCGCCACCAATAGTAAACCCCTGCTCATAGAGAAGGCTTCGAATCTGGCGAATCATCAGTACATCGTGTCGCTGGTAATAGCGACGATTGCCACGCCGCTTAACAGGCTTGAGCTGTGGAAACTCCTGCTCCCAATAGCGCAACACATGAGGCTTTACTCCGCAAAGCTCACTCACCTCGCCAATAGCAAAGTAACGCTTGCCTGGGATAACAGGAAGATCAGCGGTAGTACTACTCGCGTCCAGCATAGGCCTCTACCCTTGCTTTGAGTTTCTGCCCTGGGCGAAACGTCACCACCCGCCTTGCAGTAATCGGGATCTCTTCGCCTGTCTTGGGATTGCGCCCAGGACGCTGATTCTTCTCCCGCAGGTCGAAATTACCAAACCCGGACAGTTTCACCTGTTCGCCATTTTCCAGCGCGCGGCGAGTCTCCTCAAAAAAGAGCTCAACCATCTCCTTGGCCTCACGCTTATTAAGGCCCAATTCATCGAACAACCGTTCGGCCATATCAGCTTTGGTCAGCGCCATCACTCATCCCTCAACTGTGCATTTAGTTCTTGTTGTAATGCCTGCAGAACAGACCCCATCACCTCTTCCACATCTCGATCTGTAAGAGTGTGCGAAGTTTCCTGTAAAATCAAGCCTAAAGCGAGACTTTTTAGCCCTGAATCTATCTTCTCACCAGTATAGACATCAAAAAGTAAAATGTCTTGTAAAATATCCGGTATTGCGGCCCTTATAGAGGCCGCCACCTCACTGAACTCCACCTTCTGCTCCACCACAATGGCGATATCACGCCTGATAGAGGGGAATTTTGACAGCGGGCTGAACGCCGGAAGCACCCCATCAAGAAGGTAATTTACTTGTATTTCAAACAGATAGCAACTCTCAGTCAGGTCTAATTTGTGTTCCAGTTCAGGGTGCAACATGCCGATCCAACCAACCGGATTTCCCCCCCGGATAATCCTTGCGGCCTGCCCAGGGTGGAGGGCCGGGTGCCCTTCCACTCGAAATGAGAACTCCTCAGGGCATCCGGTCAGCGCAAAAATCGCCTCCAGGTCCCCTTTTATATCAAAAAAATCGGCGTTGCGGTCGTCAGATCCCCACTGTTCCGGGATATTTGACCCGGTTATCAGCCCTGCAAGCATTAAATCTTGTTTGATTTCAGTATCTTCTTTGACAAACCTAAGACCTGACTCGAAGAGTCGGATCCGCCCCTGCTGACGGGATTGATTGTATATAGCACTCTGCAACAGCCCCGGCCAGAGGCTGGTGCGCATGATGGACATATCACTGGAGATTGGGTTAGCCAGCTCCACCCTGCCGTGCTGTGGGTCTGTAAGCTGCTGCATCTCTTGGCTGATGAAGCTGTAGGTGATCACCTCCTGATAATCCCGATCCACTAGGAGATGTTTGGCTCGCTGCAGGGTAAATGCGATCTCCGGCTCTGCCCGCATGGCAGTGGCCGCTGAGCTACGATGCATGGGGATTTCGGTATAGCCGTAGATACGCCCGATCTCCTCGATCAAATCCACCTCAATGGAGATATCGAAACGGCAGCTGGGGGCAGTCACCATCCAGCCCTCTGCCAACGACTCCACCTGCATCTCCAGGCGGGTGAGGATATCGACTATGGTCTCATCATCGATGGTCAACCCCAGCAGCTTGGCCACTCTCTCCCGGCGCAGGAGGATCTCAGGGCGCTGTTCGATATGCCCTTTGGAGGACACTTCCACGATAGGGCCCGCCTCTCCTCCGACAATATCCAGCAGCAGCCTGGTTGCCCGCTCCATGGCCGTCACCTGCAGTTGCGGATCGACACCACGCTCAAAGCGGTGGGAAGAGTCAGTATGGAGGCCATAGCTGCGCGCCTTACCGCTAATGGCTGTAGGGGTAAAAAATGCACTCTCGAGCAAAATATCCTTGGTCTCGTCGGTTACCCCTGACGCCGCACCGCCCATAATACCGGCCATGGCCAGCGGTCCAGATGCATCGGCAATCACCAGGGTACCCTCCTGTAGCTCAACCTCCTGGCCATCCAGTAGGGTCAGTTGCTCCCCCTGCTGTGCCATGCGCACGCGGATTTCACCATCCAGTTTGGCCAGATCAAAGCCGTGCATCGGCTGGCCCAGCTCCAGCAGCACATAGTTGGTTACATCAACCACCGGACTGATAGAACGCAGACCGCTGCGCCGCAGACGCTCCTGCATCCAGAGAGGGGTTGCTGCAGCGGCATCAATACCGCTGATCACCCGGCAAGTGTAACGGGGACAGGCCTCTGGGGCCTCCAGCTTGACTTCAAACCTATGCTCTCCAGTGGCCACCACTGGATCTATGGTCGGCGCGGTCACCGGGCAGCGGTTGATCACCCCCACCTCCCGCGCAATTCCGGCCAGACCGAGGCAATCTCCGCGGTCTGGAGTCAGATCAATCTCGATGGCCTTGTCATTGAGGGCCAGATAGTCACGAAAATCGCTACCCACCGTCGCATCCACGGCCAAAGGCATGATTCCTTCGGAAGACTCCGCCAGACCGAGTTCGGAAGCTGAGCAGATCATCCCAACTGAGTGGACACCGCGCAGCTTGGCTTTTTTGATCTTGAAATCGCCAGGCAACCTAGCTCCCACCATGGCCACCGGCACCTTCATCCCGGCCGTCACATTAGAAGCGCCACAGACGATCTGTAGCTCCTCGTCCTGACCGACGTTAACCCGGCAGACTCCCAGCTTGTCGGCATCGGGATGCTGCTCCCTGGCCAGCACCTCACCCACCACGACACCCTCAAACTCACCGGCCACAGGATCTACCGACTCCACCTCAAGGCCAGCCATAGAGAGCTGCTCCGCCAGCTGTTCGGTGGTGACATCGGGATCTACCCACTCCCGTAACCAAGCTTCACTGAATTTCATCTTGTTACCTATTGCTTAATTGATTACTTTTTAGCCGCAAATGCACGCCAATCACCGCAAAACTGCGCGAATAAATCATTGTCCAGATCTAATGCCTCTTTGCGTTCCTTTGCGGCCCGTTAAAAACTTTGTTAGCCGCTAAATTTACGCGAATCAATAACTCTAAATACACAGATTCTCTTTGCGAGTATTCGCGGTTATTTGCGGCTAATTATCTGTTAACCAAACTGCCGCAGAAACCGCAGGTCGTTCTCAAAGAAGAGCCGCAGGTCGTTGACGCCATAGCGCAACATGGCAAGCCGTTCTACTCCCATACCAAAGGCGTAACCGGTGTACTTTTCGCTATCGATTCCTACATGCCCAAATACCGCCGGATGGATCATGCCGCAGCCCAGCACCTCCAGCCAACCGGTCTTACTGCATACCCTGCAACCCTTGCCACCACACATAACACACTCTATATCCGCCTCTGCCGACGGTTCGGTAAAGGGGAAATAGGACGGCCGAAAACGCATCTTGATATCACGTTCAAAAAAGTTTGAGAGGAAGTCATACAACACCCCTTTTAGCTGGGCGAAGGATACATCCTCGTCCACCAGAAATCCCTCTACCTGGTGGAACATGGGGGTGTGGGTCAGATCTGAATCACAACGATATACCCGACCCGGCGCAATGATCTTCAGCGGAGGCTTAGAGTTCTGCATCTCACGTATCTGCACTGGAGAGGTGTGCGTGCGTAACAGCAGGTGCGCATCAAAATAGAAGGTGTCGTGCATCGCCCGTGCCGGATGGTGAGCCGGAATATTGAGCGCCTCAAAGTTATGGAAATCATCCTCTATCTCAGGCCCCTCTACCACCTTGAAGCCGACATGGGAGAATAGCTCTTCAATCCGCTCCAGGGTACGGGTTATAGGGTGCAACCCGCCTTGCCCCATGCCCCGCCCAGGCAAGGTGACATCAATACGCTCCGATACCAACCGCTCCTGCAGAGCTGCCTGTTCCAGCGCTGCCTTCCGCGTGCCTATAAGCTCTTCCAGCTCCTGCTTGGCCAAATTGATGGACTGCCCTGCTGCCGGACGCTCTTCTTTAGGCAGGCCGCCCAGTTGTTTAAGCTGCGCAGTCAGCAGCCCACTTTTGCCGAGGTAATGAACGCGCACCTCATCAAGAGCACGCATATCCGTTGCTCCATCAATCGCGCTTTGCGCCTCGCTGGTAAGTTTTTCGAGATCCAGAGTGGAGTCATCAGCCATCAGTTATTATCTCAATGAAATTAGAGCCGCAAATGAACGCCAATCACCGCAAAGTTACGCAAACCTACATCCCCTTATGTAAAAAATACATTGGCAAGTTTTTGCGGTTATTTGCGTCTCTTTACGGCCCAAAAAACAGGGGGAAGGACCATTAGGCCTTCCCCCTTGGTTATGTCATGTTGTTACCGGATCCAGGACCCGGTGGGATGACAACTGTTTAGCTGGAGAGATTGGCCTTGGCCTGTTCCGCCAGAGCGGTAAAGGCTGGCTTATCAAAAATAGCCAAATCGGCCAGCATCTTGCGATCGATCTCTACTCCGGCATTCTTCAATCCATTCATCATACGGCTATATGAGATACCGTTGTCTCTGGCGCCAGCATTGATACGTGCAATCCAGAGGGCGCGGAACATACGCTTCTTCTGCCGCCGGTCACGATAGGCATACTGTCCGGCCTTGATAACTGCCTGCTTGGCAACACGGTAGACCTTACTCCTGGCACCGTAATAACCCTTAGCTTCATCCAGCACCTTTTTGTGTTTGGCGCGTGCTGTAACACCACGTTTTACTCTTGGCATTGTTTAGTCTCCAGATCAGGCGTAGGGCATCATACGACGGGCGGCTGCCTCGTCGGACTTATGCACTTGCATAGGTGAACGCAATTGACGCTTACGCTTGGTACTCTTTTTAGTCAGAATATGACTACGGTGAGACTGGCCACGCTTGAACGACCCGGAAGCTTTTCGCTTGAACCGCTTAGCCGCGCCGCTATTTGTCTTGATTTTCGGCATTTCATTTAACTCCGCATTCTCTTTTAGTTAATAGATCTACTTTTTAGTGGGACCCAACACCATCACCATCTGCCGGCCTTCCATCTGGGGCTGCTGCTCTACCTGGGCGTACTCGGCCAAATCGGCCTCTACCCTTCGCAACATCTCCAGACCCAGCTCTCGGTGAGCATGTTCACGGCCACGGAACCGCATGGTTACCTTGGCCTTGTCCCCATCACTCAGGAAACGTATCAGGTTGCGTAGTTTTACCTGATAATCCCCCTCTTCCGTCCCTGGTCGAAATTTTACTTCTTTAACTTGAACCGTTCTCTGTTTCTTTTTGGCCGCCTGTTGCTGCTTCTTTTGTTCAAATACAAACTTGCCAAAATCCATGATTCGGCAGACTGGTGGCTCTGCATTAGGCTGAATCTCGACCAGATCCATACCTGCCCCAGTGGCCGCACTCAGTGCCTCTTCTAATGAAACTATTCCAGCCTGCTCTCCATCTTGGTTGATCAGTCTGACCTCAATGGCGGTAATTTCCCCATTAAGGCGATTCCTCTTCTTGCCAGCGATAACCGGTTCCTCCAAAAAAATTAAACCTGAATCTATAGATTCAGGTAAAAGCTAGCTATGGCTTGCCACCTCTGCATCCAGTCTGTTGCTAAGCTCCTCCAGCGTTATACTGCCGAGGTCCTCGCCACTGCGGGTGCGGACAGCCACACTACTGTTTTCCATCTCGCGATCGCCCACTACTAGCAAGTATGGAATACGTGCCAACGTGTGCTCGCGAATTTTAAAGCCGATCTTCTCATTTCTCAAGTCTGTTTTTACCCTAAATCCCTGTTGTTGCAGAATTTCTGCCACTTTTTCCACATATTCGGCCTGTCTGTCGGTAATATTCAGCACAATCAGCTGAACTGGCGACAACCAGAGCGGCAAAACTCCGGCATACTGCTCGATCAAAATCCCGATAAAACGCTCGATTGAGCCCAGGATTGCCCGATGTAGCATCACCGGAACCTGCTTGCTGTTGTCCTCGGCTATATAGGTGGCATCAAGACGCTCAGGCATGGAGAAATCTAGCTGGATAGTACCCAGCTGCCAGACCCGGTTTAAACAGTCGCGCAGGGAGTATTCGATCTTGGGACCATAGAACGCGCCCTCCCCCGGTTGCAGCTCCCACTCCAACCCCTGTTCGTTGAGGGCATCTTCCAGGGCCTTCTCTGCCTTATCCCAGGTCTCGTCTGAGCCAACCCGTTTCTCCGGGCGGGTGGAGAGCTTTATCAGGACATCCTCAAAGCCGAAGTCTTTATACACCTCGAACAGCAGATCATTAAATGCTATGACCTCAGAGAGAATCTGATCCTCGGTACAGAAGATATGGGCATCATCCTGCACAAAGTTACGCACCCGCATCAGGCCATGCAGGGTACCGGATGGCTCATTACGATGGCAGGAGCCAAACTCTGCCATCCGCAACGGTAACTCACGATAGCTCTTGAGCCCATGGTTGTAGATCTGAATGTGGCCCGGGCAGTTCATCGGCTTGATGGCATACTCCCGGCTCTCTGACTGGGTGGAAAAAATCATATCGCCAAACTTGTCCCAGTGGCCTGACTTCTCCCACAGGGAGCGATCCAAGATTGATGGGGTATGCACCTCCTGATATCCATGTTTGCGCAGCTTGTCCCGAATATACCCTGTGATGATCGTATAGATCTGCCACCCCTTGTCATGCCAGAAGACCATACCTGGCGCCTCATCTTGGGTGTGGAACAGATCCTGCGCCTTACCAATCTTGCGATGATCCCTCTTCTCCGCCTCTTCCAGCCGGTGCAGATAGTCCTTGAGTTCCTTTTTGTCCTTCCAGGCGGTGCCGTAGATGCGCTGTAGCATCTCGTTATCGGAGTTGCCACGCCAGTAGGCCCCTGCCAACTTCATCAGCTTAAATGATTTCAATCTGCCAGTAGATGGAACATGAGGGCCACGGCAGAGGTCGGTGAAGTCACCCTGCTGGTACAGGGAGAGCGTCTGATCGGCTGGGATATCCTCTATAATCTCCGCCTTGTACTCCTCCCCGATTCCACGAAAAAAGGCAACCGCGTCATCCCTGGACATGACCGAGCGCTTTAGCGGGATATCGGCCTTTACCAGCTCCTTCATCTTCCCCTCTATCGCCTCAAGATCCTCTGGGGTGAAGGGACGCTCGTATGAAAAATCGTAATAGAAGCCATCCTCAATGGTGGGCCCAATAGTCACCTGGGCCTGCGGAAAAAGCTCCTTAACCGCCTGCGCCATCAGATGCGCGGTGGAGTGGCGGATCACATCCAGCCCCTCGGTATCACGCTCGGTAATAATGGCCAGTTCGGCATCCTGTTCGATCAGATGCGATGTATCGACCAACACCCCGTCAACACGGCCAGCCAGGGCAGCCTTGGCCAGACCAGGGCCAATATCGGCTGCTACATCATGGACAGAAACTGGGTGATCGAAACTACGCTGAGAGCTATCTGGAAGGGTTATAACTGGCATTACAATAGTCCTATTTCAGTGGTGGCCCATACGAGAGGCCACTTGATGGTAACCGACTCTAAAAAATTGGTAGGGGCGGGCGGATTCGAACCGCCGACCTCCACGATGTCAACGTGGCGCTCTAACCAACTGAGCTACGCTCCTATAGAGAGCGCGAATAATACCGGTTTACCCCGGTTTATTGCAAGACGCTTAGCGAATAGATTCTGCTGACTTCCGCAATACCTTGCGCCATTACCCCGCAGCTAACCGATATAGTGGTGACCGCATGGCCCAAATCACGATTCATTGGGCATGAAATGTGTATAATCAAAGACAGCATAAACCTCACTGTATGGGTGTTTTTCTTCATACTTTGAATAAATCTTTCTGGAGACGATTCATGATGAAACACTCGACCAGTGGCATTCTAGGTTTTACCTTATGGCTACTTCTATCTAACGCCCAGGCATACACACTCGAGGGCGGAGGGATTAAATGGGGTGATCCAACACTAGGCACCGGTGCCTCTATCAGCTGGAGCCTGATTGACGCAACGGTTGACTGCAGCCTCAGCTTGGGCACAGATTGCGAACAGACAACGGTTAAACCCCTCTCCGCTTACCTGGCGACCGGCTTTGAAAACGAGATCAGGAGGGCCTTTGATACATGGGCAAGTGTGGCCGATCTCACTTTCACTGAGATAACCGACGGTGGTGGTATATTTGGTGAGGACTTTGTTGCTGATATCCGCTTTGGGAGCATGCTTATCGATGGGGCGGGTGATACTAATGGCAATGTCCTTGGCTATGCCTACTATCCATATTCCATACTCTATAGTCCCGTGGCTGGAGATATAATTCTGGACAGCCACGACTTAGGAAGTTTCGACCTGTTCTCCCTGGTACTACACGAGCTGGGACATTCGCTCGGCCTCGGACATAATGAAGACCTTGAGGATGCAGTTATGTATCCCAATTATTCCTTCACAACCGGGCTACACCAGGATGATATCGATGGCATACAGGCACTCTATGGTCCTAGTGTTGCTACGGTACCGCTTCCTGCGGCCGTCTGGCTGATGCTATCTGGCCTTGGACTCATCTCTTTTACCTCCAGGCGGGGCAACGGCAAGACCGCCTGAGAAGATCTGCCACAGGGCTCTCATGGGTGTCAGACATCCATGAGCCCAACGTCTCAGTAGTTATCTCTCTTTCAACAGCTCCTTCAGGTCAGCAAATGGCCTGGAGGTGGTGGTGGTCTGCTCTTCGCCGCCGGTCGTACTGCCACCACGGGCAACCTCTTCCTCATAGCGGGAGTGTTCGTTGTCGTGGCAGTAGAGGCATAGCAGCTCCCAGTTACTACCGTTGGGTGGATTGTTGTCGTGGTCGTGATCCTTGTGGTGAACCGTTAGCTCCCGTAGATTTTGCTGATTAAACTCTCTGCTACAACGGCCACAGATCCATGGGAACAGCTTAAGTGCCTGCTCGCGGTAGCCCTTCCCCCGCTCCTCTCTGTTCTTCCTGGCCTCTGCAACTATACGATCGAGTTTTTCACTGTCCATATATCCGATCCCCCATCTGCAAAAAGCACCTCTGTAAGGTTGCGCTCATGCCGGCACCCCCATATCTCGTAGCGCCTTGAGCTGATCCCGCACCCTGGCCGCGTCCTCGAACTCCAGATCCCTGGCATGCTGGTACATCTGCTTCTCCATCTGCTCTATCTTCTTCGCCATCTGACGCGGCGACAGGGCACTATATTCTGCCTGAATCTCGGCCACTTTGGCATACTCTCTGGCCGCCATGGGCGCACCTGGGCGGGCCCCTTCCATTATATCTGCTACCGTCTTGAGGATGGTCTTAGGGGTGATGTTATGCTCCTTATTGTAAGCAATCTGTTTGTTGCGCCGCCGTTCGGTCTCGTCGATGGCGCGCTGCATAGAGCCGGTTATCTTGTTGGCATAGAGTATCGCCCTGCCATTGAGATTGCGTGCCGCCCGGCCCATGGTCTGGATAAGGGCCCCCTCGGAACGAAGAAAACCCTCCTTATCGGCGTCTAGTACGGCCACCAGCGCCACCTCAGGCATATCCAGCCCCTCCCGTAGCAGGTTGATACCAACCAGCACATCAAACTCCCCCAGGCGCAGGTCACGGATGATCTCAACCCGCTCAACCGTCTCGATATCAGAGTGAAGGTAGCGCACCCGTATGCCATTATCATGCAGGTAGTCGGTAAGATCCTCCGCCATGCGCTTGGTCAGGGTGGTAACCAGCACCCTGTCGCCCTGGCTGGCAGTGAGGTTGATCTCAGAGAGCAGATCATCCACCTGACTATCCGCCGATCTTATCTCCACCTCTGGATCCACCAGCCCGGTGGGACGTACCACCTGCTCCACCACCGCACCAGAGCGGTTCAGCTCATACTCTCTGGGGGTGGCAGATACATAGATGACCTGGGTCGCCCTGGCCTCAAACTCATCAAACCGCAGGGGTCGATTATCCAGGGCCGAGGGGAGCCGAAAGCCGTACTCCACCAGTGTCTCCTTGCGCGAGCGGTCGCCCTTATACATCCCGCCCAGTTGAGGAATAGTTACATGGCTCTCATCCACCACGAGCAGGGCATTGTCCGGCAGATAGTCGAGCATGGTGGGAGGCGCTTCGCCCGCCTGGCGGTCGGAGAGGTAGCGCGAGTAGTTCTCGATCCCCGAGCAGTAACCGAGCTCCATGATCATCTCAATATCATATCTGGTACGCTGCTCCAGCCGCTGCGCCTCAACCAGTTTGTCGTTATCCCGCAGATATCCAAGCCGCTCTTGCAGCTCCTGTTTAATCTTCTCTACCGCCGCTAGCAGCGTCTCGCGTGGTGTTACATAGTGCGACTTGGGATAGATGGTAAAACGGGGCACCTGACGTATCACCTCGCCGGTTAGCGGATCAAATAGCGACAGCTTCTCCACCTCACCATCGAACAGCTCAATCCGTATCGCATCCTGATCCGATTCTGCCGGGTGAACATCGATAACCTCACCCCTTACCCGATAGGTGGCACGCTTGAGCTCCACCTCATTGCGGGTGTACTGCAACTCGGCCAGACGGCGCAGTATCGTACGTTGATCTATATGGTCACCCCGGACTACATGCAACACCATACTAAGATATTGGCGGGGATCACCCAGGCCATATATGCAGGATACAGTCCCTACAATAATGGTGTCTGGCCGTTCCAGCAGTGCCTTGGTGGCCGACAGGCGCATCTGTTCGATATGCTCATTGATCGAGGCATCCTTATCGATAAAGGTATCAGAAGATGGGACATACGCCTCTGGCTGATAGTAGTCATAGTAGGAGACGAAATACTCCACCGCACTATCGGGGAAAAAATCTCGCATCTCGCTATAGAGCTGTGCCGCCAGAGTCTTATTGTGCGCCAGGATCAGGGTGGGACGCTGTGTCTGCTGGATCACATTGGCGATGGTAAATGTCTTGCCGGAACCGGTGACTCCAAGCAGCGTCATCCCGGCCTCGCCATCGTTCAATCCGTCGACCAGGTCACGGATTGCCTCAGGTTGATCACCAGCTGGGGCAAAATCGGATATTAATTGAAACTCTTTTGGCATAATGGTATCTATGCTAACCAGCAGTGTTATATATAAATGTAACCAGTAGATCTTGGCTAGAACCTCCTATTATAACTTTGGATGGATTTTTATGAGCATTAAACTTTCAGCCCGTGTACAAGCGGTTAAACCCTCTCTCACCCTAGCAATAACCGCACGCGCCAAAGAGATGCGCGCCGCCGGTAAGGATATCATCGGCCTGGGTGCCGGTGAGCCGGATTTTGATACCCCAGAGCATATCAAGCAGGCCGCAATAAAGGCGATCAATGATGGTTTTACCAAGTACACCCCGGTAGATGGCACTGTCGAGCTGAAACAGGCGGTTATAGAGAAGTTCAAGCGTGACAACGGCCTGGAGTATGAGATGGATCAGATCCTGGTCTCTTGTGGCGGCAAACAGAGCTTCTACAACCTGGCCCAGGCGATCCTTGATCCGGGTGATGAGGTGGTAATCCCAACCCCCTACTGGGTCTCCTATCCAGACATGGCGATCCTGGCAGGTGGATTGCCTTCATTCATTCAGGCTGGGGCTGATCAGAATTTCAAGATCACCCCCAATCAGCTGCGCTCAGCCATGACCGACAAGACCCGCCTGATGGTTATCAATAGCCCATCCAACCCCACCGGCATGACCTACTCAAAGGACGAGCTGGCAGAGCTGGGGAAGGTGCTGCTGGAGTTTCCTAAGGTGGTGGTTGCCACCGATGATATGTATGAACATATCCTCTGGAGTGATGAACCGTTCGCCAATATCCTCAACGCTTGTCCCGAGCTGGCCGATCGCTGCGTGGTGCTAAACGGGGTATCCAAGGCCTACTCCATGACCGGCTGGCGCATTGGTTATGCCGGCGGCCCTGCAAATATCATCAAGGCGATGAAGAAGATCCAGTCCCAAAGCACCTCCAACCCAACCTCTATATCCCAGGTGGCAGCCCAGGTGGCACTGGAGGGGCCCCAGGAGTGTATCAGTGAGATGCTGGTCCATTTCAAGCAGCGTCACGACTATGTGGTAGAGCGGCTGAACACCATGCCGGGGGTGGAGTGTCTACCTACAAATGGCACCTTCTACTGCTTCCCCAACGTGGCTAAGGCGATAGAGTGCATAGATGGCATCAACAACGACCTAGAACTGGCAGAGCACCTGATTGAACAGGCCGGGGTAGCGGTGGTTCCAGGCACCGCCTTTGGTCTGGGCGGACATATCCGCCTCTCCATCGCCACCAGCATGGAGAACCTGACAAACGCCCTCGATCGTCTAGAGAAGGTATTTGCGGCCTGATCGGTTGTCCTATTGACCAAACCGGGGTAGACCATTATCATACGCCGCTTCCTTCCCCGGTAGCTCAGTTGGTAGAGCGGGTGACTGTTAATCACTAGGTCGGCAGTTCGAGCCTGTCCCGGGGAGCCAAACAGCCTTACTGGGAACTTTTTTTAGTTCCTGGTTGTTTTGCCATTACTATCAATGGGTTACGTTTACGCGTAACCCATTTTTTGTGCCTCTCCAATAGTGTGTGCGGCTTGGTCTTGAATCCAAGGCGACCCCCTATACTCCTATAAGCAAAAACCACCGGCTCCGGCAGAATCGTTCTGGGCCTGGACTGCCCATGAAACCTTGTGTTTTATAGGTAAACACGATAAAAAAGAGGCACCCTCTGGTTCAGAACAATCAAAAGGAACTCTTTCAGGATGAAAGTGAAAGAACCGAACAAGCCAGCCAAGACAACCCTCCACCCTATAAATGGGGTATTTTGTTGCTCAAATAGACACATAGTGAACATCGATAGAACGCACTGTCGCATATTCCAATATCTGTGCGTATCGCATAATCACCTGTTAGCGTAGAAGAATGGAGATATCGCGCAAAAATGCACAGTGGATAGGATGGGGGTCAATTCTAGTTGCTTTGATTGTTCAAATATTCAACGACGTGTCTTGCTATGATCGAGGAATATTTGAATCAATATCAACAATATGGTTTCCGGGTATCCCTTTGATCCCAGCGCTAGTGTTCTTGGCCTCTACAAACCCATTGCGGGCAGTTGGTGCATCAATTGTTGCAATAGCGTTCTATGCCCTTGCGTATTACACAGATTGTATAACGCCTTATGAAGGTGGAGGGGCCTCGATGATTTATGTTGTTGTAATACTATATGGTACGCCACTTGCGATAATTAGTGGGTTTATTGCTGGTAGTATTACAAATGGTATTGTAAAAGATGATAGAAACGCTAACAAAGCAAATTGACTCGGACGGCAAAAAGCGCCGCTCCTACGTCGCTCTTCTTTTTGCCTCCGGTTATTTGAGACGTTAGTAATCAATAAAGGTAAGTCATATGTCAAACGAATTATCAAAGGAGAGATTCAACAACATCACTACTATGATTCGATATCACAATGATAAAATCATCGATGCCTTTAATCGATTCGTAACTTTTTCAATCGGTATTGTTGGCGGGTCATTTTGGCTTATCTCACAAAAGAATATAGAACCAGCTATAAAAGAGGCAGTGATTTCCAGTGTACCCATCTTGTTTTGGTTTCTAGGCGTAAGCACTATTGCTTTGATCTATTCAAATTGGAGCTCCTGGTTTGGTTTTCGGCAAGCCGAGTCAGTCCTTGTGAGTGATGCTCCTGCTCCTAGTCGATTAAAATCGTCCAAAGAGCAAATAATAATGGTCTGTATAATTTTATTTGTATGCGTATTTTTCACATGCTTCAGTCCATTGAGCCTCTAATTTCTAACAAAGCAATTTCACTCGGACGCCCAGCTTGGCTACGCGCCGGTATAAAAAACCTAGAAAAAACCCGGGTCAGAGAGCAATTGTTTCTAATATTAGAACCCGTAAATATTAGCGTTAATTGCTCTCTGACCACATTTATTCCAGGCCCAGAGGCCTATGAGTAAGCCTTATTTTGAGGCTCGGAGGTGTCCGTGATACTTGGGGCACTCCATGGTGTCCCCGTGGTTTACCAAAACAACATATGATAATTTGTTGATTTATCTGACAAAGGTTTGCTATCTAGTTGAAGTTTGCTAGTTTATTGATATATTAATTACAGTTCGAGCACGAAACGCATCTCAAGGAATTTCTATATGCCTACAAAGGAGGGTAAGATGAAAATGATGAATATCTGTGTCGCAGTTTTGTCTATTTTTTGTATCGTTGTATTAGGGGGCAACAACGCATTTGCTGAGTCTAATCCCTTGAACCCCGGAACAAGAGTACCTATCACTGAGTCCTCTCGCCACACACTCACTCCCCCTAGACCACTCAAGCCATGTGCTACGATTCCCGTCAATTATAAACTGATCATCCCACCGTATACCGTGCCTCGGGAGAACATATATCCAAACCAGACAGTCCCTGACGGCATAATTGTTTCAAATACGGTACAAATATCCTTGTGGGAGGCTTCATGCCCATCACGGTGCTCTCTCCCAAACAATACGGTCAACGCACAATGCCTTCCTCCCAATTTTGCTGGTATGTCCCAGGATGCCAGCAAATATATGTTTCCATTAATTTTAGACAGCGTGGACTGCGGTGGGATGGAAGAAGGGCCAAATCCTAACGTGATGTGTGAACAATAAGGGGCGCATTCACTCTCTGTTTACAAACAAGAAACAAAAACGTAAAAAGGCTAACAGTTGTAGCCTTTGTCGCCATTTTTTCACTTTGCTTAAAGCCCCAGTCGAATGTTTCCGTCTGGGGCTTTTTTATGTTAGGTTCGCAGCACTGGAAACAATACAGGACATCCACCACTTAATGTACTGGAATAGATAGATGAGCAGAAGAATTCTTCTTTCTTGGAGTAGTGGTAAAGACAGTGCGTGGGCTCTTCATCGCCTGCAGCAAGATCCAACTGTTGAGGTGATTGGTCTGTTCTGCACAATCAATAAGATGTTTGAACGCGTAGCTATGCATGGTGTGAGAGTCGAACTTCTGCAACAGCAGGCAAACAGCGTTGGTCTACCATTACACATAATTGAAATCCCATATCCTTGTAGCGATAGTGAATATGCAGCAGCTATGACTCAGTTCGTTGCTTCTGCTAGGAATGATAACATTGAGTGTTTTGCCTTTGGCGACCTCTTTCTCGATGATGTACGCCAATATCGCGAAGAGCGTCTGGCCAGCACCGGAATAACACCAATATTTCCTCTTTGGAATATTCCAACACAGCCTCTTTCCAGGGAAATGGTGTACGCTGGATTAAGGGCAGTGGTTACATGTGTTGACCCGAAACAAATTTCGAAGAAATTTTCTGGGAGGGAGTACAACGACTCTTTTTTGGACGATATTCCAAAAGGGATTGACCCTTGCGGTGAATACGGAGAGTTCCACAGCTTTGCATTCGATGGCCCTATGTTCCAAAACCCCATTGAAGTGACTGTTGGAGAAACGGTTCATAGGGATGGTTTCGTATTCACTGATCTATTACCGTTTACACCTAATACGTCGCCCAGCTCGGATGCTTGCCGTAATACTGTTCACGTCGATTGACGTCCAATCTTTCTGTTCAATATGTCAGGTTTCATGTGAATGTCTACCATCCAGGGATTCCCGCCAGTAGCATCAAACAGCGCCAGGGTACTGATCCTTGGCTCAATGCCCGGTGTGGACTCGCTCAAAGCGCAGCAATATTACACACATCCTAGAAACGCTTTTTGGCACATCATGGAGGGATTGTTCGGACTCGATGCAGAAGGTCCGTACAAGGAACGGCTAAAATCACTGATTGAGAATCGAGTAGCCCTTTGGGATGTTCTACAAGCCTGTCACCGTCCTGGAAGCATGGATGCATCAATCATGGAAGACTCTATTGTGGTAAATGACTTTGCATCCTTCTTCCAGCACCACTCAAACATACAGGCCATCTTCTTTAACGGGGCTAAGGCGGAACAGGTGTATCGCAAATATGTGGTGCCAGCATTACCAGAGCATATCCCAGCTTACTTTATGCAACGCCTGCCATCCACGAGTCCGGCTAATGCGCGTTTAACGCTAGCGACAAAATTAGAGCTGTGGCGGGTGATATATGATTACACGCATTTATTATATGATCAGGTTATGTGACCCAGCCATGTACGAGACCGGCAGATAACTTGACTCAAGCGGCTCAAAGGTTTCGGCATCCAGTAATACTAAATGGGTTGCCTGATCATATGTAAGAACAAAATAGCGTTGGTCCAAGGTTAGAGATATCCCCCTGGGCGAACGATACTTACCTTCGATCGCCTTCACCAGTTTTCCAGTATTGAAATCCCAGAATGTCACCAGGTCGCCGCTGGGGTTGGTTGCACCGACAATCATACTTGGCTCATGAATGGCAACACTCAGGGTTTCGCCAACCATCTTGGAGCGGATAGGATCATCCGCAATACGCAGTTGGTTTTTCTGGTAGTCATAGAAACTGATATTGCCCCGCCACGCCTTATCATCCTTCTTAATCCCTTCTCTTGGTGCCGATACGATTGCCAGTTGGCCTGTGGAGCTGATATCAATATGCCCGGCATTCAATCCAGGATCGCTTATATCTACCTTACGCTTCAGTTCGCGGTCGTTTGCCCCCACATAGGTGACAGAGGCGTAGTCCTTGCTGCCGATAAGTCCTCCCCCATTACTGAACACTAGGGTCTCTCCATCATCAATCAGATGGCAGTCATGCGGTGCTAAACCATAGCTGGGAAAATCACCAGTCAACTCAAAGCTCTCACCATCACGCACGGCAACTACACCGCGCATACTTCCATCAGCCACTACTGTCTCGGCTGCATATAGATAACTCCCATCAGGACTATAGGCACCGTGTCCATAAAATTCACGTTCTGTGGTGGTCTCAATCTTGCGCAAAACTTTTGCATTAACCAGATCCACCTCGCAGCACCCCTTGCCGTGCTTCTCAAAAATAACAGCACTTTGAGGATGTATAGGATGAGGCGTGACACCATGACCAAAAAAGTCAATGTCAGTGATTATCATTAGTTCACTATCCTGGTCATCCAGGTTGTGGATTCCAACAAAATAGTCGAGCTCTTTTGTTCCAGGAACGACACCTTTACCCGGTCCAATCACCGTCCCCATCTTGCTATCTTGAGCAGAGGCACTACCTAAGCTGCAAAATCCGGTGAGCAGCAGTCCAGTGGCTGCAGTAGCACTATCTACAAGGAATTTTCGGCGAGATCTATTAGTTAGATACATATCAAATAACTCCATTGATCAGGGTCGTAATTTAGTTTGGTGTGCAAGCTGTTATAATTGTAGCCCATTATACAGATCTGCCTGGATATCCTTAATATCTTCCAGCCCAACTGAAATCCTTATCAGCCCATCGGTGATACCGGCCTGCTCCCGCTCCTCAGGTGGTGTGAATTACTCTACCCTAAGCGTCAGTTTTTGGATACTACGATCATGGAGCAGGATAGTGGGCGTGGTGGACAGAACCGCTATCAAGCCACAGTAAAACAGCGCGTGGTGCTTACCATATTTGTTTATTAAATACTGTCGCCTTGCTCTTGCGCAACATCCTCTTGATTAAATGGCTTGTTGTTTGTAAGCCAAGTACGAGCCGATTGTAAAACAGCATCAGGTACTGACTTAAGCCACTCTGACTCCTTATCTAGATATAGTGCGAAGGCTGCAGCACGCACTCGCTGATCACCATCATCAGAGTACGCGGCCTCCAATGCGTAAGCCCATGGGTGTGTTGGTTGAATCTGCTGGTGCTTTCTTGCCCATTGTAGTGCTCGTTGTCTATAACTATCGTAGCCTGTCTCGTCGAATAGCCAGACACACGCCTCGGCGTATTGGTACTCACTAAAGACTGGTTGTGACTTTAAAGTGGGTATGAGGTTCAAGGCCTGATCCAGTAACTTATCTGCAGCATCATGCTTATTATTCAACCCCACAAATAAAGCAAGTGACAGATTGCTGTAGAAGTTGGCTTTTTTTGCATATCTTTTAATGATAAATTTTTCTAATCCCAGTGGGTCGCCTGATTTTGCGCTAGCAAAAGCAAAATACGGCAACACATAACTTAGCTTCCAATCCTCTATTGCATAGTATGAAGCCATCTTATCAAACAGCATCATTGCATCTTTATAGTCACCCTTTTTTAGCGTACCAACAGCTTTACTAAACAGTACTAATTCCGACTCTATCTTGGCCCCTGCCTGACCTTTTTGACGCTCAGTTGAACGAAACGCGGATCGGCGAACCCCCTCATTATACCCAGGCCCATATTCAGGGGCTGGCTTTAGGACTGATATTCCATTCGTATCGAGAAAGTTTTGTGATGGCCCCTCAAGCGACAATACAAGGGAAGCCAGATTATCATTAGATGCGCGATCTGTCAGACTCCAAAGCATTGCATACCATGCAGCAAATCTAACATCTTCCTTTGCAGAGTTACGAATAGTGTCGCGTAATAACCATTGATCTAGCTCTGTATAGCTTTGCGCATTTACTCTATGACCAACGTATGCAGATACCCATATCTGTGGAGTTTTATAATGATTGTGTAGCTGCATAAATCCCGACCACGCAACCTCAGAATGCCCGAGGGCATGGAGCAAACTCAAGTAATCACGATATGCGTTCGCACTGTCATAACGTTGAGCTATTCGTCGCGCGATATTGGCTGCTTGCTGATATTGATGTCCAAACAAAGCAATGTAATATGCGCTATACATACTAGCTGCAGAGCCATTATCATAAGCAGCGGCAAGTTTATACAGCGGCTTCGCCAACTCATACTCCCCTCTCTGGAGTAGTACTGAGCCAACTCTGTACGCTTCATTCGCCAACTGGACACTATTATTAGATATTGGATCAGCAAAACCAGGAAAGCTCATAAAGATCTTCGCAGCTTGGGCGTAGTCACCGTGCTGCTCTATTAGCAGAGTCCCAAGCTCCTCGTAGTATTTCCAGGTTTGTGGCTCTGATTTTATATGTTGCCGTAAAATTCGCTCTTCAGAGTCATCCGACTCTTCATCCGTACTTAAGAATCTCCCCAGTTCAAGCGTAACCTCAGCATTGCCGGCGAAGCGGCCTGATATTGCATCGCGTATTTCTAAAGCATGAGATTGTCTAAAAACACTCTTGAGCAATGCTAACGCAGACGATGGCTCATCGTCACTGTATCGCAAAGCACTCATCATATCCCGATAATTTTGTGGCCCGTACAGATCCCAATATTTACGCATGGGAAAATCCAGTAAATATACTTGTTGAAATTGAGAATACTCAGGTGATCGCAACCCCATGTAGATAATCGCCTTCCTTGATACCCTTGATTGCCCATGCTCGTAAAATGCCGCTAAGATTGAATTTTGTTTAAGTTCCCGCAGAAATATTTCTGATTCGCCTGGTTTTGCTGCTTGCATTTGCTCTGCAGCAATATAGGCTCTCTGCAAGGAAAAATCTGGATGACCTGCGTATATCACATCGTATTTATCTAACGCTTGCCTTGCGATAGTATTTTTACCCAATACAAATGCTTTTTTTCTTACATCCTTTAGTAGATTAGATGTCGATAATGCCTCCAGCAGATCCATATAATCCCAGTATCCTGCAAAGCTTGCCGTACGTTGACAACAACCCATATCATTTGAGTTTATAAGTATTTTACGCAAATGCCTTATTGGAGACAGAGCAACATTCATGGAATAATCATTCGTGTTACCAATCACCACCTGCCCATTAATAAGATCTTGCAATGTGTAGCCATCTATTGGAAAGGCGTCATCTAGCAGCTTCTTAATGCCCTCATTGCTACTGACTGACCAAATATCCAGATCTTTAAGACGCCGCTGTATCAGCAGCTTCCAAGATCGCGATCCCATGAACCTGGAATCAATAAATTGAGATACTCCATCCAAAGCCTTGCCGGTATAATTAAATGCTAGATCATTCCCTTCAATAGCCAATGACAGACGTTGTAAGGGTGAATTAACATTTTTTATAATATTCTGCAGTCCCGTTAGATTTCCATTCAGAATTGCAATGAGGCCACGTGACTCGTAACTGGTTAAACCTTCCAATTGAAGCAATGCAGCCGGACGTCGCTGCAGATGTAATAGCGCTCTAGCACGTAAAATCCGTATCTCTTCAGACTGATCTTGTAATTGATTGAGCATAATCAACACACGCTCAAAAATCCTTTCTGCATTCCGCGCAGGCGCATTCGGTGACAGTAAACCAAGCAAGGTTAGATAATGCGCTTTCTCGACGATTTGTTTGTCACTCAATGCATATATTTCCAATGGATCCTTTAAGATCTCTGTCTGATCAAATACCTCAACATCAGTTGACACAGGTTGCCAGACAGCTAACCCAGTCTTATCAAGTACCTCTGGCAACACTTTCCTAAAGACCTGTATCGGTATTTGCTTGTCGCTAAAGGCTAGATCTTTCCAGTCATATTGCTCTATATCTTCTTCACCGGACCATTGAGATGAACCTGGCTCGCGATTGTGAATTTGGATTGTAAGTTTCATGCGGCCTTTTCGGTCATGGCCGACAAAACCTCTCACCACCTTGTGCACGCCCAATCGATCTGCAAACTTTAGCGTCTCATCCAAACTATAGCGACGCTCACCATCTCCCATTGCTCTAGCAACCAGATATGGATCAGGGATCCTCATTTTCGTCAGACGTGCTATTTCGTAAGATAGCTCAGCAGCCATTAATGAACGTCCAATACGATCAAAGCCTAAGTGCTGAACCTGGAATGGGACGACCAGGATGTCAAACTTCTCGCCAGCTAAAAAATCTGAGAAATGCTTTTGTTCCTGTTGAAACCAGATTGAATCAGGTATTTCGAAAGCGGTATCACCAGCATTGTTATACGCAGTATCAAATACATCCCGCCATGGAAAACCATCTTTCTGTATGTCTGCTAGTGCTGAATGTACAGCTAATAGCATAAGAATTGCTGCGGCAAAGGGGATACATTCCTTGATCTTCATGTTTATACACCTTTTCCTTGATACTAGGTCATGATGGTTGACCGTCTCTCTGTTGCCCTGAAGAGAAGTGAAGTAGCTAATTTTAATTACGATGTAATGCGCAAATCCGCCTGAATATCCTCTATATCTTCCAGCCCGACTGAAATCCTAATCAACCCATCGGTGATACCGGCCTGCTCCCGCTCCTCTGGTGATAGCCGTCCATGGGTGGTTGTGGCAGGGTGGGTGATGGTGCTCTTGGTATCGCCCAGGTTGGCGGTGATCGATAGTAGCTTGGTAGAATCAACCAGCTTCCAAGCCGCTTCCTTACCACCATCGAGTTCAAATGATAGTATGCCGCCAGGGGCTTCCTGCTGTCTGGCTGCAAGCTCATGTTGGGGGTGTGACTCCAGGCCTGGATAGTGTACCTGTTTGACCCCATGCTGCTGGCTCAACCAGAATGCCAGTGCGGTTGCATTCTCTGAATGGGCGCGCATCCGTATATTCAGTGTCTCCAACCCCTTTAGAAACACCCAGGCATTGAACGGACTCATACTTGGGCCAGCGGTGCGCAATACCCCAAAGATATCCTCTCCAACCAATTTGGCATCACCCACTACGGCACCGCCCATACAGCGCCCCTGTCCATCAAGGTACTTGGTGGCAGAGTGCACCACAATATCGGCGCCCAACTCCAGTGGCCGTTGCAGTGCCGGGGTACAAAAACAGTTATCCACTACCAATAGGGTGTCGCTGTCCTTGGCAAGTGTTGCCAGGGCGAGGATATCACCCAGTTCAGTCAGTGGGTTGGATGGGGTCTCCAGAAACAGCATCTTTGTCTCTGGACGGATCGCAGCCTCCCAAGCAGAGAGATCGCTCAGTGGGACAAAGCTTGTCTTGATCCCAAATTTGGCCAGATACTTGGTGAATAGTACTGTGGTGGTTCCAAAGATACTGCGAGAGGAGACAATGTGGTCGCCCGCCTGGAGCAGGCCCATACAGGTGGCCAGGATGGCCGCCATGCCAGAGGCGGTGGCCACACAACACTCACCACCCTCCATGCTGGCCAACCGCTGCTCGAAGGTGCGCACCGTGGGATTGGTGAAACGGGCATAGATATTGCCCGGCTCGTCACCAGAGAAGCGTGCTGCCGCATGGGCCGCACTGTCGAACACAAAGCTAGAGGTGGGAAAGATCGGCTCCGAGTGCTCCCCTTCGTGAGTACGGCTAACTCCTTCCCTTATAGCCCTGGTTGCCAGCCCCCACTCCTTCTCGCTGCTCATATCACGCCCCCATCAATACTGCTACTCGTTGTTATGTAGATCCAGCATCCCGCTAACTTCAGCCTCCGGCTCGATACCATGCTTGGCTACGTCTCCACGGATCAACTCCAACTGCTCCAGGTAGTGTTCACTCACATCACCGGTTATATACTCACCACTGAATACTGAGGTATCAAAGCGTTGAACCTTGGTCTTACCCTTTTTCTGTACTGCAGTGATAAGATCATCCAGATCCTGATAGATCAACTTGTCTGCGCCAATAATCTCACGCACCTGTTCCACACTACGATCACAGGCGATCAACTCGCTGGCCGCAGGCATATCGATGCCATAGACGTTCGGGTAACGCACCGGCGGTGCCGCAGACGCAAAATATACACTTTTAGCGCCGGCATCACGGGCCATCTGTACGATCTGTTTGGAGGTGGTGCCACGCACAATGGAGTCATCCACCAGCAGTACATTTTTATTCTTAAACTCCATCTCAACAGCATTCAGTTTCTGCCGCACCGATTTCTTGCGTACCTTCTGCCCCGGCATAATAAAGGTACGACCGATATAACGGTTTTTTATAAACCCCTCGGCATATTTACACTTCAGCGCATGGGCCAGAGAGAGGGCTGCGGTGCGGCTGGTATCCGGAATAGGAATTACCACATCAATATCATTCTTCTTACCCCACTCTCTTTCAATCTTACGTGCCAACGCCACCCCCATACGGTAACGCGCCTTGTAGACAAAGATATCATCAATAACGGAGTCTGGTCTGGCAAAATAGACGAACTCAAAGATGCAGGGTGAACGTATCGGATTGGCCGCACACTGGAAGGTATGCAGTTCGCCTTTCATATCAATATATACCGCCTCGCCTGGATCCACATCGCGGATCAACTCGAAACCGAGCACATCCAGGGCAACACTTTCGGAAGCGATCATATATTCTGTATTCCCCTCCGCTGTCTGGCGGCTACCAAATACAACTGGACGAATACCATAGGGATCACGAAAACCGAGAATACCGTAGCCATTGATCATGGCTATTGCCGCATAGCCACCACGGCAGCGCCGATGTACCCCAGCTACCGCCTTGAATACATCCTGTTCAGAGATACGCAGCTTGCCCAACCGTTGGAGTTCATGGGCAAATATATTTAGCAGAATCTCAGAATCAGATTTTGTATTGATATGGCGTAAATCTTCCAGATAGAGATCATCCTTCAGCTCATCGGCATTGGTCAGATTGCCATTGTGAGCCAGGGTAATGCCGTAGGGTGAATTTACATAGAAGGGCTGGGCTTCAGCGGAAGAGGAACAACCGGCGGTAGGATAACGTACATGGCCGATCCCCATGTTACCCCGCAGTTCGATCATATGACGGGTACGAAACACATCCCGAGCCAGACCGTTATCCTTGCGCAGATTTAGCTTGCCACCATCCAGGGTTACAATCCCGGCAGCATCCTGCCCGCGATGCTGTAGCACCAACAGGGCATCATAGAGCGACTGGTTAACCTGATTATGTCCAAAGATCCCAACAATACCGCACATGTTGTAGTGTCCTGATACCGTTTATCGCTCTATCGTACTAATATAAACATGTCTGAACCGGTAGATACCAAGCCGTTACTCAAAGGTAAACTTGCTTGCGATATCCGGTGGTAGCAGATCACGCAACCAGACCGCCAATTCACTGAAGTGACTAATTAGTTGTGACTCCTGCCACCACGGATCATTGGGCAGTGGCGTTAGCCCTGCTAACAGTACCATTATAGACACCAGAACCGCACCGCGTGTTATCCCGAACAGCATCCCTACCATACGATCGGTACCACTTAGACCACTCTTATCCACCAGCTTTCCAATGAGGTAGTTTACCAGCGCGCCTAGTATTAGGGTGAGCAGAAAGAGAATGACAAAGGCCGCGCCAAGGCGCAGAGACGGCAACTCAATCCATACCAGATGTTCCGCCAAATCCCGAAAGAAGGTCCAACCGACCCAAAAGGCAAGAATCCATGCGGCCAGAGAGAAGGCCTCACGGACAAATCCACGGATCAAACTTACAACTGCGGATAGGCTTATGATACCGATAATCAGATAATCCACCCATACCAACTTGTCCATCGCCGCTTTCCTCTCGGTAGCAGTACAGCTTTATTATAAAATTTTATTCTATCCAATCACTATCAAGGATAGCTGCGCAGTGTTCCGTTCAATGCCCACAGTTGCATCGCCGGTTTGAGATCGAGCAAGATCTGTTCAGCCCTCTTCTTATCCACCTCTGGCCCAACTAGGACACGGTAGAGTTTTTTACCATCCAGTTCAGTCTGCTCCACAAAGGCAGGGAACTTCTTCTGTTGAAGATCAGACTCTAACTTTTTTGCATTCTCCTGGTTGGAAAAACTACCAACCTGCACTACCCAGGCCGAGATCCCCTCGCGCAGCCCAGCAGCCTGATCTGGTTGTTCAGCCGTGGTGTCGGAGGCCTCCGCTGCCTCTGCCTCTGATTCTGCCGCCTGTTGCTGGTCGGCCGCTGATCTATCGATAGTATCCAGAGCGGCGTCTGCCTCATCTGGCAGGCTGTCGAGTGAGTCCTCCTCCATGGGCATAACCCGTGATGAGAACTCCCTATCCGGACGTGGTGGAATATTGGTCTCATCAATGGTGGTTGACACTACCGGCCCATCCTCCAGCAGCATGGGTACGAATATCACTGCCAGAGACACCAGCACTGTCGCCCCAACCAACCGCCGTTTTAACCTCTCATCCACCGAATAGATCCTCTCTTCGATCCAGAAGTAGTGATTATATCAGGACAATGCCATACGAGACTATGCTCTTATCCCGGCTACTGTGTGAAAAGAGCCGAATACGAGAATCCTGTCACCCGCTACCGCGTCACTTTGTGCCCCGGAAAATGCGGCCGACGGTGTCGGAAATAGCCGTATCCTGGATGGCTCTACCCCAGCATCCAGTAATGCTCGCTGTAGGGTATCGACCGAGGCAGCGCGTCCCTCCAGCAGTGGGGCCAGATACCAGCCATCGATCAGCCCTATCATGGGTGCTACAACCGCCGGAATATCTTTATCTGCTAGTGCCGAAAACAGTGCCAGGGTGGCCCCTGAGCAGGCCTGAGCCCTTAGGCTCTCTGCCAGTGCGATAGCTGCCTCTGGGTTATGGGCCACATCCAGAATGGTTGTGACCGCACCCTCAATCAACTGAAAACGACCCGCAAGCTCTACCCTCTGCAGGCCTTCGTGAATCGCCGCATGATCGACCGGGTGGCGTGACTGAAGCTGAGCAATAACCGCCAGGACGGCAGCCGCGTTCTGTAGCTGAAACTCTCCCTTAAGCTGCGGCATAGGTAGATCCTTGAGTTTCTCCTCGCCACCGCTCCAAACCCACTTTTGGCCGTGGCGTTGCCACGCATAATCCCGACCCGCAATAAGCGGTGATATATCTAGGCTCTCTACCAGTTCTAACAATACCGCCGGTGGGTTGCTATCACCTATTACCGCCGGTTTACCACTACGCAAAATACCGCCCTTCTCCAGCGCAATTTCATCCCTGCTATGACCCAACCACTCTGTATGCTCGATTGCGATGCTGGTTATTAGCGCCACGTCCGGATCTATAATATTGACCGCATCCAGCCTGCCGCCCAGCCCCACCTCAAGGATAACTATATCCAGCTGCTGTTGGGAGAAGATATGCAGGGTGGCCAGGGTACCGAATTCAAAGTAGGTTAGTTGGGTATCTCCACGGGCATGCTCCACCTGTTCGAATGCCTGACAGATCTCGGCATCACTGGCCTCTGTGCCATCTATCCTGATACGTTCGTTGTAGCGCCACAGGTGTGGTGAGGTGTAGCAGCCGACACGATAACCTGCTGCCCTGAGAATGGCCGCCAGCATGGCGACAGAGGAGCCCTTGCCATTGCTGCCGCCAACGGTGATGACGGTTGGAGAGAATCGGTCCGGGTGGAGCCGCTGCCAGACCGCTGCAACCCGCTCAAGCCCCAGCTCTATCTCTTTCGGATGGAGGGTGGACTGCCACTCCAGCCAATCCTGAAGGTTACTACAATGCATCTATCTCCATGTCGGCTCTATGCCGGCCTTGGACAATTGGTAAAAATAGTCAACACGTTGGCTAGTCGATCACGCATTTCACGGCGGTCAATGATCATATCAATGGCCCCCTTCTCCAACAGAAACTCACTCCGCTGAAATCCCTCTGGCAACGTTTCACGCACTGTCTGCTCAATCACTCGGGGACCAGCAAAGCCTATCAATGCCTTGGGTTCTGCCACATTGACATCTCCCAGCATAGCCAGACTTGCCGACACACCGCCCATGGTTGGATCTGTCATGACAGAGACAAATGGCAGACCACGTTGGGCCATTTTGCCCAAGGCCGCACTAGTCTTGGCCATCTGCATCAAAGAGAAGAGCGACTCCTGCATTCGGGCACCGCCGCTGGCAGAAAAACAGACCATTGGAATGCCCTTCTCCAGGGCCACATCCACACCACGCACAAAACGCTCCCCTACTACAGACCCCATAGAGCCGCCCATAAAGGAAAATTCAAATGCAGCGACGACCAGATCTATACCTTTTAATCTACCCTTCATTACAACCATGGCATCTTTTTCACCACTGTTTTTTTGCGCCTGGGTGATACGATCTTTATACCTTTTGCTGTCCTTGAATTTAAGCGGGTCCATCGGTTCCAGACCAGCCCCTATCTCCTCCCGTCCCTCGGGATCGAGAAAGATATCGAGCCGCCGCCGTGCGCCCATCCGTTCGTGTTGTCCACACTTAGGGCATACATCCAGACTCCGCTCCATCTCGGCGCGGTAGAGGACGGCACTACAGCCGGAGCATTTGGTCCATAGCCCCTCAGGCACCCCACGCTTGGAGTTTGTCTCAGTGCGAATACGACTCGGTATCAGTTTTTCAAACCAGCTCATAACAATCTACCTGTTCTAAAAGGCCCTAACCAAGGACCCGCCTGAGATTTTAAACCAGATCTATGGACGCACGCAGCGTCAATAAAAATTCGCCGATCTCTGGCACAATGTCATCCTGATTGTCCAGCAACTGCTCCACTCTGGCAACTATAGCACTGCCCACTATAACAGCATCTCCTACCTGAGCGGCAGCCTTGGCCGAAGTGGCATCCTTGATACCGAAGCCAATACCAACAGGTAGCTCACTCTCCTGCCTGATCGCAGCCACCCTGGTTGCTACATCATCGATGGCAAAATCATTGGCACCGGTGATGCCTTTGACTGCTACATAGTATACAAACCCGCTGGCCGCGTTGCAGATCAGCCTGATACGCTCTGGCGTGCTAGTTGGGGCAATAAGAAATATCGGGGCGACTCCTACTGGCTGTAGCTCTCGCAATAGCCCATCCGCCTCTTCCGGTGGTAGATCCACCGTCAACACGCCATCTACCCCGGCCTCTGCTGCCGCCTTGGCAAAATCCCGATATCCCATCACCTCGATCGGGTTGAGGTAGCCCATCAGTACGACCGGTGTCTCCTGGTTATCCCGACGGAAATCACGCACCATAGCGAGGACGTCCCGTATCCCAATATGGTGCTGCAGGGCCCTCTCACTGGCACGTTGGATTACTGGACCATCGGCCATTGGATCGGAGAATGGCACCCCAAGTTCCAGTATGTCTGCCCCCGCCTCTACCATGGCGTGCAGCAGCGGCACGGTAATATCAGGGGCAGGATCACCCGCCGTTATAAATGGTATCAGAGCGGTTTTTCCCTGTTCTTTGAGCTGCTGCAGGCGCGCGTCGATGCGGTTCATAGCTTGATCCCCTCGACTGCAGCCACCGTGTGCATATCCTTATCCCCGCGACCCGATAGATTAACTATCACTGTCTGCTCCGGATCCATCTCTGGTGCCAGTTTGGCCGCATAGGCCAAGGCATGGCTCGACTCAAGGGCAGGAATAATACCCTCCACCTTGGTTAGAGTATGAAACGCCTGTAGTGCCTCCTCATCGTTTACTGCCACATACTGGGCACGGCCGGTATCTTTCAACCATGCGTGTTCTGGCCCTACCCCAGGATAATCAAGGCCAGCCGATATGGAGTGGGTCTCAATGATCTGACCGTCCGCATCCTCCATCAGATAGGTGCGATTGCCATGCAGCACCCCAACCTGACCAGCACAGAGTGGAGCGGCATGTTTGCCACTCTCCAAACCATTACCCGCTGCCTCTACCCCATAGATTGCGACCTCCTCATCCTCCAGGAAGGGGTGAAACAGGCCAATAGCATTAGAGCCGCCGCCTACACAGGCCACCAGTGCATCTGGCAGGCGGCCTGTCTGCTGCTGGATCTGCTGCCGCGCCTCGCGACCGATAACCGTCTGGAAATCACGCACCATGGCGGGATAGGGGTGAGGACCGGCAACGGTACCTATGATATAGAAGGTGTCGTCCACGTTGGTCACCCAGTCGCGCATCGCCTCATTTAGGGCGTCCTTCAGGGTGCGGGAGCCGGATTCAACCGAAACTACCTTGGCCCCCAGCATGTTCATGCGGTAGACGTTGGCCTCCTGCCGCACTATATCTACGGCCCCCATGTAGACCACGCACTCCAGCCCTAACCTGGCGGCCACAGTGGCCGTGGCCACCCCGTGTTGACCGGCTCCGGTCTCGGCAATAATCCTTTTTTTACCCATGCGTTGTGCCAACAACGCCTGACCTATGGTGTTATTTACCTTGTGCGCCCCGGTGTGATTCAGGTCTTCCCGTTTTAGGTATATCTGTGCTCCACCCAGCTCCCGACTCCAGCGGCGGGCATGGTAGAGCGGTGATGGTCGGCCTACATAGTTTTGCAGATCGGCATCCAACTCTGCCAAAAACTGCTCATCCTGCATGTATTTATGGTAGGCGTGGCGTAATTCGGCCAATGGCTCCATAAGGGTTTCTGCCACAAATATGCCGCCATATGTTCCGAAATGACCATGTTCGTCCGGCATATTCATAAAACTATGACTCTTCTCTGTCGCCACTCTCTACCCCTCGCACAAATGCTTCAATCTTGGCACCATCCTTTACCCCCTTCTCCAACTCTACACCACCACTCACATCTACTGCATATGGCCGTACCTGGCGCACCGCCTGCCCTACGTTATCCGGGGTCAGCCCCCCAGCCAGGATGATAGATGAGGCCATGGCGGCGGGAATGGTACCCCAATCGAAGGTGATGCCGGTACCTCCCCACTCACTCTTTTTGTAGCTATCCAGCAAGAGGCCACTGGCCCCGGAGTAACGCTCCTGCTCATGCTGCAGATCAACACCGTCACCCATACGTATCGCCTTGATGTAGGGTCGGCCATGTCCCTCACAATCCTCCGGACTCTCATCACCGTGAAACTGTAACAGGTCGATACGAGTTGCCTCCAAAGTCTCACCAATCTCTTGGCGCGTCGCATTCACAAACAACCCGACAACCGTCACAAACGGTGGCAGTGCCTCCACGATCTCAACCGCCTGCGGCACGCTTACCGCCCGCGAGCTGGGTGGATAGAAGACCAGGCCAATGGCATCTACACCATGGCGCACTGCCGCCAATCCATCCTCAGGACGAGTAATTCCGCAGATTTTGATCCTGGTTCTCATAACTGGTTAAAGATACAGGATAGTGCCAACTTGAGAAAGCTCAGAGCGCCTCATAGAGGTGGATTTTCCGGTAACTGAAACTCTGGCGGATACTCCACCCGGATAAGATAGAGCCCATCTGGTGGCGCAGTTACCCCACCCATGGTGCGATCCCGATATTCCAGCACCTGCCTGCTCCACTCCACCGGGCGCTCACCCTGGCCGATAGTAATCAATACCCCGGCAATATTTCTGACCATATGGTGCAAAAAGGCATTGGCGCTGATATCTATGGTGATTATCTCCCCATCCCTTCTGATATCCAGCTTGTGCACACTACGAACCGGACTCTTGGCCTGACAACCTAGGGCACGATAGGAGGAGAAGTCATGGGTTCCAACCAGACAACAACTCGCCTGCTGCATCCTTTCCTCATCCAAGGGACGGTGTATCCACACTGCCCTGTTGTGCCATATAGCAGAGCGGGTCATACGGTTGAGGATGACATATCTATAGCTGCGGCCGAGGGCGGAGAAACGGGCGTGAAAACTGTCTGCAACCGGCACCGCCCAATGTACACTGATATCACTCGGCAGATTTACGTTGGCACCAAGAATCCAGTTTCTACTACTTCTCTCGGCCGTGGTATCAAAGTGTACTACCTGCCCCAACCCATGCACCCCGGCATCTGTGCGCCCGGCACACTGCACCCTGACCTGGTGGGCAGCGACCTTTGATAGCGCCTCCTCCAGCCTCTCCTGAACCGTATCTACATCACCCTGGGCCTGCCACCCATGGAATGCAGATCCGGCATATTCCACACCCATCGCTATACGCATTATTGGCCTGTTTAAAGCAAGTGAAACAGAGAAGGCGCACCAGTGTGCGCCTCCCCATAAACATCTGTACCTCTGATCGCTGATCTATTATATCAGGATATCTGATCCTTTAACTTCTGGGCCTCGGCCTTCTGGCTATCATTACCTTCAGCCAACACCTCATCCAGGATATCTTTAGCGCCGTCTGGGTCACCCATATCCATATAGGCACGGGCTAGATCAATTTTGGTATCAACCTCTCCAGCCTCATCCACATCCAGGGATACCAACTCGGACTCGGATAGATCGGTAAGAATCGAGGCATCTGGATCATCACCTGATGACATCTCAACCAGCATCTCTGAGTCATCATCTAGACCAGAGAGATCAAGATCATCAATTACATCATCCGCTTCCTCTTCATCCGGCGCCATTTCACCGATATTGAGAGTAGTCTCCTCGGCTGCATCCATTTCAGCGACATTATTGCTTAGATTTATTTCTTCTGAGGACAAACCGGCTGCCTCTTCGGCATCAAGTTCAGCAGCGATGCTATCCAGATCAAAATCATCTAGTTCATCTTGCCCATCATCTGCTTGCCCAGCTGCCCCATGCAGAGGCTCTACACCAGCAAACATAGGATGATCTGAGACCAGGGTTTTACCCATGGAGAGAATTCTGTTCCAGGCCGCAGCATCACTCTTCTCTACAGCCGTACCTGCAGACTCTTCTACTAACTTGACAAAACCATCCCCATCTTTGAGTGCGTAGAGGATATCGAACAGTTTGTGCTGCAGGAGATGCCTGCTTGGATCTTTATCGATCGCCTGCCGAATAAGATCTTCTGCCTGTTGATAGCGCCCATATGAGATATAAACATCCGCCTCTGATAGAGGATCCACCTCACCAGTCTCATCCTGTAGCGCATCTATATCACTGGGCGAAAAATCACTCAGGAAGGAGGTATCTTCAGTATGACCACCTGGTCCTTCAACCACCTCTTCCAGAGTTGACTCAACGGAATTCATACTCCTGCTGCTATCCAGCAGAATACTCTCTTCAAAATTGCCACCGTCACCACCGCCACGGCGCTTGATCAACCAAATCAACAGTAATAGGACTATCAGTATCCCACCACCTATAGTCAGCATTGATGTACTGCCCAAAAGACCCGCAATAAATCCTGGCTCTTCCAGCGGCTCCGGCTTTACTCTGGCTGGAGGCGGTGCTATCGGCTTAGCCTGAGCTGCTGGCAACTGGCTCTCTACAGGAGGAGGTGGCGCTATAGGGGTAACTGCGGATACCGGCGGCTCAGCCTCTACAGGCGGTGCTTTAGGTTCTGCCTCAATCTCTGATATCTGGCTCTCTACTGGCGGTGTTAGCGGGGCTACTTCTATTCCCGGAGCCTCACCCTCTGCTGTAGGTGTTGCCTCAATCTCCACAGGTGATACTACAGATTCCTCTTCTGCTGCCACAGGCGGCGCCTCTTCTGCGACTGCCTCGACCTCCGCAGGAGGTGTTGCCGACTCATCTTCTGCTATCGCTGTCTCTGCCGCATTCGCTTGCAACTGGGCAAGTTGGTCACTCCTCAGGGTAATCAGTCGTTGTAGATCACTAATCTGCCCTTCCAGATCGTCCACCCGCGACTGGAGTTCTCCACCCTCTTGTTTGGTGCTCTCTAGCTCTTCTTGGGCAAGCACTAACTCTTGCGTCAAACGCGCTACTGTTTCTTTTGCAGCATCGCCTTCGCTTGGTCCGGCCTCACCTTCACCCTCTGGGCGTGCAGTTGCAATCTTTAGTTCCGCCTCTGGAATGGGCTCTTTTTCAATCTTGTCGGCAGCCACTTCAGCAACAGGTTTATCCTGCTCTACAGGGGCTGCATCCTCTTTGGCAGTCGCTGCATCTTCCTGTTTAGCTGGAGGAGTCTCCTCTTTGGCAACAGTCGTATCTTTATCTTTTTCTGCTGCATCCGTATCCTCTGTACTGGCAGCCTGCTCTGCTGGGGCTTCCTTTTCCTCTGCTACTACAGGTGCTGCCTCCCTCTTGGCTGCCATCCATATATCTACATGCTCACGGTACTGGTTATTGGCATCTGAAATCTCAATCGCCAGGGCATCATCACCCTCTGGGATCCGAAGTATCTCGCCTGCCTTTAGATTGTTTATATTGTTGCCGAAAAAAGCCTTACGGTTGGCATGATAGATCGCCATCATAAGCTGTTTATCGGTCACCCCTTTAATCCTGGAGCGGGTAACTATGCCCCACAGGGTATCCCCTCTTACTACCGAGTAATCTCCAGTAACAGTATCGCCGGCCCAGGCAACATCTTCAGCGGCAACAGCTGAACTAGATGGCGCAGGTTTAGCTGGTGGCGGCACAACCGCAGCCTCTGGTTTAGCTTCTGGTTCTGGTTCCGGCTGTGACTGTGACTGTGGTTGTGGCTCTGGTTTTGACTCAACCACTGGTGGTGGAGTTACAGGAGGTGGGGTGTCAACCATCTTTGGGGGAGGCGGCAGATCAGGATCAGGGGCAACCTTTGGTGCCTCTACCGGTGCAGGCTTACGCCCAAGGGTCACTGGCGGATCCAGTAGCACCGTGTACTCACGAACCAACTTTCCTTTAGGCCAATTGGCTTCAATCAGAAAATTGAGGAATGGCTCACGCACAGGTTCAAGGGTAGTGACATGAAGAACCGCGCTACCATCCGGCAGACGCTCCGCCTTAAAACGCAATCTTGAGAGGAGAAATGTGCGCTCCACACCGGCACGCGCAAACGCCTCTGGTGAGGCTAAAGTTACTCTGACATCGGCAATCCCACCCTTTTCTACCGACAGCAGATCTATGTCCGCATTGAGATTCTGATTCAGCGCTGAATGCAGTTGAATATCACCCAACCCAAGCGCCTGAGCACCAGTCGATACCAGCGACAGTATCAGAACCGATAACATAGTGCATCTGCGGACCATATCTCCCCCTAAATCTTGTGCAGCCCGTTCCCTATTCCTAAAAATCCTAAAATAGGACAACCGCCATTACTACAGAGTAGTGTTTATATCCTATTAAACCTCTTAACTCAATATGTTCAGAGCAAAAGATAGAATGAACTTAACGTTTTCCCGCTAACTATAGCTTATAAATGACTTTTTACCAAAATTTCAACGCATTTAACACCGTTTATTAGCAGATATTTGTGAATGTTGTCCAATAATGCCAAAAATATGGCATCTACAAGTCAAGGAGCACGTCGAGTTTATTCCTGCATGCAGAAATAATCCTGGAGGCGTTACACCAGACACGCCCCTGGAGGAGAAAGATATCTGTTACTCCTGAAGCAGAATACGCAGCATGCGGCGTAGCGGTTCGGCCGCTCCCCACAGTAGTTGGTCACCCACAGTAAAGGCGGAAAGATACTTGTCTCCCATGGATAACTTGCGCAGACGTCCGACCGGCACATTAAGGGTTCCAGTCACTGCTGCCGGAGTCAGTTCCTGGACAGTTAACTCACGCTCGTTGGGAATCACCTTAACCCAGCTATTAGCAGTTGCCAGGATATCTTCAATCTCAGCAACTGGAAGATCACGGGTAAGCTTTATGGTAAGCGCCTGGCTATGTGAACGCATGGCACCGATACGGACGCAAAGGCCATCGATGGGCACTGGGTTATCCTCTCTCCCTAAAATTTTGTTGCTCTCCACCCCGCCCTTCCACTCTTCACGGCTCTGGCCATTTTCCAGTTGCCGGTCGATCCAGGGGATAAGGCTACCCGCAAGAGGTACTCCAAAATTATCGGTTGGGTGGCCAGAACTGCACAGTTCGGCCGTCACCATCCGGTCGATATCCAGGATCGCAGATGATGGATCAGCCAACTGCGTCTTTACCACCTGATGCAGCGCCCCCATCTGTGACAGCAGTTCCCGCATATTCTTTGCTCCAGCCCCAGAGGCTGCTTGATAGGTCATGGAGGTAGCCCACTCCACCAGCCCAGCACGAAACAACCCTCCCAGCGCCATCAACATCAGGCTGACTGTACAGTTACCACCGATATAGTTCTTTACCCCGGCCTGCACCGACTCCTTGATCAGATCAGCATTGACCGGATCTAGAACAATTACGCTATCGCTCTCCATCCGCAGGGTGGAGGCCGCGTCGATCCAGTAACCACCCCAACCCTCGGCCCTTAGCCGGGGAAATATTTCGGAGGTATAATCACCGCCCTGGCAAGATACAATCGCATCCATCTGCTTGAGCGCCTCAATATCCGTAGCGTCCAGCAGTGGTGGCAGATCAAGGCCAATATCGGGACCAGCCTGACCCACTTGAGAGGTGGTAAAAAAGGAAGGCTCTGCGATGAGGTCAAAATCACCCTCTGCCAACATACGCTCCATCAGGACCGAACCGACCATCCCACGCCAACCTACAAAACCTACGCGTTGCATATCTATTCTCTTTAAAATTTCTGCTTAAGTTACTGCAGCGCCGCAACCACGGCATCACCCATGGCTACAGTGCCAACCTGCTGCATCCCGTCAGACATAATATCCTGGGTACGCAGACCCTGATCCAAAACGCTGTTCACCGCCTGTTCAATCTTGCTTGCCAACTCCGGCTCATCCAGAGAGTAACGCAACATCATGGCTACCGAGATGATGGTGGCCAGTGGGTTGGCGATACCCTTGCCGGCAATATCCGGGGCAGAACCATGAATAGGTTCGTACATACCCTTGCCGTCTGCATCCAGAGAGGCGGATGGCAACATACCGATAGAGCCGGTCAACATGGCAGCACAATCAGATAGGATGTCACCAAACAAATTGCCGGTCACCATTACATCAAACTGTTTAGGCCACTTGACCAACTGCATGGCGGCGTTATCTACATACATATGTGACAACTCCACATCGGGATAGTCAGCCCCAACCTTTATCGTCACATCACGCCACAGCTCGGTGACCTCCAGTACATTGGCCTTGTCCACAGAACAGACCCTGCAGTCACGTTTCATGGCAATATCCATGGCTACACGGACGATACGATCCACCTCTGACTCTCTATAGACCAGAGTATTAAAACCCTCGCGTTCACCACCATCAAGCTCACGTATCCCACGCGGCTGTCCAAAATAGATGCCGCCGGTCAGCTCTCTGACGATCATTATGTCGAGACCTGAAACCACCTCATCCTTCAGTGTAGATGCTGCAGCCAATTGCGGATACAAGATAGCAGGACGCAGGTTGGCAAACAGCCCAAGCTCCTTACGCAACCCCAGTAGCCCACGTTCCGGACGTACCGAGTAGTCGAGGGACTCCCACTTGAGGCCACCCACTGCACCAAGCAGCACGGCGTCAGCCTCCCTTGCCAGATCCAGGGTCTCCTCCGGCAGGGGTGAACCGGTGGCGTCATAAGCAGTTCCACCCACCAGGGCATTACTCAGCTCAACCTTCAAACCGAAATTATCCTGCAGGCACTCTATTACCTTGACCGCCTCAACCATTATCTCCTGCCCGATACCGTCACCCGGCAGTACTAGAATCTTTTTACTCATAATTATTCCTTAATTTTGTTTATTATACCGCACGAAACTTTCGTTTACTGCTATCTGATAAATAGGAATGCAACGCAGAGGTGCAAAGTCGCAGAGAAGACAACTGCGATAGTAAATCTTTGCATCTTTGCGTTCTCCGCGTTAAATCTCGATCTTTCCGACCAATACTAATCCTCGAAGACCCACGGGGCCTGTTCCCGCCGCTGTTGTTCAAATGCCTTGATCTCTTCACTGTGCTGCAGGGTAAGGCCAATATCATCCAGTCCTTCTAACAGACAGTGTTTACGGAACTCGTCCACCTCAAATGATATAACCTCACCGCCGACTGGTCGCAACTCCTGGGATTCCAGATCCACCTCCATCTCCAGTGCCTTGTCACCAGACGCCTGTCGAAACAGATCATCTACTACCGCACTATCCAACTTGATAGGCAAGATACCATTCTTAAAGCTGTTGCTGAAAAAGATATCGGCAAAACTTGGCGCGATGATGACCCGAAAGCCAAAATCAGCCAACGCCCAGGGTGCGTGTTCACGTGAGGAACCGCAACCGAAATTATCCCGTGCCAACAATACCTGGGCTTGCTGGTAACGCTTATCATTCAGCACAAAACTAGTATTGAGAGGTCGGTTGGTGCAATCCATATCCGGCTCTCCCTGATCCAGATAGCGCCACTCATCGAACAGGTATGGCCCGAAACCTGTGCGTCTGATTGATTTTAAAAACTGCTTTGGAATAATTGCATCGGTATCTACATTAGCACGATCCAACGGGGCTACCACACCCTTAAAACTCTCAAATTTATCCATTTCTCTCTCCTACTTCGTATTCAATCGCAAAGGACGTAAAGTCGCAGAGGCGCAAATAAATTTATTGAAAACACACAACATATCTTTCCGATATCGTTGCCTAGAAATCCAAACTCACTTTGCATTAATACTCTCTGCGTCTTTGCGCCTTTGCGTTATCCGCGTTAAACCTCAATGCTGCTTAGTGCGTAAATAACAGTTACAACTCCCGCACATCTGTAAAGCGACCGGTCACTGCAGCAGCAACCGCCATCGCCGGACTCATCAGATGGGTACGTCCACCCTGTCCCTGCCGCCCCTCAAAGTTACGGTTAGAGGTAGAGGCACACCGCTCTCCAGGTTTCAGGCGATCCGCATTCATCGCCAGGCACATGGAACAGCCAGGCTCGCGCCACTCAAAACCGGCCTCGATAAAGATCTTGTCCAGGCCATCCGCCTCGGCCTGCTGCTTTACCAGACCAGAACCTGGAACCACCAGTGCCTGGACTATGTTGGCGGCCACCTTGCGGCCCTTGGCCACGGCAGCAGCGGCACGTAGATCCTCAATCCGGCCATTGGTGCAGGAGCCGATAAAGACGTGATCAGGAGTGATATCAGTAATCAACATCCCTGCCTCCAGCCCCATATACTCCAGGGCACGGCGCATCCCATCCGCCTTTTGCTGATCGCTCTCGGCATCTGGGTCTGGCACCCTGCCAGTCACGGGCAGCACCATCTCTGGCGAAGTTCCCCAAGTGACCTGTGGCTCGATCGTGGCGGCATCAATCTCGATCACCTGGTCAAATTTGGCGTCGGCATCACTATGGAGCTGTTTCCACGACTCTACCGCCTGCTCCCACTGTTCGGCCGTGGGGGCATAAGGACGCCCATGTACATAGTCAATAGTCTTCTCATCCACCGCTACCAGACCAGCCCGCGCACCCGCCTCAATCGCCATGTTACAGACACTCATCCGCCCCTCCATCGAGAGGTTTCGAATTGCCTCACCGGCAAACTCAATGACATAGCCGGTTCCACCAGCGGTGCCAATCCGACCAATCACCTCAAGTATGACATCCTTACCTGTGACCCTGGGACCGAGCTTGCCCTCCACATTCACCAGCATGCTCTTGGATTTCTTCTGGATCAGGCACTGGGTAGCCAGTACATGTTCCACCTCGGAGGTGCCGATCCCAAAGGCCAGGGCACCAAAGGCACCGTGGGTGGCAGTATGTGAGTCTCCACATACCACCGTCATACCCGGCAGGATGGCCCCCTGCTCCGGCCCCATGACATGCACCACCCCCTGACGGATATCATCCATACCAAACTCGGTGATCCCAAACTCCTTGCAGTTATTCCCCAGGGTCTCAACTTGCAGGCGAGCCACAGGGTCAGTGATACCTGAGGCCCGTCCCAGGGTCGGTACATTATGATCTGGGGTAGCTATAGTGGCGCCTGGTCGCCATGGCCTGCGCCCAGAGATACGCAGCCCCTCAAAGGCCTGAGGTGAGGTCACCTCATGCACCAGTTGTCTGTCTATATAGAGCAGCCCGGTACCATCCTCATCACTGCGCACCAGATGCCCTTCCCAAAGTTTGTCATAGAGGGTTTTTGCACTCATGTTCCAGCTCCTGCCTAATGTGTTTAATCTAAACCTGCAATCACTGTGCACTATATTAGGCCCACGCTAAATATAAAACAAATTCATCTTTTTTATATTTTGTATTCTTATATGGAATGATATACTCAGGGCCATGAAGATCAATGAACTGAGCGCATTTATTGCAGTGGCCGAGAGCGGCTCGTTTTCAACTGCCGCATCCCAGTTATATCTGACTCAACCGGCGGTCAGTAAACGGGTGGCCGCTCTGGAATCAGGACTAGGGGTACAGCTGTTTGACCGCATCGGCAGGGGTATCTCCCTAACCGAGGCTGGACGTCAGCTACTACCACGCGCCCACCACATGCTGGATGAGATGGCAGACATCCAGCGTGCGCTCTCTAACCTGAGCGGGAGTATAAGCGGCACCCTGAGTATAGGTACCTCTCACCATATAGGCCTGCATCGTCTACCGCCAGTACTGAAAAGATTTAGCCAAAACTATCCTGAGGTGACACTGGATATCAAATTTTTAGGCTCTGAAAGAGTATGCAGTCAGGTTGAACACGCTGGGCTGGAGCTGGGGATTGTAACCCTCCCTACCGAGCCATCATCCAATCTTAAATTGGTGGAAATATGGCATGATCCACTGGAGTTTGTGACCAGTCAGGACCACCCCTTGAGCCAAATAGAAAAACCATCGTTAAAACAACTGCTATCCTTTCCGGCCGTGCTTCCAGGTAGCGGAACCTATACCAGGGATATTCTGGAACAGACCCTGGGTTCCCTTAGTCCCCAGTTGCAAGTTGCTATATCTACCAACTATTTGGAGACCCTGAAGATGTTGGTAGTCACCGGGCTGGGCTGGGGTCTACTACCACGTACGATGCTCGACATCCAGGAGATAGAGGTTCTAACCTTCCCTGACCTAAATCCATCCAGGATGCTAGGAATAGTCACCCATCGTCAGCGCACCCTCTCCAATGCCGCACAGGCCATGCTGCAGAGTTGTATGGGTATTGACTAACGACTATCACTCAATGCTGTCGGCCACATATCTCCAGGCAATAACCATGGCCAGCAAAGAGATAAACGCCGAGATCCCGTAGGTAATTGCCGGACCGGCGCTATCCCACAGGAACCCACTGGCGAGGGTTCCAACTGCACCCCCTGCACCATAACTAAGACCAGAGTATAGTGCCTGCCCACGACCCTGATGGCGCCCGGTAAAGTAGTGGTTCACCAAATGGATGGAGGCCGCATGAAAACTGCCAAAGGTGGCAGCATGCAACACCTGGGCAGTGAGGATTAACGATATGGAGTCGGGGAAATTACCGATCAGCAACCAACGCACTGCTGCCAGTAGCAGGCTGACCATCAACACCTTGCGCGCACCCCAGCGCTGGAGTACCCGATGCATAAACAGAAATACAACCACCTCGGCGATCACGCCAAGCGCCCATAATTGACCGATCACAGTCTTGGTATAGCCAACCGACTCCATATATATTGAGTAGAAGGCATAATAGACGCCATGTCCGGTCTGCATCAGGAAACAGACCACAAAGAAGGCGATTACTGCCGGTAGTTTTAGTAACGACAAGATAGATGGCTGGCTGGTTGGATGCGCTGCTGGGTCAGGATCCTTGACTATCATGCTGGAGATCCAGAGCGCCAGGTAGATCCCAAACAGTACAGGTAATATCACTGCCGGACCTTGCAGATCCACCAACATTCCAACTATCACTACAGTAACGATAAAACCGACAGATCCCCATAGCCGAATCCTGGCATACTCCGAAACCCGAGCTCCCAGATGACGCAGTGTGACCACTTCAAACTGCGGCAGAACAGCATTCCAGAAGAAGCTAAACAGGACCATAGCCAGCCCCAACTCCCAGAATCCGTATAGCCAGAAAACCGAAACAAACATGGCAGCCGTAAGCATGGTGCCCAGGCGCACAATTAACATACGGTGGCCCAGGTGATCTCCCAGCCAACCCCAAACAAATGGGGCAATGAACTTGGTCGCCATAGGAATTGCCATTAACTGGCCAATGGCGACCGCATCAAAATCAAGGCTTTTTAGATAGAGGCTCCAATATGGGGCCAGCGTCCCCAGGGCCGCGAAATATAATAGATAAAAAGTGGAGAGGCGCCAATAAGGCATAACAGAGAGACTAGGTTCTAGCCACTGATATTACTTTACCGCTGACGGGATCACCGGGGTTACTGTGTGCACATCCTGATTTTGAGCACGCTGGCGTAACAGATGATCCATCAGGACAATTGCCACCATTGCCTCGGCTATAGGGGTAGCACGAATACCAACACAGGGATCATGCCTACCCTTGGTGATCACCTCTACCGACTCTCCCTTGAGGTTTACACTATTTGCCGGCAACAGTAGGCTGGAGGTAGGCTTCATAGCGATACTTGCAACTATATCCTGACCACTGGATATACCACCCAAGACACCACCGGCGCGATTGGTTTTAAACCCATCCGGGGTAATCTCATCACGGTGTTCACTCCCCTTCTGCTCAATGCAGTCGAAACCGGCACCGATCTCCACCCCCTTAACGGCGTTGATACTCATCAGGGCATGGGCAATATCTGCATCCAGACGATCAAATACCGGCTCGCCCAGTCCCGGTGGCATTCCGGTGGCCACTACATTGATCCGCGCACCAATGGAGTTACCCTCTTTGCGCAGTTCATCCATATATTGCTCCATGGCGGTAACCTTGTCCGCATCCGGGCAAAAAAATGGATTGCGCTCTACCTCATCCCAATCGAGGCTCTCCGCCTTGATCGGCCCAAGTTGTGCCAGATAGCCACGGATTTCTATCCCCTGTCGTTCCCGTAGATACTTTTTCGCAATCGCACCGGCGGCTACCCGCATTGCGGTCTCACGTGCAGACGAACGGCCTCCGCCACGATAGTCCCGCAACCCGTATTTCTGGGCATAGGTGTAATCGGCATGGCCCGGACGAAAGCGATCCATGATCTCGGAATAGTCAGCGGAACGCTGGTCGCTATTGCGAATCAATAGACCGATAGGAGTTCCTGTGGTCTTCCCCTCAAATACCCCAGAGAGGATCTCAACCTGATCCAACTCCTGGCGTTGGCTGGTGTGACGGGATTTTCCGGTTCTGCGCCGATCCAGGTCCAGCTGCATATCTGCTGCCGACAGTTCAAGCCCCGGTGGACAGCCATCCACGACGCAGCCAATGGCAGGTCCGTGCGACTCGCCAAATGAGGTTACGCTAAATAGCTTTCCGATTGTGTTACCAGCCATGGTGAATTGCGCCTATTTCAGCCAGCCATTTACCTGTACCAAATCTTCTTTCGACAGGGTTCCAGCTGCCTGTTTCAGCAGCAGGCCGCTCATAATGTAGTTGTAGCGTACATCGGCATAACTGCTACGGATACGATATAGGTCACGCTGTGCACTAAGGACATCGACCATCGTGCGTGTCCCCACCTCAAATCCAACCTCTGTGGCCTCAAGTGCACTCTGTGCTGAAACGGTGCTCGCCTTGAGTGCCTCTACCTGGCTTATGCTAGCCAGAACCCCACGGTAGGCATCGCGTACCTGCCGTTCAACAGAGCGACGCTTCGCATCCAGCCCCTCCTGCGACGCCTCCAAACTATATCTTGCTTCACGACTGCGTGAGAGCACACCACCTCCAGAAAACAGCGGCATACTGAGCTGCACCCCGACGCTGGAGGAATCGCTGTCGGTTCCAGTGGATAGGTCGGTGCGACTAAGAGATCGTGAACCTACCAGCTCCAGAGTCGGAAGATGCCCGGCATTCTGTAGCGAGAGATTCTTACGCGCAATGGCGGTATCTTTCATGGCCGCAAGAATAGCCAGATTCTGCTGCTGGGCAGCACTACTCCACTGCTCGATATCATCTGGCTGGGGAGGATTCATCGGCAACTCATCGGTCAAAGCAGATAGTGCCGGTGCAGTATCCTTAATGATCTCCCGCAATGCCTCCTGAGCACTATTTAACTCATTCTCCGCCACGATCAGATCTGCCCGTGACTGATCATATGCGGCCTGCGCCTCATGCACCGATGTAATCGCAATAAGGCCCACATCAAACCGCTGCTTCGCCTGATCCAGCTGACGAGAGATAGCGGTAGTCTCCGCCTTGGAGAATTTCAGACTATCCTGTGCCGAAAGGACATCAAAATAGGCCTGCGCCACCCGGGTAATCATCTCCTGCTCTGCCGCTGCAAACTCCAGCTCCGCCTTTGCTACCTGCTCATTTGCCTGGCCGAGCTGAATCCAATAGTCGGCTCGAATCAGGGGCTGGACGAGGTTCAGACTGGCACTCTTGCTGGTGTAGTCACTGTGTGTCTTGCCGGTAGTCGCGCTCTCGTTATCCTTGTGAATACGGTCAGCTCCGGCCGACAAAGAGAGATTAGGCAGCAGCAGCGCGCGCGCCTGCGGCTTGGCCTCCATCGCCGCGTTTCTACTGGCCCTTGCCCCTCGCAGTTGTGCGTCATTCTGCAGCGCCAGATCGTATACCTGCAACAGATCAGCCGCCTCGGCAGGCGGCAAGGTCATAGGCAAAATCAATGCAACTGTCAGCATCGCTCGCTTCATCTACAAATCTCCAATTTTCACGTACTTTCAATAAAATATCAGTAGCTTTGGAAGTATACCATTAACTATGTAAGATATTTGGTCAATTCTGCTCCGCCCCTTCTGTGGCAGCAACCATCGGGGGCACTAGCAGTGTCGGGTCGATCCTCTCCTTGCCAAGGTTCATGCGCCAATCCAGATGTGATCCGGTGACCCTGCCGGTTGCTCCAATCTCTGCAATGGGATCGCCCTTGCGTACTTGCATCCCCTCCTCTACCAGAATCTTGCTCAAGTGCAGAAAGGATGAGGTTAGACGATGGCCATGATCTATAATCAGTGTGCCCCCGGAGAAGAACATATCATTGTGAGACATGGTCACTAAGCCGTCAGCCGGGGCCACTACCGTGGTACCGGTAGGGGCTGCAATATCCACCCCGAAGTGTGGACGACGCGGCTGTCCATTGAGAATCCGCTGGCTGCCATAGACCCCGGATATAATACCAGTTGCTGGCCAGATCCAGCCACTAAGAAAATCGGTCCTGGGATCGTCACGTCCCCTGCCCTGAGCTACCAGCTTATTTTCCTCACGAATACGCTTCAGATCCTCTGCACTCGGCTCCACCTTGCTTGGGGGCAGGCCATCTATATGCTGAATATTATACTCACGCCGCTCAATCTGCAGTACCACATCCTCTCTGCTGCCATCTGGATGGAACACCTCCACCCTGCTCTCTGGCCCATGATCACGGCCAAGACCGACTATAAACAGCCCCTCTGGGGATACCCTGACCGGATTACCATCTACCGTGACCTTGGAACCAGCTGCAACACTACCCTGAAGCATCCCACCCTGGATCCGTGGACCCTCAAACGAGACCTCTGCAGAGACCATACCGGTAGCCAACAGCAGGGCTGCTGTCATAACCCAATATGCCCTCTGCTTCGTTTTCCTCATCCCCTTTCCCCTGAATGGCTGCTAAAGTATCTCCCTATGATACTGCAACCGTTAACAAATTGAACCAAGATAGGGAAAACATGACCCCTGCGAGAGAGACCCTACGCTCTGCCAACTACAGTTGGCGTGAATTGACCGGCATGGTGCTCCAGCACCGCAAGGAGCTGCTGGCCGCCAATGCCATCGCCATACTGGGGGCCATGTTTAGTGTGCCGATCCCACTGCTGATCCCGCTGTTGGTGGATGAGGTGCTGCTGCAGCAACCGGGGCGTTCGGTGGCAATCATAAATACACTGTTTCCAACCAGCTGGCATGGGCCGGTACTATATATCCTAGCGATCCTTTTGCTGACCTTGATGCTACGGCTGATTTCGCTGGTTTTAGGTGTGTGGCAAATGCGGCAGTTCACCGCCATCTCTAAGGAGGTAACCTTCCGTATTCGACGCAGCCTGTTGCGGCGGCTGGAACAGGTCTCTATGGCAGAGTATGAGACCCTCGGCAGTGGTACCGTCGCCTCTCATCTGGTCACCGATATAGATGCCGTGGACAATTTTATCGGTGTGGCCACCAGCAAATTCCTGGTTGCCATACTCAGTATCATCGGCACCGCTGTGATACTGCTCTGGATGAACTGGCAACTGGCCCTATTTATCCTGCTACTGAATCCGCTGGTCATCTACATCACCACTAAGTTTGGACACAAGGTTAAGCGCCTAAAAAAGAGAGAGAACAGCGCCTACCAGCTGTTTCAGGAGTCACTCGCAGAGACCCTGGATGCCATCCAACAGATCCGTGCCAGCAACCGTGAGCAGCACTATATATCCCGCATCATCAACAAGGCTAGTGATATCTGCCACCACTCTACCGCGTTTGCCTGGAAGAGCGATGCCGCACAGCGCCTCTCCTTCACCGTCTTTATGTTCGGGTTCGATATCTTCCGTGCAGTCAGTATGCTCATGGTGCTATTTTCCGACCTGACTATAGGTCAGATGCTGGCCGTATTCTCCTACCTATGGTTTATGATGGGACCGGTGCAGGAGGTGTTGGCAATTCAGTACAGCTATAATGGGGCACACGCCGCCCTGGATAGGCTTAACCGGCTACTTGGTATCAAACTGGAGCCGGACTACCCACATCTGGAGAATCCGTTTGCCGAACAGGCCACTGTCTCCATCCAGATAGATCATCTCTGCTTCCGCTACGGTGATGGCCCTCTAATACTCAACGATATCTCTCTGCAGATTCAACGAGGCGAAAAGGTGGCGTTGGTTGGGGCCAGTGGTGGTGGCAAGAGTACCCTGGTGCAGGTACTCCTGGGGCTGTATCCACCCACCTCTGGAGAGATCTGCTTTGATCATGTTCCGGTGTCAAAGATCGGCATGGATGTGGTGCGCAATAACGTAGCAACGGTGCTGCAACACCCAGCGCTATTCAACGACAGCGTACGGATGAACCTGACCCTGGGGCTGGAATATGACGATGCGCAGCTGTGGCAGGCGCTACAGATTGCCCAGTTAGACGAAGTCATACAGGGGCTACCTAAACAGCTAGACACCCTGATCGGACGGAATGGTATTCGTCTCTCTGGTGGGCAACAGCAACGACTGGCAGTAGCACGCATGGTACTGAGCAACCCAAAGGTAGTCATCCTGGATGAGGCAACCTCGGCCCTGGATAGCAGTATTGAGGCCGAGCTGCACTCTGCTATGCGGGAGTTTCTGCACGACCGTACCACGCTCATCATTGCCCACCGCCTGAGCGCGGTGAAACAGGCCAATCGGGCATTGGTGTTTGAGGATGGCCATATCGTAGAGGATGGTAGCCACGCTGACCTGATGCGCGAGGATGGACTCTATGCCAGCCTATATAAACAGCAGGATAAGCCATAAAAAAACCGCCCGCAGGCGGTTTTTAACTTAGGTAAATGATCTAATCAGAATACCCAGGCCCAACTCATCTCCACCTCCCACTGATCCATCTCTAGCTCGATTGTCTGGGTGGGAACAAATGGATTAGGACCATCAACTGAGACATTGGGGGCGTACATGGCTGCAAAGTTCAGCTCATGGCCCTTGGATGGTATGGCGGTAAAACCGACAGTGTAGTGGTGCTCCATAACGCCTGGGGCGAGTATATTAAACATCATTTCAGTATCTGGAATTGGCTGTTTAGCATAGTTCCAGCCTAGACGCAGGGTGAAATTGTCTTGCACCTGCCACTGCCAACCAAGTTTGTAGACGGTCATATCCTCCCAACCAAAGCCGACACCATCACTGCCACCTAGACACTTATTTGTCTGCCCTACCAAACATCCGGTAGTAAGATTGGACATGGGGTTACTAATGGACGCTATATCACCGTACCAGATGCGCTGGATATCGAAATTTATGGCGTGACGTGCTGCCGGCCTAATGGTGAGACCAATAGTTGCAGTTGGTGGAATATCGAAATCACCACCCTCGGCAAAGAGATCACTATATTGATCAAATTCTGTCATCCAGGTGCGTGACTGATAGCTGGCACCTAAGGTAAGCCAGTCTGTCACATCTCCCTGCACACCAAGCTTTACGCCAGCACCATAGGAGTAGTCAAACCTGTTATCGGTAAGGTCGTCGGCGGTACCATCGGCCACCATCGGGGCGAAGCTTGCAAGTCCACGGGCCTCAAACCGCTGTGCGGCCAAGATAAGACCCACACCCCAGGAGGCACTGTCGCTCCATTTGCGCGAGTAGTTCACGTTGGCAAACAGTTGCATCAGATCAACACCGGTGGTACCACCATTAAAGGGGCCAGGGCTGGAGTATTCAGTGTTCATACCACCATTACCGTAGACTGAAACACCAAACGAGCTATTCTCATCCAGCATGGTGTTCCAACCGAAGTGGGGAATGGCAAACAGGTCCTTGCCGCTATCATAGCTACCTGTAGCAAGTGAACCTGGATTGGTAGCGGTATATCCACGATCTGGGGAAAATATGGCCATACCAAGATCGACACGATCACCCACCCAGACACTGCCGGCCGGGTTGGTGGCAGCGGCCAGGGCACTCTGAGGCATGGCAACACCACTACCCCCAAGACCCTTGTTTTGGGTTCCATAGCCGTGTGAAAAATAGCCGTTGGTGGCAAGGCTTACACTTGGTACCACCAGACAGGCCGCTACAGCCACTGACAAGATGTATTGTTTACGCATGAACTCCCCCCTCTATTCAGAGATATTCCCGATTTCATCGGTGTTATTTAAGACGAAACTTCGGACGAGTCTACCGGAAACTAGACCCTTGCGCTACAGTATAAATAATATGGAATATACTATATAATCATACGGTTATATAACTATATACTCCTGCTCCCACCGCAAGAAAAAGGGGCCAACAGGCCCCTTTTAGCTAGTTAAAGAAAGAGCACCGCTCCGCTCTATTCTCCCTCTTGTATCGCCTTCATGCTGAGGCGTACCCGACCCTGCTTATCCACCTCAAGTACCTTTACCTTGACAACATCTCCTTCGGCCAGCTTATCGCTGACCTTCTCCACCCGCTCTTCGCAGATCTGAGAGATATGTACCAGGCCATCTTTACCCGGCAGGATGGTGACAAAGGCGCCAAAGTCCATCAGACGGGCAACCTTACCTTCATATATAGCGCCCACCTCTACATCGGCAGTTACCAGTTTGACCCGCTTGAGTGCCTCCTCTCCTGCAGCCTTATCGACCGAGAAGATCTTTACTATACCGTCATCGTTGACGTCTACAGTAGCACCAGTCTCTTCGGTTATAGAGCGGATAGTAACCCCGCCTTTGCCGATGACATCGCGGATCTTGTCCGGGTCAATCTTGATGGTAACGATGCGCGGGGCATGCTCTGACATCTCTTCCCGATGCGATGAGATTACTTTGCCCATCTCCTCTAAGATATGCAAACGGCCATCTTTGGCCTGTGCCAGGGCAATCTCCATAATCTCTTTGGTAATACCCTGAATCTTGATATCCATCTGCAAGGCATTGACTCCACTGGTTGTACCTGCCACCTTGAAGTCCATATCACCGAGGTGATCCTCATCTCCCAGGATATCGGTCAACACTGCAAACTTGTCATCTTCTTTGATCAGACCCATAGCCACCCCGGCCACTGGTGACTTGAGAGGGACACCGGCATCCATCAGCGCCAGGCTGGTACCACAGACCGAGGCCATGGAGGATGAACCGTTAGATTCTGTGATCTCAGAGACCACACGGATAGAGTACGGAAACTCCTCCATATTAGGCATACAGGCGAGGATACCGCGCTTAGCCAGACGACCATGGCCGATCTCACGACGCTTAGGAGTACCAACACGGCCGGTCTCGCCGACACAGAACGGAGGAAAATTGTAGTGCAGCATGAAGGGTTCACGATAGCTGCCGTTAAGCGCATCGATGATTTGGGAGTCACGTTCGGTACCCAGAGTGGCAACCACTATGGCCTGCGTCTCGCCGCGAGTGAATAGAGCTGATCCATGGGTACGCGGTAGTACACCGGTACGCACCTTGATCGGTCGCACAGTTCTGGTGTCACGGCCATCGATACGTGGTTCTCCGGCCAGGACACGACTGCGTACTACCCTCTTTTTAAGCTTGTCGAGGGCACCCTTGACCTCTGCCTCAGACCATTTGGCATCATCGCCAGCGCACAGCTGTGCAACTACCTCAGCGCTCAATTCATCAACCCGACCGTAACGTTCCATTTTATCAGCGATGGTATAGGCTGCATTCATCGCCTCAGCTGCTGCCGCATCTACTGCTGCGGCCAGCTCGGTATCTTCTACCGGAGCTATGAACTCAATAACCGGTTTACCCACCTCGGCAGCCAGCTCTTTGATCGCTTTAATGGCAACCTGCATCTGTTCATGACCAAACAGAACAGCACCCAGCATCACCTCTTCTGACAGGCCGTTGGCCTCAGATTCAACCATTAGTACGGCACTCTCTGTACCAGCAACCACCAAATCTAGATCACTCTCATCACTAAGGCCGACGGTGGTCTGATTCAATAGATATTGACCATCCTTATAGCCTACCCTAGCGGCACCGATAGGACCGTTGAATGGTAGACCAGAGATGGCCAAAGCAGCGGAGGTGCCGATCAGGGCTGGAATCTCTGGATCCACCCCTGGATTCAGCGACATCACTGTACAGATGATCTGCACCTCATTGGTATAGCCTTTGGGGAACAGAGGCCGAACTGGACGGTCGATCAGACGACAAACCAGGATCTCCTTCTCGGAAGGACGACCCTCACGCCGAAAGAAACCACCTGGGATAGTACCGGCAGCGTAGGTCTTCTCCTGATAGTCAACGGTCATGGGAAAGAAGTCGCGGCCTTCCATGGGACGCTTGGAGCCAACCACTGTGCACTGCACCACGGTATCGCTCATATTGATCATAACTGCGCCATCAGCCTGCCGTGCAATCTCACCGGTTTCAATGGTGACTTTATGCTCACCAAACTGAAATTCTTTTGTAATATGGGTCACTATTAGGGTCCTCGATAGGGGTTCGATGAACTGGCTTACCTGCGCAGGCCAAGCTTGGAGATCAGGGTGCGATAACGCTCCAGATCCTTGGACTTAAGATAGTCCAGGAGCTTGCGGCGAGAATTGACCATACGTACCAACCCATGACGTGAGTGGTGGTCGTGTTTGTGTGCGGCAAAATGACTACTTAGATCGTTGATACGGGCAGTTAAAAGTGCCACTTGAACCTCGGGAGAGCCGGTATCATTCGTCCCCCGACTATACTCCTCGACCACAGCCTTTTTCTGTTCTGTCGTGATAGACATCTTCATTACTCCTCATTGCATGTTAAAAGTTACTATGACCACTCCCCAACAATGGGTTCAGGGCAGTGCATCAGAATTAGCTCATCCATATATGAATGAGCCGTGCATTATGCTTGGTTTAACCTGACCAAGCAAATGCAAATCTACATTAGGCGCCGTGGCGCCACTCGGCCATCATCCATAATCTCACCCACACCGAAAAAACCATCCGCATCATACAGACGCACCCAACCATCTACCGGCGCGTTCGGCACCATTACCGGCTGCCCCTGGCGCATATAAAAACTACTGTCTGCCGATAGTTTCACCTCGGGCCACTGCCCCAATGCGCTGTCGATAGGTAGCAGCAGAGCATCAGCAGCGGGAAACCCCTCTTCTATTTTCTGTCTCAGGGTGGCCATATCCACCATAGCATCCGCCCTATAAGGACCAACGCCGGTACGTCTCAGGGCGACAACATGGGCACCACAACCTATCATCTCCCCTATATCCTCTGCCAGAGTGCGCACGTAGGTACCCTTAGAACAGTGCACCTCAAGCTCAAATTCAGGAAGTTCGAAACCGCTCATCTCGATCCGGTGGATAGTTATATTACGCGGTTCACGCTCCACCTCTTTACCCTCACGTGCCAGCTTATAGAGGCGTTCACCCTTATGTTTGAGCGCTGAGTACATCGGCGGAATCTGTTGGATCTCACCCTGAAACCTGGCCACTGCCTGACGCACATCATCCTCACTAATAGAATCTACCGGACGAGTCTCTAAAACCTCACCTTCAGAATCGGCGGTACTGGTGGTTACTCCAAGCTTAACCTTGACCCAATAGTGCTTATCCGCATCTAACAGAAAGGCAGAGATCTTGGTGGCCGCGCCAAAGCAGATCGGCAACAACCCATTGGCCAGTGGATCAAGGCTACCAGTATGCCCTGCCTTTTGTGCGTTGTAGAGGCGTTTAACCTGCTGCAAGGCATCATTGGAAGTCACACCGAGAGGCTTATCCAGTAACAATATGCCACGCACGTTGCGCCCATTTCTACGCCGCTTTCCCATTATCCGTTCCGCTCCCGATCATGCGCCGTTGCCTCATCAATCAGAGCAGAGAGACGTGCGCCCTCTTCGACTGACTCGTCATATACAAAATGGAGCTGGGGAATGGTACGAATATTGATACTATGGCCGAGTCTATGCCGAAAAAACGGGGCCGCTTCATTCAGCAGTTTTACCGTCTCTTGATTATCTAGCTGCCCGGAGATAACGGTGAAATATACCGTAGCATGAGAGAAATCACGTACCACTTTCACTGCCTGAATGGTCACCATACCAAGGCGTGGATCATCCATTTCGTCACGGATCAGCTGCGCCAATTCGCGCTGCACCTGTGACCCAACCCGGTCAGTCCTGCTAAACTCTTTGGCCATTAGATCTCGCGAGCTACTTCGGTACGCTCAAACACCTCTATCTGATCGCCAGGTTTGACGTCATTATAGTTCTTGACGCCAATACCACACTCGGTTCCTGCCTTAACCTCACTAACATCATCCTTGTGTCGGCGCAGAGACTCCAGTGCACCTTCGTAGATAACCACGCTGTCACGCAGAACTCTTATAGGACTGTTGCGCCTGATTGTTCCCTCAACCACCATACATCCGGCAATCGCACCCAATTTGGATGAACGGAACACATCGCGCACCTCGGCCAATCCGATAATCTCCTCTCGCACCTCAGGTGAAAGCAGACCAGAGATTGCCTTTTTCACATCATCTATAACCTCGTAGATGATGCTGTAGTAACGCATATCCACCCCATTCTCTTCCACTGCACGGCGGGCTGTAGTATCGGCACGCACATTAAAACCGATGATGATTGCCCCGGAAGTAAGGGCCAGATTGACATCAGACTCGTTGATGCCACCAACGCCAGATGCCACAACCTTTACCTGAACCTCATCTGTAGTGATCTTGAGCAACGATTCACGTAGCGCCTCTGCACTACCCTGCACATCTGCCTTTATAATGAGATTGACATAGTTGACCTCGCCCCCCTCCATCTGCGAGAAGAACTGATCCAACTTAGCCACTTTCTGTGCTGCCATACGGCTGTCCCTGCTTTTCTCCTGCCGTTGCTCAGCCAACTCCCGTGCCTTGCGCTCGTTGGGTACAACTATGGCATCGTCCCCCGCATTAGGAACTCCAGAGAGGCCCAACACCTCTACCGGTATCGATGGCCCGGCAGATTTAATCTTATGCCGATTCTCGTCCAGCAGCGCCCTAACCCGACCAAACTCCTGCCCACTAACCAGCATATCGCCCTGCTTGAGAGTACCAGACTGCACCAGGATGGTAGCCACCGGGCCACGCCCCTTGTCAAGACATGATTCGACTACAATACCGCGAGCCGAAGCGGCAACAACTGCCTGTAACTCCAACACCTCGGCCTGTAACAGGATGGCATCCAACAGATCGTCAATCCCCTCTCCAGTCTTGGCAGACACTTTGACAACTATGGTATCGCCACCCCAATCTTCGGCAACCACTTCATGCTGTGATAACTCCTGAATCACTCGGTCTATCTGCGCCTCAGGCCTGTCAATCTTGTTGATTGCGACAATCAGCGGAACTTCCGCAGCCTTGGCATGCTGGATAGCCTCAATGGCCTGTGGCTTGACTCCATCATCGGCAGCCACTACCAAGACCACAATATCGGTCACCTTGGCACCGCGTGCGCGCATGGCCGAGAAGGCGGCATGGCCCGGGGTATCGAGGAAGGAGATCATCCCCTTCTTGGTCTCTACATGATAGGCACCAATGTGCTGGGTAATGCCACCCGCCTCTCCGGCCGCAACCCGGGTAGTACGAATATAATCGAGCAGCGAGGTCTTACCGTGATCAACATGACCCATGATGGTCACTACGGGAGCACGAGGTTTCTTCTCCCCCTCCTCCTCTTCGATTGCACTAAGCACCTCGGCCTCAACATCCTTATCCTTTTGCATCACCGCATTGTGTCCCATCTCCTCTACCACCAGGATCGCAGTATCCCGATCCAGGCTCTGGTTAATGGTCACCATCATGCCGAGCTTCATCAACTCCTTAATGACTTCAGCCGCCTTAATCGACATCTTTTGCGCCAACTCTGCCGCAGTCATAGATTCTGAAATCTCTACATCCCTCACTACCGGCTCAGTAGGTCTTACAAACCCGTGCTGCGTATCCCCCTGATCTGTAACCACCCGATGTTTCCTGGTGGGCTTACCCTTACGCTTACCTCGCTTGTCTTTTGCAACATGCAGTTCGGCACGGTCACGTCGATGTGACGGGCTATCTTTTTCTCTATCTTCCTTGCGGTGGGCGGCTTTTTTACCACTCTTTGCCTCAACTACAAGCTGCGCCTCTGCATCTACCTCAGCCTTTACTGTTTTTTCAATGGCCAGCTCTGCTTCTTCCTTCTGCTGACGCTCCTGCTGCTCCTTCAGCTTGGCCTCCTTTAGCTTGGCCTCCTCATCTGCTTGCTTCTTGGCTGCAGTCCTACCACTCTTGGCCTCTGCCTCAACCTTCCGCATGGCCTGCTCTGCTGCGCGACGGGCCTCATCCTCTGCTGCCGCCTTACGCCTCTGTTCGGCCTGCTCCTCCAAAGCCTTTTTGGCCTCTGCCGCATCCTGCAATAGCTTTTCCTTCTCGCTTGCTGGTAGCTCTTTTTTTGCAACTACACGCTTGCGCCGCACCTCAACACTTACAGTCTTGCCAGTACGGGAAGTTGTGCCCCTGGTAGTGGCCCTTCCTGCCGTCGGCTGCCGCAGTTCGCTGACGCTCTTGCGCTTTAAAGTGATTTTACGAGCACCACCCTCCTTTTTCCCATGGCTCTCACGCAAATGCGATAGCAGTTGGAGTTTCTCCTCCTCACTAACGGCATCCTCTGCACCATTCTTTTTTAGACCAGCCTCTACCAACTGAGCAAGCAGGCGATCCACCGGAATCCCCACATCTGCGGCTAGTTGTTTTACTGTAATATCACTCATTTGCAAACGATCTCCCCAAAAACTCTATCCCTGCTCTTCATCCTCGAACCAGGGGGCGCGTGCCGTCATAATCAACTTTCCGGCCAGCTCTTCATCCATCTCATCAATCTCCATTAGCTCATCCACAGACTGCTCAGCCAGATCTTCCATGCTCTTCACCCCGCGCCGTGCTAGTTCATATGCGAGATCTCGCTTCATTCCGTCCATACCTAGCAAATCTTCAGTTGGCTCTTCATTAGAAAGGGCCTCCTCTTTAGCAATTGCTTTGGTAAGCAATACCTCACTAGCCCGCCCTCGCAGCTCCTCTACCATATCCTCATCAAACTCTTCGATCTGGAGCATCTCATCAATATCTACGTATGCCACCTCTTCCAGGCTGGAAAAACCCTCCTGCACCAGGATAACCGCGACCTCTTCATCTACATCCAGCTTCTCCATAAACTGCTCGACCACACTCCGCGCCTCTACTTCACTCTTCTCTGCAGCCTCAACCTCATTCATGACGTTCAGCTCCCAGCCCGTCAACTCACTGGCGAGACGTACGTTCTGGCCACCACGACCGATAGCCTGTGAGAGGTTCTCCTCTTCCACCGCTACCGTCATACTGTTGCTCTCCTCATCTACGACGATAGAGACTACTTCGGCGGGCGACATGGCGTTAATCACAAACTGAGCCGGGTTCTCATCCCATAGGATTATATCGACTCTCTCCCCATTAAGCTCATTGGATACTGCCTGCACCCGGGAGCCACGCATACCGACACAGGCTCCAACCGGATCGATTCGTTGATCTTTTGTCTTGACCGCAATCTTGGCCCGCAAACCAGGGTCTCTGGCCGCACCAAGAATCTCGATAAGCCCCTCTCCCACCTCAGGCACCTCAAGCTCAAACAGCGCAGTCAACAACTCAGGGCAGGTGCGACTAATAAACAGTTGCGGTCCACGCACGTCCGGGCGGATGTCATAGAGATAACCACGCAGCCTGTCACCAACACGTACCGTCTCTCTGGGAATAGTGTCTTCACGCTGTACTATCGCCTCAGCATTACCCCCCAGATCCATGATGATATTGCCGCGCTCAACCCGCTTAACCACACCGGTAACCAGCTCACCCACGCGATCCTGGTAGGCCTCAACCACCTTGGCCCGCTCTGCTTCACGTACCTTCTGGACAATCACCTGCTTGGCGGTCTGGGCCGCAATCCGCCCAAATTCTATCGACTCCATAGGCTCTTCGATGTAATCGCCTGGCTCTAGATCCTTGTTCGTCTTACGCGCATCTGCCAATAGAATCTGACTTTCTGGCAAGAACTCTTCATCCTCTCCCGGCTCCTCTACAACCTGCCAGCGGCGAAAGCTTGAGTAACTGCCATCTTTACGATCAATCTCAACCCGCACATCGATATCCCCACCGTGTTTCTTGCGGGTAGCCAATGCCAGCGCGGCCTCGATCGCATCGAAGATCACCTCTTTCTCAACATCTTTCTCGTTGGAGACAACGTCTACAACCAATAAAATCTCTTTATTCATTAGCTACTTCCCTTGAGGTACCAGCCGTGCTGTATCAATCTGATCCAGCGGCAGATATAACTGTTCACCATCTATTTCCAGCACCACATCATGCCCTTGTATACCACACAAAACTCCTTCAAAACGCCACCTTCCATCAATCTTTGACACCATCTTCAACCGCGCCTTGTTACCATTGAAGCGCGTAAAATGCTCCGGGTAAAACAGCGGTCTATCCAGACCTGGAGAGGAAACCTCAAGTTGATAACTCTCCTTTATCGGATCCTCTACATCCAGCATCCCACTAAGCTGACGACTAACATCAGCGCAGTCATCCGCGGTAATCCCGCTCTCTTGGTCGATATATACGCGTAGTACACTGCCGGCACCACCAGCGCTACGATACTCAACCCCGACCAGCTCATAGCCCATGGGCTCAGCTACCTGTCGAACCAATTCAGTCAATCTATCCGGCGCACTTCGCATCTTTCACCACAACGAAAAAATGGGCCAACGGCCCACTTCCTAAAACCTCCAACACCATGGCTGGCTACCTCCGCCCACCCTGATCTGGCCTTATACAACACCTTCTACTGGGGCATCCCAAAAAAGCTGGTCCCAGAAAAAAACCCCGATCTCGGGGTCTACTATCCGGTAGCAAGGCAGGCTAAACAACCCGCAACACCACCCCTTAACCATTCACAGCGCGTAACTCCCAGCCTCAAAGCACTACACCGGCGGATTATACCAGCATTTCAAACCCCTTATCAATGGGGAAAAGGGAGAAATATAGAGCCGTGGTTCACCACTCAACGAGCCAGCCTCGTGGATGTGAATTGATCAAATACAGCGCATAAATGTAAAACGGCCCAGCTGATCACCATCAGATGAGCAGTATACATGTTGGTAGCGGGGGCAGAATTTATTCGGGCCTATGGCCCTCACCCCTTCGGGGCCGCCGCAAGCGGCGTTCTGCAGACCTCCGGTCCTTGTGAACCTGCTTTTTTGATTTCGTCGTAGGTTCAAAATGAGGTTATTTCTGGGCAAAGAAAAAGGCCACA
>JBNLDW010000016.1:0-80513 GCA_050304615.1 Sedimenticolaceae bacterium
TGGATGATATGTTGCGGCACCCCTGGCAAACAAAGCCTTGGCAGTCTGGCCATTCATCTTCCTTGATCATGGTATCTTTAGACCACTATAACCAATAATTCTCTAGGTTTAAAATGAGTTTTTACACTGACCCCAAATATCCAATATTCCGATGTACGGCAGAATATTTAATAACATAAACCATCCACTTTTATTTAAATCATGCCAACGTTTAATCCCAGCCACCAATGACATCCAGCATGCAAATATACCCATAATAAATGCCGGAATGAGACTCATAATAAGGTCATTAAGGTCACCATCAGTGTTGCCAAAGAAAATAAAGTACAAATAGCAACATACAAATATAAAAGCAGGCACAACAAAACCATACGCCCAGTAACCCAATCTATGGATCCTGCCGTTAAATGAAAGCATATCTTTAAACATATATTCTCATTCCTTTATTTATAATAAGTGAGAGAAACAAATCGAATCAATGGCAATCTCGGCTGCAGGCCTGCTTGATGACCCCATCATCCGAACTGCTTCTTCCTTGAAATCCTTAGTGTAGGTCTTGTATGGTTTATGTTTTCTGGTCATTTGGAAACCCCTATGTAGGCGACTATTGTCGCTGATTAAAAGTCTCCGTTAAACTGTAGGAGGTTCAAGCTGACCCCTTTAATTAAAATGAGTTTTTACACTGACCCCAAATATCCAACCGGCCGGTCACGGTGCCGTGGATGCAGATGAAAGGACGCTGGCTGGAGAAGATGGGCTTTACCATCGGGGCCAAGGTCCGGGTGCAGGTCAGGCACGGCAGGCTGGTGTTGACGGTTGATAAGGAGTAAACAAAAAAGCCCCGCTGGCGATAGGCTGGCGGGGCTTTTTTGTGGGTTATGGGTGTACTTTGAATTTGATCTGAGCTCCGTCCGGTAGGTCTTTAATTTGGTTGGCGATATCTGCCCTAAACTGCATACCTTCTACCGCATCAGCTAAGTACAAGTTATCCAGTTTGAACTCACCACCCACCACAAACGGCATTTTTGGCAACAGACGCTTCCTTGCTGGAATCTGGCCGTTTTGCTGTTGCCACTGGTGCGCTAACGGATAACCAGTAAGCACCTCGTAATCATTGATGATCGCGCTTGCCCAGCCTTCTATGTCATCAGCTAAATAATCTAATGCACCTGTTTCTGGATCGAACGTATGAACCTGGTTGTTTTTGATGCAGAACTGCCCACCAAAAACATCTTCTGCAAAAAACAGGCAGCCATCAGCCAATTCACTGTAAGAACCACACCACAAAGTATTCTCGTTCCAATCAGCAAGACCAATTTCTTGCTGACTCGAATGTGTCGGAAAAACATGCAAGGCCCTTTCTAGGGCATAAAAGCCGTTACGCTGGCAAAGCATTTTCAACAAGTCATCTGCTAAAAAACCAGCCAGGTTACGCAGTTTCCCTGACATTTCCGGCTCATGTCCACTAAGAGACGGACTTGCATTTGATAACAATTTATCCAAGCCAGTCATGCTCTAATCCACCACGTCTATTCGAACCGTAGTTCCGTCGGGCAAACCTCGACATTGAGCACCGATACAGGCACCAGCACCTCGGTTATCACTAGGGTTAATGTGTCTTACGGAAGCACCTTGACCGCCCTCCTCGAACATTGCAGGCGGAAACTCATCTCGATCAAGGCCCGATCTGGTTTCGGTACCGCGCAATGACTCCCGTCTACGTGCCGCAGCATTTGCTCGATCTATGGTTAGGGTATTTGGTTTCCCAGCAGCAACAGCATCTTCGATGTGTTGTGCTGACTCTGGGAAGCGAGTCATACTGACCTCTACACTCTTTGGAACACCATCCCCTGCACCTTTCCCACTCCCCCACTTCTTCTCAACATAACTCGCGATCTGGTCTGCTTTCTTGTCAAGCCCAGCCTTTTCGGCCAGTTTTTTAGCGGCTTCCAGGATCTTTAGTTTACTCAAAACTACACTAGAGCCTACCTCTACACCAAGCGTCAGCGCAAATCCTTGCAGCTCTGCCTGAGTAAACTCTTCTCCACTCTGCAACCGCTTGAATACTTTATATGCCCTTTCGCCTGTTTCGTAAAGCTCATAGGCGGTGTAGGCGGCCATGCCGATCTTTAGAAAAACTATTACAACTGGCAGTACGTTGTGCTCTGCCGCGTTGCCGGCGGTCTGCATCGCTATATCATAATCATCGCCAGATGCTGCTGCAATCATGCCGGCTGCAATCTTGGATAGATCAAGGCCGCGTTTGCGCCAGTCCTCAAACTGCCGCTTCATTGCCGCTTCGTCATTCCCCCCACTATCCATCAGTGCCTGCAATTCGCTCTGCAGGGTCATTTCCATATGGGCTTCGGATACCGCTGCACCGGTAGCACCACCGATTGCGCCTGATTTGCAGTCGCTGCCACTAACCGCGCCCTGTATACAGCCCAGGGCGGCGTGGGCAATCTTATGGGAGATGTATTCAGCAGGGTTCGTACCATCGTGCGTTGCCTTGCTGTATGCCCCTCCTATCTCCTGCGCCGCATTCTCACCGATCACTGCCGCAGCCTCGTTGCGCAGAGAGTATTTGAGGTTGTCGCTCAGGCTGCCGCCCTGAATGGCGGTGGTCAGTGCGGCCTGGGTGGTTCCACGGATAATCCCGCGCTGGATGTCCTGGATGATCCGGTCACTCAAGGCTGCTGTGGCCGGTAGGTCTGGGCCGATACCGGCAGCTTGGGTGAAGTGTTCAGTCAATCCAGCAGTAAGGCCAGCGGTTACCGCCCCCTTCATCATGCCCTCTATATCGAAGTTACTACTGTCTCCGGTGAACGCCACTGTCAGTAGTTGGCTGGTAAACTGTTGTGCCAGGGAGTTGACCGCTGCTGTTATTGCTATGTTTACCGCCTCGGAGACGCCCTCCAGGGCAATTGCGAACTGCGGCGCTATGACCATAGTGATAACCCGTACGATGACCGCTCCCATGGCGCTGAGGGTGGTGGTCTTGTCGTGCCACTCTCTATTTTGCAGGGTGGCGCGGACGGTGGTTATCTGCTCTTGGGTCAGGTTGTGTTCTGAGCTTAGCTGGGTGATTAGCTGCTCTTGCAGGTCCCGCATCGCTGCGCTGTTGTCTTCTCCTCCCAGCTCCGGGTCCGGCTGGTTGAAGATGATCTTTGCCGCGGTGATGGTGGAGGGTACTGCGCTCTCGCGCTGGAACCCTTTGCTCTCTATGGTGCGGGTCATGAGACCGGAGGTATCACTGAAGTGGCTCTCGTATTCGCTGTTTTTGTCGCTGATCAGCGTCAGCGCCTCGGCGGTGATACGGGCCGTCTCTGCCTCTATCTTGCTACCTACCAGGGTCAGCTCTCTTGCGCTGATGTTGACATTATTTGCCTTCAATCCGGTAGAGCCCACCAGTGAGCTGCTTTTCTGGGTGGATTGGATGTTTTTCGCACCAAACATCCCTTTGGTCTCCAGGTAGTCATCCTGGCTCTTGCGGTCCTGGATGGAGGCGATGACAATGCTGTTATCTGCCTGCAGTTCGATCTGCTCATCTGCGGTGACATTCGACCCCTCCAGTAGGATGGAATCACCAGAGCTTATCTGGACGTTGCCTCCCTCGATCTCGCTGCCGGTATGGGTAAGTACCTGGCCGCGGTTGTAGCCGCCCTCTATATTGAAGTCGTGTTGATCATGCTTTTTGGCGCTGGTGACTATGACATTACCCAGGCTGGCGATGGTGGTATCGCCCTGTTCTGTGGCGACACGGGCGCCGGTGATATTTACACCTTCCAGGCCGACTATGGTGGTGCCATATTTTGAGGTTACTGTAGCCCGGTCGTGCAGCATCCCTTCGGTCTCGGTCTGGCCGGGGGCGTGGGTGGTCTTTCTCTCGGTAACCGCGGTCACTATGTTGACCTGGTTGGCGCTAATATCTACCTGGTCACCGCTCACTGATCCGCTGATGTTGTTAAATGTGTCGTTGGCACTGATATCCACCACGCCGTCGGAGTGCAGGCTGCCACCGAGGTTGTTGATGTCGCCGATGGACGCGAGTTGCAGGATCTCCTCCGCATCCATGCTGCCGCTGTTGGTGAGGCTTACGCTCTGGATGTTTATGTCGGTGCCCGCAATCTGACCACCACGATAGTTGGTCCGGTCCATGTTGGTGAGATAGACCTTAGGAACCAGCACCTTATGACCCTGCACTTCCTGCTGTTCCAGCCAGACTATCGGCAGAGTAAGGCGGTTGATCTGTTCCTGGGTGAGGGCCACTCCAGGGGTCAGTTCAAGGGCCTGGCTGGCGGCCAGGCCGTTCTCCATCAGGTATTTATACTGTTCGTAGTCACTGCTGTTGCCATCTATATAGCGTCTGCCGCTCTTGGCAAAGATCTGATCACGGATCAGTTTGTTTTCGTAGGCGTCATCACCCAGCCGCTTGAGTATGGCATCAGGGTCCCATTTGAGCTGGCCTATCATAAAGGATGAACTGATTGAGTTGAGAAAGCGGCCAAAGTCGGCGAACTCGGGGTTGGTCTCAACCAGATAGGGGTGATCCGGGTTGCTGTTGGTAACAAATAGACCAAAGTTGCCAGTAGGCAATGTAAAGCTGTTCTCTGCGGCCAGGCTATCGAGTGAGGCGTGGGCGTCGCCCCCACCCACATCTGAACTCGCCTCCAGGCCAATCGGAGCATCGTAAGATTTTTTCGCTGAGGCGCTATTGGTAACTTCGGTTGCCTGGATGTCGACGCTGCCTACCGCCTGGATGGTGCTGTAGGCGGCAACGCCTATAACCTCAGAGGTGCTCGTAGTAGGAAGTGGGGCCCAGGTGTAGTCCGGGTCATGCAGGAAGTCATCACACTCTTTGTAACAGTACTCGTACCTGCCGCTACGGTGTTTAAACCGGTGTAGCTCCTGACCTTTGTTGTTTACCTCATTTCCGGTAATGGTAATGTCACCGTTGGCCGCCATCAACCCCAGATAGTTTGTAGTGCTGTCTGCGTTTATTGTCAGATCACCCCCGACAATAAACTCTCCAGGGGCAGATTCTTTGACAACCCGCTCCTCTGTGACTGTGTCGGTAAGATAGCGATCCGTTTCCCCGTGTATCATATCGGCAACGCCAAAATTGATAGAGTAGTATGGGCGGTCTAACGGCACAGTTCTTCTGGTGTCGCCATTATTGATCGTGCGAGTTGTAACCAGCCTCCACCCAGCATCGCCACAGCCGGGGAATAGAAGAAGTCCAAAACTGCACGATGTCGGCTCTAACCCTCGATAGATATATGGCTCTTTTTTAGCCTCAAGCAGGGCATCTATCTCCGAATCCAATATGTCCGGGTCTCTGTAGGTGACCGTGTAAGTGCCACATCTGTTGCCGGTGATTCCAGGACAACTCCCCACACCACCGCTGCTACTAACCAGGGTGTAGTCGAGGATATAGTCATCCTCAACCGGAACTGGACTGAAGATGCTGCCGGTAGTGGCATTAGCATCAACAGGATAGAGGTAGCTACCATCAGGTCTGACAAACCGTGTGACGACATTACTCCCCCAACACATCCCCAGAATGTTCTGTTTCTCGCAGTATCTCTCCGCCACCAGCTCTTCAGTTAAAACGTAGGATTCCCCCTTTGCATCCAGGGCAGCCAATGCCTCTGCTATCATGTCGTCCCGGTATACTTGGACCGTTTGTGGCGTGACCCGCCAGGTCTCGCTTGATATGACATCCTCTTCAGTCTCAAAATCTTTTCTGGTGTTTAGCAGCTCTTCAGCAAAAACCTCTACATCTCCCAGCGCCTGTATGGTGCTGGATTCATTCCAGATCTTTTTTGTCTTATCGTTAGCGCTGTTTTTTGCCAACTTCAGGTTACCGCTACTGTAGATATTGGCCCCTTCTGTGTTATGCAGCAGATCGACTGTATAGAGGTACATGTCACGACCGCTTAATAGAGTCTGGTTGTTTTCCAGATTCATACTACTGATCGTAAGATCCTGCGCAGCAACAATCAGGCCGTCGTTAATAATGTCCAGATCGGATAGAACAGCCGGATCATCCGCAGTGGCCTCGGTAACAACCACCCTGCTGATATTCAGATCTCTGCCGGCCTTAAGTACCCCGCTGTTGTTAATGCTGCTGTTGGCCACTATGGCAAGATCCTGTTTGGAGCTGATCCTGCCACTGTTGTCGAGCGCACCCGCCGCAATGGTGGTGGCATCTATCCCCTTGATCTCACCGCTGTTGTTGAGCTCTCCGCCAATATTAACTTTCACTCCGCCTGCATCCCTCAGGCTACCATCTTCATTGGCACCACCGATGATCTCGCCACTGTTGACCAGTTCTGCCGCAGCGATCGCCACCTCATTAGCGGAGGCATTCAGTCCCTCGGCAGCAACCTTGCCAGCAGCCTTAATCTCAAGCCGCTCTCTGGCATACCCGTCACCCTTCAATTCCACGTCGTCTGATCTGGACTCAATCGATGTACGGCCGGACGAGGTGTGGTTATTCATCACAACCTTGCCATCTGCGGTCAGATCAAACCCACCTATGCCGGATATCACCTCACCCTGGATGTTAACCCCAACACCACTGTCAGACCCGACTAGACTGATACGGTCGGCATACATGCCGCCCAGGGCGGATGAGTCAATAGATACCCCGGTGCCGGAGGCGCCATGTCCAGTCACCTGGCCGTTCTGCATATCGACGACGTTACTGCCGGTAATGATCTCCAATTGCTTGGCGTGGACCTCTGCATTCAGCCTGGCGGCCTTGGTGATGATGGAGAGTTTGTCGAGATTGTTGGCATTGATACCGGCGCCATCGATTGTTACATCTCCAGCGGTAACATCGAGAGTAAGTGCGCCTGCGTTTACATTAGGCACGCCTGTGGTCAGGGTCGCGTTAGGGGTATTGATAAAGCCGCAGCCGTTGCAGGTTATGCCGTTCGGATTGGCGATGATGACATCCGCCCGCGTTCCAGCCACTTCTATATAACCATTGAGTGCCGAGCGGTTGCTACTGGTCACCTCGTTGAGGATCACGCTGGCGGAGCCGGATGATCTCAGGTTTGGATTGCCCTGAATAAACCCTCCCAGTTGGGTCTGGGTAAAGTTCTGGGCGGCATTGTTTAGAATCAGTCCCTGCTGGTCTACATTGAAATGCTCGTATTTATTGTGTGACAGACCGGAGGAGGTGGGGGCTGCAATGTTGACCAACGGCACCCCATTCCCGGCAGCACCTATGGTAGGACGGTTGGCCGCGGCTGCCGCCTGGTCGGCCTTGAGGTCTGCCGCCTGCAGGAGTAGCGGTTGGTAGATAAGCAGCAGACTGACGGTGCTGGCAATAAACCGTCGTGCGGTCAGTCCAAGCCAGCCTAGCTGGTGGTTGGGGGTGCACTCATTCTGGTTGGTTATTGAATGTAAGTCCGTATGCTTGTTCATGTTTTAATTCCCCTTAACTTCTTACCTGATTCCCCTAAAAAGATATTGCTGCCGTTGCAGATATCAGTCCCGAGTCTGATACGGCAGATGCCAAATTACTGGAGGATGCCACTATGTCTGACCAGGATATGTCGAAGCTGACCGTGCCACCCCTGGAGCGCAAACCAAACGTCGCCCCGGTAAGACTCCCACCCTCTATCTGATGTTCACTCTGCGCAAACACCTTGCCATAATCTGCTGCGATGTAGGTCTCAAACTGACCCAGCCGCTTGGCCAAACCGGTAGTGCTGAATGGCGGCAGTTGCAGCGCCAATTCATGCCTGGTCATGGCGGCCCGATTACCGAACACAACGGCTTCGCGCACACCACGGACGGTGGAGTATCCACCCAGTGACATCTGCTCTGAACCAAACAGCAGATCGGGCGACCATTGCCCGGAGAGTGAGCCGCTGTAGATTGCGACCAGCTTTCCCATCTTAAATGGCCTAAAATAGTTTAAGGAGAAGATACCCTTATCAAACTGCCCCTTGGGCGACCCTGCCGCTGCATCGTCATCACTAAATGCACCAAACATATCCAGCCCACGGTAGTAACCGGCAGATGCGACAAACTGCCCCCCAGACAATTGGCGTGCATGGGTCAGCTCAAGGCCGCCAATTGTAAGAACACGGCTGGATACATCTATTCGGTTACCCATAATAAAGTTTTCGTTCTCTTTCCAGGTGAGGCGGCCGCCAAGTGAGGTCTTGGAGATCTGGTCTCGGTGGATGACCCTGGATATATCAAGATTGATCGACTTGGAGCTGCCGGATGTCTCAATATCTGAGAACATCCCAACGATAGTGGAGTCGTACTCACTCCAGGAGCCGTCGATCCCGAAGGTCCAGTAGCCGTATGGCACTGAAAGGGCTGCGGTAAAGCTGTCACTCCGAGGTGCTGTGCTGGAGAAATTCAGGGGGCTGTCTTCCATGGAACGCTGATAACTAAAGCTCCACTGCTCATTTAGCCCCAACATATCATCCAGCCAGGCAGACAGACGGGACTGATACTCACCTGTTGCCTCGGAACCGAGGTTATCCATGCCCACGGTTATATGCCAGCGCTTTTCCTGCTCCCTGGCAACAGCCAAGACCGAAGCCCCCGGCTCGCTACCCGCCCTTAACTCAATCTTTGCGCTGTTTGATTGCAGCCGGTTTATCTGGTCCAGTCCCTGCTCAATGTCTCGAAGGTTCAGAGGTCTGCCCTGCATGCCTGGGAAGGCAGTCGCCAGTTGCCCCCGATAATCTCCGGGCTGGTCATTCATAACCATCCCCTCAAGGACACCTTCAAGTACTATGATCTCCAGGGATCCGTCTGCAAGATCCTGCTCCGGGATATAGGCGCGAGAGGTGATATAGCCATCTTCAACATAGAGGAAGGTCAACTTTTTGAGGATATTGTTAAGGGCGGTCAAACCGAGACAACGCCCTGCGAACGGCTGTAACAGATCATCGATTACGGCCGGCTTGTACAGGGTGACACCGCTGGTGGAGATGGTGTCGATCCGCACACACGCCTCATCCTCAGGCACGACATTCAGATCAGGGGTATGTACTCGGGCCCCGTCAGGCGCCCGGCGCTTCAATTGATCACCCTCAAGTAGCTGCCGCTGCTCAGCGGCAGCCCTATCCCGCCGAATCTGATCGGCCTGTTGTGCCGCACGCTCCTGATCGGTCAGTGCAGCAGCCTCGTAGGGGGATGCCAACAGAACAGTGAATATAAGGGCGAAGAGGGGTAGCCGTGGGTTTTTATAGTTATGTGCTGCCATAATATCGACTCAAATTCCCTGTCATAGCCCAGATACAGAACCGGGGCAAACCATATATATGCTGCGTTAACTACGTGCCAGATGCTACCTCAGAGTTGCACCTTAGCGCTCTAATATTCGACTATTTCTGTGATGTACATCACTCTTTTAGGCGACCTATTACCCTTGAATATCTCGAATCTGTCGCTATAAGGGCCGTTTTTGCAACCCAGATCACGCTTTCGGCGCGTTCCTACATCTTGATCGACTACTGATTAACTCACCCTCTCAATATGCCATACCATGCAGAAACAAGCTGTTGTAGAGTAGAAGAGATTAAGTCTTTAGCTTTGGGGGGAATAATATGGACGCCATTGAGTGCATCACAGACCGCCGCAGTATCCGCAGGTTCAAACCAGATCCGGTGCCGCCAGAGCTGTTGACCGAGATCATTGAGACCGCTAAGTGGAGCCCATCATATAAGAACAGCCAGCCGTGGGAGGTGGTGATCCTCTCTGGTGAAAAAAAGCAGGCCCTTTCCAGGATGCTGCTGGAGAATCTGGAAAAAAGAGCCGACCCCTGCCCAGATCTCATCACCCCAAAAGCGTGGCCCGAAGCGATACAGGCCCGAATCGACCACATGATGCAGGCGAGGCAGGAGGAAACCGGTATCAACCTAAGCGCCCCGGAAAATGTGATCAAATCAAAGCGGGCAAACTTCAACTTCTATCATGCGCCCCACGGGATCTATCTACTCCAGGATGGCTCTCTCAGCGAGTGGTCACTATTTGACCTGGGGCTGTTCGCCCAGAGCCTGATGCTGGCGGCCCACGCCAACGGTCTGGGCTGTGTGCCGCAGGCATATCTGACCGACTACGCTACGTATATAAAGGAGTTTCTCGGCATCCAGGCGGGCAAGCGGCTGGTGTTGGGCATCTCTATTGGCTATCCGGACATGGATGCACCGGCCAACAACATGGGTAGAGAGCGTATGCAGAGCAGTGAATTTGTCACCTGGATGGAGTAGCGGCAGACTATCACGCCCTCTGCTGCAGCATCCGGTCTAATACGTTGGCAAAGGCCTGACGGTCGCTCTTGCTGATGGCTGGAGGCCCACCGCTCACCTCACCGATATCGCGCATCTCCGCCATAAAGTTGCGCATGGCTAGCCGCTGCTGGATATTATCCGGGGTGTAGTGCTCCCCCCGTGGGTTCAGGGCATCTGCCCCCCGCTCAATCACGGCCGCCGCCAGTGGAATGTCTGCCGTAATGACCAGATCACCCTCCGCCACCTGCTGCACTATATAGTTGTCCGCCACATCAAACCCGGCAGAGACCTGAACCGTCTTTATATATGGAGATGCGGGGGTGCGTAGCGCCTGATTGGCCACCAGGGTGAGTGACCGCTCTGCCCGCTGGGCGGCCCGGTAGAGGATATCCTTTATGACGTTAGGACAGGCGTCGGCATCGACCCAGATATGCATAACTGCTCCGCTCTTGTGTGGTTATCCCCTCCCCACTTGCGGGGAGGGTTAGAGTGGGGAGTTTAAATAGACTCCCCCTCCTAGCCTCGGCAAGGCTTCCGTTCCAAACTTACGCCCCTCGCCTACGCCCCTGTAGGCGACCGCTCCCTGCGTTGCTCTACTTCCTGCATCCATGCAGTCGTCCCCCGCTTGCAGAGGAGGATTTGATCATTCTCCTGCTTTTAACGCCTATTTCCAACTTTTATGGGCAATTCTCGGCTAAATAGCGTACAATCCGCGCCCTTTCACTCATATTTAACCCGGAGCGTCCAACCCACGCCTACCGGACACTACCCCTGACAGGATCACCCAATGAACACCCAAGAGATCACCTCCTTTTCCCAATTGGCGTTGGCGCCAGCCGTCCTCAGATCCATCGAAGAGGTCGGCTATGAGGCCCCGTCGCCGATCCAGGCCCAGAGTATCCCTATCCTGCTGGAGGGACGTGATCTACTTGGACAGGCTCAGACCGGGACCGGCAAGACTGCTGCCTTTGCCCTGCCGCTATTGAGCCGCCTGGACAGCTCCCTGAACAAGCCGCAGCTGCTGGTCCTGACCCCTACCAGGGAGCTTGCCATCCAGGTGGCAGAGGCGATCCAGACCTACGCCCGGCATCTGCCGGGATTCCATATCCTGCCGGTCTACGGCGGCCAAAGCATGGAGATTCAGCTACGCCAGCTGAAGCGTGGAGTACAGGTGATAGTCGGCACCCCTGGACGCGTAATGGATCATCTGCGGCGCAAAACTATACAGCTACAGAATCTGCAGGCAGTCGTGCTGGATGAGGCCGACGAGATGTTGCGAATGGGCTTTATCGATGATGTAGAGTGGATCCTGGAGCAGACCCCGAAACAGCGCCAGGTGGCCCTCTTTTCTGCCACAATGCCCCCCGTTATCGCCCGGGTTGCCAAGCGTCACCTGAACAACCCAGCAGAGGTAAAGATCGAAGCGAAGACTGCTACCGTAGATACCATCAACCAGCGCTTCTGGCAGGTGAGTGGACTACATAAACTGGACGCCCTGACCAGAATACTGGAGGCCGAAACACTGGATGCCGGCATAATCTTTGTCCGCACCAAGAGCTCCACGGTAGAGCTGGCGGAAAAGCTAGCAGCGCGTGGCTACGCCGCAGGTCCACTGAACGGGGACATGAACCAGACCCTGCGGGAACGCACCATAGATCGCCTAAAAAAGGGCACCCTGGATCTTGTAGTTGCGACCGATGTGGCGGCCCGTGGGCTGGATGTGAAACGCATCAGCCATGTAATCAATTACGATATCCCAAACGATACCGAATCCTATATCCATCGCATCGGCCGTACCGGACGGGCTGGATGCAAAGGTGAGGCGATCTTGTTCGTCGCCCCACGCGAGCAACGTCTGCTGCACTCCATAGAGAGGGCGACCAGACAGACGATCGCCCCGATGCAACTGCCATCTCGGGAGCAGCTTACCGGTCACCGGATAGATCGCTTCAAGCAGCTGCTCAGCACAACCCTGGAGTCTCAGGAGTTAGGATTTTTTGAAGAGATGATCGACGGCTTTCAGACCGAACATAACATCGGTATGAGCGAGATTGCCGCTGCCCTGGCCTACTTGGCACAGCGTGAACAACCGCTGCAGGTCGAGGAGCGTAGCCCAAAAAAACAGATAACAGCCACAGCAAAAATCCCTCGCAAAAAAGCCGCGGCACATATCCCAGGTAAAAAAGCCGAGCCGCGAATCCCGGACAATAAAGCCGGACCTAAAACCACTCATAAAACAGCGCCACAGCAACAAAAACCCAAGCGTCGTCCGGATCGCAAGCAGGATGATATCCCCATGACACCCTACCGTATTGAGGTTGGGAAAGAGCATGGGGCTGAGGCGAAGAATATTGTCGGCGCGATAGCCAATGAGGCGGGCATCGAGAGTAAATATATCGGCCACCTGAAGCTGAATGACACCTACAGCACAATAGAGCTGCCCGAGGGTATGCCAAAAGATGTCTATAAACACCTTAAGCGGGTATGGGTCTGCGGCCAGCAGCTCAAGATCAGCAAGATAACTGCAGCAACAGGCGTCAAAAAGACCGAGGGCAAGCGTAAGCCAAGGCAGAAAAAAGGCTGATTCAAATCATATAGATCCAGTAAGATATGTTATCTTCTGTGGACGGCAGTGAACCACAGGAAGGTAGATATGCAGCGCAACTTTTTAAAACAACTGCGTCGGGAGCTGCCCGCATGGGTAGAGAGGGGCTGGATTGTTCCCGGTAGTGAACAGGCCATCCTCGACTACACAGCTAGCAAACGTCACAGTGAAGGCTTTTTGTCATATGCCCTGGCCATCCTGGGCGTACTCCTGCTCGGCTCCGGCATCATTACATTCTTTGCCGCCAACTGGGACGAGATGTCCAAGCTAGCCAAGCTGATCGTCCTGTTCGGCAGCCTGTGGCTTTCTTATGGCGTAGCCGACCAGCTACTGCAGAGAGAGAGCTATCCCAAGACCGGACAGGCGCTGCTACTGCTGGGCGTTATCCTGTTTGGCGCCAACATCATGTTGATCGCCCAGATCTACCACATCGACTCACACTACCCGAATGGCGTCCTGCTGTGGGCACTCGGCGGCCTGCTGACCGCCTTTCTACTCCCATCCCATGCCGCCATGATTGCAGCACTAGCACTGGCCACACTGTGGACCGGGATGGAGGCGCTCGATTTTGACCACATACATTGGTGGTATCTGCCACTCTGGGCCGTAGCCCTATTCCGTATTGAACAACAACAGTGGCGTCTTGCCCTCCACGTCGCCCTTGTAGGGCTGCTACTGTGGAGTCTGTTCTCCTTCTTTGCAGTAATTGACTACCATAGTGACACCACTGTGCTCTATCTGATTGAGCTGTTCCTCCTCTGCTATCTCGCCCTGTTTATCACCGGCATGGTCATGGAGACCAGCAAACGCCTGGCGTCTATGGGACGGCTGCTGAAACGCTATTCTCTGTTTGCCACCCTGGCAAGCTGCTACATCCTGACCTTTCCTGGCCTGCATAGGGCACGCATCTGGGACCACTATTCCGAAGATATAAGACCGGTTGCCGATCCACTGTGGATCGGACTTATCCTGCTGGCGCTGGCCGCAGTTATCGGCCTGGCGCTGTGGCACCGAAAGCGTATAACCGCATCCCGGCGACCCACCTATCTACTCTGGGGGCAGGGGCTAATTGCCGTGATTGTCGCTCTTCTTCTGGCTACCCTTTTTATCGATGGCCAGTATGGAGGAATCGTGGCCATCGGCTTTAACCTGCTATTCTTCGCTGGCCTGGTCTGGCTGATAATGGCGGGGCGCTATGAACATGAACCATTCCTGATCAACATGGCATTCCTGTTCTTCGCCCTTACCCTGCTTAGCCGCTACTTTGATACCTTTTGGAGCCTGATGAATCGCTCCTTCTTTTTCATGGCCGGTGGTCTGATCCTGCTGGTCGGTGGTTACTTCCTGGAACGGGGACGACGCAAGATAACAGGCGATATCCGGACTGAGGAGGGGCAGACATGAGAAAGAGTGTAGCCCTTATCCTGCTGCTACAGACCCTGCTATTGTTGGGCATGATTGCGGAAAAACAGTGGACCCTAAACACTGGGACGCAGGTACTGCTAGAGACCCAGCCGATAGATCCCCGCTCCCTGTTTCGGGGAGACTATGTACGTCTCAACTACACCATCAGCCACCTCTATCCCGATATACTCTCCGGGGATGACAACTTTGCCAAACAAGACCCAATCTACCTGGTACTTAAACCTGCAGAAAAATATTGGGTTCCTGTCTCAATCCACCGACAACGTCCAGATATTGAGGATAACCTGGTGGTGATCAAGGGGGAGGTGCGGCGGATTATGGAGCACGAGTGGGACGGAGAACAGAATAAAACCGTAGAGGTCAGTGCTGTAGATGTGCGTTATGGCATTGAGAATTACTTTGTACCAGAGGGCGAAGGTATGGCATTAGAGAGGCCACAAGAGGGAGAAAAGGTAGACATCAGAATAGCCATAGATAGCCGTGGTAAGGCCGGCATCAAGGCTGTTCTAGTTAATGGTGAAGAGCGTTATATAGAGAAGCTATTTTAATCCCGGCGATATATAAAACCACCCTCTCACTCTGCCTGCTACTGCTGCTGGTTGCTACGGCTGGCGGGCAGGTCTACAAGTGGACAGACGAGAACGGCAAGACCCACTTTGGTGATCGCCCACCGGTAGAGGTAACCACAGAACAGGTAGAGATAAGATAGAATACTGTCGCCGGTCCTGGCACCGTGGAGCAGCCTGACCAGGGGCATACGAGCAGTGCCAAAAAGTTAGTAAGAAGCGGGGCACCATCTACTCCGCCAAGAGGAGTGGCTACTGTAAACAGGCAATCGCCTATTTCCGCAAAAATGGCATCCGCTTTACCGAATACGATGTAGAGAGCTCGGCAAAGGGGAAAAGGGATTATCAAAAGCTTGGGCGTGGTGGCGTACCTATCATTAAGGTGGGCGACAGGATTATGCGTGGCTTTTCTGAGGCGAGTTTTACTGCGTTCTATATCTATAATAGTGACTGAGTAGCAGCAATATATGCACCAGATCACATAACTGACACGCAAATCACACCAAATAGCTGGCAGAACAGAACTATTTAATTACCCACGGCTCTTAGGGTTTGACAGGCTAGGTAACCATAAGGAGCTACCATGAATAAGAGACAGGCAATAGTAACATCCGCTACCATAATAGTGGCCTCCCTTTTTATCCTCCTATCCGCAGGCTGCGTGCCCCCACCAGGCGGCTATTATGGTGGCGGTGGCGGTGGCGGCGGCGGTGGTGGCAGCGGTGGTATGGAATGGAACACCAACCGCCCCGGCATGGATATAGGCCACCACGCCGTCTCAAATGCAGCCCAGTGTAGAAACCACTGCAACTCCAACGCAAGCTGTAGGTCGTGGACCTATGTCAAAAGCAGCCACCAATGCTGGCTGAAAAATGGCGTACCGACAGGACATCACAACACCTGCTGCACCTCCGGGGTCAAGACCTGGGGTGGCGGTGGCGGTAGTGCCAATATGAAAAATAATCGCAACCGACCAGGCAGTGATATGGGTCCCGGCTACACTGTCGCAAGTGCGGCCATGTGTAGAAATCATTGCAACTCCAACCCAAGCTGCAAGGCGTATACCTATGTTAAAAGCAACCACAAATGCTGGCTGAAACATAGCAAACCGGCAGCACAGGTAAACAGCTGCTGTGTCTCTGGAGCTAAGCCATAGCGACAAACCCACAACACCCTACCTAATTGGCAGGGTGTTGTGGATAGTTTGAACTACTATCTCTATCGTGTGCGGAAAACAGCCCCGCACAATGAAAGCAATACAACTAGCGGCGTATCCCCTCCACATACAAAAATAGCTCTAACTCTTGGGAAGCAGGACCGAGGTCACGCTCAATACCAAAATCCTTGAGGGTAAGAGTAGTGGTGCCAGAAAAGCCGCGCCGGTAACCACCCCATGGATCTGGACCGTGCCCAATCTGTTCAACATCAATGTTAATCAGACGAGTCACACCATGCAGTGTTAGATCACCCGTTAAAACGGCCGTGCCATCCTCTTTCTGTTGATAGGAGGTTCCGAAAAAACTTGCAGTTGGGAAGTTCTCCACATCAAGAAGGTCCTCTCCCCGCAAATGCTTATCCCGCTCTGCGTGGTTGGAGTCAATACTGGTGACATCAATCACTACTTCTACTCGTGACGCGGCCGGATCTTTCTCATCATAGCTGAAGCTACCGTCAAATTTATTGAACCGTCCCAGCAGCCAACTATAGCCAAGATGTTTGATCCGGAACTCAATAGCTGCGTGTGCACCCTTGGAATCAATCACATAATCTGCCGCCACTGCGGGCAGCGCGCCCAACAGCAGGGTCATCAACACTACAATGGCATATATATATTTCATACTACTCACCCCTCCTCTTACTCCTTACCGACCAAATATGCGTAGCAGGGTTCGATCCCTATCTATGAAGTGGTGCTTCAATGCCCCGGCTAAGTGTACTGCCACTAGTGTAATAGTAGTAACGGCCAGGGCAAAATGCACCTCGCCCGCCATATCCTCCTGCCGCTCAATACCAGAAATAAGTGCCGGCAGCTCAAACCATCCAAAGACCTCAACTGGCCGGCCATCTGCTGTAGAGATCAGGTAACCGAAGAACATCACACTGAACAACAAAAGGTAGAGTAGCCGATGCACCTGTCTGGCGGCAAATTGCTCCACTGCGGTGTGATTTGCCAGGGGCTCTGGCGGTGGGTTACCCCAACGCCACAGCAACCGCACAAGCATCAATATAAACAGCAGCACCCCAACGGAGCGGTGGATATCAGGCCCCTGGCGGTACCATGGATGGTAGTACTCCAGACTGGTCATCCACAGACCAAGCAGGAAAAGCAGCAGAACCATTGCCGCCACACCCCAGTGCAACAGTATGGCAACCATCCCGTAGCTTTGTCGATCACTCTTCCAGCGCAAACCAAGACCCCCAACCAGCAAGGTAAACCGCAGGGCTACCGTAAGCCACTATGCTGGCTATTTTTTCTTTTTGGATTTTTTCTTCTTCTTTTTGGCCAGTTTTTTCTTGAGTTGCTTCTTCAGCTTTGTCTTTAGCTTCTTTTTCAGTTTTGCTTTAGCCTTTTTATCCTTTTTCTTTGCCATGCTGCACTCCTATAATCGCTATGGTTTATGCCCTGCCGTAGATAACGGCAAACCTAAGTATAGACATATTATTTCGCATCTGTGGATATAGGGCGGAGCTCTATGCCCTCTCTATGGGAAATGCCAACACCTCACGAATATCATCTGCCCCTGTCAATAGCATTAGCAGGCGATCCAAACCCAACGCAACCCCGGCACAGTCGGGGAGACCTGACTGCAGGGCACTAAGGAGGTGCTCGTCCATAGGGACACTCTCTCTTCCATCTTGTAGCCGCCGCTGCAGATCGGCACTGAATCGCTCCCTCTGCTCCTCCGCATCTCCCAACTCATGAAAGCCGTTGGCCAGTTCAACCCCATTAATATAGAGTTCAAACCGCTCCGCCACCGACGGTTCTCCCGCACTTACCCGCGCCAATGCAGCCTGTGATGCGGGATAATCATAGAGAAAAGTCAGGGCATCTATACCCAATTTTGGCTCGATAGAGTGGGTAAGCAGCAAGTCTAGCCAACCGTCACTATGCTGTAGATCTAGCAGTTCCGCACCCGCTATCCCCTGGGCGACCGCGCAGTCACGCAGCTCAGAGGGTAAAGTGCGGTGAGGATCTATCCCCAAAAACTTCTGGAATGCCTCGCCATAGCTCAACAACTCCACCCTTCTGGGGGTTGGTAGCAGGGTGTTGATCAACACCGCCACCTCTGCCATCAGCTGGTGATGATCAAAACCGGGACGATACCACTCCAGTAGGGTAAATTCAGGGTGGTGCAGCCTCCCCACCTCGCCATTACGAAATACCCGGCAAATTTGATAGATCGGCCCGCTATTGGCTGCCAGCAGCCGTTTCATCGGAAATTCTGGTGAGGTATGCAGATAGAGCCGCCTTCCAGCCGCCGCACCCGGCCCAGTGTAGCTGGTAACCATACTCTCCAAGGTAGGATCTGTGGCGGCATGGACCGAACAGAGTGGGGTCTCAACCTCCATCACCCCGACCTGTAGAAAAAACTCGCGGATTCTGCCTAGCAGCTCTGCCCTGGCCTGCAACACTTCAAGGCTTGCACTCGGCCGCCAGGACTCGGTGGTCACTACTCCTCCTTGGCGCGCGAAACGTACTCGCCAGAGCGGGTATCAACCTTGATCGACTCCCCAATCTGGACAAAGAGGGGCACCCGCACCACGGCCCCTGTCTCTAGGGTGGCCGGTTTCCCGCCACTACCAGAGGTATCCCCCTTTAGACCAGGATCGGTGTCGGTAATGGTCAGGATGACGAAATTGGGTGGCTCAACACTAAGTGGAACACCGCCCCAAAGGGTGACCGTACATAGCCCCTGATCCTTTAGCCATTTGCTTGACTCGCCTACTGCTGCAGCATCGGCACTATACTGCTCGAAAGAGTCGGCATCCATGAAATACCAGAATTCGTCATCTGAGTAGAGATATTGTAGATTTAGCTCCAGGATATCAGCCGACTCAACCGACTCACCGGACTTGAAGGTACGCTCAATCACGCGGTTGGTCTTGAGATTACGTATCTTTACCCGGTTAAAGGCCTGGCCCTTCCCCGGCTTTACAAACTCATTTTCGATAATTGAGCAAGGATCACCATCCAGCATTATTTTGAGACCACCCTTGAACTCATTGGTACTATAGATTGCCATGTCACCCTCGGAGACCACTGAATTGAAACCATATATGATAACCCGAACCGAGCAGCGATGGCAGCAATCCTTGGGAGATGCCTTTACACAAATAGAGGCACTCCTTGATTATCTGCAAATAGACCCTTCCATCTATCCCGATCAATCCCTGGCCAGCCGACAGTTCAGCCTCCTAGTACCCCGAGAGTTTGCCTCCCTTATAGAACAGGGAAATCCACATGACCCCCTGTTGTTACAGGTACTCCCACAGGCCGCTGAAATGGAGGAAGTAGCAGGGTTTTCGCCAGATCCGGTAGGCGAACAGTCCGCCTGCATTCAGCCAGGACTACTCCATAAATATACCGGCAGGGTGCTCTGGATTACCACTGCTGCCTGCGCCATCCACTGTCGCTACTGTTTTCGCCGTCACTTTCCCTACGCCGACTCCACCCCTGATGACAACGGCTGGAACCGCGCCCTACAGCAGGTCATGGCTGACCCCAGCATCAGTGAATTTATCCTGAGTGGTGGTGACCCCCTGATACTCACGGATGAGCGATTGGCGCAAGTGGTGGCCGACCTGGAGGCAATCCCCCACCTCCTGCGCCTGCGGATCCATAGCCGCCTGCCGCTCATACTGCCACAAAGGATCACCGCTAGGCTGGTAGAGACCCTAGCCAACACTAGGCTGCAGACCATCCTGGTAACCCACTGTAACAACGCCCAAGAGATCTCCCCAGAGGTTGCCCCGGCCATGGCGAGACTCAAGGTTGCTGGGGTCACTATACTCAATCAAGCGGTACTATTGCGCGGGGTAAACGACTCTACCACAGCCCTCTGCGACCTGAGCAACGCACTCTTCAATGCCAATATAATGCCCTATTATCTACATCTACTCGATCGTGTGGCAGGTGCAGCCCAGTTTGAGCTGCCCCCAGGAGAGGCGCAGCGGCTACAGCAATCACTATGGCAACATCTGCCAGGCTACCTGGTACCGAAGATGGTGTATGAGCAGGCCGGGGCCAAGTCCAAGCTTTCGCTGATATGATTTACCCCACCGGTTTTCGCCGCTAAGGGCCAAAAATAGGAACATTCTGGAGGAGTGACTGGCCCTGGAAAGGCCATCTTATCCAGTTTTTCACACCAATTAGCCAAAATTGCTTTGCAATATTCCCTTATAAGTATTAAAAAACACCCTCAGAATATGGAATTATCTGATAAATTATGAATTGGGCGAACGGCTAGATATAGCGTCATTGATCAAGTCCTGAATACTAGCTAATCGCCAAAGCTCAGGGAGCCTCGACCCCTTAGGAATAATAATGATGGCCACGGATAAAGACCACCTGCTTAATCTTATAACACCAGAACGCACATTGCGCTCTGGCAACCCTGTCCTGCTTGACCCCAAGGAGCTAAAGGAGTGGATCTCCGCCCTGCCAATGGCCAATATTGGCGAGACCTCCAAGCAGATATTCAAGGCACTAGTTGAATTTAATCGCCTTAGCGCAACCGGCCTTGACCGAGCATCTACGATTGATCTTTTCCGTCAACCAATCGATTACATTACCGCAAATTTAAAAAAATACTATATTGATCTGCCGTTTCCACTTTCGGCCAAAAACCAGAAAATTGCCGTTCTCTGCCGGGAGCTCCAGGTAGAGTTGGCAAACGGCTTCAAGATAATCATTAATAATATGTTGGCTGGCAATAAAAAGTCAGTCGATAACAAGCTATTGGTGATAGCCATACACCAGGCAATGCTCTATCTCTCTCGGGCGCTCTACTACTCAGCAATCGTATACAACGCACCACCCAACAATATATGGCGAGAGATCTACCAGCTGTTTCGCTATGCTGATCGGTATCATCTTACAAACATCAAAGTTAAAGAGACTAGTGGAGATACAAATAATACCTCCACTATAGAAGACGTGTATAAGCGGACTATTTTAGTAGGTATGGCATCCCCTTATAGTCTACGCCAGCGAGAGATCGAGTATCTGCATGAGAGAGTCACGCAATGGGCTCCCCATCTTGAGCTGGAAACCGTCAGTAGTCACCAGGAAACAGCAACCATTTTTGTGGTTGAGCCAAACTCTGATAGACCACCATGCCACGCCTACCTGCATCCCGGGACGGCGGAAAGACGATATCAAACGATCAATACAGAAAGACTGATCTCACACCTGAGGAAACAGCTGAAAAGCCTGGTAGATGCAACCAAGCAGAGTGCAACAGACCCCACAAAGGAGAGGCTATCCAAACCACTGCTACGCAAACTCATCCAGTCACTCGGGTCTACTCCCAATAGGCAGTTCACACGCACCACTCTAAATTTTGAGCTGGATACAGCTATTGGACTCTCCTCCATTTGTGCACTGATGACGGAGCATGCCAAAAAACCTAAGGCTGAAGTGAGCCAGACTACTGGAACCAGGACACACTCGTTGGTCTATCCCAGGGTTGGGGAAGAGGTAAGGCTCTCTGTCACCCCCCCTGATCAGCCCTTTGAATATGCCCTGGTCAACATGGATGAGAATGCCGGCATATGGCTACAAGATGAGATAAAACCACCCGTTACTACAGAACCTCAGAATAAAAACGGCAGTATATTTTCCTGCAAGACATTCAATGAGAGCGCGGGTGGCTATTGCCTCACCTGGACCGGAGAAAAGGTTCCGCATATCCGGGTAGGTGAACTTATTGGCATACAATCATCCAACAATCCAACAAAATTTAGTATCGGTGTGACCCGCTGGATGAAAAGCATGCCAGCTATAGGTCTACAGATAGGAATAGAGATGATCTCCCTATATACAAAAACAGCTCAGGTTAGACATATGCAAAGCCCGGCTGGCACTGATCAAAATACTGATGCACTAATACTGCCAGAGCAGACCGTTTCTGAACAACCAAAGAGTCTGATAGTCCACGCCCTACCATACCGGGTGAATGATGCCGTATGGATAGAAAGAAAAGACGCAAAGAAAAAGGCACGGCTCACACGACTACTGGAATCTACCGGGGCCTTTTCACGCTTCCAGTACACCTACCTGTAAACAATCGGATCACCCTCTCTGGATAAATAGTAAAAAGCTGACGTAAAACAACAATCACGGATTTAAATTCTGATATAATCCGGGGTATAGTAATACCCGTCATAATGTGGCCGGATAACACCAGAAAGAGGACACCTGCAGCGACAATGAACGGAGCACTCCCAGAATCCGCAATAGAATTCCTGGTTATTGATGATTCACCCAATGCCACTGAATCACGCATCAGCGCTCTCCGCAATACTGGAATGGTTGCGCACTATACACGTGTATGTAAGGAAGAGGAGTTGGTTGAGGCCCTGACCAACTCCACTATTGACCTCATTCTCTACACTAGAGATACAGCAGCAATAGACCCAGAACATGTTATTGCACTATGCCGTAAGTCTGCTCCAGGAATCCCGCTTATCATTATCTATAGTGATACTGAGGATTCAAAATCTCTATTAGAGGCTATGCGCAAAGGGGTTTGTGATGTCGTCTTAAAAGACGATATTGACCACCTTGAGATAGTCATAAACAGGGAATACGACAGCCTGCAAGGACGGCGCGAACTAAAAATGCTCCGTTCCCGCCTGCAGGAGATGGAAGAGCAGTGTGATGCCCTGGTTGAACACTCCAGAGACGCTATTGCCTATGTGCATGAGGGGATGTATATCCGCGCCAACCAGGTCTATCTTGATATGTTTGGATATCTGGCAATGGATGACATTGAAGGTATGCCAATCCTGGATATGGTCAGCCCTAAAGATATTGATGAATTCAAAAAATTCCTACGCTCTATCGACAACTCCAAAGAACCGGCATCCCTTGAAATAAGGTGCCAGGATAGTGAAGGCAAGGAGTTCTCCGCCAAGCTCGAGACCTGTCCCGCGAGCATAGACAGCGAACCATGCACCCAAATCATTATTCGTGATCAATCCATGGATAAAGAGTTGGAGCAGAAGATCAGCCTGCTGAACAAGCAGGATAGTTATACTGGCCTGGCCAATCGTCAGTTCTTCATCGGCAAGCTGGATGAAGCCACCTCTAAAGAGGGTGAAACGACACCCTCAGGCTCGCTCCTCTATATCCTGCTGGATAATTTTCAGAAATTGCGCACGCAGATCGGGATTGGGCCCAGTGACTCCGTTCTACTAGAGATCGCCAAGGTACTCCAACACAACATTGCCGCGACCGACACACTTGCCCGGTTTGGTGACCATACCTTCGTGATCCTTAGCCCCATAGCAAAACCTGGCGATGCCGAAACATTTGCAGAGAAGCTACGGGCAGCAATAAATGACCATAGTTATACCGAGCAACTGCCGGATAAGCACAACATAACCTGCAGTATAGGCATCAGTTATCTCGCAACCACAACAGATGACAGCCATCAATTAATCAACCAGGCCTTCAACGCCTGCGAGTTGATACGTAATGAAGGTGGTAATGGAATTGCTTCATACAGCGAGTCTGTAGCGGAGCCAGAGCAGAGCGAAGAGGGTGCGGAAGACAATGAGACAAAAGAACTAATCAAGGACGCCCTGGAAAATGATCGCTTTCGCCTACTCTATCAACCCATCGTAAGCCTACAGGGAGATACTAGAGAAAATTATGCCGTACTACTAAGGCTGTTAGATGAAAACAATGAAGAGATACTGCCAAGCAGCTTCCTTGAGCAGGCAGCACAGGTCTCGCTAATGACGGACATTGACCGTTGGGTCATAGAGCATTCAATAAAAGAGCTGGCTAAACAGCGGGAGCTGGGACACAAAGTTAAGTTTTTTATCAACATATCTGCCGCAGGAATCACAGATGAAACGCTTCTACTCTGGATCTGCGACTGCTTGCGGGAAAACAATGCAAAGGGGGCATGGCTGACATTTCAGATACGTGATCGCGATCTCCGCGCCAACACCCAGGACGCAAAGAGGTTGGTTGATGGACTGAAAAAAATACGCTGTCAAATAGCCGTTGACCAGTTTGGCCTTAACCCAAAGGCAGAGACTACACTTAAGCATCTTTCGATAGATTACATTAAGATCGATCAATCCTTCACTCATGGACTGGCCAACAGTGAGGAAATGCAGGACAAACTCCATGAGATCAACAAGATAGCCCAAACATATAACGTAAAGAGTATCGCCATGGCGGTGGAGGACGCAAACAGTCTTGCAGTTCTATGGACCGTTGGCATAAATTATATTCAGGGTCACTTCCTACAACGACCTTCACAAAACATCACCTACGACTTCAACTCGGTATAGACTATCGGTTGGCAACCCCATGCGGCACATGGCCAGTCGGCACGTACTGCCTCGCCTTATCACAGTGACCGGCCTGGTCATCAAAAAAGATATCTGCACCAAAAGAGCGCAGAAAATCACTTTTATCCATACCGCCTAGAAAAAAGGCCTCATCAATACGAATATTCCAGGCCCTCAGGGTTCGAATCACCCTCTCATGGGCAGGTGCTGAACGCGCAGTAACCAGCGCGGTTCTAATAGGTGACACCTCTACAGGAGCCGCCACCTGCATGCGATGCAATACCGACAAAAACTCCTTGAATGGACCTCCCGAAAGCGGCTTGCGAGCTGCGGCCTTCTCACTCTGGGTAAATGCATCCAACCCCTCGGCCTTAAATACCTGCTCCGCCTCATCCGAGAAAAGAACAGCATCACCATCAAACGCTATCCGTAGCTGGGCACCTGATGCCAGCATGTTACTGGATTTAGAGGGAAGTATAGTAGCGGCCGCGATACCCGCTTCCAAGGCCTGAGCCACATCCCCCGGGTCGGCCGATAGAAACAGATGTGCCCCCATAGATGAAACATAACGATACGGGCTCACCCCCCCACAAAAGGCTGCCCGGATAATATTCAACTCATGGTGCGCGATGGAGTTAAAGATGCGCAGACCAGTATCGGCGCTATTCCTGGAGAGCAGGATAACCTCTACCGAGGCAAACTCTGCATAGAGATCATTTAGAGCTAACAGTTTTTTTACTAGTGGAAACGCGACACCTGGGGCAAGCAGGTCATCCTCGTGCTCAATCTGGTACTTACAGTAGGCATCAACTCCTTCGGCCTCAAACACGGCATGCGAATCATTCAGGTCAAAAAGGGCCCGGGATGAGATGGCCACAACCAGTTTAGATGGTGCACTCTTGGCAGTCATAGGGGGATTCAATGCCTAACGATGATACCTCGATTCTATTGCCTCTATCTGCCGGTTGCAATCACGATTATTCAAAGCAGCTCTTGGGTAAATAGTTGGCACTGATTTCTACCATGCTTTTTGCAATAGTCTCTGGCCTTGCTTGCCTCATAGTGTAGCTGCTCCAACAAATCACCTGGCTGCACGCCATTGGCGTGCCTCAGAACCGCCATACCAATACTGGCCGTAAGCACGACTGCATTATCACTAGAATCGTCCAAAGGTATCTCAACCATCCGCTCCTGAATACGCTTAGCGAACTCCATAGCACCATCAGGCCCGGTATTAGGCAGAAGCAGCGCAAACCCATCCCCGGCAAGCCGCGCCAACATGTCGCCGGTACGCACCTCTCCCCTTAGTTCCTCAGCGGTCAGACGCAACACCCGATCTCCAGCCGCATGCCCCCAGCTATCATTGATGAACTTCAGGTGATCCACATCAACCAGTAGCATGGTTAACGGTTGCTGCGCGCGCAATGCGTTTGCCACCAAAGGCACGCCTTCCACAAAAAAGTAGTGTCGATTGTACAGTCCAGTGAGATCATCACATATAGATGGTGACTTATCATTTTGATGCCCAGCCTCGGATACCTTCAGCGCTTGCCGTAATTCGCTGGTGCGCTGCTGTACTAGATCATCCAAGGTGTGTACCAACCGGTGATTGGCGAGGACCTGTCCAAGGATATTACTAAACAGAACCAACATGTGTTGCTGCCAAGGCTCAAAAAAATCTGGCTGATGGTGAGACACATTCAACACGCCCAGAATCTTGCCACCAAAGCTAATAGGAGCAGATATAAGAGAGCCTTGACCATGAAAGATGCTCTTGGATTCAAATGGCTTGAACCACTCGTCCGTACTGCAATTACGGCAATACTGTATCTTTCCATCTCGGCAGGCGATGCCCATAATCCCCTCTCCTACCCGAAAACGCATGCTCTCCGCAGGACGTTGACTGGCCTCTACCTGGAGTGACCTAAACTGCTCATCGAGACCAGCGCCTACCGCACAAAAAAGTGTATCTTCACGCAACAGAAAGACTGAGCAATACCCTAGATCATGGTGCTCCAAAAGCGCCTTTAGCGCCCGATACAGCAACTCTCTCTCAGTGATCTTTTCAAGATCAAACTGAGACAATCTGCGCACTGCTGAAAGCGAATCAAGCAGCAGGACAAAACGTTCCTGTAGGCTAATTTTGGCCATACTGCCATATATTGATAGGTCGTCACTCATCAGAACCATACAACCAGTTTTGAACAAAACATATTGAACATACCAACACTACTCACCCATATCCCGGCAGGTAACAAAATCGCCGTGCATTTGAGACGTTAAGATAATAATTCACACATAGAATAAACGCCCACTTAACTTTTACCTACGCCAACAATCTAGAAAGCACATGGAGCTCCTCTGATTCATCCATAAATTTCTCCTCCACCTTTACTAGTACATCTTTGTCCAACCCCGGAACTGCCAGCAACGCCTCAATTGAACCCAATGTCACACTATCATCATCAGCGCTCTGCCTTAGCCATGCAGACGCCCCTTGTACTAAGCAAGAGTCACCGCTGTATTCAGGGTCACACTCACCAGTCGCCAGAGAGGCTATGGTTTGAGCTACTGCCTCAGGCAGGTGCCAGCGATGCGCCAACCACTCCCCTGCCCCGATCCAGTCAATCCCGATATACTCACGCTGCATCTCTTCAATCCCCTTTTCTGGCTGCGACGAATGCTGTCGCAATAACTTTGCCATATCCAGTGGAAATCCGTGGGCCAGCACCAACCAGCCAATATTGTGCAGTAGGCCACATAGATAAACCGCATCCAGGTTAGGGCGCTTATCTAAGGGGATATGGTTGGCCAGCATCCGCGTCAACGTAGCGCAACCGATTGCGGTAAACCAGTATCCAGGCAGATCGAAGCCCGTACACCGGGCCGTTCGAAATACACTACCGATAGAGACACTGATTGCAAGCGCCTTGACTGTATTCAGCCCTAACACCCGGATAATCGCCTCCTGTACCGAAGTGATGGGTTGTGTCTGCCCAAAATAGGCAGAATTGGCAAGGCCCACAATACGAGCAGAGAGGCCAGGATCCTGACTGATGATTCTGGCTAGATGATCTATCTCGACCTCAGAATCTGCCACCACCTCTAGCAAACGACTAGCAGTAATAGACAGTGGCGGAAGATGTTTTATATCTAACATTTCTTGTCTTATGCTTATGGGCTTCCCCGAATCCATGTCACTCCCCACAACTCACAGCTAGTACCCACCCATATTGTTAATGAGTAGCTAGAGGTACTAATATCGTCTAATCCATCAGAATCTTTAGCCTAAATCGTTAGATTCGCACCACTGGCACGAAATATAGGCGGGGATTTTAGTTCCTGTGAGACTATCTTATACAAATCATGTAGTCTATGGTCGTACCACGCTATTTCTTTGATACAGTTCAATTTAATGGTGAATAATCAGCAAAATTAGAGAACTACCATGAACAAAAATGAGACGCCACAACAGCCCACCATCCGCCCGATTGAAGTCCCCCCACACCCGAAATGGCCAATACTTACGGTAGATGAGCGGAGCAAACTGATCGCCAAAATAAAGCTGCTGCTACAAGAGCAGGATGCGATACTGGTGGCGCACTACTACACCGACCCAGAGCTACAGGCGCTGGCCGAGGAGACCGGCGGGTGTGTGGCTGACTCCCTGGAGATGGCCCGCTTTGGGAGTAAGCATGCAGCCAAGACACTGGTGGTATGTGGGGTACGTTTTATGGGTGAAACAGCCAAGATCCTGAATCCGGAAAAACGCGTCCTGATGCCAGATCTAGCTGCTACCTGCTCGCTGGATGAGGGATGTCCGCCAGAGGAGTTCGGTGCGTTCTGTGACGCCTACCCAGAGTACACCGTCGTGGTATATGCCAACACTAGCGCCGAGGTGAAAGCACGCTCTGACTGGGTAGTCACCTCTGGCATAGCCCTCCCCATCATCCAGCATCTGGCCGCGAATGGAGAGAAGGTCCTGTGGGGGCCAGATAAGCACCTGGGGCACTATGTGCAGAGACTGTCCGGGGTGGAGATGGTCTTCTGGCCAGGCTCCTGCGTAGTACATGAGGAGTTTAAGTCGGTAGCGCTGGAGAGGATTCGCCGCCTCCACCCTGATGCCGCGGTGCTAGTCCACCCGGAATCACCTGACAACATCATCCAGCAGGCAGATGTGGTTGGTTCAACTACGGCACTTATTGAAGCGGTAACCAGCATGGATAACAAGGAATTTATCGTAGCCACTGACGGTGGAATCTTCTACAAGATGCAGCAGTTGGCACCGAACAAGACGCTGATTGAAGCCCCAACTGAGGGCGAAGGCGCCACCTGTGTAAGTTGTGCCCACTGCCCGTGGATGGCGATGAACTCGCTGCATAATCTGGCCACAGTACTGGAGAGTGGAGACAATGAGATTCATATCGAACCAGAGCTGGGGAAAAGGGCAGTTCTCCCGATCAGACGTATGCTCGATTTTGCCAAAGAGCATTCAATTGGGATGAAGAACCGCGGAAACGCCTAACCTGGCAATCTATCAAACCGCCATCAAGGCCCGGTTGGCCCGGCGATAACGGGCCACTACTCGAAGAAGGTTCCAGCCCAGAGCTGCCGCTGAGAGTGCCCACAACAATCCAGCGGGACGTGTAAACTGGTCCGGCATTCCCACTGCAAACAGAGTTAATATGGTAGCCGCTAGGTGCAACCAATACTGTGTCTTCGCTGCCTGGTCAGGCAGCAACTCCTTCATGTGTGGTATCTGTACCGTCATACACATCATGGCCAACTGCCTATTCTGCAGATGAAACCAGGATAGAAACGGGACAATTTTATAGAGCATCCCATTAACCAGAGATAGCGCCGCCCCCTGCAACAACAGCACCCCCAGGAGAAGATCGAACTCCGGCGGAATCGCAGACACCGGTAAAAATCTTGACAACGGCCACAGCAGCCCGGCTGCCATAATCGCCACCATACCGATACGCCAAAACATAAGGGTTACATCCGAGATATAACGGCGACGCTGCTGCTGCAGCCAGAGGGTAACAGCGGCAAACAGGAGATAACCGACAAGCAGTAGAGACAACCATAGAGTGGCAGCCAATTCTGGTAGATAACCGCATGTAGAAAGCAGTATAAGCAGACTCCATACAATCAGCCCGAGCAGGAGTAGCGGTATCACTGTACGCCGCATCACGGCAGGATACTCTGGCGTCACCTGAAACATCGGCACCACCTGGTAGGCGACAGCCATTAGTAACAGCGCCACCCAACCCATAAGCCCCCAAACAAGGTGGACATCGGTAATAGCCAATGACTGCGGCAGAGGAACCACCCCTGCCATGGCAAGGGCAAGCAGCACCCCCAGCACCACTGTAATTACCATGGCCAGAAGTGACAGGCGCATCCCGGTGATGGTGCAACTGGGCAGCTTTACCCGCCACAGCGCGATCCCGACAGCTACAAAAAAAATAGAGAACCCAATGGCCAGAAGGGTGGCAGCCATAACCATGAGTGACGGCATAGAGAGCAGAAAACCGCCCACCAATATGGCAGTTCCAGTAACCAGAGATAGATGGGCCAGGGGGCCAACAACACTCACCTGCGGTACTGGCGAGCCAGCCAGAACCGGCAACATCTGCAGCATGGCGCCGACCATGGCCAGCGCCAATACTCCTAGCGTCAACAGATGGGTCAATGCGAGAACCTGGGGCGACCAGCGAGATACGAACAGTTCAGGCCCAGCCAGTAATAACAACAGTGCGGCAGCTAACAGGAACAGCGGTACAGTCAGAAAAAAACGAAAAGGAATAGATATGGGCGGGGCCTGCTGCAGCGACAGATCTGCACTATTCAGCACAACGCTCAGTGCCCCGTCTTCTGCAATACCATCTTCTCTGCCATATGATCATCCTGTTTCCAAATGAATATCTCGTAGCGGCTAGGCTCACACTCTACTGTCTGCCAACTAAAACCACCCTTCTGCAATAGTTGGTAGAGAGGATGCGGCTCGCGCCGATGAATCACCCGCAGGTAATCCCCCACCACAAGCTGCTGCAACGCTGCCAGGACACGTTCCAGCGGCTCACATGGCTCTAGCATGCTGACATCAATGGTCTGTTCCATAACGCCTACCGGTTAAACCTTAGCTCAAAGTTATATGGACTTCATCTGCCTCAATATCTCCGCCACCTCTCCACTCAACGCCTGATCTGCCATCCGATAGAGCATTTGCTCCTCTTTCATGTTGTGCTGCTGCATGATGATCATTAGGGTTTCAGCCATACCAAGATAATTATCACGATCCTGCCTGGTAACCGCCCGGGACATCTCGGTAAGGAGCTGACGCATCTGCTCATGCTCCTTCCGCATCACCTGGGTAGGACCCATAGTCTGGCCAGTGCGCGCCTCAAAGGCAGGAAACAGCGCCCCCTCCTCCATAGAAAAATGGTGCTCCATCGCCTGCTGTAGCTGTAGAAACTGATCTCCCACACTGTTCCAGTCGGCTTGCGCAACCGATGCCTCAGCCAAAGCAAAGATCTTATCGCAACGGCGATGGTCTGCGGTCATATATCCTACAATAGTGGTCATACACACAATCCCTCTCAAACAGCAATGGAATTCCCAGCCAATCTATAGATTGATATGACTACATTGGGTTCAAATTTCCACATATCAAGCTGTAATATAGATACTCGGTCAAACGTCGTTAAAAGCACTGTTTCACCGCTGATCATAAGCATTATGTAATGTTGTAATATACTATTTTCATTGACAAAACATCCCTCTCTTTGCATTGTTATAACTCTTACCGTACCATCGAACGAAATAAAAAATATAATAGTCTCTAAAAGGTAACCACTTTTGAGACGAGTAGTTACAGGAGATGTAGTGAATGCAGAGCAGGCTATCGTTTGCCTTTCTATTGTTGGTCTTTGTGGCGGGGATTCTCTTCGCCAAGGTGGCTGGTGTCGGCGTTGCGGCAACTAACGAGATGGGATTCTGTACCTCATGCCACTCTATGCAGGTCAATCTGGAGGAGTATAAACAGACAGTCCACTACCGAAATGCCTCCGGTGTACGCACCACCTGCGCCGACTGCCATGTGCCTAAACCTATTATTCCCCAGACAATCGCTAAGATTATGGCATCAAGGGACATCTTCAGCGAGATAGTTGGCACCATAGATACCAAGGAAAAGTACGAACAACACCGTTGGGAGATGGCCAGCCGGGTGTGGGCAAGGATGGAGGCGACTGATTCACGTGAATGCCGTAACTGTCACGACTACTCGCAGATGGATCTTAGCGCTCAGGCACGCATTGCACGCAAGCGCCACAACAAGGCGGTAGACCAGGGTAAAACCTGTATAGACTGCCACAAAGGGATAGCTCATGAAGAGCCGGATGAACCAGAGGAAAAGGAGTAGGGCCGTGCACTACCCAAGACTCTATATCCTTATTCTTGGCATACTGCTATCTACAGCAAGCTGGGCCAATGATGCACAAGAGAGAGAGCTGCGCCTGGCTGCATCAATCGGTGACGTAGAGAGTGTCGTACGCCTTCTTGACCAGGGTGTTGAAGTCGATGCTGCGAATGAATTAGGCATAACCCCCCTGATGATGGCGATTGAGAATAACAACCTGGACAGTGTTGTAGTCCTGCTCTCACGCGGTGCGGATATAGAGGCCAAGGCAGTAGCTGGCTGTACTGCTTTAACCTTCGCGGCAGAGAACGGACATGCGGCGATAACTGCGATGCTAATTGAGAGAGGCGCAGACATACATGTGCGTACCAACTCGGGCTGGGATGCCATATCCATAGCTGCCAAATATGGCCTGACCGATATTGTCGAACAACTACTGCATAGGGGCGCAGACGTAACTGGCAAAGACAAAAAAGGACGCACTGCTCTGATGCATGCGGTAGAACACAACCACCTGGAAACGGTTGCCCTGCTCGCCACTAGCGGTAGCGATTTGGACAGCCGCAATCAAAGTGGCTACACCCCGCTCCATATGGCGGCTGACAAGGGCTACAACAGCATTGTTGCAACCCTGTTAGAGAGAGGCGCAGATATTGATGCCGTAGGCCCGGAGGGGGCATCGGCCCTACTGATAGCGGTCTCTGGCGGCCATATGGATATTGTTGCCACGTTACTAAAGCACGGCGCAAACATAAACCTGCAAGATAGCGAGGGCATCACACCCCTGATGAAAGCAGTAGATATAGATTCGTTTAAATTGGTAAAACTACTATTGGAGAGTGGAGCTGACAAGAATATACGTAATAATATTGGTCATAGCGCGTTCGATATGTCCAAGGCAAACAACAAAGGGAATACAAGAATAATAAAGCTGCTGGGAAACGGTTCTTAGAAGAAGCTCTGAATATACTCATAGTTTCTGCAATATTAGAAGCGGCATCCTGGACAATAAACGCAAATCCTAGCAAGTTTGCACAATAGAATGCATGTAGGGTGGGATACTCTGCCTTCGCGATTGCATTACGAAACGACTGTTCGTTTCATATTTGAGAAACCATAGGAGGTAACATGATAAATCATACTCTACACAAGGCCTTGCTGGCAGTCATCATGACTGTCGGCGCCCTATCGGTAGCTATAGCTGCTGATGCGGAAAAAAAGCCTGAGGTACTAACTGGTGCCAGTGCTAGCATGCTGAGTGACACCTGTGCCGGTTGTCACGGCACCAATGGCACAAGTGGCGGACCTGCAACCCCCACTATCGCTGGCCTGTCTAAAGACTACTTCGTGGAAACCATGCAAGGGTTTGCCAGCGGCGAGATCCCATCCACCATCATGGAGCGTATTGCCAAAGGGTATAACGATGAAGAGTACACCCTGATGGCTGAATATTTTGGCGACAAACCATTCACCAAGGCAAAGCAGAGTTTTGATGAGGAGTTGGCCGCACAAGGGGCAAAGCTGCATGAAAAGTACTGTGAAAAGTGCCATGGTGATGGCGGTCAATCTGCAGATGATGATGCCGGCGTTCTGGCTGGGCAGTGGAGCCCTTACGTAAACTGGACCCTGGCTGACTTCCGGGCTGGGGATCGTGAAGCCTCTAAGAAAATGAAAAAGAAGCTGCAGACGATGCTGGACAGAGAGGGTAGCAAAGGTGTTTCCGCGCTACTCAACTATTACGCCAGCCAGCAGAAATAATTCAGGAGGATTATAGCGATGAAAATTACACGTAGAGGATTCATACAGACGGCAGGCGCGGTAACAGCAGCCAGTATGGCAGGTGCACCAATGCTAGCCTTTGGGGCAGGTAAAAAGGTAGTGGTGGTAGGTGGCGGTACCGGTGGTGCCACGGCAGCCAAATACATCAAAATGGCCGACCCAACAGTAGAGGTAACCCTGATTGAGGCCAACAATAACTACCACACCTGCTACATGAGCAACGAAGTGCTGGGTGGTGAACGCGGCATAGAGTCTATCAGCTTTGGTTATACCGGCCTAAGCGCACGTGGCATACAGGTGGTGCATGATACGGTGACTGGGATAGATGCCACAGCCAAGGTAGTCAAGACCGCTGGTGGCAAAAGTTTTAGCTACGATCGTTGTGTGGTTGCCCCAGGCATAGACTTTAAGTGGGACAGCATCGAAGGTTATGATGCCAAGGTAGCCGAGACCATCCCCCACGCCTGGAAGGCCGGCCCCCAAACCGTGACCCTGCGCCAACAACTAGAGGCAATGCAGGATGGGGGCACAGTAGTAATTGCAGCGCCGCCTAACCCATTCCGCTGCCCTCCAGGGCCATATGAGCGTGCCAGCCTGATCGCCATGTATCTACAACAACACAAGCCAAAATCCAAGGTGGTAATCCTGGATTCAAAGCCCAAGTTTTCCAAGATGGGTCTGTTTACCGGGGCCTGGAAAAAGATGTATGGCTACGAAACAGAGAACGCACTGATAGAGTGGCACGGTGCCAGTGAAGAGGCCGGCGTGGTAAAAGTGAATGCGGCCAGCCGTACTGTAACAACTGCATTTGGCGATGAGATTAAGGCAGATGTGCTGAACGTCATCCCGGCACAGAAGGCAGGGAAGATCGCCTTCAGTGCCGGTCTGACCAATGACCAGGGCTGGTGCCCAGTCAATCTTGGTACCTTTGAGTCGACTATCCACGCTGGTATCCATGTGCTGGGAGATGCCAGCATAGCTACCGGTATGCCTAAATCTGGCTATTCTGCCAACTCCCAGGCCAAGGTGTGTGCCGCCGCAATAGTGGCACTGCTTCAAGGTAAGGAGCCTGGCACACCATCCTATGTCAACACCTGCTACTCTATTGCAGGCAAAGACTATGGGTTCTCAGTGGCTGCGGTATATCGTCTGGCCAAAGATGGCTCGAAGATTACCAGCGTCTCTGGCGGGCTGACCCCAGGCGACGCCAGCCCTGAGGTATTTAAGAAAGAGGTGGCCTACGCCCATAGCTGGTACAACAATATTACCAACGATATATTTGGGTAAATAGACCTGCCGTCCGGTCTGACTGGACGGCCTAACACTAATCAAGTGGGCGCAATGCCCACTTTTTTATTGCTTGAAGATGGGAAGAGGATTACAGGTCGCGGGGCGGCGGCGAGGTTCCCGCGCATAGGATGGAAAATCAGGATTTCTCCAGTTGGCTACACCGACCTTTGTAGCAGGTGGGCGAAGCCGCGATACGTAGTCCATAACCGCCCATTCATCTCGCTTGGAAAACCGCTCAATCTGCTGCACCATCTTCTTATCTGCATTGCGTCGTTTACCCGTCCTGATCCACTCAAATTGCCGCAACAGATAGGGAAAATGTTGTCCCTGGATCAGTGGGATATGTTTTTTTTCATCCCCCTCTCCTTCTACACCATGGCAATCAATACAGTTATCCTGAAACAGTTTTTTACCATATTCTAGATCATCCCCTGGGCCAACACCATTCTCTGGCGTCATGGGCAACTTGGATATATAGGCCACCACATCTGCAATCTCTTGGGCTCCACCAAGCAGACGCGGCGAAGTGAATGGTCGCATAGTTGGGTTGTCCCGATTGCGCAGCCGGATATCTACCAGCTGTTTTATCAGTACATTTGGTAGCTGCCCCGCAATCTGTGGATAGCACCCCTCAGGGGTACCCCAGCCCTCTGGCATATGACAAACCGCACAGGTCTCAAAGATCTTCCTACCGTTTTCAAGATCAGGCGTCAGATGCAGTGCCGCTTCAACCTCGGCAGCAGAGTCGGCTCTATTTTGTGCCTCATCAGAAGGGGTTTCGGCCGCTGTCGGCAGAGACCAGAATATATATGCACCGCAAAACAGGGGCAGAAGATATGCTCTGCGCATATTGGATTTCTCACTAACTCTGTCAGGCGGTCAACCGCCGCACAGACCGGTTGAAACGTTGTTCTGAAAAATGGCCTTATGTACATCGCCTAGACTCAGCATGCCGACAACGATTCCGCCATCCGCAACAGGAATACGGCGAAATCTATTGTGAACCATAATGGTTGCTGCCCGCAGGATATGCATATCAGGCTGTACGGTAATCACCTTCTCCGTCATTAGATCACCAACCTTTAGGTTCATGACACCTTTGTATTTGCCCATCATTTTATCGTAATCCACAGAGGCGCCAGCCTCCATAAGATCATCCAGACTTGGAAACAAACGGTGCAAGACATCCTTCTCGGCAACAAAACCAACCAGTTTATTGCTGCCACCACCCTCTACTACTGGCAGGCCGGAAAAACGGAATAGACACATAACAGAAACCACATCAATTAGCGGGGTTTCAGCAGTCACGGTACGTACCGAGCTGCTCATAATCTCTTTAACTAGCATTTCATCTCCTCAGACAATTATCTCACAGTCAAAGATTACACCAATTTCGCTCTAAGGGTAATCAAATAGGACTCCTGGAGACATATCATAGGGGAACTACAATTTGTCTTTTGTAACACAACAGAACACCTATCACCGTGAACAGGTTCTAGGCTGAGAAAAATTCTCTGTTATTGTGGGGTGCAACGGAGTCGTTCGTGGTATTTCAGGGAGAATTGCCCCATATACAGCAGGATCTTGGACTACTGTTGTTGCGGTACCGCCTGCTCCTGCTCAACCACAGGTTCACTATTCTGTGGCCCTGCAGCAGTAGATTGCTCTTGCTTTGATAGTTGCTCACGCAGACGAGTCGCCTCCGCCTCAAGCACTTTCCTCTGCTCGGCCAACTTCAGGTTGTCTCTTTTCCTGGACTCTAACTCCGCTCTACTCTTGGCCAGCTCCTGCTGCAATGCGGTGATACTCTTACTGGATACGGCACTACTGTTGTCAGCGGCAACCTCTTCCTGCTGTCCGCACAGAGCCGTAGCTGTTAATAACAACGGGATAACGATAGTTGTAGCATACAGTCGCTTGATAGCCATTTTATAGTCCTTAAAAATAATTCGTTTAATCCTACGCGCCCCAAAGTATAGCAAGATTTCAAGTTTTGAACTGATCAATCATCTTACCCATCTTGGTCGCGACTGCGGCCAGGGCTTCACTCGAAATAGCTGTCTGACGCGCACCCTCGACCGCATTATGGGTTACCTGATTGATGGAGATGATGTTGCGGTTAACCTCTCCCACCATCGCACTCTGCTCTTCTGCGGCAGTAGCAATCTGCGCGTTCATGTCATTGATAGAACTGACAGATGATGCAATCTCCTCTAGCGCAACGCCAGCCGAGCGGGACTCTTCAACGCTCTGTTCCGCCTCCTGTTTACTCTCATCCATAACAGTAACCGCTTCCGCAGATGACTGCTTGAACCGCTCAATAATGTCCCCGATCTCCTTAGTGGCCTCCTGGGTACGCTGCGCGAGCGTTCTCACCTCATCCGCCACTACCGCAAACCCACGACCCTGCTCACCGGCACGCGCCGCCTCAATGGCAGCGTTAAGTGCCAACAGATTGGTCTGTTCCGCAATGGCTGTAATGGCAGAGGATACATGTTCGATCTTACCTGTATCTTCGGCAAGTTGCCGTACTACATTGCTGGCGCCATCAATATGTCCTGCCAGTATAGCCGTATCTTGCGCTACCTTTGACACCACCTTTTGACCGCTAGATGAGCTGGAGAGCGCCGCTCTAGCCATCTCCTCTGCCTTGGCCGCGTTCGCAGCCACCTCCTGAGTAGCTGTTGCCAGCTCATCAATGGCAACAGTCAATTGCCTAGTCTGCTCCTCCTGCTCTTCAATACCGCTCTTCGATGTCTCTACAACCCCCGCCAGGCTAAGTGAATGCTCGGCCAGACCATCCATATTGGTCGCCAGTTCCTGGATGGTAGGCTGAAACCTGTTCAGCATACTGTCTAGCGCGTAGCCGACATTACCAAATTCATCGGCCACGTTTAGATTGGCCCTGGGACGCAGATCTACATCTCGCTCCACCAACTCTGCCGTCTCCCGTAGCACCCGCAGCGGTTTAACCACGATATGCTGTAGCAACACGGTCAATAGTCCCATGCCCATGGCAAAAATTACCACGTTTATTAACGCCCCAATCCATAGCTCATGCTCAACTTTAGCATCCCTGTCTGCCAGGGAATAACTTAGCCTGACCGCACCTAGAACTGTACCCTCTTCCACCTGATGGCAGGTCAGACAGTTGACTCCATTGTAATCTGGCACCGCGCGAAATGGTTTTATAATATGAAGTACCCGGCTACTACCACTGTCATCCAGCTCAACGATATACTCGCCTTTCAAACCCTGCCGATCCATCTCATCTTTCACAGCCTCATCCGCGAAGCCAGCACCATACACCTTAGAGACTGCCTCCCCGCGTATCATCCGTATCTCATTGACGTCACCACGTGACTCCATCTTTTTCCGCAATGTCTGTCTGTCCTTCATCACGCCAGTCAGCATCATGGCATTCATGCTATCAAAGTAGCTGTTGAGCAGATCGCCGGCTTGTGACTCTGCATACAGTAGTAACTCCTCCTTCTGCTGGTATACCGAATAGATGGTAACCAGTATTATCGCCAGCAAAAAGACCGCTGCCACTGCCGTAAGTATTTTTATCTGTACAGATATAAAACGGCCAGATATTTTCATGATAATAATTACCCAAATCTAGTGAATTGAGACATACCATCCCTGCCACATAAGCCCACATCGAATCCATTCATCAACCGATTCAGCAGTTGCTTAGGGACTATCGACCAACTGGGGAGAAACTTTAGGAACTATACTATTAATCTTCTGCCCCCCCTGGAACAGAAGCTAAACCTCGGATATTGTTAACAATTTAAGCCTTTTACCATATACTCATGGGGCATGAGCGCCTATTCCAGTAAATTTGTTACCATCTCCAGACAGACCGCTTTCCGCTATCTGCCAGACGAGCAGCAGCAGTTTCTGCGGCAGCAGGCACTGCGCTACCGCTTCACCCTGCAGGATCTAAGGCAGATAACCGAGATCGCCCTTGATCTCAATATGTGGGAAGAGGGAACCCTGATTGAGCTATGGCCATCTGCGGATCACGCTCTACCGGAAAGAGAGGGGAAAAAGCGGCTGATTGCCACACTAACCGACAGCTGGAGCACACTGCGCGCTACTCCCAACCACTATGCCAGTACGCCCGCCAATCAGCGCTATCAATCCCCTCCGCTACAGATCACCTCTCACTCCACTGAGAGACTCGGGTTTGGCTATTGCCCAGTCGCCTCGTCAAAGACGCGCTGTTGCAACCTTCTCACCCTGGATAGTGTGGACAACTGTGGATTTGACTGCAGTTACTGCAGTATTCAGACGTTTTATCACGGCAATAACGTCCTGTTTGATGACCAATTTGCCTCCAAGCTGGCAAGAATAAAACTTGACCCCGCACAGATTTACCACATCGGCACCGGTCAATCGTCAGATTCGCTCATGTGGGGTAACAGCCATAATATCCTGGATACGCTGCTGGATTTCGCCACTGCCAATCCAAACGTCATCCTGGAGATGAAGACCAAATCAGACAATATCTCCCATCTACTAAAATCGACGCTACCGCCAAATCTGATATGTACATGGTCACTCGCCACAGATACTATAATCAGCAATGAGGAGCATGGGACAGCCTCCCTGGAAAGGCGGCTTGAGGCAGCCCGCAAGTTGGCTGATGAGGGTGTACTGGTTGGTTTCCATTTTCACCCCATTGTCCATTATGATGAATGGAGATATGAGTACGGAAAGATAGCCGACCGCTTACAGCAGATGTTCCAACCGATGGAGGTGGCCATGATCTCCCTGGGCACCCTGACTTACACCAAGGCGGTAATCAAGAAGATTAGGGAACGTAACAGTCAGAGCAAGATTCTAAAGATGGAACTGGTAGAGAGCGACGGCAAACTTTCGTATCCGGATGACTTGAAAATAGCGATGTTTTCTCACCTCTATAAAAGCTTCAACTCATCCTGGCATACAGACACATTTTTCTATCTCTGCATGGAGAACCAACGTCTTTGGGAGCCTGTTTTTGGTTATCAATATGACTCTAATGAGCAGTTTGAGCAGGCCATGAAGCTAAGCTATATGGAGAAGATTAAGGAGATTAGATAAATGCCTGAGCAACAGTTTGACATATTCTTCGATGGTCAAATAATGGATGGCCACGATCTGTCTGAGGTCAAAACCAGGGTAGGAAAACTATTCAAGGTAGAAGGCCCCAAACTAGAGAGGCTTTTTTCTGGGACGGCAACATGCGTCAAGAAAGGCGTTGACGCGGCAACTGCCTCCAAGTACCGCAAGGCCTTCCGCGATGCCGGGGCCCTGATAGAGATCAAACCGACCGCCACTACAACAGAGAGCACACAACCAACGGAAGAAGCGCCAGAAGCGCCAGAAGCGCCAGAAGCGCAGGATGATGCCGGCATGACCCTGTTACCGGCAAACACCGGCAGCCTGATAGATTGCGCCAAGGAGGTTATCCCCCAGCCCATCCCGCATACGGTTGAACTGGAGCTGTCATCAGCCGGCGCGATTATGGATGAATCAGCACCGCCGCCACCCGCTGAAATTGATACTAGTGAACTCTCTATAAGCCCCGCCAACAGTGGGAGCCTGGAGGAGTTTCAGCAGAAGTTAGATCCGGCTGAGATCCCTGATATAAGCGCCCTTGATCTGGATCAGGTGGAAGAGTAAAGCTTCACCCCGTTACCCCCACAGGGCTATTCACTACACTTTGCGCTCAACTCCTCGCGGCGGGCAGCACCGCGCTTCAACTGCAGGGCAACAATCTTTAACTCTGTCTTGAGGTGTTTTCTTTCTGCCGGATCCGTCTCCTCCTCCAGCTTGGACCTTAACTTCTCTTCCTTCTCTCTAATCTTATGCAGCAACTCATCAATCTTCTCACAATGCTCACGCTCATCCGTATCCGCCAGGTCAAGATACTCACCCAGTTTTGTTAACAGTTTTTTTGTACCCATACCCTGTTACCGCCCATATTAATGATAGAACTCCCTAAACACCATCTTCTGTAATTACAGTCTGCGCCATACGTTTAGAGAGATAAAAGATGCGTTTAAGCTTCTCGATAATATCCACTTCAATGGTATATGCACGTACCCGATTAGGTTCATCTGAAGCCAACCGAGATGCCTGCTTGGCCGCGGCAACGTCGCTCAACCCGCCAACCTCACCAGCCATAGAGATGACCGTTTGCGCCACTTCCACGTTATTCTGAGATACTGCCTGAATGGCCGCCATATATGCTCGCCGGATCACCCGGTGAAAGCCCATCAATACATCCTGGGTCTGGACACTAACCATGATCTTTGAATTGAGACGATTTCTGCCCAGAGACACCATATTGGTTTCAATCGTATCGCCGATATTTTCCACGTCCCCTACCGCCTCCATCAATCCCAAAAATGTCCTGGTCTGACTGCTAGTCAGCGCACCTTTGCCGATCTTACCCATATATTCGACTATCTGTTCGTACAGAATATCTACTTCATCATCTAGATCCTCTATCTCAGCTAGGGTGTCCCGATTACCGGAAAGGACTGCCGGCATGATGCGATCTAGCATCTGTCCCACACACTCTCCCATATGCAGCGTCTCCAGCCGCACCCGTTCAAGGGCCAATGAGGGTGTAGATAGCAGCTCCTCATCCAGATACTTGGCACTTACAATTAGCCCCTCATCTTCCAGCGGGCTATCCGGCACCAACCTCTCTACCAGACGCGCGATCTGGGTGGTAAAACCGATAAATATAAATGTGTTGGCAATATTAAAAAGAGTATGTGCATTGGCAATCTGACGTGGCGCTTCGCTACCCAGTCGGGCGGTACCGGTCAACTCCGGGTGGGACGGTGATATCCATGTCACCACCTCAGCTAGTTGATCAATAAACATGACCCACAGCACCACCCCGGCCACATTAAAAAATACATGTACCACTGCCGCCCGTACAGCCTCCCTCGGCTTACCAATAGATGCCAGCACGGCGGTAACGCAGGTACCAATATTCGCTCCGAAGGCCAATGCAATACCGGCAGCAAGGGTGATAAAACCCTGGCTGGCCATAACAATCACAATGGCTGTAGTCGCAGAAGATGACTGAATCAACCCGGTAAAGACGGCCGCTACCAGAATCCCGGTAAGCGGATTCTCCATCTTTATCATCAGATCAAGAAACGGTTGGTAAGTACGCAAGGGACTCATCCCTTCGCTCATGACGCTCATACCAAAAAACACCATGCCCAACCCCATAATCATGCCACCATACTGCTTGATCTTCTCCTGTTTGGAGATAAAGAGCATACTGAAACCAACACCAATCATAAGTAGCGCTGCCTTGGTGACTTTAAAGGCAACAATCTGCGCCGTTATGGTGGTACCGATATTGGCCCCCATGATGATGCCAACAGACTGAGACATAGACATCAGCCCGGCAGTAATAAAACCCACTACCAGGACTGTAGTTACAGAAGATGATTGAATTACTGCGGTTACAAATGCACCGGTTGTTGCCCCCATAAACCGGTTGGCTGTAAGCTTGGCAAGGATCGTCTTCATGCGTTCGCCTGCCACTGCCTTCAGTGCATCTGACATCTGCTCCATACCAAACAGGAACAGGGCCAGCCCACCAAACAGATGCATCCCCATGACGCCCCACTCAACGGATGACTCACTGCCAGACTCGGCAATGACTGGAAAGGCCGCCAGCACAATCACCACCCCTACCAGTATTAGAAAAACCGTACGCGTATACCGGTCACTACCCAATGACATCACGCTGCCCCCTACTTGGCCTTAACGATGGTTACAGGCAGTGGGCAGAGTTGCACCACATGTTCCGCCTTGGAACCAAGCATCATACGCTTTAACCCGGTACGTCCCTGGCTCCCTAATACCACCATCACGGCATCAATCTTTTTTGCCACCTGCAAAATCTTAGTAACCGGCAACCCTCGAACCAGCATGGAGCCAACCTCTTTCAATAGTTTAACCTTGGGGTGTTTCTTCGCGACCTTATGTAGGAATTCATCTAGCATCTCTTCGGCCGCATCTTCTATTCTGATCAGCTGTTTTTTCTTGGACATCTTGTAATATCCAGGCATATCAGCAGGATCATGCACAACATGCAGCACGACCAATGGGGCATCGAAACATTTAGCCAACTTACACGCATGCAACAGGGCAGCCTCTGAATATGCTGAGAAATCAACGGGCACCAATATGGGCCGTTTTTTTGGTGTGCCAGACATACTATCCCCCAAAATATATAACTGAATCTAAATAATTCAGCTCCACATCAGAATAGACCAAGCATAGCAGACCCACAGAAAATGGAACGTTGATGGGGCCGTGTTCGAGCGAACAGGGCCATGATCTGATGTGGCAAGCAGACCGGAGTTAGGTAAACAGCCGATTCTCAATCCGCTGGAACTGATGCATCGCATCCATGGCATCCAGGGTTATGGTCAGAAGTGAGGTAGAGCTAATCCTACCCATACCGCCCCCCATACAGCTGTTTTCATTGAACTGTAGACAGCTATCCCGTCGCCCCCACGGGCTATAGAGCAGACAGGGGACAGGATCGCCACAGTGGGAACCGGTAGCAGAGTTGGTAGAGTGGTCACCGCTAATAGTAATAACACACCCATCATCCTTCAGCACAGCCAGCTCTCTATCGACCCGCTCCAGCACCTGCTGCTTTTCCAGTGGAGCCTTGTCATGGGCAGATATATCAGGCCCCTTGATGTGTAGAAAGACTATGTCGTGGTTGTTGAGGGCGTCTCTTGCTGCTGCCACTTTGCCTGCCATATTGCTGTCTGGCAGGGCGGTAAAAGATGGGTCTTGCAGGACGGCAAAACCCAGCAACCGGGCCAACCCGATCACGGTGCTATCCCCGGATACCACCGCGGCCCTAAGGTTATAGTGGTTGATTATCGAGTCCAGCGGCTCCAGCTGACCCGCGCCGCGTGTGATAATCCCGTTGGCGCTTGCTAGCCCGGCCTGCTGTCGGGTGACATTGAGAGTGGCCTCTGCCAGTCGCTCATGGGCAATCTGCACAAACTTGTTAACTGCCCGGGCGGTGACTGCCGCCCGCTCATCATTTGGCGCCTTCGCCCTACAACGCAGAGTTGCGGTATAACCCATTCCGGTACCAGGGTCGGTATCACTAATATCTGCCGAAAGGTTTGGACCGGAAAGACGCAACACCGCCCGATGCTGGGTAGCCGGGTAAAGAGAGGCAACAATGCCATCCCCAAGGTCGACATCACGCAGCAACAGTGACAGCTCTTCTGTCCCCTCGCCGATACGGCCAGCCCGGCGATCCTCTACCATCAATCCGCCATCCTCCATCTGTAAGGTGGCAAAATTGGAGCGGATTGCGACATCTCCAGAGCTCAGCGGAATCCCACTACCAGCCGCCTCTATCGGCCCACGTGCCAGATACTGTGCCTGCCTCTTGGGTAGACCAAACAGGAGGGCGGTGCCGGTATGGGTGCCAACAACCACCCCCGGGAACAGCGGATCCATCATGCCGCAAATTCCCTGCGCAGCCAGCCTATCCATATTGGGAATAGTTGCGGCTGACAGTGGGGTCTCCCCATCCAGCTCCATGCAGGGACGATCACCAACCCCATCCAGGATCACAAATATAGCCTTGTGTAATTGCGACACCCCTACTCCCTTATATGTCTTCACTTTCCAGTTGGTCAATTATGGTACGCACTATCTCCTGCATAACCGCCTCTTTATCATCATTGATGACAATCGAGATCCCAGCCCTGTCCGCCTCTGACAGAAGAAAAGATTGCAGCCGCCAAATACTGTCAAAGTATTTCAGATAACGTTTACTGCGGCGATCCGGCACCTCCTTGCCCCTTCCCTTCAGGCGTGAACGCAACTCCTTGGGACGGAGCACACCAAGCATGATAGGGATAATTATTGCGTCATCCATCCTGGGGATCTTCCGTAGCAGGGTCGGATATATATGGACCCCTTCCAGGATCATGGATACACGCTCCTTAACCGCCCGCTGTATTGCCCCCTCACATGCTACTGACAGCAGGTCAGCCTGGGTCTGGTAACCATTGGCCACGACCTCATCCATATCCACTGCCTGATCTCCACTTTGGGGCAGCACCTCCCATGCCCGAAAGGAGGATATATGCAGGGTCGGCAACAACCGCTCCGGCACCATCATGCGCATCACTTCACGCAGCATATCGGTAGACTGGATCCGCACAATATCAAGCCGGTGGGCCAATTCTGTAGCGATGCTACTCTTGCCACAACCGGCAGTACCTCCAATCAGTATCAGGAGTGGGCGATTACTGTGCCAAAACCGGCTCCATTTAATATAGCGCTCGGCCGCCTGCTCATCTACCTCATCCTTGAGATATTGGTAGGTTATCGCTCGAATCTTCTCAGACGCGACCTCCTCATCCCCTGCTTGCAGTAACCGCTCATAAACTTTGGTAGTAATAGCAGCCGACCGGCTGGTAGAGAGGCAACACGGCTCGAGAAAATGCTGATGATGTGCCCGGGAGAACGGGGTTCGCGTTCCATTCTCCGCCCGTACATAGATCGTGGCTGGCGCAGCGCCAAGTGCCAGATAGCGGTTCACTATCGTCGCATCAAAATATTTTGCCAGATATCTGGCAACAATATCCTGCAGCTCCCTGTTGGATATCTCCTTATCCTCATCCGCCGGACTTAGTTCGCGCCGCACATCAGAGGCCACCTGATAGGCCTCATCGAACGAGAGCCCAGCCGCCTGTAGAGAACGGGTCAAAATACCGCGCAGAAAGGGTACTGCATCATCCCCACTCACCTCTCTGATCAGAATTCTACCCATATATCCTCCAGCCACACAAAGGCAGCAATTGTCTCGCCATGACCTCTGATTAATACCAGGTTAACCGGAGACCACTTATTACATATACAGCCTATTTTTTTGCTAGTGTAACAAATGTGTCATAAAACCTGCGTAATATCTCCCGACAGATGCCCAAGACTACTACACTCACTAGGATAGAACACAGGAGAGAGATATGTACACCAAACTAACCACCGCAGCCTCCATGCTGGCCATGATGACTTTGGTCGCATGCAGCTCAGACAATAATACAGTAATCCAGAACAAGGGGTCAGACACCCTGGTTAATGTAGCCCAGGCATGGGCAGAGGCCTACCAGCAAATTGATCCGAAGGTAGCAATAGCGGTCTCTGGCGGCGGTTCTGGTACCGGTATTGCCGCCATGATCAATGGCACCGTCGATATCGCCAATGCCAGTCGCAAGATGAAGAATAAGGAGCTGGAGCTGGCCAAGAAGCAGGGGCATAACCCGGTGGAGCATGTAGTTGGATTCGATGCCCTGGCGGTATTTATTCATCCGGATAACCCTGCAAACACACTCACCACGGCACAACTAAAGGATATATTTGGCCGCGATGGTGGCGTTGAAAAATGGGAGGATCTGGGCGTCACAGTACCCGGCTGCACCGATGGAACAATCATCGTGGTAAGCCGGCAGAACAACTCCGGGACATATGCCTATTTCAAGAAGGCGATTCTTGGCAAGAAAGGGAAATATCGTCAGGGTACCCTGGACATGCACGGCTCCAAGGATGTGGTTGATCTGGTGGAAAAGACCCCCTGTGCCATCGGCTACAGTGGCCTCGCCTACGCCACCGAGCATGTTAAGATGGCCTGTATCGCGAAAGACGGTGAACCCTGCGTAAACCCATCAGTGGCCACTGCCAGCGATGGCAGCTATCCTATCGCCCGCCCGCTGTTGATGTATACCAACGGTGAACCACAGGGCGACATCAAGAACTACATGGACTGGGTAATGGGCGATGTCGGTCAGTGCATCATTTTGAACAAGGGATATGCCCCGATCAAAGCGGTTAAATGTAAATAAGCAATCAGAGAGTTACCACCATGGCACTATATGAAGAGCGTCTGCAAGAGGATATAAACTACATCCGGCAACAAGTCCACGCCATGGGAGACATGGTGGAAAAGGCCTTGAACAGCGCGATTCATGCACTGCTTACCAGCAACAAAAAGCTGGCCAATGATACGGTGCTGGCTGACCACCCTATCAATCGCAAGATGCGGGAGATAGATCGGCTATGTCATGGGTTTATCGCCCGCCACCTCCCAAGTGGCGGACATTTACGTCTGATATCCTCCATCATCCGGATCAATATCCAGCTGGAACGGGTGGGCGACTATGCAGTCACCATCAGCCGTGAATCGCTGCATATGGATGCGCTGCCGAAGGGGATTATGGCGCATGAGATGGAATCTATCGCCACTGAGGCCAAGAGTATCTTTAATCAGGCCCTGACCGCCTTTTATGATAATAACGCGGAGATGGCCAAGGCCACCATGCGGCAGCCAGACAGCCTGCAAACCACTATGGATGGCATCTATACAAATCTCATGAGTGGTGAATTTAGCCGCAATAATGAGGAGATGTTTGCCGTCTCGGTAGTACTGTCACAGCTTAAGCGGATAGCCGATCAGGCCAAGAACATCTGTGAAGAGACCATCTTCTCCCTTACCGGAGAGACCAAGGCAAAAAAGGTCTATAACATCCTGTTCGTAGATGAGGAGAACTGCTGCCTGAGCCAAATGGCTGAGGCTATTGCCAGAAAGAATCACCCGAATAGCGGTTGTTACAGCAGTGGGGGCAAACAGCCAGCCACGAAGCTAGACCAGGGGATGGTAGAGTTTCTCGACCAGCATGGTTTTGATCTTACCGCCGCTACACCAGCAGCGCTGGAACTATCTCCGCAGGAGCTGGCCGAGCTACATGTCATCATCAGCCTGCAAGGACCGATCAAATCCTATTTCCCCCAGGTCCCTTTTCATACTACCTGCCTGAGCTGGAATCTTGGCGCACTACCCGACGGCATGAACCCGGAAGAGACTCTGCAACGTTATGAGGAGATCTACCGGGAGCTTTCTTTTCAGATTAAAGAGTTGATGGAGCTGCTGCGGGGCGAGGGAGCTGACTAAAGTGGCAGATCAGGCACTGCAACAACGCACCGCCGATAGAGACTTTGACCACCGCGACCTGGACTGGTTTGTAGATAGACTGGTACAGACCCTGGTCTTTCTGAGCGGTATCTCGGCCATAGTTTTCATCATTGGTATCTTTGTATTCATCACCAGAGAGGGGATGGATTTCGTCCTTGGCAACCTTAACATCACCGAATTCTTCACCTCCGCATATTGGGCGCCAAGTGACGAAGAGAATCCTGAATACGGCATCCTCGCCCTGATAGCTGGTACCGCCAGCGTGACCGGCCTGGCCATGGTGGTGGCCATCCCGTTCTCCCTTGGGGCAGCGGTATATATCGGAGAATTTGCCTCAGGTAAAACCAGAGAATACCTGAAGGTGTTAGTAGAACTACTGGCCGCCATTCCATCTGTAGTATGGGGGTTTATCGGCCTTTCTATCATGAATCCGCTGATCATTCAGACCTTTGATGTGCCGGTCGGGCTTACCGTGCTGAATGCCGGACTCATACTCGGGTTGATGGCAGCACCTATCATGACATCTATCGCCGAGGATGCACTCAAGGCGGTACCAGATACCTATCGTGAGGCTGCCGAGGCAATGGGCGCTACCCGTTGGCAGGTAATCCGTAAGGTGGTCTTTCCAGCGGCAAGAAACGGCCTGCTAGGAGCGGTACTGCTGGGCGTTGGTCGTGGCTTTGGCGAGACCATGGCTGTACTAATGGCCACCGGCCACTCGGTAAATATCCCCACCAGTATATTTGATTCGGTTCGTGCCCTGACTGCCACCATTGCCGCCGAGCTAGGTGAGACCGCTGTCGGCTCTGATCACTACGGGGTACTGTTTACCATAGGGATTTTCCTCTTCCTCATCACCTTTTTGATCAACCTGACCGCTGACCTTATCGTCCGCGGCATACGCAGAGGATAAAATGTTTGCCTCTACTGAACTAAACAGGCGCAACCAGCGATCAGAAAAGCTGTTTCGCACCCTGTTCCTGCTGATGACCCTGCTGCTTATTATCCCGGTGGTCATAATCCTTAGCACCCTGATCATTAAAGGTAGCAGTGCGCTGTCTATAGACTTTCTCTTTACCCAGCCGACCGACGGTATGACCGCAGGTGGCATCTTTCCGGCCTTGCTGGGTACCATCTGGCTAGTTAGTGTAGCGCTCCTGGCCTCGGTTCCACTGGGAGTAGCCGCCGCTATCTATCTGAGTGAGTACGCAGCCGATAACTGGCTGACCCGCATAATCAACCTGGCCATTATCAATCTGGCCGGGGTGCCTTCGATTGTCCATGCCCTGTTCGGGGTTGGCGCCTTTGTCCTCTTCATGAAGTTTGGTACCAGCATCCTGGCCGCCAGTCTAACCCTGGCCATAATGACCCTGCCGGTTGTGATCGTTGCTACCAAGGAGTCGCTACAGGCAGTGCCTTTAGCCTTTCGTGAGGCATGCTGGAACATGGGCGCTACCCGCTGGCAGACGATCCGCAAGGTGGTGCTACCCAATGCTATAAGCGGCATCCTTACCGGCGTGATCCTTGAGGTCTCCCGCACCACCGGCGAGACGGCACCCATAATGTTTACCGGTGCCGCCTTCTTCCTGCCGATGTTGCCACAGGGGGTGTTCGATCAGACCATGGCCCTCTCCCTACATCTATTCGTGGTCTCGACCCAGGTGCCAAATGTCCCGGAAAACCTACCCTATGGCGTCGCCCTGGTGTTGATTGCCATGGTGCTGCTTATGAACAGCCTCTCTATCGCCTTTCGTATGCGCCTGCGGAGACAGAAGAAATGGTAGGCAGCGCAACCCAAAGAATAAAGCGATCACCCCAACAGACAGAGGTCACCATAGGGGTAAAAGATCTGACCATCCAATATGGTAGCAATAATGTCCTGAGCGGGATCAACCTGGAGATCAAAAAGAACGAGATCTTCGGTATCATCGGCCCAGCCAATGCAGGCAAGACATCATTCCTGAAGGCGCTAAACCGGATGGAGATGTTCAACAGCAATATGCGGGTAGGCGGCGAGATCATCTTCAATGGCCACAATATCCACACGCTGAGAAATGTCTATGCCCTACGCAGTATGATCGGCGTGGTATTCCCTCTACCAGTAGGTCTACCCCTCACAATTTATGAAAATGTCGCCCTGGCGCCACGCCTTAAAGGCATCGGCAGCAAGGCAGAGCTGGATCAAATAGTCGAACGCTGCCTGATCCGCGCCGCCCTATGGGATGAGGTCAAGGATCGGCTAAACTCTCTCGGCAGCTTGCTCTCTGGCGGGCAACAACAACGGCTCACCATAGCCCGCGCCCTCTCTCAGGAGCCGGAGGTGTTGATGCTGGATGAGTTCTCTATCGCTATAGACCCGGTCACCACCATGCGGATTGAGGATATGCTCAAGGAGCTACGCAGTGAGATGACCATAATCCTGGTCACCAACCTGGTACAGCAGGCACGTCGCCTGGCAGACCGTACCGCATTTTTTCTGGATGGTGAGTGTGTCGAAATCAACCCCACTGAAGATCTATTCACTGGCGCGGTCAAAGATCAACGCACCAAAGATTATGTAGAAGGGAGATTTGGTTGAGTCGCTACCACAAGACCAACCTTGGCAGGCAAGATCTATGAACCAACAAGAGCAAACATACGCCATCCAGACCAGCAAGATGAACCTCTGGTATGGCACCTTTCAGGCCCTTTATGATATTGATCTGAAAATCCACCAGGGGCAGATCACCTCTATGATTGGCCCTTCCGGTTGTGGCAAGACCACCTTTCTACGCAGTATCAATCGGATCAATGAGCGCCTTGGTTACGTCCGCGCGGATGGCCGCATCGAGGTTTTGGGCCACAATATATATGATCCGGAAGTAGAGTTGATCCAGGTGCGCAAACAGGTAGGGATGGTGTTCCAACGGCCCAATCCTCTTCCGATATCCGTTCGGGAGAATGTACTGTTTGGGCATGAGTTGCATAATAGTGGGAGACGCCTTAGCAACAGCGAAAAAGAGGATATTGTCGAAGATGTCCTGCAACAAGTGTTGCTCTGGGACAAGGTAAAGGATCGCCTTGATGAGAAGGCGACCAGACTCTCTTTGGAAGAGCAGCAAAAACTCTGCATCGCTCGACTACTACCGGTCAAGCCGAAGCTACTATTGATGGATGAGCCCTGTTCCGCCCTCGACCCCAAAGGTACTGAGGCGGTAGAGGAGCTGATTTGGCGGCTACGGGGGAAATACACCATCCTGATCGTCACCCATAACATGGCGCAGGCTCGGCGTGCCAGTGAGCAGTGTGTATTTATGCTAATGGGACGAGTAATAGAACACGGCCCAACAGAAGAGATATTCGTCACCCCAAAACAGCAAGAGACGGCCGATTATATTGAGGGACGTTACGGCTAGCCTTTACCATCGTGGTAAAGAGCAGGATAGAGAGTCCGGCACTAGATAGCATAACAACAGACAAATAGTATTTTCATATCAAAAGGTTAAGGCTAGATGTAGAGTTACAGGCCATGGGCGCAAAATTACTTATTGTTGACGACGAGCCAGCCATACGGGATATGGTGAGCTTTCAGTTGAAGCCTTTAGGCTTTAGCTGCCGCGTGGCGGCCGATGCTGCAGAGGCCTCGGCCCGGATCATGGAGCAGCGCCCAGATCTAATCCTGCTGGACTGGATGATGCCGCACAAATCAGGCATAGAGTTCGCGCGCGAGCTACGCGCTGATCCATACACACGCAACATTCCCATAATCCTGCTTACCGCACGCGATGCCGAGGGTGACAAGATTGCCGGATTAGATGCCGGGGCCGATGACTATATCACCAAGCCGTTTTCATCCAGGGAGTTGCTGGCACGCATCAAGGCGATGCTACGTCGCAGTACGCCGGATAAAGTCGCTAAGCAGATAGAGTTGGCCGGACTACGGATTGATCCAGCCAGATGGGAGCTGCATGTCGGCACTGAAGAACTGCACCTGCGACCGACAGAATTCCGCCTGCTACTACTGTTTATGACCCACCCTCAGCAGGTATTCAGCCGCCAGCAGATCCTTGATGCTGTCTGGGGAAACGATGCCTATATCGAAGAACGTACCGTAGATGTCCACATACGCCGCCTGCGAAAGGCACTATCGGCCAGTGGCCATGACAGCCTGATCAGAACCGTACGCAGTGCCGGCTATCGCCTTACACCATGAATGCATCACCCTGGTTCTCTGAGCTACTCCGGCTATCTCTATTGCTATTGGTAGCTGTATCAGTTGGGCTACTGCTGGGACAGCCCTGGTTAGGACTATCTATTGGCCTTACCCTGGCCCTTGTCTGGCACAGCTACCAGGCAGCGCGCTTTCTGTCTCTACTCAATAGCAAAATATCACCCCCCAGTAAACAGCTCCCCCCTGGGATATGGCAGGAGTTTGCACAGAGGCTGCATATCCTCCGCCGAAGCAGCCAAAAGCAAAAGAAGATGGTTGCACGCTTTATAAAACGCTTTCGGGAGGCCAGCCTGGCGATGCCCGATGGAGTAATACTGCTTGGACGCGACAACCGCGTAGAGTTCTCCAACCTGGCCGCAGGCAGGTTGCTGAATATCCACTGGCCCGCTGCCAGCGGCAAGATATTCTACAAACTGATCACGCTACCGCAACTTAGTGGTTACCTGCGACGGGGGGAGTTCAGTGAGCCTCTGGAGTTTGCACCACCACATAATAACTCCCTGATGCTGACCATGACGGTCATCCCCTTCGGCAAGAGGAGACACCAACGCTTGGTAGTGGTACGTGACATCACCAGGATTCACCATCTGGATCGTACCAGGCGTGATTTTATAGCCAACGCATCGCACGAGTTCCGGACCCCTCTCACTGTGATATATGGCTACCTGGAGGCCCTGTCTGAGGATGGGGAGACGCCGGAGAGACTACAGCACCCACTCCAGTTAATGCTACAACAGGCACAACGTATGCAGAGCGTTGTCAATGATCTGCTCACCCTCTCCCGTCTGGAAACCGACCCCTCTGATCCAGATAGGCAGCCACTTAATGTGCCACGCCTGATCCGTGAGATGATCCACAGCTCCCAGGGGGTGGCAGCCAAGGGCCAACATCAGATCCATAGCGAGATAGATCCCAGCCTGTGGCTAAAAGGGACTCCCGAGGAGCTACAGAGTATCGTGACCAATCTGCTGTTCAATGCCATCCAGCACACCGCAGATGGATCAGAGATCTGGGTCCGGTGGCAACATGGGAACAGCGGCCCTCTCCTAAGTGTGAAAGATAGTGGCGATGGCATTGAGGAGCGCCATATCCCACGCCTGACAGAGCGTTTCTACCGCGTGGACAACGCCCGCTCCCGCGAGACCGGCGGCACCGGCCTGGGCCTAGCCATCGTCAAACAGGTCATGCTGCGCTACGGCGGAGAGCTGTCTATCAAGAGTAGCCCTGGTGTCGGCACCACCTTCAGCTGCCGCTTTCCAGAATCTTTGGTACTCCACCCTGATCAGGCCATCACCACCGAGTAATTGGCCTGCCTTTTGCAATATCCTATACGTATAGAGTCAAAACCCAGCTAACGTCAATTATTTGGCGGATATAGGAGCAGATTCGTGGTTACAGCGATCAATAACGACAATATATTGTCACCCAACGATGGTCGTACCGCCGCCTCTAGCAAGAGAGAGGCCGAACAGTCAACAGCGGGGAACAATAACCAAGCGCTGGAGGGCGCTGCAACCCCGACCACACAGCAACCAAAGGGCTCGGTTGATGTAGCCCGCGCCAGCCAGCTATACAACCAGGCCAGCTCGCCGCCCTCTACAGAGGGTACCATCGGCACGCCGGAACAGGCACGGGAGTTGGCTACAGCGATCAACCAGCAGTTTCGAGACGATACAGAGGGGGCCTTGCGCTCTCATAGTAGAGTGGCATCCACCACCCTGGCCGCACTCCTGGAGAACGCTCCTGTCTGAATTCATACCTGAGTGGTCGCGATCGATAGGTAGATAGGACAACACCCCCAGGTCAGTGATAATAGGTCAGCCGGCGGAATTGGCCACACTACGAAACCTCTCGATCTCTGCCGGCGGCCCGATCACCACCATGACATCACCACTATCGATTTTATGCTCTACCATGGTGGTAGCAAACATAAACTCATCCCCTAACTCACGATCCACTATCCCCAGCAAGACCAAATTATAGTGGTGGGAGATATCCAGCTCCTCTACATATACGCCATCAAAAGGTGAGCCGACCGCCACCTCTACCTCGGCCATATTCAGATGATTTTCTCCGTAGACTATCTCTTCCATAGCCTCGACTATAAGGGGCCGTTTGACTAGATCCAGAATCTTGTGCGCACTTATCTCGTAATGGTCAATAACCTTGGTGGCCCCTGCAGCCTTTAACATTTCTCCCGCGTCGTGAGAGTGAGTCAATGACACAATCTTTATCCTGGGATCCAGGGCCCGCACTGAAATAGTCAGAAAGATATTCTTGGCATCATCCTCAAACATGCTGAAGATGACATCCACATCCTCCCCTACCCCGATCCTGCGCAGCTCATCATCATCGGTGTAATCCAGCATGGCTGTAGCGATACCCTTGGTCTCCGCACTAGCCAAACGCTCTGTATCACTATCCACCAACAGTGGCGCCCATGCACGCTTCAGTAGCTGGCTGGCAACCTCAACCCCCACTGCATCGGAACTAAAAACCAGGATCTTGGGGGCATTCATGACGACCTCACCAGATCGATCCTGCCACGCTCTAGGCACTCCTTGAAATGTACAATGCTCAGCTCATGTCCAAACACCATAATTATCTCCCCCCCATGGAGCCGAAAGTTGCGCTGGGGATTAAAAAAGAGCATGCGTGACTTCATGCCATAAACGCTCTCTCCCTCTTCGGCAGCACGTTCCTCATGGGTTATTACCCCAAACAGGATCATCTTGTATGCACTAAAATCAATATCCCCGATTTTGACGCCATTGAGGATAGAGTCAGGAGACACCATAACAGTATCCAGACCAACTTTCTGCTTACCATACAGCATCCCATGTATCGCCTCGAAGGCCACCGGTCGTCCAATATACTCCCCGGCCATCAACCCTAGCGCCCTGAAAGGCATTACGGTGTGGTTGGCACCAACCTGCAGCAACTTGTTTACCGTCTCTTCACGATTGGCCCGGGAGATGATCTCAATGTCCGGGTTCATATGACGGGCGGTAAGGGTGATAAACACATTTGCCACATCATTGTCGGTAAGGCAAAGCACTCGACAGACATGACTACCTATCCCGAGGTTATACAGTAGTTGTTTATTATCGGCGCTGCCAAGAATCGCTAGATAACCCAACTCCTGGGCCTGAGCAATATGTTGGGGATCAGCATCAATGATCACAAAATGATCCCGATCTGCATACAGCCGCTCCGCCACCACCTGTCCCATACGACCGAAGCCACAAATAATAGTGATATGCTTACCACTCTTCTCTAGCTCGGCAAAGATCCGATTCTCTCGCATATCGACCATCTTCTCGCCAAAGGCAGAGACGATAATGGAGGTCAGAAAGGCGAGGACCCCGATGCCGCATATAATCAGGATTATGGTGATCACACGACCCTCAACCGTCTGCGGTGTAATATCTCCGTAACCAACTGTAGAGATAGTCACCAGCGCCCAGTAGACCCCATCGAAGAAGTGGTCAATCTGCCCACCCTCATGGCTCGCCTCAAAAAAGTAGATGGCCGAGGCGGATATGAAGATAACGAAGGAGAGAAATATAAACAGCGAGTAGAGTTCAAACCTTTTCTCTGCCAACACCTGGGCAAACTCATTTAGGCTACGGGCATAACGAAACAGTTTGAACAACCTGAACAGCAAAAAAATACGGAGAAAACGCAACGGGCGATAAGTTGGAATGATGGCTAGCAGGTCGATAATGGCAAGGGGCGTGGTCATGTAGTCCCACTTTTTTCGCACCACCTCCCGCAAGGCGGGTCCCAGCCGAAAGGCGCCATTGATAAATTCTGTGTTCTCGTAGTGATCAAGAATAATCTTATGGCTATCGTTATAGAGCCACAGCCGCAATAGATACTCCAGCAGAAAAACACATACTGCGAACACCTCAAAGATTCGGCCAAACGCACCCAAATCCGTCTTGACCTCATAGATCAGGACAAATACGCTGGCCAACACCAGAACGATCATGAAGATGTCAAAATATGGTCGTATTTTTGACTGTGGATCTATCATCAGCTGATAGAAGAAACCCTTGACCCGCCTGTAGCTGGCAGAGTCTTCCAGGGCAAAACACTGCTTTATGATGAATGTACTTACCGACATGCCGCTTTAATATGCAAAAATGGCGCCAAATCAGGGAAATAGCCCTCTCCCCCTTGCTCTCTACCCACCCTCCTTTTACTATCACTCTCATGAATAGAATGGTTCTCTCCTCTCTACTGCTATCGCTCCTGCTGCTAACCGCCTGTAGTGCGCCAGACCAACCGACTATTGGGCTTTATCTGGCGGTGCAGAGGGGGGATATCGACCAGATCGAGCGCCATATTTACTGGGGGGCGGACATCAACCAGCCGAACGTGGATGGAGAGACACCGCTACATGTAGCCGCTGCCAAGGGGCGTCTGGTGGTAGTCAAGCTATTGTTGCAACACGCCGCCGCGATAGATGCCGCAGATCGTGACGGTCACTCCCCACTCTATGCCGCCGTTATGACTGGTCGTACCCAGGTAGCACAATACCTGGTAGAAAAGGGCGCCTCGATTGAACCAGACCGGCTGCTGATGGAGGTAGTCAACAATGGTGTGTCCGATCGCGATGTGGTTGAATTTCTACTAGCCAATGGGGCCAATATCAATCATCTTGACCCATCCGGCAGGACTCCGCTTATTCTGGCCATAACCAAGTCAGAACTGCTGGTTGCTAAACGTATGATTACCCACGGGGCCGATGTCAACCAGCCTGGAGGCTCTGGGAAATCCCCCCTGGAGCTGGCCACAGAGAGTGGCAACCAGGAGATCATCCGCCTGCTCAAACGTAATGGTGCCCGCTGAACCAGAATAACCACGCCAACTTATAGCTGCAAAGAGAACACAATCACCAATCAACCATTTGAACTAACAAGAGGCAAACTGCATGGCTGAAAATATTGACGAGTTGACCATAACCTACAGCGAAGATGGAGTAGATATCGTAAAAGAGCTGGATAAGGTGGTTCTATCCAAGGGGGCATGGTCGACGATCATCTACCGCTACCAGGAGTGGAATCGCGGCAAGGAGGAGTATGGACCGGATAAATACTCTATCCGCCGCTATCAGAAACGTAACGGCGAATATACGCAGCGCTCCAAATTCAACATCTCCAGCAAGGCACAGGCAGAGAGCATCATTGCAGCCCTACAGGGTTGGATCTAAGCTGCTGTATAATCACATAGGTGGCAGCGGCCTAGGTGCCCTGGTTGTATCATCCACAGCTACATAGGTCAGCTCTGCCGCGGCAACCTTCTCTATGGTCTCCGGATCACTCTCCCGCTCAGCGTAGACATCCACCTTTACCCTGACCGAGGTGTTCCCACGTTTGATCACCTCGGCATAGCAGCTGACCAGGTCACCAACCAGGACCGGTTTAAGAAACAGAAACTCATGCACCGCCACAGTAACCACGCGCCCCTTGGCAACCTGGATGGCGACAATACTCCCGGCGATGTCCGCCCGCGACATCAGCCAGCCACCAAATATATCCCCGGCGGTGTTGGTGTCGGCTGGCATCGCAACCACTCTAACGGTCAGCTGACGCTCCCCTGCGTGGCGCGGTTCTACATTGTTGTGAGACATACATAAAGCCCTCGGAAATGGATGCTAACTATTGTACGCAGACAGCTACTGAACTGCGATCACCTCGGGCCAATCGGCAAGCTCGGAAAGTACTCTGCGCTCGCTCTCCCCCATGGCCGGATCTACCATCATGCGGGATATGGTTGCCCGATACTCCTGCAGGGTGATACCACCAAACTCCTGGCTGGAGATACGCTGCTGCCGAAACTCGTCCCAACGTTGCCGCTCCTGGGGGGAGAGGGTCTCTGGCCAGTTCCTGGCACGATAACGAAACAGCATCTCCGGCAGGCGCTGATCATCAAAGGCATAATTGGCCGTTGCCAAATCCGCGGGAGGGCTGTTGTGTACCCGCTCAATAAGACGGCGGTCGCTATCAGAAAAAAAGCCTCCACTATATAGCTCTTGGTCTGGGTCATTAATCGAGTTCGCAAACTCCTGGGAGGCATATACCGCCTGGATCTTCCGCTCCAGCCCATCGGCCTGGCGGATCATCTCCAGGTGTTGCTCCGCCCTACCCTGGTCAAGATCCCACTCTTGAGCAGCCGCCTCTGTCATGGTGTTGAACGGTACAATCACGGGGCATTTATTGGCATGCACGGTCTTTAGCGGTATCCGCTCTACCCCCTCTGCCAACTCCTCCCTAGGGGTAAACAGCCGCTCTCTGATCTCCTCTGGCTCCAACTCCAGCAGGGGACGTGGGTCATACCGTAGATCAAACACGACAGTGCCATTCTTGTTTACCGGATGGGCCGCCACCGGCACCACCATGGCGATACACCCCTGGCTGGCTGGATACATCGATGAGACATGCAGTACTGGTTGCTGCTCCGTCACCTGAAGCTGCTGTGCCAGTTTATGCTTGCTGCGCATCTGCAGTAGATAGGCGTATAGCCGGGGCTGGCGCTCACGCAACAAGCGGGCCAGGGCGATAGTCGCATATACATCGGAGAGGGCATCATGCGCCTCGGCATGCTCAATACCGTTGGCCGCCGTCAGCTCCTCCAGGCGGAAGCTAGTGGTTCCATCCTCATGTTCGGGCCACTCTATCCCGTCCGGCCGTAGCGCCCTGGTTAGCCGTACTACATCGATGATGTCCCAGCGGGAGTTGCCGTTCTGCCACTCCCGTCCATAGGGGTCGATAAAATTACGATAGAGGCCGTAACGGGTAAACTCATCGTCAAAGCGGATGCTGTTGTAGCCGACACCACAGCTACCTGGCAGCGCCAGCTCTGCGTGGATGGCGGCCATAAACTCTGCCTCACACACCCCTTTGGCCGCTGCCTGCTGTGGGGTCAAACCGGTCACTAGTGCCGCCTCTGGATGCGGCAACATATCATTGGCGGGTCTACAGTAGATTACCAGAGGATCGCCTACTGGGTTCAACTCCTCATCGGTACGCAGACCGGCGAACTGTACCGGCCGATCACGGCGTGGATCGGTACCCCAGGTCTCGTAGTCGTGCCAATAGAAGCTAAATGCCATATCGCGCTATCCAAGATGGGATGGGCGCCGCCCTATACAGCCGCCCAAAGATCTTAGAATTATGCAACAATTCGGGGGTAAAGTCTGATTGGGGAGAGAAAGGTAGTGGATACATTCAGCCATGCACTGTGGGGACGGGGCCTGTTCGGCTACCGTAGCCACCCCTGGTTGGCGCTGCTATTCGGCGCCATGCCTGACTTGGTTAGCTTTGCCCCCCTACTCGTCCTCCGCCTATTCAATGGCACCTACGTCCCCGGCCCGCCAGCGCTAGAGACCATCCCAGCCTGGCTGTTCATCTCCTATAACGTGATGCACAGCTTCGTCACTGCGCTGCTGGTAATTGGATTGGTGGCCTACCTAAACCGGGGTGTAGCCTTCGCCATGCTGGCATGGCCATTTCACATCTGCCTGGACTTCCCCTTTCATACTGCAGCTTATTTCCCAACCAAGATATTCTGGCCGCTATCGGACTACTATATTGATGGTATCTCCTGGGGCACGCCAGAGGTCTGGTTTCCAAATGTTGCGGGGCTGATAGTGCTGTTTAGCTGGCGCTATATACAGCAAAAAAAGCGGTCTATACTGCCTTAAGACCGAGCTATGCGCTTGCTGCGAGGGCAACAAAATAGCACAGCTGCAGACGCAAAAAAGCCACCTTGCTTACGCAGGGTGGCTTTTGTCTATCATGGACGAGCCGAATAACTAAATCTTCTCTTTAATTCGGGCTGCCTTACCGGTGCGACCACGCAGGTAGTACAACTTGGCACTGCGAACATCACCGCGCCGGGTCACTTTAATGCTATCAACCAGGGCGCTATATGTCTGGAAGGTACGCTCTACACCCTCACCGTGAGAAATCTTGCGCACAGTAAAGGCGGAGTTCAAACCGCGATTGCGCTTGCCTATTACCACACCTTCATAGGCCTGCAGTCGTTCACGTTCGCCCTCTTTAACCTTCACCTGAACGATTACGGTGTCTCCTGCTCTAAAATCTGGAATCTCGCGGCCCATCTGCTCGGCTTCAAGTTCCTGTATGATCTTGCTCATGATCCTCTCACTCCCACTTTTCTCAATTGGCACTGGTATGCGCCGCAATAAACTCTTCCAGCAGAAGTCTCTCTGCTGCACTCAAATCTCTATCGACCAACAGCTCCGGTCGCCGCATCCAGGTTCGACCAAGTGACTGCTGTAGCCGCCAGCGACGTATCGCCGCGTGATCGCCACTACGTAACACCTCTGGCACCGCCTCGCCCTCAAATGTTTCTGGACGGGTGTAGTGCGGACAGTCCAGCAGGCCATCCATGTAGGAGTCCTGCTCGGCTGAATCGGCGTCTCCCAATACCCCTGGAAGAAGTCGAATAACACTGTCCATCAGTACCAGCGCTGGCAACTCCCCACCGCTGAGTACGTAATCACCGATTGACCACTCCTCGTCAACATGGCGATTAATAAGCCGTTCATCCACACCTTCGTAGCGGCCTGCAACCAGGATAATCCCATCCCGTTCTGCCAGTTCACCAACCCCAGCCTGATCTAGGCTGCGCCCCTGGGGGCTAAGGTAGGCAACCCGCGCTTCAGGTTGCGCCTCTCTGGCTGCGCTGATAGCCGCTGCCAGGGGCTCTGCCAACATCACCATTCCTGGGCCACCGCCGTAGGGGCGGTCATCCACGGTACGGTGGGTATCGTTGGTGTAGTCCCGTGGATTCCACAGGGAAAGCTCCACCAACCCTCTAGCCACTGCCCGTCCGGTGACGCCTTCGCCAACCATGGCCTGGATCATCTGCGGGAACAGCGTAACCACGTCAAAACGCATAACACCAACCCCGTCAGAACTCCGGATCCCACTCCACAGTGATTACACCACCATCGAGATCCACCTCGAATATCACTTGGTCGATAAACGGGAGCAGTCGTTCGCGCTCACCTTGTACCACCATTACATCATTGGCGCCTGTCTCTAGCAGGTGATCCACCCTGCCCAGATCCGTCCCCTCCGTGGTCCTTACCAGCAGACCCTCCAGGTCTTTCCAATAATAGCTACCATCTTCCGCCGCCGGCAGCTGTTCTCGCGGAATGGCAATATTGGCTCCTACCAGTTCTCTTGCCAGATCCCTATCGCTGTATCCCTGCAGCTGCGCAATAATCCCTTTGCCGTGCGCCTTGCCGGCCTGGAGCTGATACTCTTTCCAGCCATCTCCATGCGACAGGTACCAGCTACTGTAATCCAGAATATTGGTAAGGGGGGAGGTATGAGAATACACCTTCACCCAACCCTGAATACCAAACAGGCCGGAGATCCGACCCATGATGACCCACTCGGAGCCATCTTCTGCCACTACGGGCATCGACCCCAATACCAGCTATGCAGCGGCCTTGGCATGATCCTTGAGCAGCTTGGATACACGATCAGAGGCCTGCGCACCCTGGGAAACCCAGTGATCCACACGCGTACGATCTACCCGTAGACGCTCCTCACCACCCGTGGCGATAGGATTAAAAAAGCCGACCCGCTCAATATAACGGCCATCTCTGGCCCTGCGGCTATCTGCCACCACAATGTGATAGAAGGGCCGCTTCTTGGCGCCCGCACGTGCAAGACGAATTGTTACCATCGTTTAAACCTTAATATATAGATATCAGTTGTGCCTACACACCATCGGGGAGAAAACCCGACAGCAGGTAAACCGGGCATTGTACGGCATTTTAGGGAAAAGTGAAGCATTTATTGAGGGATCTGGCCGGCAATCGGAGTCCGCTTGCCAGCATATTACTTCAATATCCTAAGAGTGTATGCAATCCGTAGCTGTTAAGGGGCAACAGGCCAGGGCAAAAAAACCTGACACTCTGTAAAAACTTCTTTTTAGCCGCAAATAGACGCGATTCTGACTAAAATGGCATCCCGCCGCCCGGCCCCTTCATACCCCGCATCATAGCTGCCATGCCGCCGCCCTTCATCTTTTTCATCATCTTCTGCATTTGGGTGAACTGCTTCAACAGCTTGTTTACATGCTGCACCTGGGTACCGGAACCGGCCGCTATACGGCGCTTGCGGGAGCCCTTTATAACCGCCGGAAAACGGCGCTCCTGAGGGGTCATGGAGTTGATTATGGCCGTCAGTCGGCCCATCTCCCGGTCGTTTACCTGGTCTTTTACCCGCTCCGATACCTGCCCCATTCCCGGCAGTTTATCTATGAGTGAGCTCATCCCGCCCATGTTGGACATCTGCTCCAGCTGCCCTTTAAAATCTTCCAGATCAAAGCCCTTGCCCTTTTGTATCTTCTTTGCCAACTTCTCTGCCTGGGCATGATCTACCTTGCGCTGTACCTCCTCTACCAGGGTGAGCATATCGCCCATCCCGAGGATACGCGAGGCGACCCGTTCTGGGTGGAATGGCTCCAGCTCTGTACTCTTTTCACCCACCCCCAGAAACTTGATCGGCTTGCCAGTGATGTGGCGAATCGAGAGGGCCGCACCACCCCTGGCATCACCATCTGTTTTGGTGAGAATGACGCCGGTCAGCGGTAGTGCCTGGTCAAATGCCTTGGCAGTATTGGCGGCATCCTGCCCGGTCATGCTATCTACCACAAACAACGTCTCAATCGGATTGACCGCTGCGTGCAACTGCTTGATCTCCTCCATCATCTCCGCATCCACATGGAGGCGACCAGCGGTATCAATAATCAGCACATCGACGAACTGTTTGCGCGCCTGCTCCAGGGCCTTGGTGGCAATCTCGAGCGGCTTCTGCTCTCCGCTACTTGGACAGAACTGCGCCCCCACCTCGGCAGCAAGGGTCTGTAGTTGCTCGATAGCGGCGGGACGATAGATATCACAACTCACCACCATGGCCGATTTTTTCTGGCTCTCTTTTAACCAACGTGCCAACTTGGCCACACTGGTGGTCTTACCAGACCCCTGGAGGCCAGCCATCAGGATCACCGCTGGTGGCGTAGTGGCCAGATTGAGTGCCTCATTGGCCTCACCCATCAGGTGTGTCAGCTCATCATTGACAATTTTGATGAATGCCTGTCCTGGGGTGAGACTACGCGCCACCTCCTCGCCCAGCGCCTTCTCCTTTACCTGCTCGGTAAAACTACGTACCACTGGCAGGGCGACATCCGCCTCCAGTAGCGCCCGCCGTACCTCTCGCAGTGACTCCTCTATATTCTCCTCACTGAGACGGCCCTGACCCTTGAGTCTATTGAGGACGCCACCAAGTCTGTCAGTCAGATTTTCAAACATGCCAATTCATCTCTAAATTCAGGAATCCATGTGTTAAGTTGCAGTTGAGTCAGGCGCCATTATAACAGGGGCCTGTCTGGTTTATCCGTTTACAGTAAAAATTCATGGTAACCAGGCAGACTAGTCTGCAACACAAGCTAGGCGACGGCTCTGGCTTTCAAGCTCAACCAACTTCCAGTTGGAAAAACCTCCTTCCCACCCCCCAGCCAAATATGCGATCATCAACAGATTATGAGCTCGCCGTTACTCGCCATACCAGCCATCCTGCTCTACCTGACCAGCGCCCTGCTGATTGGGCTCTGCCTGTTTGGTAAAAGCGACTGCAAACAGCGCTCGCGCCGTCCGGGCGTCCATCTTGGACTGGGTGGCGCCATCCTCCATGGCGCACTGCTCTACCAGAATATCTTTGTCTCTGCCGGAATCAATCTAGGGTTCTTTAATGCCATCTCGCTGGTAACCTGGATCATCGTTCTGGTACTTATGCTCTCCACGCTGACCAAGCCGGTGGAGAATCTGGGCATCATACTCCTCCCCCTGGCAGCGATAGCAATCGCCCTGGAGATGAACTTTGACTCCGCCCGTTTCCTGGCGGCAGATGCATCCTGGGGGCTACGGATACATGTCCTCATATCGCTCCTGGCCTATAGCCTACTTGCCATGGCCAGCGTACAGGCGATCCTGCTGGCGATCCAAGACCACCACCTGCATAGCGGCCACCCAGGCGGCTTCATCCGCGCACTGCCACCACTACAGACCATGGAGGCGCTGCTGTTTGAGATGATCGGTGCTGGCTTTTTGCTGCTCACCATATCCCTGTTTAGTGGCTTCCTGTTTCTGGATGATATGTTTGCCCAGCGGATGGTACACAAGAGCATCCTCTCCATGCTCGCCTGGCTGGTATTTGGTGGGTTGTTATGGGGACGTTACCGTTTCGGCTGGCGTGGGCAGAAGGCACTTACCTGGACCCTGGTGGGATTTGTGGTACTGATGCTGGCCTACTTTGGCAGCAAGTTTGTGGTTGAGCTGCTACTGACCTAGCCTACATATTGCGTTGCCGCCATCCCGATAGTCGGCGCAATTCGCAACCATTATGGCGGAACAGGCCACGGGAAAGGACTAATGCTCTTGCCACTTAACTTAATAAGCCGCAAATAGACGCAATGGACGCTATGAAAATTCAGCTTATATTCAAACAGTTATGACCTTTGCATTCTTCGTCTACACGGATGTAGGCGAGGGGCGTGAGCAGGAGCGGAAGCTTAGCGTTGAAATACAGGTTTGTGGGACAGCAGTGGGCCTGGACAATAGTTCATTTGCGTAGCTTTGCGGTGATTGGCATGCATTCGCGGCCAAGAAAGTATGTCAACATTGCGATAGGCAGACTAACCCCCAACCTTGCGATAGGCAGTAGTGGCCTGCCGCCCCTTATGGATCTTTCCCAGCACCGAGCCTATCTTGCGCTGCGCCTTGGCACACATCCCCATCAGCCGATTATCGAACTCTATAATCTGCTCAAGGTCGGTTACTGTGGAGGGTATAGTGGCCTGCTCTGCAGTGAGCGGAAAGGTGGTGGCAATTAGCTGACGCCGCTCGGCCTCAAGATCAACCACCTCCTCCCACTCGTCGGCCTCAGCCAGTTGCAACATCTGCAAAGAGAGCTGCAGTATCTGCTGTAGCGGGGATGGAACGGAGTGTATCATTGCAAGACCTCCTGTCTATTATGGACGCAGAAGATTGCGCTATCCTGGGTCATGGCTAGATTAGAGTCTTCCCTAGCCGGCAACAGATGCCGCCCCGCGAGACGCCATACTTCTAACATGTTCCGGCATGACATCCCATGCGGACTTGATCTCAAGCAGCAGCGATGTCACCTCTTCGATAATGGCTATATCATTCTTCCTGTTCGCCTCTAGCAGACGTCGCGTCATATAGTCGTATAGATTGTCCAGATTATTGGCAATGTCACCACCAGCCTTGGCATCCAGACTGTCACGCAGTCCATTGATAATAGAAATAGCCCAGCTTATATACTTGCTTTTGCCTTCAAAATCTTTGCGCTCCATCTGCCCTTTGGCGATGGCCATCTTGTCCAGCGCCCCCTCCATCAGCATCTGTACCAGACGATGGGCCGATGCCCCCTCGATACCACTACTTACTCCAACCGCTTGATACTTGTTTAGGGCAGAATTGATGCCAGATTTAGTCATGCATGCTTCCTCTTATTTACCTTATTTGTTATCAAAGCTAGCTACTACTGGGACTGTATGCACCAGGCAACGAGGCCAACTGCTGCGTCAGATAGCTACTGGTGGCCTGCAACTGAGACAGCATTATGTCCAGCGCAGCAAACTGGGTCTGGTAGCGCGCCTCGATTGCGGCAATCCGCCGATCCAGACGCTCCCGCTCTTCATCGATATAGTCCAGCCGGTCATTCAGGCCATCAGAACGGATATCTATAAGGCTGCCAGTGGCCGTATAGGTATCAAGTAGCGCATCCAGCTGGCTGGCTACTCCACGGGTAAAGGATAGGGTTCCACGCGCCCCTAGGGCACCCCCGGATACAGTGAGCTGTAGACCATCGGTATCACCGCTACCATATAACACTTGGCCGATACCGGTCGCTGCGACACCGCCAATGGTACCTGCCACGTTCACTCCATCGACATCAGAGCCGGTATCTAGTCCAAGCCCGGTACCCTCTACGGTAGTAAGCTCCACCTTAGAGGCATCACCATAACTGGCCGAGGTGATCACAAAGTGGTCCGTATCATAGCTAACTACAACACTGACACCACCACTCTGGATGGCACTCTCGCCATTGATCTGGCTCTGTAGCTGAGCGGCCAGATCATCACCAGAGGCATAAGTCCCCTGGGTCAAGGTTACAGTGCCTGACTGAATACCATCTACATTGATCTCAAAGGTGTCGTTGCTGGCATCCACCGTCAGTGCGGCAACGCCGCCGGTAAATTCACCCTTGGTGGCAAGCTGGGTGATCGTCAACGCGTAGTCACCCACCACGGTATCGTCAGTGGAGCTTACGTAACTTATTAAGGAATCACTGGAGGTACCGGTTGCGGCGAAGACCTTTGCCACCGCATTGATATCATCTTCCAGCGCAGCACTGAGATCACTCGAATCCAGCTCCAAGGTCCCATCCAGTTGAAATGAGATGCCAATCTGAGCGAGCGACGTGTACTGCCCCGTCAACCCTGAGATAGCGCCGGTCAGGATATTACGAATATTGCTGCTGACGCTATTGACCATAGAGTCACCCAGCAAAATACCTCCCTCCTCGGTGCTGGCGTCGTATCCAGCCAGGTCATCAAGGGTAGAATTTAGTGTATTGTAGCTATCCACAAAGGCTTGAAGCTGAGCGGTAATGCCGGTCAGATCCTGGGTCAAGGTCAGGGTTGCTGGTGTGCCAGATGTCTCACCGGTAAGCTCCAGTGTCACCCCCTCGATAGCTCCGCTCACCGAGTTGGAAGAGCGGGTCATGCTAAGACCATCAATACTGAATGCGGCATCCTGAGCCGTCGCGGTCTCACTCATATTCTTACCGTTACCCAGCGTCCCGGTAGGGTCATAGGCAAGCTGAGAGAGTCCTGCGTTATCCAGGTTATTACCATCCCCGGTGTCTGTTACCGTAACCTCCAGGCTGTTGGCAGCACCGGAATCATCTGATTTAAACAACAAGCGGTAACCACTGCCATCGTTGACAATACTGGCCGTCACGCCGGCATCCGCCGCATTTACTGCATCACGGATCCCCTGGAGGCTGTTATTGGTGGCATCAATAGTAACATTCTCAATCGCCTTTGCCGGATTGGCAGTAAAGGTGCCATCATAGGTACCAAAACGAAAGGTGATCGTCCCCGTCCCCACGGTATCTGCCGTGCTGGTAAACGCAGCAGATGCAACCCGGTGGGACTGGGCAAGATCTGTAACCTCTATGGAATGGCTTCCAGGGGAGACATCCCCGGAAGCGGTTGCAGTAAATACATCAGAGTCGCTAGAGGTGGCAGTTGTTTGCCGAAAGGTGGCCGCACTTTGCAGGCTGGTGAGTGCATCGTCAAATGTCGATAGCCCACTCTTGAACGTACCATAGGCGGAAAGTTTCGCCTGTATCGTCACCTCCCTAAGATCCAACAGGGCCTCTTTGGGGGCACGTTCCGCTGCTACCAGTTGCTCGACCATTGACGCAAGATCAAGACCGGAACCAGCACCAAGTGATGTAATAGTAGCCATTATCCTCTCATTAGGCGGTAATGCTCTACCGCGCAAATCCTCTTGTGTAATGAATAGCTAGCAATCTAAATGCCAACTATACCGTGCCGCGAAATATCACTCCCTGCTCTTCGTTAAGTTCGGTCAACCGATGAGCCAAGTTTAGTATCTCTTCCGAGGGTATCTGCCGGATAACCTCATCCGTCTCCGCATCAATGACCCTTACCACGGAACGTCCGCTAGCGTCATCAATACTAAACTGCAGGTTGCGGCGCAGATTCTGCACCTTTGCGTTCATCTCACGCACCGTCTCCTGCAACTTCTCGGAATCTACCCCTCGTGCCACCTCCTGCTGCACCCGCGAATCTTGCACGGGCCTGGTGGCACTGGAGGCATTGATCTTCTGCTTGGCCTGTACCGGATCCTTACGAGCCACAGAGGATGAGCGCCGCAACTCCATTACCATCGTATTGGATAGTTCTGTTGTCATTGGTTTCACCTCTTCATAAGATTTACGGGGCCGGGCCGGAGAGGTCCGGCCCCATAATCACCTATGCCTCTGTTACTGCAGGAGTGCTAGTACGTTCTGTGGCAAGGCATTAGCCTGAGCCAACATGGATACACCAGCCTGCTGCAGGATCTGGTTCTTGGTCAGACTAGAAGTCTCGGCCGCAAAGTCAGTATCCTGGATCCGACCACGTGCCGCCGCTGTGTTCTCTGCGGAGGTCATCAGGTTGGCAATGGTGTAATCGATCCGGTTCTGCTTGGCGCCCAGGACTGAGCGTTCAGAACTGACCAACTGCAGACCATTGTCGATAGCAGTCAGCAGGGCCTGTGCATTGGCCTGATTACTGGTCGTATCGTAGGTATCCAACGCATCAAACAGGGCATCCAACTCACCTGAACCGGTGGCGTTGCCGTTCTGCACCCGCATATCGGAGAAGGAGATGCTCAGCCGGTTGGCGGCACCGTCAAATGCACCAACCTGCACGACCGCATCGGAGTTAGCGGTGGTGATGACAGTGAGGGTGTCCAGATCAGCTGCCGTGTTGGTCGTAGTTACCGCACCGGTTGCCAACATGGTTACGCTTACACCCAGCTGGTCAAAATTGATAGTAAGCTCATCTCCAAGCGCCAGCGGATAAGAGGAATTGTTATCCAGATCAATATCCTGAGTTGCATTGGAGGTGCCATTAGTCAGTCTAACCGTGTTACCACCTTCGTCAGAGATGGTAAAGGTTGTGCTGGCTGCAGCCCCATCTACCGAGACTGCGGTTATTGTTGCGTTGTTGGTTAGGGCAGTACCAACTGCGGCGGTACCACCACTTACTGCCACACCAAAAGAGCCGTCAAGCAGATTGGCTCCGTTAAACTCCGTCCGGCTGGCAATGTTCTGCATTTCTGTCAGTAGCTCCTGCAGCTCATTGTTGATGAAGCCACGCTCCTCTGCCCCGACAGTATCAGATGCCGCCTGAGTTGAGAGTTCACGCATACGCTGCATCATGCCTTGGATCTCGTTCATGGCGCTCTCGCCGGTCTGAATCATGGAGATACCGTCGTTGGCGTTACGTACAGCCTGGTTGTAACTGAGGTATGTACCTTGCATTTTGGTGGCGATAGCCAAGCCGGCCGCATCATCCGCCGCACTGTTAATGCGGATACCGGAAGATAGACGGGCCAGAGAGGTCGCCATCTCTTGGCCTGAATTCACCAGGTTCTTCTGGGCATTCAGGGACATTACGTTAGTGTTTACATAAAGTGCCATTTTCTTGCTCCTCATCCTCCGCTGTCTGTTTCTTCACAGTACTTTGGAGGTCAGGTTAATAACTGGCGGATATATTTGAATAGTCTTCTAATATTTACCGCCTCCAACCATCGTAACGGCCGGAGTGGTGAAATCTTGAATGCTGGAGGTACGAAACTGGCGAATTTAAGGACTTGTTTCTACATTTATAGTTTGTTGTTTTTACTGTCTTTTACGGATAAATAGGAAGATAAATAACCCCAGGGGAAACAGATTCCCGACTATCTTTTAGCAGTATTAGCGCAGGTAGTTAAAGAGAGAGAGCTGACTCACCTTGATATAGGCCTGCTGTGCCGCCTGCAGTGCCAGCATCTGTCGATCGAAGCGAGAGACCGCCTCGGCGTAGTCAAGATCATTCTCCTCGGCGCGGTGCGTCTCCATGGAAAGCTTTACATCGGTATTGACCTCTACCTGTTTGTCTATAGCATTGATGCGGGCACCGATGGTAGTGTGGATCTGCAGGATGTCCTCCAACGCATAGTTGATATCATCCACATAGTCATACACATTGGTACCGCTATCCAGATCATCGGCCAACAGGCGCAGGGTCTCGAAGATACTCTGCTTGCCAGCGGCGGTCCTTACGTCCATGAAGACGCTATGCCCATTATCACCATCTGACACCTGTCTGTCTGAGGCTATCTGCAGTTGCCTGGTCCCAAGATCGCCCTGGTAGACCACTACACTGCTGACCCCTCCACTGAATGGCATGGTTCCGGTCTGAAAACCGGAGAATATATACTCACCCTGGGAATCCTGACTGTTGGCTATACCCAAAAGGCTCTGCCGCAGCTCCCGTATCTCTTGTGCAATAATCTGACGATCTGCTGCTGATACCGTGTCACTACTGCCTTGCACCGTAAGTTCCTTGACCCGCAGCAGGATATTCTCAGCTCCATTCAGACTAGACTCTTCAAACTCCAGCCTGGTCCTGGCCCGATCTGCGTTATTCAAGTACTGCTCCATAGTGTCAATCGTACGATTGTATCCTAGCACCCGTGCCGCCCCGGCTGGATCATCCGCCGCCGTCAGGATACGTCGTCCAGTTGATAGTTGCAGCTGGGTCTTGCTTATATCGCTCTGGCGATCGAGCATGGCGTTCAGACCGCGCTCAAAGATTGTATGGGTGGAGATACGGAATGACATGACTACCTCCTAACAGCCCCTAACAGGGTGTCGAATATGGTACCGGCTACAGAGATCACCTGTGCCGCCGCCTGATAGGCCTGTTGATACCGCACCAGATTGGCGGCCTCCTCATCCAGGTTCACCCCACTAATGGATGAGAGTGATGCTTGGTGGCGCTCCAACAACCCCTGGGAGGTACTGGCGTTGATCTCCGCGTGATGCGTTTTGGAGCCCACATCAGAGACTAGCTGGCCATAGACCTGCTGAAAAGATGCCGTCTCTGCCGTAGTGGCACTACCTAGCAGGGTATTGCTGTTCTGCAGCTCTGTCATCTCCAGGACATTGCGGTTATCCCCGATGCCGCTGGTGTTATTGGCGATCACAAACCGGTCCCCTTCTTGGGGAATGCCACGGATGGTGAAGGTCATATCGCCGTAGGCTGCAAAGTTGAACTCCACCCCACCACTCTGGGTTGCAGGATCATAGGCGATGGTTCCGCCCGGGCCACCGGTTACGTTGAATCCGGGTATAGCCGCAGTCCACTCCAGGGTGATATCCGCAGCCAGTGGGATATTAGTTAGATCGGCAATCATTGGCTGGGTGATTGAGGCAGAGCCAAGATTGGGGCCGCCAGTGGCGGTGTTGGTAGAAGGTTCTGCCCGCACCGGGCCAGCTGCCGCCAGCTGCCTGGGATCGTAGATTGCCAACTCTATATCCGCAGCAGCAGGACGAGTCGGACGAATCAGATAGCTGTCGCCAGTCGTAGCTGCGGATGGTATGGCAATACTGAAACCATCCAGATCCCCGACTGGCGGATAGGTATATGGGTATGCGCCGGCGGTAAATGTCCACGACTGACTATCGGATAGACGGGTCAGACGAAAATCCCCCGCTACCCCATCTTCCGACACCAACATATAGTCACTGGTGGTCAGGTTGCCTGTATCAACCATGGTTGCAGTAACGATCGGTGAGGCTGCGCTATTGGGAAGCACCTCTATAGTGCCGAGGCTAAACAGATCGTTGCCAAACAGTCCGTCCAGATCGAGCCCAAGATTCTGCTGGCTGTTGATCCGATCGGCAATACCTATAGCTATCAGACCAAGCCGATTCTGGGCAACGTCTAGCATCTCCTCCTGAAAACGCAACGCCCCTTTCAGTTCGCCACCAGTTATATAGTCACTTATGACATAGCTGCCGGTGAGCCCGCTAAACAGGATATCCCGTGCCTCTGAATCATTCTCATCCGCAACGGCACTCAGGGTAGCCGCGGAAATATCCATTACCAGTGGCTGCCCGGTACCGATAAAGACATTCCACGCTCCGTTCTCCTGCTTGACCACAGATATATCCACGAGTTCTGACAGATGGTTTAGCAACACCTCGCGTTGATCAAGCAAGTCATTGGGGGTCTCTCCACCAGCCGACGCAATAATGGATTGATTGATATCAGCAATGGAACCGGCAATGGTCGAGATCTCTTCTGTCACCGAATTCAGCCCTTCATTCAACCGCTCACGTGCCTCATTGAACTGCTCTGCCAAGTCGTGAAAACGATCTACCAGAGACTGACTTTCGGATAGCACCACCTGTCGTGTAGTGATCGAAGAGGGATCATCAGAGAGCACCTGGAGGGCGTTGAAAAAATCCTGAATGGCGGGATCAAGACCGATCTCCGGATCGGCTACAAGATTATCCAGCCAACTGGCATAGCTATGATAGGTTTCCAACTCTGATGTGTTCGATTGGGTAGAACGCACCTGGGTGGCAAGAAAGTCATCATACATCCGCTGGATCTGATCTACCTGCACGCCGGAACCAATCCAGCCAGCGCCAGTAAGCTCCGGGATACGGGTTGTCAGATTGACCCGCTGTCGACTGTACCCCTCAGTCTCAGAGTTGGCTATGTTGTGGCCCGTTGTGGTCAGCGTACGCTGAAACACATTGAGCGCTGAGGTGCCTATATTAAGGAGAGTGGCCATCTATATATATATCCTGTGTATTGTTACTCTAATCCACCCTATGCCTCTGTAGCGGCTAATCTGCTTCGATCTTGAGCCGCTGCAGTGCCCGCTGCATCTCCGGCCCCTCCATCACCGCAGTGATCTTATCCGCATAATGGGGGTCTGTGGCATAACCTGCCTGCTGCAGCTCTATGAAGTAGGAGCGGGCATCACCGGTACTGTCCAGGGCACGACTATAGCGTGGGTTTGAGTGCAAAAAGTCTACATAATCGTTAAAACTGTCGCGATATGTCGCGTACGCCCGAAATTTATCCTTTTTCCTGACGGCGACACCTTGCTCATATTCGAGGGTGTGAACATTGGCCTTGTCGCCACTCCAGCCGCGGCTGGCCTTAATCCCAAACAGGTTCTTGGCAGAAACCCCGTCGGCCAACTTCATGATGTGTTTGCCCCATCCAGTCTCCAGGGCAGCCTGGGCCAGCAGGGCGGTAGGAGGCAATCCCAGCTTGGCTGCAGCCTCTTTGGCCCAAGGCCAGAGTTGCGCTACAAAATCTTCCGGTTCCCAATCGGCGGAATTGGCATCTGTTGCGGCTTTCTCTTGCAGCACAGGCCCTGAGGCCGTTGCCACTTGCGGCTGGCTCTGCGCCAGGGCAATCGCATGCCGCCGATACTCTTCGATGCTGTTTACCGTAAGCTTAGGCTCTGCCTCCACTCCACCCAACTGCCGTTTGATCACGGCGGCCAAGCCGATACCGCCACTCTCGGATAGATGCAGGGCCATCTGCTGGTCATAGAGGTCTCGATAAAACGTAGTCTTGTCGTTATCAAAGATCCCCTCCCCCAGGCTTGCATCGCGCATGCTTTTAAGCATCATCTGGGTAAACAGAGATTCAAACTGCAGGGCCACCTTATCCAGTACAGCATCCGAATCCTCATGCGCCTGCGCCTTGAGTTGGTTCAGACCGTGAAAATCGGCATAGATTGAGGTAGCGGCGGTAGCCATCAGATCACCACCAACTCCGCCTTCAGGGCGCCGGCCTGCTTCAGCGCCTCCAGGATGGCCACCAGATCACTGGGAGCGGCACCCACCTGGTTAACCGCCCGTACCACCTCATCCAGGGTCACTCCAGGTTTGAACAGGAACATCCGGCTTCCTCCCTCCGCCACATCTACGGCGGTCTGGGGTACTATCGCAGTAGTGCCGCTAGAGAGCGCCCCCGGCTGGGAGACCTCGGCATCTTCACTGATAGTCACGGTCAGACTGCCATGCGAGACAGCGGCCGGGGTAACTCTGACCATATTGCTGATGACTACCGTTCCAGTACGTGAGTTGACTACGATCCTGGCTGCAACTTCGCCCGGACTAACCTCCATATTCTCGATCATGGAGACATACTTGACCCGCTGCGCCGGATCAACTGGCGATGCGACCTGAATGGAGGTGGCATCCAGCGCCCTGGCCGAACCCTCTCCAATCGACTTATTGATAGAGTCGACTACCCTGTTTGCTGTAGTAAAGTCGGAACGGTGCAGATTAAATACCAGAGAGCTCCCCTGGCTAAACGGGTTGGGAACTGTACGCTCAACGCTGGCACCATTTGGTATCCTACCTACGCTGGGGATATTTATGGTGATACTGGAACCATCTGCACCTGAGGCGCTGAGCCCACCCACGATCAAGTTGCCCTGGGCAACGGCATAGACATTACCATCCGCACCTTTCAGTGGAGCCATCAGCAAGGTACCACCACGCAGGCTCTTGGCATCACCAATAGAAGAGACCGTGACATCGATTTTCTGCCCCGGTTTGGCGAAGGGTGGCAGGTCGGCGTTGATGGTCACTGCCGCCACATTCTTGGGATTGATCTGAGTAGTTGGTGGCACCACAATACCCAGTTGAGTAAGCATACTGCGCATGCTCTGTTCGGTGAAGGGTGAGGAGTTTACCTTGTCACCACTACCGTTCAGACCTACCACCAGGCCGTAACCCATCAGCTGATTACTCCGAACCCCGGCAATAGAGGCAATATCCTTGATCCGCTCTGCCCGCACCGGCATGGTTGCCAATAGCATGAGCATTAGGATCAACAGACCCCACCAGAGAATATCCATTCCCGCTACCCTGGCACGAATTGCCGCCAACGTGGGGCGATATTTGTTGTTGCTGTGCTTTCTCATGACATACTCCTAAAAGGGCATCAATGCACTAACAAAGAACTTGGCCAACCAACCCATCATGTTAGAGCTAGCGATGGGGCCATCGCCCACATAGACAATAGTTGGATCGGCCAGCCGGGTGGAGAGAACCGAATTGCTTGAATCTATATCGACTGGACGGACAATCCCGGATAACTTGATATACTCATTGCCCTCCGACAGGCCGAGGCGCTTCTCACCCCGCACCACCAGATAACCGTTAGGCAACACCTCATGCACGGTCACTGTGATATCACCGGTAAAGGCGTTGCTCTGAGAGGTATCACCACTACCTTCAAACGTATGTGCCGAATTGAGATCAGCGCTGAGATTTAGATTCTTAGTACTTGTCAGAGGCAGAGCACCTGGCAGATCAAACTTTGTTGTAGTCCCAAATACGCTTGGACTGGCCACACTAACGTCGGTGGTCTTGTCCATCTTGGTTGATGACTTCTTGGAAGCATTGGTCTGCTCTACCAACTTAATGGTAAGCATGTCACCGACCCGCCGTGCGCGGATATTTTCAAACCATGCGTTAGCATATCCAGACTGATAAATAGCACCATTTCCATGCGGTGCAGGTGGTGGCAGCAAAGGCCTTGCCGGTGCATAGGCATCATCCCGCTCGGGCGCGGAGTTACACCCGGTAAGCACGGTCAGCGTTAACACGATGATCAGCTGTCTGCTCTGCCTGTTCATAAGATCACCTCAGTACTTTAACTAAAGCTGGTTACTGACATAGGCCAGCATTTCATCAGTGGTGGAGATCGCCTTGGAGTTCATCTCGTAGGCACGTTGAGTCTGGATCATGTTTACCAGCTCCTCTACCACATTCACATTCGAGCTCTCCAAAGAACCTTGAATAACGGTGCCCAGGCCGTCGCTACCAGGATTGGCTGTAGTTGGTGCACCGCTGGAGGCGGTCTCCCGAAACAGGTTATCGCCAATAGCCGCCAACCCCATAGGGTTAACAAAATCTGACAACTCTATAGTGCCAATCTGGGTTGGAGTATTGTTTCCGGCTACCAAGGCGTTTACCACGCCATCAGAACCGACCGTCACACTCAGTGTATTCGCAGGTATGGTTATAGCCGGTTCAAGTGGAAAACCGTTGGCGTTAACCATCTGCCCCTCGGAGGAAAGCCCCCAAGAGCCATCCCTGGTATATACAATCGAACCGTCTGGATGCAGCACCTGAAAGAACCCGCGTCCTTGAATTGCAATATCAAAAGAGTTCTGGGTCTGCATGATATTGCCTTGGGTATGCAGCTTCTGGGTGGCCACGGTACGCACCCCGGTTCCCAACGTCAGGCCAGAAGGGAGGGTGGTGTCTTGCGATGTCTGTGAGCCAACCTGCCGGATATTCTGGTACATCAGGTCCTCAAATACGGCGCGATCACGCTTGAAACCGGTGGTGTTTACGTTTGCCAGATTGTTGGCGATCACCGACATCTGCGTCTGCTGGGCATCGAGTCCTGTTTTTGCAATCCAAAGTGCCGGATACATATCTTTCTCCTCTACTCTTGTCTGTAACTAATGCAATTTACTTGCCACTAACTAATCCGCATTATGCTGGCCGATCCCTGTTCGATATCACCAGCTGTCTTCATCATCTTTACCTGCATCTCAAAGCGGCGTGCCAGCTCGATCATATCGACCATGGCATCTACGACATTAACGTTGCTGCCCTTTAATGAGCCACTGACTAGCTGGGGCACGACGTCTGGCTCTGCTGTGCTGCCGTCCTGCATCCGCATCAGGCCATCCCGCCCCTTATACATATCGGTAACTGTAGGGTTTACCAGCTTGATCTGGTCGATCACGGCCAGCTCTCCGCTAGCCTGTCCCAAGGGACGAATTGAGATGGTGCCATCGGCTGCAATCTCTATCTTCTCAGATGGTGGTATGGCGATCGGACCGCCGTTGCCGAGAACCGGCAACCCGTTGCCGGTGGTAAGTATCCCGTTAGCGTCCAATAACAGGTCGCCACGCCGAGTGTAGGCCTCGCCGCCATCTGCCGTCTGTACCGTCAACCAACCCTCTCCGTTGACGGCCACATCCAGCTCGTTGCCGGTATGGACGATGGAGCCGTGGGTAAAGTCGGTAGCGGGACGCTCACTCATGCCATATGCTCTGGTCGGGAAGCCATCGCCAAACACCGGCATACTCCGGAACTGCTGTAGATCAGCCAAAAATCCGGGGGTATCCGCATTCGCCAGGTTGTTGCTATTGGTCCCCTGGGCAAGCAGAGTCTCTTTGGCCCCGCTCATGGCAACATATAACATTCTGTCCATCTTAATCTCCTGCTGGTCGGGCCAGGAGAGGAGCTACTCACTCCCCCTGGCCCTAGACCTGTTACCTTATGTTGATAATTGTCTGGGTAATGGTGTCTGAGGTAGTAATCACCTGTGCGTTGGCCTGGAAGTTGCGCTGGGCCACGATCAGATTTACCAGCTGTTCGGCGATATCCACATTAGAGTTCTCCAGTCCACCAGACTGTATCAAGCCGAAGCTTGAGGTAGCTGGTGGTCCAAGCTGGGCGTCGCCAGAAGAGTAGGTTGCGCCCCAGTTGGTATCACCCTGTTGACGTAGCCCCTGTGGATTATTGAACTTGGCCAACGCTATCTGCCCCAGAGCAGTCGACTGTCCATTGGTGAAACGGGCAAAGACGATACCGGTATCGCTGACATCAATACCGCTCAAACGCCCTGGCGCGTAGCCGTCCTGGGTCAAATCGTTGACCGCGAAGTCACTGCCATACTGAGTTGTATTGCTGTAGTCGAAGGACATGGTGAGTGCAGCGGCACCGGTAATAGCCTCGGCGTTGTAGGGGATATCCCCATTGGCGTCGACACTACCCGAACCAACGGTGAGCGTTCCATCCAGACCAAAGTTCACTACTGCGGCCTCGTACCCAGCAGAAGCAGGGGCAGCCACAGTACCACCAGCGGCTGGATCAAGAGGCAGTACCGTGGTGCCGTCTGAGTCTATGGTCGTTGCCCAGACCAGCCACTGGTTAGGGGTGGTGGTCTCGCGATAGTACATAGTAGTGGTATGACCCAGACCCAGAGAGTCATACACCGTAGTAGAGGTAGCATGATCGTAGGTAGTCGGATCGGCCGGATCAAACAGGGTAGCCGCTCCGATCGGGGTGCCTGTCGGATCCAGATTCATTGATGCGGTAACACTAGTGGTTGCAGATGGTGTACCTGACAGGGTAGGCAGCTGTAGATCTGTAGTTGTACCGGTATTAAAGTTGTTACCTTGAGGATCTAGGGCGGCAAAGACCTGCAAATTCTCCCCCCCATGGTTTACTACATAACCATCGCGATCGGCACTGTAAGCGCCAGCCCTGGTGTAGGAGACATTACCTGCGTCATCTTGCAGGATGAAGAACCCCTCGCCGTTGATCGCGAGATCCAAGTTACTAGAGGTAAAGTCAATACTACCCTGCGCAAACTGTTGCGCCACTCTGACAACCCGCACACCACGTCCGGCCGCAGTCGAACTTACATCCTGAATCGAGTTTGCGTAGATATCGGCAAACTCTGCGCGTGACCCTTTAAAACCGTTGGTTGCCGCGTTGGCAATATTATGACCTGTTACTTCCAGATCGGTTGAGGCGGCATCGAGACCGCTGAGTGCTATACGAAATGCCATGACTGTTCTCCCGTTAAATTATTGATCAGTGAATCTCTGCTACATCGTTAAATGAAATTGATCCCAATCCTTCTAGATTGAGCGCCAGACCCTGACCAGGCGCTCCGACACTGACGCTACTCACCCTGGCTTCAAGCAGTGTGTAAGGGGCAATATTCTCACCATCCACAACCCCCTCAGCAGTGACGTAGTAGTTACCTGTTGGGGCATAATCGCCACTGTCCATAGTGCCGTCCCAGCTAAACTGGGTCTGTCCGGCGGTGAGGGTACCGAGACCCATCTCCCTGACCAGAACCCCGGAAGAGTTGTGTATGCGCACCACCACATCACTGGCAGACATGTCCATATCGACTACACCATTAAGGGTGCTGCCGGTAGCGTAGTAGCCAATATCGGATGGGATCAGCACACTTCGACCCACCAGATTGGCCGCCTGCAACGTCTGATCGGAGAGCAATGAAGTAGCAAGACCATCAAACGAGTTGTTTAGCTCATCAATTCCAGAAACGGTGGCAAACTGTGAGATCTGGGTAGCCAACTCGGTGTTCTCCATCGGCTTGAATGGGTCTTGATGTGTCAGCTCAGTGACCATCAAATTCATAAAATCCTTTATCCCCATCTTGTCGCCATCATCAGGTTTAAGATCCCTGGATAGGCCCAAATTCTGAAAGAGATCATCTGTACTGTTAATAACACTCATGGTTTAACTCCTCTCTATCTACCCATCTGTAGGGTGGCTGACAGCAACTGCTTGGCCGCATTGATCACTTCCACGTTGCTCTGGTAGGAGCGGGAAGCAGAGATCATGTTGGACATCTCTTCCACCATGTTGACGTTGGGACGAAAGATATAGCCATCCTCATTCGCCTTTGGATGATTCGGTGCATACTCCATCCGCAGTGGTTCCTTACTCTCGACCACCCCGGCAAGCCTCACACCAACCGCCGTATCGTCCGGGTTCATTTGGTTTAGGGTGGCCTGAAATACTGGATGGCGCGCCCGATAGGTCTGGTTGATACTGCTACTGACACTATCGATATTGGCCATGTTGCTGGCCACCAGATTAAGTCTTAGATTCTGGGCGCTCATGGCAGATGCGGCGGTATCGAAAATCTTAAACATTGACATGATTACTGACCTCTTATGGCTGTCATTAAGCCTTTGATCCTGCCGCTTAGAAACTGCAGGCTCGCCTGATACTCCAAGGCGTTGGCGGCAAATTCTGTATGCTCTAGCTGGGTGTCCACAGTGTTGCCATCCAGGGATGGCTGACTTGGAACCCGATACTTCATCTGACTGGGAGGCACCAGGCCTGCCTCAGGCTGAATGTGGCCCGGCTGCGTGGTCTTTAACCGAGTAACCTGCCCCGCCTCTTGTTGCAGCAACTCGCGAAAATCGAAGTCACGTGCCTTGTAGCCCGGGGTATCTGCATTGGCTATATTGGCGGCCAGCACTTCGGCACGCCTACCCCGCAGTTTCAGGGCCTGCTCATGTATTCCAAATGCATCATCAAGTCTCATTTTGCCTGCTCCAGATAGTCTTTCTCACCACCTCTACAGCAGGCATCGTGCCAACCCGGTAGAAAAGCTAGCCTTAGGTGTGCTGGCAACATGGGTAGATGCCATATAACTATTTGTTTTTTATCTACTATTACTCATGGAATAAACTGAGAGAGGGGGGATGAAAATGGTTTCAAAGGCCCAGCAAAAGACCCAATTGGTTAATTGCTTTCAACCGACAAACGGCAAACAGTATCCGCTGTAGCGGCAAGCAGAGTCCGCCAGATGGACGAAACTATTACATTATGGTTGGGGGCATTGCTGTCCCACAAACCTTTATTTCAACGCTAAGGCGCAGAGACGCGAAGAACGCAAAGGTTATATCTGTTTGAATACAAGCTAGTATTTCTTAGCGACCATTGCGTCTTGGCGTCTTCGCCTACAGGGAAGTAGGCGAGGGGCGTGAGCATGGAGTGGAAGCTTTGCGCTAAATAATGCGAATCCATGTTTCCATCTCAATGGTTA